>CAJUHZ010000001.1:0-71229 GCA_910585945.1 uncultured Bilophila sp.
GGCGAACATTGACCTTGCGGCAGGTTTAATACAGCTTCGCCCAATGTTTGCCTTGCCGGCCGGAAAAAACGGCTTTCCCGGACGGCGTTTTCATGAGGGCTGGTCGGCCATTGGGAGCTTCTCGCCCAAGCCTGCTTTTGCCCGTTCTGTCTCGCACTGATGCAAACGGAAGCACGTTCCGCCCTTCGATAAGCCTGTGGGGCGCTGCCCCACACCCAGCCGGGGGAAATGATGCGTGCTGTCTTCATCCGTAAGGTTCGAAGACTCACCTGACGGCTGAAGCTTCCCCCGGCCCCCCTCGGTTGTGGAACAGCCCTTATACCCCGGCAGGCGCGACGTGCGTGGGGAACGTGCTTCCGCTCCTGGCCGAAAAAACTGGCCGGAGCCGGGGGGACAGAACGACGCGCAACTGGCGGCGCTCCTCCAGCTCTTTCCTCTTCTGAGGCGCTGCCGTACCTCACGGGCAACGAAAAAAGCGGGAGAAAAACTCCCGCTTTTCAGCAAACCTCTGGTGAAAGGCTCAGGCCGTGGCTCGCACGATGCCCGCGCCGTAGCCGTCCGCATTGAGTTGCATCATCAGGATCGAGCTGCCGGAAACGGCGCGCTTGACGCCCTGATTGTTTTCCACCGCTTGCAGGGGCCGCAGTTCACGGCTGCTGCTCACGGCTTCTTCCTCAAGTTTCTCCAAATGCAGGCGGTACTGAATGTCCGCCGTGTTGATCCGGGTCAAGCCGTCCATACTTCCTCCGCGGGGCTGACGCAAAGACACCCGCTTCGGCATTGAACAGCGCAACACAGTGCGCTTGTGCCTTCGCGGCCGGCGGCCGTTCGCGACGGCCGCCGGAGCAATTCCGGAACGAAAGATTTAGGCCTGGGTATCGCCAAGCATGGCGCTGAGCAGGTTGCTCGCTCCGCTCAGGCTGGCCACGGACTGGGCCGCCGCCGTGGAGTCAAGGCTGGCGCCCTGGTCGGCCAGCAGGAGCTGGCGGTTCTGCAGGGCCTTGATGTCTTCACCGTACTTGGCTTCGTAGCCTTCCAGGAAGCTGATGGCGTTGTTGATTGCGGTCAGGGCAGTGGTAACCTTAGCAGCAGTGGTCGCACCCGCCACAGCGGTTTGAAGACCACTCATCAGGGTGGTTTTGCTCTTCAGGTCGTCGCCAAGCACTTTGATGGTCAAGCCGTTGCCGGCATTAAGAGCAAGTGTCGTGGTGCTAAAAAGCGCCTGCCCGTTGTATTTGGCCCCGTTCAACGCGGCGGTGTACTGGGCGAACGCTTCCTTGGCCGCAACGCCCGCGTTCTTGAAATCGGTCCCGGTCGCCGCCTGGTTGTTGACCACGTCCATGAGGTTTTTCTTCATGCTCGTGAGCTGGTCTTTCAGGCCGGAGACTTCACCCTGGGCGGCGGTGACGAAGCCTTCGCCGTAAGCCATGTTCTTTTCCGCCGTGCGCAGTTCGTAGGCGGTGGAGCTGAGCCGGTTGGCCACGGCGCGGCCGGCGGCGGTGACGGATTTGCCGGTGCTGGTCTGCACCTGACCGTTCATGATCTTGTTGAGAAGCAGTTCGGAAGCGAGGCTCGACGTGGTGGAAGAAACGGTTCCAGCCATGACACACAACTCCTGGTTAAAAAACGGTTTACAAACGGGATACGTTTGGGTTCAGGCCAACGGGTGGTTGCAGCATAGATCGCCTCAACTGGAAAGACAAGCCCTCTCGCACCGCAAAAAAAGCGAAAGGCGCGCCCCTGCAATTGTCCCGCCGCAGGGAGACATGAATGACTGCTACAGCAGTTTAACCAGGGTAGCCACAATGGCGACAGAAGCCGCCATCATGGTTCCGAGCCGGATCACCAGCTTGTACTCCAGTTCGCGCAGGCGAGCATCAAGGTAATCCTTGGTCACAAGGCGTTCATCAATGACTTCGCGCAGAGCGTTGGCCTGCACCTCGGCCTGCTGACGGGTAAAGCCAGCCTCTTCAAGCCGCCTGGCGTAGCCGAGCGTATCAAAAGTAGTGCTGCTCATGCCGCGCCTCCGACATTGAGCGAACCGCGGAAGGCGGCCAGATCCTTTATTCCCAGTTCGTCGCACAGGGCGGGAAGCTCTTCGGCGATATGAAAGGCCGCGTCCGGGCGGACAAAATTCATCGTCCCGATCTGCACGGCATGAGCGCCGACCAGAATAAATTCCAGCACATCGCGGGCCGACGTGACGCCGCCCACGCCAATCACCGGAATGGACACCGCGCGGCAGACCTGCCACACGCAACGCAACGCCACGGGCTTGATCGCCGGGCCGGACAGCCCGCCCACCACGTTGGCGAGCAGGGGCTTGCGCGTGCGCAGATCCACCCCCATGCCGGTGATGGTGTTGATGCAGGAAAGCGCGTCCGCTCCGGCATCCTCCGCCGCCCGGGCGATGACCGCGATATCGGTCACATTGGGCGAGAGCTTGACGATGACCGGCTTGCTGCCGGCCTGGTTCTTCACGGCCGCCGTAACCTCGGCCGTGAGGCGCGGATCCTGCCCGAAGAGCGCGCCGCCGTGCGCCACATTGGGGCAGGAGACATTCACTTCCAGGGCGGCAATGCCCTCTTCTCCGGCAAGGCTCTCGGCAAGATCGGCAAATTCTTCGGGCGAAGCGGCGTAGATATTGGCGATGACAGGCGTTTCCCGCCACGGCAGACGGGGGAGCCGCATTTTGAGAAACGCCTCCACCCCGTCGTTCTGCAGGCCCACGGCGTTGAGCATCCCGCAGGGGGTTTCCGCGATGCGCGGGAGGGGGTTGCCCTCGCGCGGCCTGAGGGACAGCCCCTTGACCACAATGCCCCCGAGCTTCGTCAGATCGCCGTAGGACTCGAACTCCACCCCGTAGCCGAATGTGCCGGAAGCCGTGAGCACCGGGTTCTTGAACGTCAGCGGAGCCGGGGAACCGGATCCCTTGCCCGCGCCGTGCCCGGAATCAAAAAGACGTACAGCAAGCCGATCCATGCCTAAGCCTCCAACGAGATCTGGTCGGCCCAGAAGACCGGGCCGTTGGTGCAGGTCTGCACGGGCGCGCCCGCCTTGGCAGGCACAGGCCATTTTTCGGTGGTCCGGGTGACGCAGCCGAGGCAGGCCCCCACCCCGCAGGCCATACGGTTTTCCAGAGAAAGCTGCGCACGCGCGCCGCAGTCGAGAGCGTCTTTTTGCACAGCCTTCAAAAAAGGCGTGGGGCCACAGGCGAGCACAAGACCGTCCCGGGCCGCACATGCGGCGATGCGCTCACGCACCAGGGTCAGAAAGCGCTCAAGATCCGCCGGAGCCTTCTCCTGATGCGCTTCCACCGAAATCCGTTCGCTCAATGTTTCCACAGGGTAACATTCGGCCGGCGGGCGATGCCCGAAGAGGAGGGAAAGCACGCCCGGCGTGGGGTGACGCTCCGCATAGCCCACAAACGGCGCGATGCCGATGCCCCCGGCCAGCAGCAGTGTGGGCGTGCCGCCTTCCACCGCGAAGCGGTTGCCGAGCGGCCCCCAGACATGCACGCGCTCCCCCCGGGAGAGCCGGGCAAGCCGGGCCGTACCCCGGCCCGACACCTGAAAAAACAACACCAGTTCGCTGGAGCTGACGCGGCAGATGGACAGCGGGCGCGCCCACGGCATGTCCAGCGCCCAGCCCAGGGGGCGGATCATGACAAACTGGCCGGGCGCCCACCCCTTCCATTCCGGCCGCTCCAGACGGAGAGCAAAAAAGCGCCCCTCCGCTCCGGTATTGCCGAAAGGCACATTGTCGACTACAGCCAGATCATACAATCCGGATTGACTCATAAAAACCACCTTGTGAAAAACAACTGCTGGTTTCTTTCTGTGTAGGGTCTGACGACGCCAAGGTCAAGCGGCGTATTGAAAAACAGCATCACTTGTGATAATCAAGCCCAATCAAAAAGGCGTCAAGTCGCGCTTCGCGTACGGAAAACCCACGGAGAAGACAGGTTTTTCAAAAGTTGCCGCTTTCGGCCGCACAGCCGACAGCTTGCGCCCGACACAACACACGGAAGCGGGGCGATGCCCGGAGCCAATGCCTGAAGACCGACGCAAAGGAAAAAAGGAACGAAATACGTTGGAAAACCTCAGCATGGCCGCTGCCTTCCTCCTTGTTCAGGAAAACCTCTTCGGTCACACCGCCTTTGTCCAGCAACGGACGCCGGGAATGCGGGTTGCGGATCTGACGGGTTCGGGGCGCGTGCAGGTGGTGGATTCGGGTCTTGCGTCCGATACCTTCAACAAGGTGCTGTGGAACTGCGGTCCGGATTTGCGTCCGCTTCCGCACCCGGGTCCGCGTGCGGTTCAGCCCGCCGCTTCCGTGGCGGAAGCCGCCGCCTGTCTGCGGGCGGCGCGGGACTATCTGGAAGACGCCGGACGCGATTTCTCCAACTTCCCCATATGGGCGGGGGAAGCCGTCTCTGCTCCCGACTCGCCGCTCTCCCTTCTTGAGAAGGCCGGATACGCGGCTGTTGAAACGGAAACCGCCATGATTCTGCGAGCGGAAGACATGCCCGCCGCATTGCGGACGCGCCCCGCTCACAACGGCATTGATGCGGATGGGATCATGACCCGGACAACGGATCGGGCCGGGGGCTTGCGCATTGTCCGCGCGACCTCGCCCGCCCTGCTCGACGCCTTTGCCGACGTCCTGGCCGCCAACTGGAACCCGCCGGACGAAACGGTCCGGGTCTTTTTCCGCCGGGCCGCCCCCTGTCTTCTTGTTCCGGAAAGCCCCATGCGGCTTTTTGTCGGCCTTGCCGGAGATGTTCCGGTCTGCTGCGGGGAACTCTTTCTGAGCCACGGCGGACGGGTGGCGGGCCTGCACATGATCGCCACCCGCGCGGCCTTTCGCCGCCGGGGGTTCGGGCTTGCCATGAGCGCGGCCCTGGTCGCGGCCGCCGGCGACGCTCCCCTGGCCGTCCTGCTTGCCTCGGACGAGGGCGAACCTGTCTACCGCCGCCTCGGCTTTACGACGTGCGGAACCTTTGCCGAATGCGCGGAGGCATAGCCGGGACAGAATCGATCGACTTTTCTCTCATACTTTCAGTATATTAGAGTATTTTTACTGAAAAATCCCCCCACTGTGAAACGCGAAGCGGCGCGGCGTTCCGCCGCGTATTTGTCTGCCTTTTCACAACATATGGGTGAAGCAAGCGCCCTTCCCGCGGACGGCCTCTTGACGAAGCTTCCTTTCCACGCTACGAGCAAAAGAAGCTGGAGTGCCGTCCGTGTGCGCGGAGGCGGCTTCATCAATGTTTCAGAACGTAGAGCGTTTTCCCATTGAAACATGGACAAACGCTCTGGCGGCCGCGAAAGCGGAGGCCCGCGCCCAGATGCGGGAAAGATGCGGAAAAAACGGCGTTTTTCCTGTATGTGGGCGGCGCTGCTTTTGAAGTTGTTCCGATTTCAAAAGCAAAATGCTTAGGGGGGCTGCCTTCGCTCCGGCGAAAGACAGCGCCAAAGGACTGCCACATGGAAAACGGTCGAAACCTGCTGCGCCGGATAGTGCCCGTCGTGATCGTGGTGATCGTGTTATGGGGGCTTGCCTCCTTGTTCGATTCATCGCCCGCGATTGGGGAAATCCGCCGTCCCGATGTCATCCGGATCCAGACTGTAGCCCGGCTCAAGCCGCTGGAGATGCCGCCCGCCGTGTTTCTGCACGACAAGCATACCCAGAAGGTGCTGACCGAAGGCAAGGACTGTACAGTCTGCCACGAAAACGGCGCTTCGTACGCCTTCCAGTCCGTCGCCGGCGCGAAGAACGCCAAGGGCATGGAAAAAGCCTTTCACAACGGCTGCATCGGCTGTCATGAAGAAATGTCCGCCGGTCCGCAAGACGGAGAATGCCGCCTTTGTCACGCCGAACGGTCCGTGCCGGCGCGGGACGCCAGGGCCGTGCGCATGGGGGATCGCTCCCTGCACTACCTGCACGTCAGCTCCCATGCCATCACCTACACGGGCGACGTTCCGAACCCCGACGCCCTCAACTGCGGCGCCTGCCATCATGTGTACGACGAGCAGGCGAAGAAGCTGGTGTGGAAGCCGGGCGCGGAAGAAGCCTGCTCCGCCTGCCACAAGGCCGAGGCGCAGGGTTCTGTCCCCTCGCTGCAAAAGGCTTCGCACGACACCTGCGTGGCCTGTCATGTGAAGGTGGGGGCCGAAAAGGCCGCCGCTCCCGAAACCGCCGGGGAAGACTCCGCCGCCAGGACGGACGCGAAGAACGCGGCCGCCGGATTCCGCCGCATCGCGGCCACGCCGGACATGATGCTGCCCCGCCCGGCCGTGTGGTCCCCCGATGAAGGCCCGGCGTTTGTCTTCGCATCCATGCAACTGGCTCCCGGCCAGATCCCCGCTCCGGACATGAACCGGCCGCAGACGCGCGGGTTTGACTCCGTTGCTCCGGCCGCGCCGCAAGAAACGCCGGCTCCCCAGGCCGCCCCGACGCCCGGGATCAAGGCGCCAGTGCAGGCCCCGATCGCTGAAAATCCTGCTCCCGTGGCGCAGACTCCCGAAGTTCAGACGCCCGCCGCAGAGGTTCCCGCAAGCCCCGAAATTCGGGACGCCGCCCGGGCCGAGGCCCTCTTGCGCGGCATTTTGCGGGAAAACGCACAGCGCGAAACCGCCCGCCAGGCGCGCGCCGCCAAGGAAGCCGCGGCCATTGAAGCCGAAATCGTGACCGGCCCGGTCACCTGCGCCGGCTGCCACTCGGCTGAAGCCCAGGCCTCCTGGCGCAAGGTGTCCGATCCGCCCCGTCTCATGCGCGGACAGCCCGACGCCACGGTGCTGATGCCGCCGGCCGCCGGCGAAACAAAGCGCGCCGTCGCGGACGCCTCCGGTATGGATCCCGTGCTCTTCAACCACAAGGCGCACGAGGAAGTGACCGATTCCTGCCGCGTCTGCCACCACCAGCGCATCAGCGCCTGCACCGACTGCCATACGGTGGAAGGCGTGCAGGAAGGCGACTTCGTGACCCTGGGCGAAGCCATGCACAAGAGCTGCGTGGGCTGCCACCAGCAGACCGTCATGAGCAAGCCGGAATGCGCGGGCTGCCACGGGCCGCTGAACAAGCCGATGGAAATCAAGTCGGCCTGCACGGTCTGCCACCAGCCCGTGGAAGGTCTGCCCGCGACAGGCACGCCCGACAAGACGCGGCTCGAACAGATCGCCGAAGCCAACCTGGCCGCCCGGATGCTGGAAAAGGCCCTCGCGCCGCAAAACGCCCTTTCGGAAGCCGACGCCGTGATCGCCCGGATGCCGGAAACCGTGCGCATCGACGCGCTTGAAAACAAGTATGAGGCGAGCGTCTTCCCGCACCGGCGCATCTTCCAGGTTCTGCGCAAGGGCATGGAAGGCGACGGCCTGGCCGAACGCTTCCACACCTCGACGCTGGCGACCTGCGCCGCCTGCCACCATCACAGCCCGGCGGAAACCCTGGTCACGCCGCCCGCCTGCGCAAGCTGCCACGGCAGTCAGGCCGACAGGCAGGAAACGGACGCGAACCGGCCTTCGCTCAAGGCGGCCTACCATCAGCAGTGCATGGCCTGCCATGAACGCATGAACATCACGACGCCCGCCGCCACCGACTGCACAGGCTGCCACGCGGCCCGCCCCGCAACGGGCACGCAAGGCGCGAAGGAGAACATATGAATCGGAGATCCTTTCTTGCCCTTGTCGGCGGGCTTGGCGTCGGACTCGGCGCCGCCGGAACGGGAACGGCGGAGGCGGCCGGGGGAACCTTCCCCGGTCACCCCGACACGCGCGGCGTCCTGCATGACGCGACGCTGTGCATCGGCTGCCGCCGTTGCGAGCAGGCGTGCGCCGAAGTGAACGACTTGCCGGATCCGAAACCCGGTCTGGAAGATCGCGCCGTGTTCGAGACGAAACGCCGCACCTCGGCCGACGTCTTCACGGTGGTCAACCGCTACGATCTGCCTGACGGCAAACAGGTCTACCGCAAGACGCAGTGCATGCACTGCGCCGAACCGGCCTGCGCCAGCGCCTGCTTCGTCAAGGCGTTCACCAAGAACCCGGACGGCTCGGTGACCTACGATCCGTCGCTGTGCGTGGGCTGCCGTTACTGCATGGTTGCCTGCCCGTTCAACATCCCGGCCTACGACTACCACAACGCCCTCAACCCGACGGTGCGCAAATGCACCATGTGCCACCCGCGCCTGGAGGAAGGCAAACTGCCCGGCTGCGTCGAAGCCTGCCCCACCGGGGCGCTGATCTTCGGCAAGCGCAAGGATCTGATCCGGGTGGCCTGGGAGCGGATCAACGCGCATCCCGAACGCTACGAGAGCCACGTCTACGGCGAGCACGAAATGGGCGGCACTTCCTGGATGATCATTTCCGCCGGCCCGCAAAAGGCGCTTGACCTGGCCGACGACCTCGGCACGAAGCCCGCCGCCGACTACACGGCCGGCGCGCTCGGCGCGGTGCCCATGGTTGTGGGCATCTGGCCGGTGCTGCTCGGCGGGGCCTACGCCATCACCAAGCGCAAGGAACAAATCGCGGCCGAAGAACAGGCCGCGGCCGTGGCCGAAGCCGTGCGGACGACGCAGGAAGCCGCCGACGCCAAGCTGAAAGCCAGCCTGGAAAAGGCGGCCAGGGAGCAGGAAAAGGCCGTCGCCTCGGAAGTGAAAAAAGCCGTGGCCGAAGCCGAGGAAGCCCTGAAGGCCAAACTCGAGGCCGAAGCGGCCGCCAAGGCTGACGATGCCCCGGCGGACAAGGCCGACACCACGAAGACGGGAGAGGAGGCGTAATATGGCATTCTGGAACAGCCTCTCCGCATGGCTGGAAAAAAAGGCGGAACGCCTGGCCGCGCACCCGCGGATGCAGGGACGCCTCGGCAAGCTTGTGCTCGCCATCCCGCCGACGCCCGGCAATGCGCTGACCGCGATCCTCATCGCCATCGGCCTGCTCATCACCATCGGGCGTTTCGGCTTCGGGATCGGCGCGGTGACCAATCTGGACGACAACAACCCCTGGGGCATCTGGATCGCCTTTGACCTGCTCTGCGGGGTGGCGCTCGCGGCCGGCGGCTATGTCACGTCCTCGGCGTGCTACCTGTTTGGACTCAAGCGCTTTCATTCGGCGGTGCGCCCGGCTATCGCCACGGCCTTTCTCGGTTATTTCTTTGTGGTTGTGGCCCTGCTGTACGATGTGGGCCAGCCCTGGCGGCTCCCCTACCCCCTGCTGGTCTCGCAGGGGACCACGTCCCTGCTCTTTGAAGTGGGTCTGTGCGTGGGCATCTATGTGACCGTGCTGTTCATCGAGTGGCTGCCGGCCGCTCTGGAATGGCTGCTCGGCATGAAGCAGGCCCCGACAAGACTGATCCGCCTGCGGCCGTACATGTTCAGGATCCGCAAGGGCATCCTGTACGCCACCATTCCGCTCACCATTCTCGGCGTGGTGCTCTCCACCATGCACCAATCCTCGCTCGGGGCGCTGTTCCTCATTGCGCCGAGCAAGCTGCATCCGCTGTGGTACTCGTCGTTCCTGCCGGTGCTCTTCTTTGTCTCCTCCATGGCGGCGGGTCTGTCGATGGTGATTTTTGAAGGCACGCTGAGCCACAAGGCCCTGCACCACAAGATGGACGCGACGCATCTGGCGGAAGCCGAAGGCGTGACGCTCGGTTTCGGCCGGGCCGCCTCCTTCGTGCTCATGGGCTATTTCGCCATCAAGGTGCTCGACATGACCATGGACGGCGACTGGCGCTACCTCGCCACGGGCTACGGGGCGTGGTTCCTGGTCGAACTGATCGGCTTTGTGCTGCTCCCGGCCTTCCTGTACGCCATTGGCGTGCGGGAAAAGCGCATTCCGGTCATCCGCTGGGCTTCCGCCCTGACAGTGCTCGGCATCGTGATCAACCGCTTCAACATCTGCCTTGTCGGCTTCAACTGGCAACTGCCGCCGGATCAGCGCTACTTCCCGAGCATCAGCGAGGTGTTCCTGTCGATCTTCATCGTGACGCTCATCGTCACGGCCTACAGGTTCATCACGGCCAAGATGCCGGTGCTGTACGAGCACCCGGACTACAAGGACGCCCACTAAACGCCGCTTACGGAGCCGCATCATGGAAGAATACCATACCCTGTACGCCTTCCTCATCCACACCAAAGGCTGGACGTACGCCCTCATGGGGGTCACGCTGGCGGGTCTCTTGTGCTTCTGGCGCTTTCTCAGCGGAAGGGACAAGAAGACCGGACGTCCCTACTGAGTTCCGGAAGCGGCGGGCGCATCGCCGTCCGCCGCTTCGCGGGGCGCGCCCCGGAACGCGTCCGCGACATTTCCACGGGATCGTCCCGCACGGCGTTGCGCCCCTGACGGCGCAACAGATCCGAACCTCATCCGGCATATTGAGGAGTCTCGCATGTACGCATTTCTCACCGGCCCCATGCTCTGGCTGTCCCTGCTCATCTTCGTGATCGGGCTGGCCTGGCGGGTGGTCCGATACATCAAGGGGCTGGACTGGAAGCTTGAACGCGTGGCTTACGGTCCGGGCATGAACATCGGCCTGAAAGGCGCTGTGACCTCGGCCCTGCAATGGCTTGTGCCTTTCGCCACGCACAGCTGGCGCAAGCAGACGTATTTCACCATCGCCTTTTTCTTCTTTCACCTCGGCCTTGTGATCGTGCCGCTCTTTCTGGCCGGGCACGCGGTCATCCTGCAGGAGCGCTTCGGCATCTCCTGGCCCACGCTGCCCATGTGCGTGGCCGACGTGTTCACCGTCGCCGGGATCATCGGCGGGGTCATGATGCTTCTGCGGCGGCTGGCCCTGCCCGAAGTGCGCTTCATCACCAATTTCTGCGACTGGTTCGTGCTGTGCCTCTCGCTCTTCACCCTGACGGCCGGCTTCCTTGCGCGGCTCGGCGCGCCGGGCTACGAAAGCTGGCTGCTCTGGCACATCTTCGCCGCGGAACTTATTCTTATTCTGGCGCCGTTCACCAAGCTGTCGCACATCGTGCTCTACTTCATGTCGCGCGGGCAGCTCGGGATGGACTTCGCGATCAAGCGCGGCGGCGCCACACGCGGACCGGCCTTCCCCTGGTGATCGGTTCCGTCGTGAAAGGAAAAGGGCCGGCGACGGCCCGCCAACAAACCGTTCGCCCCGGCGGCCTCACGCCGCCGCAGGCGCGACGCCAGCAGACCCGACAGGGTTTGCCGTCAAGCCGAGGAGGCCGCCCGGCCTCCTTCGCCCCGGAGGAATCCCATGCCTGAAGGCATCTATTGCAATCGCCGTCCCATCACCACCGAGGAGGACCTCAAGGCCCTGCTCGCGGACAAGGGCGGACAAAAGTACTACCAGGAAATGGAACAGCTTGAGGTGGATACGCTCGCTCTGGCGCACGCGCTGGAAACCACCTGCAAATCGCGCACGCGCACCTGGCTTGAAATCTGCGCGCACTG
This sequence comes from uncultured Bilophila sp., assembly GCA_910585945.1. GTDB lineage: Bacteria > Desulfobacterota > Desulfovibrionia > Desulfovibrionales > Desulfovibrionaceae > Bilophila. The sequence continues at coordinate 11,427 of CAJUHZ010000001.1, forward strand.
CGGCCTGTGCGCCGACAGTTGTTTCCTCTATCTCGCCAACAACCGCGATCCGGAACAGGTTCCCTCGTACAAGATTCAGTCCACCCTCGGGGAAATGTTGCGGCGCAACGGCAATGTGGACACGGCCTTCATGATCAAGGCCATGGAAGTGGCCTGGGCCAAATGCACCTGCTGCAACCGTTGCGGCACCTACTGCCCGCACGGCATCGACATGGGCGTGATGTTCAGCTACCTGCGCGGTCTCCTGTACGCACAGGGCTTTGTGCCGTGGGAACTCAAAATCGGCGCGGGCATGCACCGCGTCTACGGCGCGCAAATGGACGTGACCACCGAAGACTGGGTGGACACCTGCGAATGGATGGCCGAAGAAACCGAAGCCGAATGGCCGGGCCTGACCATCCCCGTGGACAAGGAAGACTGCGACGTCATGTACATCCTCAACGCCCGCGAACCCAAGCACTACCCCGAAGACGTGGCCCAGGCCGCCATTCTCTTCCATGTGGCGGGCGAAAAATGGACCGTGCCCTCAGTCGGGTGGGAAAACACCTCCCTCGCCATGTTCGCCGGGGACTGGGAAGCCTGCGCACAGAACATCAAGCGCATCTACGGCGCGGTGGATCGTCTGCGCCCGAAAATGGTGGTGGGGACGGAATGCGGCCACGCTCACCGCGCCACCGTTGTTGAAGGCCCCTACTGGGCCGGCCGGCCCGACGGCAAACCGCCCGTGCCCTTTGTGCACTATGTGGAATGGCTGGCCAATGCCCTGCGGAGCGGCAAGCTGAAAATCGACCCGTCCAAGAAACTGAAAATGCCCGTGACCCTGCAGGATTCCTGCAACTACATCCGCAACAACGGGCTGGCCAAGCACACCCGCTACATCATGTCCCAAATCGCGGAAGATTTCCGGGAAATGAGCTGCAACAAGGATAACAACTTCTGTTGCGGCGGCGGGGGCGGCTTCAACGGCATCGGGCGGTTCCGCGCCCAGCGCGACAAGGGGCTGTACATGAAACTCCAGCAGATCCGCGAAACCGGCGCGGAACTTGTCATTGCGCCCTGCCACAACTGCTGGGACGCCATTCGGGACATGATGGAAGTCTACCACGCGGACATCAAGTGGTCCTTCCTCAAACCCCTGATCATCGACATGCTTGAAGTGCCGCCCCACCTGAAACCGCAGGAAGACGAATAGACAACCTGGCGTACATACAAGGCGGCTCCAAACGGGGCCGCCTTTCGTTTTTGCCTGTATGCGTTTTGTCGGCAGATGACCATCCGGAAGAGGAAACGACATGAAAATCAATACGGCTGGCGGGGTGCTCTCCGGGCCGATCTTTTCCACATTCCTGCACCAGAGCATTCCCTGGTCTCTTTCCATGCTTGCATCCGGTTCGGCAGCCATTGTTGACGGCATCTTCATCGGCCGTTACGCTGGCGCACTGCCTCTGGCTTCGGTAAATATCGTCATGCCGGTATTCAGTCTGTTGTACGGCATGGGCATCATGCTTGCTTCAGGCGGCGCGGCGGTGACGGGGGACCACATGGGCAGGGGCGACATGCGGGCGGCATCGGCCATGCTGCTCAAAACCCTGATTTCCGTAGGGCTTGCATCTCTGGCTTTCTGCCTGGCGGCCTTCATCATGCGGGAAAAACTGCTCGCCTTTTTGGGCGCTGATGAAGTCCTGCTCAAGGATTGCGCCGCCTATCTTGGCGTTCTGCTGCTGTTTTTCCCTGTTTTCCCGTTATGCATTGCTCTTTCCTATTTTGTCCGGATGGATCAGCGCCCCATGCTGGCCAGCATGGGTCTCATCCTGTGTTCCGTACTGAATGTCGCACTGGACGCATGGCTGATAGGCGCGGCGCGCCTGGGCGTGTACGGGGCGGCTCTGGCGACGGGCATATCCTATTGCGTGCCCTGCCTGCTCTACGCTTCCCATTTCTTCTCTTCGCGTTCGTCGTACATCCTGCCGGGTTCTCTGGGAAAGTGGAGCGAAATGGTCAAGGCCGCGTGGAACGGGTCCTCGGAATGCATCAATGAAACTTCAGCCGGCATCATCATCTGGCTTTTCAATCTGATTCTCATGGATCGCATGGGCGGATTGGGCGTGGCCGCATTTACGACAGTCGGGTATGTGATCATGCTGGGGGGGCTGCTCAGCTACGGTTTTGCCGATTCCCTTGTCCCAATCGTCAGCGTCAATAACGGAGCGCGGCACTACGAACGCACGCGCCGCTTTTTGTACAGCGCGGCTGTCATGGTCTTCTGTCTGGGACTGCTGATGTTCCTGTTCCTCAGCTTTTGGCCGACGACAGTGACCCGATTCTTTCTCCCCGGAGAGCAGGGAGCGCAGACGATCGCCCTTTCGTTCTTGCGGGCCGCGCGCTGGGGCCTTTTGTTCATGGGGCTGAACATGGTTCTTGCGTCGTATTTCACCGGGCGGCTTTGGGCGGCGAAATCCTTTTTTGTCGCGTTTTGCCGCAGTCTCGCGCTCCCGCTGCTTCTGTTGTGGCTTTTACCGTCGAAGCTGGGCGAAGACGGCATTTTCTATGTTTCATCCGTGGCCGAATCCGCAACATTCCTCCTTGCGGGCGGAATCTTCCTGTTAACAATCCGCAATGACGCATCCCGAAACAGCAACCTTCGAAGAAATCCGGAAAATTCTGGAGCGTGAAATCGCCGCCAGCGAAGATGTGGCAAAAATTGTGATCAAGCCCAACAAGAAAGAAGACGTGCTCACCTTCCTCAACGGCACGCTTGGCTTCCGCCGCGCCCATCCCGAATATCCATCATCGCCGGGCAGTGGCGATGTGGGGCGCATCACGCGGCTGATTGGCGGGTTGATTGATGAAAACTCTTCAGGGGTAAATAAAATATCTTTTTATTTCAAGTGATTATCATGAATCATGCGATTGCCCTGTCCAGATAGCTGATTCAATGCCAATCAAACGGTTCGATATGGAAAAGCGTCGGCCAGGGAGCGTGTCTTTCTGGCCGGCGTGCGGGCGAGCGGCCTTCCGGCTTGCGAATCGGCCTGTGAACGAGCCGACATGTGCAAAAGCCACCGGCAATGCCGATGGCTTTTGTTTCTGACGCCTGAAAGGATGACCTTCCCGAAAGGCATGGTTCCGCTGTCCACAGCGGCCCTGCTCCCGCGTCGGACTGCCCGCCTGACAGAAGAAGTCGTGCGGGAAGTGACGCCTACTGTTTCTTGCCCAGGCGGTTTTCCGCGTATTCCTTCAGCTTTTGCGCCTCGACAAAGTCCGGCCGGATCTTGAGCGCGCCGGACGCGGCCAGGACGGCCCTGTCCCAGCGTTCCCAATCCAGATACAGACGCCCCAGGTTGAAAAAGAGATTCGGATCCCGCCCCAGGTAGTTGGCCGCGCGGAGGTAGTATTTCTCCGCCGTGGGAAAGTCCCCGGTCTTGCGAAGGGCGATGCCGATGCTGTTGTAGAGGTAGACAAGTTCAGGCTTGAGCTTGAGGGCGGTTTCCAGATAGCCGATAGCGTCCTCATACGCGCGGTATTGCAGGTAGAGTTCGCCTATCTGCCCGTACAGCTCCGGTTCGTCCTTGTTTTCCTTGGCCAGGGTGGTGAATGCCGCGCGGGCCTTGTTCAAATCGCCCTGTTCAAGGCAGATCCGGCCTTCTTCAAGGAGTTTTTTTCTGCGTTCTTCCTTCAGGCGCACGGCTTCCTGCACGGCGTCCCGCATATTGGCATCCACGCTTTCCAGCAACGCCCGGACTTCATCAAGGAGTTGCCGTTCGTTGCCCGCCGTGTAGACAATATTGGCCGGATGCAGTTTTTTAACCGTGGGATCCGCCATGATGGAATAAATCGCATCTTCCAGCAGGTGAGCGAATTCATCCTTCTCGGACTTCATGAGCGGATTCTTGAGAACGATCAGCAGTGTGGAGTGCAGGGCCTGGATGGCGGGCAGGGGTTTGCCCGTCCGCAGATAGGTGCGGATCTGGGCAAGCTGCTGCCGGGCTTTTGTGAGTTCGTTGGACATGCCTTACCTCTTTTGCGAGAGACGTAGCGTCTGCCTGAAAAAACGGACGCTTCTCGCGGATCAGGACCTGTTTTGCAATCAGATCTCAGCAATGGGCGCTTTCGCGCACGAGTTCCCGAAACCGGGCGAAAAAATACCGGCTGTCGCTGGGGCCGGGAGAAGCTTCCGGATGGTGCTGAACGGTAATGATCGGCCGTCCCTTGTGGGCAAAGCCTTCGAGCGTGCCGTCGTTCAGATTCACATGCGTCGCCGTCACGTCGTTCACGCCGTCGATATCAACACAAAATCCGTGATTTTGCGAAGATATTTCCACATGCCCGGTTTTCAGATCCTTGACAGGATGATTGCAGCCATGATGGCCGAACTTCAGCTTTCGTGTCGTGCCGCCAAGGGCATGGCCAAGAAGCTGGTGCCCGAGGCAGATGCCGGCAACGGGATATTCCGCGGCAAGAGCGCGAACGGTGGCGATTTCATCCGCAAGCACGGCCGGATCGCCGGGGCCGTTGGAAAGGAAGACCGCCTGCGCGCCGCTGGCGCGAACCGCGCTCGCGCTGAACGAAGGCGGAACCACCAGCATGTCGAAGCCCTGTTCGGCAAGCAGACGCAAGATGTTCCACTTGATGCCGAAGTCATACGCCACCAGCCGCGGACCGCCGCCCGTCCAGGCGAACGATCCGTCCGCGCCAAGCGTGGCCGGGGCAGGCCCGGCGTCCGTCCACCGCCAGGGGGCGTCCGGCATGACGCGCGTCACCAGATTCTGCCCTTCCATGGAGGGGAGTGACCGGGCGCGCATGACAAGCTCCTGCGGGTCGTTCACGCTGGTGGAAATCATGCCGCGCATGGCCCCGTGGGCGCGCAGATGAAGCGTCAGCGCGCGCGTGTCCACACCTTCAATGCCGGGCACGCCCTGCTCCTGCAAAAAATCGGGCAGGGAACGGGTGGCGCGCCAGTTGGAGGGCGTTTTGCAGCACTCGCGCACAATGAGCGCCGCCGCATGTGCCCTGCCGGATTCCATGTCTTCCGGATTGATGCCGGTATTGCCGATAAGCGGCCAGGTCATGCACACCATCTGCCCGGCATAGGACGGATCCGTCAGGATTTCCTGATACCCGGTCATGCCGGTATTGAAAATCACCTCGCCGCCGCTGTCGCAAGGGCCGGTAAACGAACGGCCTTCCAACACAAAGCCATCTTCCAGTGCCAGTAACGCCTTCATCAAGAATTCCTTTGTGATCCGGGATCGCTCCCGAAGGAGAACGCAAGATTGCCGGGCCGCCGCAAAGCCCTTGCGGATTTTGCCTGTCCGCCTCGGCGGACAAACTCCAGTGTCCGATTGCAAAACCGTTCCCGCCCCCTCATGCATGGATTGGTTTGCGGGACCGTTTGCGAAAACGCGTATTTTTTCGCTCGTTCACGGCGGCCATGCCGCCTCGCCGGATTCGCGTCCGGCGGGAGAAGCCATTCCATCATGAATGGTGCAATATCTTCTACCTGCGATATAATTGCTCCTGCCTGAGCAGGGCGCGCACGGCTTCGAGATCTTCCGGCGTGTCCACCCCGCGCGAACGCCGGGCTGTCATGACGACGCGGATGGGGATCCCGTTTTCCAGCAGCCGCAACTGCTCCAACCCTTCAAGCCGCTCCAGCCGGGAAGGAGGAAGGGCGACAAATGCCTCCAGAGCTTCCATGCGGAAGGCGTACAGCCCCACATGCCCCAAAAAACGATCCCTGTCGGTCTCCGCAGCGTTCTTTGATCCCGGCACGGGGGCGCGCGAAAAATAGAGAGCGTCCCCGTTGGCCGCCATGACGACCTTGACCTGATCCCGCGCTTCCGCCCGCTCCGGCGAAATCGCGCCGGCAAGCGTGCTCACCCGCACCGCGGGATCCACGAACGGGGCCGTCAGTTCGCCCAGCATCCGGGGGTCCAGCGCCGGTTCGTCCCCCTGGATATTCACCACCACGGCCTCTTGCTCCACACCGAGCAGACGCGCGGCCTCGCACACCCTGTCAGTGCCGCTGACGTGCTCCGACGAGGTCATGAGCCAGGGAACCCCGGCGGCCTCCGCCGCGCGGGCAATCCGTTCGTCATCGGTGGCCAGAACCACGCGGCGCAGCAGCGGGACAGCCGGATCGGCCGGATCGCGCGCCAGGCAGGCGCGTTCGTACACATGCTGAAACAGGGGACGGCCAAGCAGATCCGCCAGAGGCTTTCCCGGAAAGCGTGTTGATCCGTAGCGCGCCGGTATGATGCCGTAGCGTGGCACGTCCTGAGCCATTGTTCGTCTCCTGTGGGGCAAAACTTTTCATGCGCGACAGCCCCGCTTTACCGGGCGTCAAGTTACCCTAACAGGATTTTCGCCGGCGATAAAGCCCCTTGTTTTGCCTGCTCGCGGCCGGGCCGCCGCCCGCTCCCGGACCCGGGACGACAGCGACGGAGCAGGGACCAGAGCCGGATCGGCTTCACGCGCGGTGAAAGCGATCCGGCCCGGGTTTGCCCGCGCCCGGCTACATGAGCCACTTCAGCGGGACGAGAGAGAGCGAGGGGAAGAAAAGCAGGAGGAAAAGAATGAGAACTTCAACCAGAAGGAAGGGCAAAAGACCCCGGATCAGTCTGCCGATCCCCATGTTGCCGATGCCGCAGATAACGTACAGCACCGTACCCACGGGCGGCGTGATCACGCCAAGACCAAGGTTGAGGATGAAAAGCAGACCAAAATAGTAGGGGTCGATACCCGCCTGCTGGATCAGCGGGTAAAAGACCGGCGCGAAAATGAGCACGTTTGGCGTCAGGTCCATGACCATGCCCGCCGCGAACAGGAACACGTTGATCGCCAGCAGGAGCAGAACGGGCTTGTCGATCAGCGGCTCGAAGAACGAGGCCATCTGCATGGGGATCTGCGCCGCGGTGATGAACCAGCCGACAGCCGTGGCCGTGGCCACGATGAGCATGACCACCGACGTCGTGCGCGCGGCCCGGGCGCACGCCCGCAGCAGTTCGCGGAACGAAAGCTCCCGATAATAGAGCGTGCACACCACAATGGCGTACACCGCGGCGAACGCGCCGCCTTCCGTCGGCGTGAAGAAGCCGAAGCGGATGCCGCCAAGCAGCAGCACGGGCATCATGAAGGCGGGAAGCGCGTCCATGAGAATCCGCACAGACTCCTGCCGGGTGAAGACCACCCTGTCGTTGTAGCCGTCCACCCGCACGATGACAAACCAGACGCACAGCAGGGCCAGACCGATGAGCAGGCCCGGAATCAGCCCGATCATGAACAGCTTGGTGATGGACAGGCTGACGGTTGTGCCGAGCAGGATGAAGTTGGTGCTCGGCGGGATGATCGGTCCGAGAATGGCCCCGGAGGCGATGACGCCGCCGGCCCGCCCCGGCTTGTAGCCCACCTGGGCCATCATGGGCAGCAGGAGACCGCCCAGGGCCGCCGCCTCGCCCACGGAACTGCCCATCAACCCCGCAAAAATGACGCTGGAAACAACCGCGGCGTAGCCAAGCCCCCCCCGCACGCGGCCGATAAGCAACTGCGCCAGACGCACCACGCGTTCGGAAAGCCCGCCCACAGCCATGATCTCGCCCGCGAAGACAAAAAACGGAATGGCCATCAGCGGATAGTTGTTGGCGCCGTCAAGCATCGCCTGGGGAATGATCATGCTGTCCCACATGCCCGAATGGTACATGAGCACCACGGAACACAGCACCAGCACAAGGCAGATCGGAATGCCGAGAAAAAGCAGCAGGAACAGGCTGACAAGGAAAATGGCAAGTTCCATTTCACCCCTCCCTGCTCATGCCGAAATCGGCGGCGGGCCGCCTGACCAGCCGGATGAAATCGCGCGCGTGAATGATGAAGGCGACAAACGCCATGATCGGGAGCGTGCCGTTGATCAGGGCCATATTGACGTTGGTCGCCACGGACCAGGTGTCCGCCGTTTGCAGGACAAGATGAATGCCGCCCGTGAACAGCAGGCCGAGCGCGAAAAGCCCGAGACCCGACGCCACCAGGTCCACCGCCTTGCGCGGCGCGCCGCGCAGGAGGTTGATCAGCAGATCCACCGCAATATGCTTGTGCCGGTAAAAAGCCTCGATGCCGCCGATGAACGTGATGTAAATGAAGAGAAAACGCGCCCATTCTTCGCTGGGCGGAAAACTTGAGCGGAAAACATAGCGCAAAAAGGCGTTGAAAAAAACAAGGCCGATCATGCCAAGAAAAATGGCGGCGCAGAACAGTTCAAACAGCAGTTCGCCGCTCAGTTTCCAGTCCGCCGCCCTGGGTTTGCTTTCCACGCCTTTGGGCGTGGCGTCTGACGAAGGTGCGTCACGCATCCATCCTACCTCCCCAACAAATCCTTGTGACGGTTGGCCGGGACGAAAAAGGCCGGAATCGGCAAGGATTCCGGCCCGGATTCAGCCCTGGCGCCTAGTTCGCGGTGCGGTAACGGGCCGCGCTGTCGAGAATTTCCTTGGCGTTCGGCACGGTTTCGTAGAACAGCTTCCAGCTTTCCTGCCCGGCTTTCGCCAGAGCTTCGCGGAAGGCCGGGGAAGGCTCGGAAATTTTGCCGCCGCCCTTGGTGATGGTGTCCACAGCCTGCTTTTCGCCCTTGGCGACGATTTCCCACACGTCGTCCGCGGCACGCTTGGCGGCTTCGTTCACCCAGGCTTTTTCCTGATCGCTCAGGCTCTGGTAGAACTTTTCGTTCATGTACAGGGAATGGATGACGAGGATATGCCCGCTCAGGGTGATGTGCGGGGTGATTTCATACATCTTGAGGGCCGTGATATCGGCAAACGGGCTGTCGCCGCCGTCGATGGTGCCCTGGTCAAGGGCGCTCGGCACTTCCGCGAAGGGCATGGCCTGGCCGCTGATGCCGCACGCCTTGGCGAAGGCGATGTACAGCGGGATGTTCGGCACGCGCATCCGCAGGCCGTGCAGGTCTTCCATCTTTTCAATGGGTTTCTTGGTGTAGAAGTGGCGGAAGCCGAGCGGGAAGGCGTTGAGCACGCGCAGGCCGGACTTTTCGATAAAGCCGTCGGTGATGAGCTTCAGCGTGTCGCCGTCCATGGCGCGACGAGCGTGGTCAAGGCTGTCGTACAGCATGGGGGTTTCAAACATGGCCATGGCCGGATGCAGGGCGGAAGTCTGCGTGCCGGTGGCGCACATCTGGATGATGCCGCGCCGGGTGTTGGCGATGTAGGCGTCTTCCTTGCCAAGCTGGCTGTTGGGGAACACCTGCACCTCGAACTTGCCGTTGGAAAGTTCATTCAAGTATTTGCCAAAATTGCGCATCCCGATGGTTTCGGGTTCGCCTTCGGGTTTCATGCCCGCGATTTTGATGACCACCTTGTCAGCCGCGGACGAGCTTGTCAGCCCGATCCCCAGCATGAACCCGAGAACGCAGAAGGCCGCAATCAGCTTTTTCATCAAAAGATCTCCCTGTTAACTAACCACATCGCGGCATCGTTGCCGACGCCCGCCTGATCCCCCGCGGTCGCGCCGCCGGAAGGCGGCAAACCGCCGCCGCTCCCGCCTGCCCGCAATGCTATGGCAGGCATGGCAATAACGGCTTTTTTTCTGCATATCATCATCCCGGCGCTGTGGCAACAGCACATCGCGAGGGCACGCGCCAAATGAAGGACGACTGTTCCCCGCTGAAACGCGACATGCCGAGGGAACGCCTCCCCCCGCGTCGTTATGCGGAAAAACGCTCCCCGCCGGATGCGAAGCCGGCGGAAGCGGAACGGTAGGCCACAAGATCTTCCACGCTCAGCACGCCCATGTCGTGATCCACGGCGAACGCGACGATATCCGGCAGACGCGCCATGCGTCCGTCAGGGAGCGTCAGTTCGCACAGCACGCCGCAAGGCTTCAGACCGGCCAGGCGCATGAGATCCACAGTGGCTTCGGTATGCCCGCGCCGCTCCAGCACTCCGCCCGGTCGCGCCGTCAGCGGGAAGACATGGCCGGGGCGGTGCAGATCCGCCGGCTTCGCGCCCTCCGCCACGGCGGCGCGGATGGTGCGCACCCTGTCGGCGGCGGAAACGCCGGTGCTCACCCCCTCGGCGGCTTCAATGGACACGGTGAAGGCCGTGCCCTGCCGGTTTGTATTGCGATCCGTCATGGGCGGCAGTTCAAGGGCGCGGGCATGTTCGTCGGTCAGACACAGGCAGACGATGCCGCTCCCCTCCCGGATAAGCAGGGCCATTTGCTGTTCGGCAAGGGTCTCGGCGGCGAAAATCATGTCGCCTTCGTTTTCCCGATTTTCGTCGTCCACGACAAGGACGCCCCGGCCCTGGCGCAGAGCCTCAAGCGCGGCCTCCACCCGGCGGCGGGGCGAACCGAAACGCGCAAGAAGCGAAGAAGAAGAAGAAGAAGAAGAAGAAGAAGACTGATGCCGATCCATGATGAGACTCCTCATGGCGCAAGGTTCAGCATCAGGGCGAAACGCCACCCTTCCGAAAAACATCGATCAGCTTGAAATCACATGTGATTTCACGAGAGATCCGCAAATCCGCCCGCAGAAAATCCCCGCACGCCCGCGTGGCCTGTTCTGCGAATCATGAGCGGAAAAGCCTCACTTTTCGCTCACCTGCAGGCAGACGCTCCCTGTCGGGAAGGAAGGCGATACAGCGCGGGCCGCGCATGGCCCGGCGCACGTTCTCTTTCATCCGGACTTTTACCGTCGGCTCCGGCCTCGCACCGGATCTGCTGACCTCTCCCCGTGGAGAGCGCTCGCGGGCTTCCCGGCATGGCCGGGATACCGCCGGTGGGGACTTTCACCCCGCCCTGAGACGCCTCCGAATCTGTCCCCTTCAGGCATGAAGGTCAAGCGAAAAGGTCGAGACGAATCTTTCCCACGGCCGCCATTCCGTCACCCCCGGTGGGAAAGTTCGCGCCGCACGTCCATGGCCTCGGCCCGGCGCTTCAGTTCATCCCGGTGATCGTGGAGCTTGCGGCCGCGGGCCAGGGCGATTTCAACCTTGACGCGCCCCCGGCTGAAATAGAGCTTGACCGGCACAACGGTATACCCCTTTTGTTCCACCCCGGCGGCCAGCATACGGATTTCCTGATCGTGCAGCAGGAGCTTGCGCGGCCGATCCGGCTGCTGCTCCACATAACCGGCATTGGCGTAGGGGGCGATGTGCAACCCCACAAGGTACGCCTCGCCCCCGCGAAATTCCACATAGCTGTCCTGAAAGCTGGTCTGGTGGGCGCGCAGGCTCTTGACCTCGGGGCCAATGAGCACCAGGCCGGCTTCCTTGAATTCCAGCAAATCGTAGTAATGGCGGGCCTTGCGATTTTCCGCGATGAGCGATCCGCCGCTTTTTTTCGCACTCATGGCTTGTCTCCTGTTGTCATCATGGCGTAAATCGCCTTCACCGTCCATCCCCGCGCCCGGATCTGGACGCGCCGGGCCACGTCGCGCGGCGATCCGCCCTGTTTGCGCTCCTCGGCAATCAGGGCGAGAACGGCGTCACGATCCGCGACTGTCTCACCTTCCGGCGGGCCGATCACCACGGTGATTTCCCCCAGCAGGTCGTCAACGGCAAGCGCCTGCCCTGTCCTGTCAAGCACCCGGCCGTCGGGCAGCAGCCGGCCGCAGACAAAATCCTCATGCGTTTTGGTCAGTTCCCTGGCGATGCAGACCTCGCGCTCGCCAAGCACGGCCCGCGCGACAGTCAGCGTGGCGGCCAGACGATCCTTGCGCTCGAAGAACACCAGCGTCAGCCCCAGAGCCGCAAAGGGGGCCAGCGTTTTTTCCCGATCGCCGCGATCGCGCGGCAAAAAACCCAGAAACGCAAACGGTTGCGGCGCGATGCCGCTGCCGGCCAGCGCGGTGACGGGCGCGCTCGGCCCCGGAACAACGGAAACAGGAAGGCCCGCGGCCCGGCAGGCGCGCACCAGGCGGTAGCCGGGATCCGCAACCAGGGGAAGCCCGGCGTCGGAGATCAGGGCCAGGCGCTTGCCCGCGTTCAATTCGGCAAGAACAGTCGCGAGGCGGATCTCCTCATTGTGATCGTGGAAGCTCATGAAGCGGCGCGGCGTCACCCCGCAACGCGCGCACAAAAGCCCGGCGCGGCGGGTGTCTTCGGCAAGAACCGCATCCGCCTCTTCAAGCACGGCCCGCGCGCGCGGAGAAAGATCACCAGGGTTGCCAAGCGGGGTTGCGACGATCCATAACATCGGAGAGTTCGAGGACATGGCGAAGATGCTCCGCGTGCAGGGTTGCGCCCGCGTCCACGACGCAGACGGCGTCGAAGCGGCAGGGCTTGTCCCACAGGCCGCCGGCCGCGAGGTACGCGCGCGCCGCCGCGACGAAATGCCGGCGCTTGGCGGGAGTCAGGCTTTCCGCCGGCGAGACCATGCCGTCCCGCGCCCGGGTGCGGACTTCAACAAAGACGAGCGTGTCGCCGTCCAGGCAGACCAGATCCAGTTCATGCCGCCCGCTCCGCCAGTTGCGCGCCACTTCGCGCAGGCCGGAACGGCGCAGAAGATCGGCCGCAGCCTGCTCTCCGGCCCTGGCAAGCGCCTGTCTGTCCCCGCGGCCGCCCCTCCTGCCGTCGCCGGAGCCGTCCGGAAAGGCATCCGGGAGAGAACCCGGGGAGGAATCCGGACGCCCCGCGCCCCGTGATCCGCGAGCGGCCTTGTTTACAGCCCCGCTCACACCAAAGAACCCTGCCGGCGTTCGGGAACAGGCGCGCCAACGACGCCGCGGAAGGTCTTCCGATGCAGGGGGCATGGCCCGACAGCGGCCAGCGCCTCCAGATGCTCCCGTGAGCCGTAGCCCTTGTGACGGGCGAAACCGTAGGCGGGATAGCGGCGATCCAGCTTGATCATCAGCGCGTCGCGGAACGTCTTGGCCAGAATGGAAGCGGCGGAGATCACCGGGACGCGCGCGTCTCCGTCAACAACGGTTCGCTGTTCCGGCGGGCGCGCCCACCCGCGGGCGCGGAAAAAGGCTTCCGGAATCGCCTGATTGCCGTCGATGAGCAGGCCGGCGGGGCGGGCTTTCAGAACGGACGCCGCATGGCACATGGCCTTGAGCGTGGCCTGAAGGATGTTGACGCGATCGATCTCGGGAGGCCAGACCACGCCAAGCCCCCAGGCCAGGGCCACGGCCCCGATCTCGGCCGCCAGCCCGTCCCGGCGGGAGGGCGGCACGATCTTGGAATCGGCCAGACCCGCTATCGTGACCCCGGCAGGCAGGATCACCGCGGCGGCCACGACAGGCCCGGCCAGACAGCCGCGCCCGGCCTCGTCGATGCCGGCGACAAGCGACGGCTGGAGATCCGGAAACAGCGTCCGGGCATCAATGAGCGCCGCTTCAGGGATCAGACTTTCCTGAAGCGGCGTTTCGTTCCTTTTTCCGCGCGCCGGGCGTTTGCCCGGCTCCGCTTTCCGCGGCATGGAAGCCATGCAGGAATGACTAGTAACGCTTCTTGGGCTTGATGCGCGCGGCCTTGCCCTTGAGATCGCGCAGATAGTACAGGCGGCTGCGGCGCACGCGGCCTTCGCTCACCAGTTCCATATGATCCACGAAAGGCGAATGCAGGGGGAAGATGCGTTCCACGCCCACGCCGTCGGAGATCTTGCGCACAGTCACCGTCGCGCCGGTGGCGCCCCGATGGATGCGGATGACATTGCCCTGGAAAACCTGGATGCGTTCCTTTTCGCCTTCGACAATGCGAAAATGCACTTTCACGGTGTCGCCGGACTTGAAGGCCGGGATATCCAGGCGCATCTGTTCGCGTTCGATCTTTTCGATGACTGTCATGCTGCTCTCCTTGGGAGTTCCTTGCACTTGGCGGCGGGGCGTCCCGCCTGTTCAAACCGTAAATCAATACATGTCGCCGAGCACCCGATCCAGGGTGACGGCCACTGCCGCCCGCACGGGAAGATGGTTGTACGCATCCATCCAGCGCAACGGCCGCAAAATACCGTCGCAAGCGTTCAGCGCCTCCGGCGCAAGACCATGCCCGGTGCCGAACAGCAAAAGAACCGGCCGCTCGCGCGCGAGCGCGCGAACCTGGCCGGGGGTCATGCGCGGAACCTTGCCGGCGTCCCGCGCGCTGGTGCCGACCACTGCCGGGCGCTGGCCAAAATCTCGCTCCACACGCTCCACCGCTTCCCGCACGCTGGCGGCCGCCTCAACCAGACGCAACGCCTCGGCCCGATCCGGGTTGGAAGCGCCGCCGGCCCCGCATGTCCAATGATGCGTCAGGGTTTCCAGCAGCCGCTGTTGGTCCTCCAGCGGAGTCACCACAAGAAAGCGGCTCAGTCCATAGGTACGGGAACAGCGTGCTATATCGTGAACATCCAGATTTGTCAAAGACGTTGTGCCGCATTTTCCGTCGCCCAGCCACACGGGGTGGTGGGCCAGGGCGCAGGCCATGTTCCGGCCAAGCCGCAAGCGGTCCGCCACGGCGCTCTCGCGCACGAAGGCCAGATCGCCGTCAGTCAGCGGCGCTTCGTCCAGCAGATCCGGCCGGGCGCGCCAGGTGGCGAGCAACGACTGTTCGCGCCGCCAGCGGGCGATGCGCGCGTGATCGCCGGAAAGCAGCGTGTCGGGCACGGCCAGCCCTTCAAACACCTCGGGCCGGGTGTAGTGCGGGTATTCCAGCAGCCCGGCGGAAAAGCTCTCCTCCTCGCCCGAGGCTTCCTTGCCCATGAAGCCCGGGATCAGCCTGGCCGCCGCCTCGATGATCAGCATGGCCGCGGCTTCGCCCCCGTTGAGCACCGCCTCTCCGACGCTGACCTCCTCCAGCGGCGCAATGCCGCCCAGGCGGGCGTCGATGCCTTCGTAGCGGCCGCAGATCAGGGTCAGCGCCTCTTCCCGCGCCAGTTCCCGCGCCAGCTCCTGGGTAAAAGGCCGCCCGGAAGCGGAAAGGAGGATGGTCCGCCCGAGTCCGCCGCGTTCGGCCGCTTCCGCTCCGGCGGCGCGCAGGGCACGCGCCAGGGGACCGAGCGTCATGACCATGCCGGGACCGCCGCCGTAGGGACGATCGTCCGTCGTGCGGTGACGATCCTCCGCCCAGTCGCGCGGGTTCACAAGCCGGAAATCAAGCAACCCGCTTTCCACGGCCCGGCCAAGCAGCGCCGTGGAAAGCGGAGAAGCGAACCACTCCGGAAACAGCGTGAAGATGGTGACGCGCATCCCGATCAGCGCGCCAGGCGCTCTACCGTGTCGGCAACATGCGCCGGCGTGAAGCCGAAATGGTCAAAGAGCTTCCCGGCCGGCGCGGAAGCCCCGAAGCTGGTCATGCCCACAACAGCGCCGTCCAGGCCCACATATTTCCACCAGGCGTCGGCCGCTCCCGCCTCCACAGCCACACGGACGCGCACGGAAGACGGCAGAACCGCCTCGCGGTACGCCGCCGGCTGGGCGTCAAAAGCCTCGCAACACGGCATGGACACCACGCGCGCCCGGAGGCCGCGCTCCGCCAGCAGCTCGGCGGCCGCCACAGCCGGCTCGACTTCCGAACCTGTCGCAAGGATCAGCGCCTCGGGTTCGCCCTCGCAATCCCTGATCACATAGGCCCCGCGCGCCACGGCCTCAATCTGCCCGGCCGAACGCTCCTGCAACGGCACGGCCTGCCGCGTGAGCACAAGGCAGGAAGGTCCGTCCTGCTCCACGGCGCATTTCCAGGCTACGGCGGTCTCCAGCGCGTCGCACGGCCGCCAGACCCGAAGGCCGGGGATCAGGCGCAAGCTCCCGAGGTGCTCCACCGGCTGGTGAGTGGGGCCGTCCTCTCCGAGGCCGATGGAGTCGTGCGTCAGCACCCACACCACGCGCTGCCGCATCAGGGCCGAAAGCCGGATCGCTCCGCGCGCGTAATCGGAGAAGACAAGGAAGGTTCCCCCGTAGGGCAGAAAGCCGCCGTGCAGGGCCATGCCGTTCATCATCGCGCCCATGAGAAATTCGCGCACGCCGTAGGAGAGGTAGTTGCCGCGCGGGTTCTCGCCGGTCACCCGTTCGGAGTGCTTGTGCCAGGTGCCGACGGAGCCTGTCAGATCGGCCGAACCGCCGAAGAGCTCCGGCAGGGCCGGGGCGATGACGTCAAGGGTGTTGCGGCTGGCGATGCGTGTGGCCACGCCCTTGTCCGGGCGGGGTTTGCCTGCCGCGGCCTGGCTGATGGCGTCGGCCGCAGCCGCGGCCCAGGCTTCCGGCGCGTTGCCGGCCATGCGCCGGTCAAACTCGGCGGCAAGCTCCGGGTAGCTGGCGGCATACCGAGCGTGCAGATCGTTCCAGGCGGCTTCAAGCTCCGCGCCCCTGGCCCGGCAGTCCCAGGCGGCGCGCACATCCTCGGGGATGACGAACGGTTCGGCTTCCCAGCCGAGCAGAATGCGCGTGGCCGCGCACTCGGCCTCGCCCAGGGGCGAGCCGTGGCAGTCGGCCGATCCCGACTTGTTGGGCGATCCGTAACCAATGATGGTCTTGCAGCAGACAAGCGAGGGTTTGTCCTGCACGGATCGGGCCAGGGTAATGGCCGCATCCAGGGCTTCGCCGTCATGCCCGTCCACATCCCGGATCACATGCCAGCCGCAGGCCGCGAAACGCTCGGGCGTGTCATCGGGCATCCATGCCTTCACCTCGCCGTCGATGGAAATGCCGTTGTCGTCGTAGAACACGACAAGCTTGCCGAGCTTCAGCGCCCCGGCAAGGGAGCACGCCTCTTGCGAAACGCCTTCCATCAGGCAGCCGTCGCCCGCAAAGGCATAGGTGTAGTGGTTCACCAGCGGGAAGCCCTCGCGGTTGAACTCCGCGGCGAGGAGGCGTTCGGCCAGGGCCATGCCCACGGCCATGGCAAGCCCCTGCCCGAGCGGCCCTGTCGTCGTCTCAACGCCCGGCGTATGCCCGTACTCCGGATGCCCCGGCGTGCGCGATCCCCACTGGCGGAACGCGCGAATGTCATCCATGCCCAGATCGTACCCCGTCAGGTGCAAAAGACCGTACAGCAGCATGGAGGCATGACCGTTGGAAAGCACGAAACGGTCCCTGTCCGCCCAGCGCGGATTGGCCGGATTGTGGCGCAACGCGCCGCGCCACAGCGCTTCGGCCATGTCCGCCATGCCCATGGGCGCGCCGGGGTGTCCGGACCGGGCGCGCTCCACGGCGTCCACGGCCAGGATGCGCAAGGTGTTGGCAAGTTCTTTGCGGGAACGCATCGTCGTCTCCTTGGGCTACAGGGTCAGGGCCGCCCGAACCGCGCTTCGTCGGGAAGAAGCGCATCAGTCGGCGGCGCGTTCAAAGGCAAGGCGGCGCGCCTCGTACGGAGGATTGCCGAAAAATGACGAGCCGGAAACGAGCACGTCGGCCCCGGCCCGGACGAGTTCGCCCGTATTCTCCGGCGTGACGCCGCCGTCGATTTGAATGAGCGTTTCCCGCCTGCCGAGCATTTCCCGCAATCGCGCCAGCTTGGCGTATGTGGACGGCAGGAAGGATTGCCCGCCGAAGCCGGGATTCACGCTCATGAGCAAAACCATGTCCGCATCGTCAAGCACATGGTCGAGCACGCACAGGGGCGTCGCCGGATTGAGCGCGACGCCGGCCCGCATCCCGAGCCGCCGGATTTCGGCCAGCGTGCGTTGCAGGTGCGCCGTGGCTTCGGCATGAACCACCAGCATGTCCGCGCCGGCGGCGTGAAAGGCTTCCAGATAGCGTTCCGGCTCGACGATCATCAGATGCACGTCAAAAAAAAGTCGGCTTGCCGGCCGCAGACTGCGAATGACATGCTGACCGAAGGTGATGTTGGGCACAAAGCGGCCGTCCATCACGTCCCAGTGCGCCCAGGCGATGCCGGCCGCTTCCAGATCGGCCAGTTCAGCGGCCAGCCGGCCCGTATCGGCCGAAAGAAGAGAAGGAGAAAGAATCATGATCGCCTCCGGGGAAAACGGCGCAATCCTTCCTGGATGCGCGCAAGCTCCTGTTCCACGTCCAGCAGCAGTTGACGGCTTGCGTCGCCGGCGGCGGGAAGCCCGCTTTCGGGCGACACATCCTCGCCGCGGGCGACCGGGCCGCCCTTCCCGGCAAGGACGCGCCGCGCGCCCTCAATGGTCATGCCCCGCTCGTGCAGCAGCTCGCGGATGCGCCGCAACAGGGCCAGATCCGCCTCGCTGTACACGCGCTGCCCCTTGGGCGTGCGGCCCGGCCGCAACTGCGCAAACTCCGTTTCCCAATAGCGGAGTACATAGCCTTCCAGGTCAAGAAGGCGAGCCGCCTCACCGATGCGGTAGGTTCGTTCCGTCATGCCCGCGGCCTCGTCATGCCGTCCCGCCGTCCCCAGGATCAGCCCTCATGAATCCGCCTGCTGCAAGGCCATGTCACGTCCGGCGGCATTGCAGGGGACAGTGACTGGAGTTCGCTCCAGCTTCGGCCGCTGTCTGCCCCCTGCCGGCCGAAAAAACCGGCTTTTCGCGAACGGCGTTGGAGCGAGGTCTGCCCCTGGACGGCACAATCCATCGGCGCAATCATCGCCCAATCAGCGCAAGAGGCCGATCACACCCGCACGCCCAGGTTTTTGACCAGGGCTTGCGCCACCTTTTCGCGTTCCTTGTCCACCTCGCTGTCCTTCAGGGTCCGATCGCGGCGGCGGAAGGTCAGGCGGAAGGTCAGGTTCCGTTCCGGCGCGACCGCGCCCTTTTCCGGCTCGTAGAGGTCAACAAGTTCGACGGATTCGAGGATCGACACCCCGAGATTCCGGATAGCCTCCGTGATCGTGGCGACGGACAGCGTGGCCGCCGCCATCACCGTAATATCCCGCCGCGCCGCGGGGAAGACCGGAAGAGGCGCAAAACCGCCGCCCGCACTCCCCTGACGGCTCTGAAGCTGTTCCAGATCCAGTTCCGCCAGCCAGATCGGCTTGCGCGCATGGTAGGCGTCGGCCACATCGGGCTTCACCCGTCCCGCAAACCCCAGCGTTTGCGGCCCGTCCGGCGTCGGCAGGCTCACCCGGACGCAGGGCGCGAGGAAGGCGAAGCCCTCGCGCGCGGCCTCGGCTTCCTCCACCGTGGCGAACACAGGCTCCGGCAAGCGCAGAGCCTTCAGGAGATGATCAATGATGCCGCGCAGATCTGTGTAGTCCGCATCCGCCTCCCGTTGCGGCCAGGCCGAATCGTACAGCGCGCCGTACAGCGCGATGCCGAGGCGCGGCTCTTCCCGGGCCGTGGTTTCCGACGTCGGATCGGCGTGAAAGATGTTGGCGACTTCAAAGAGGCGAAGCCCGGCGTTGTCATGCGCGATATTGTGCCGCACGTTCTGGAGAAGCCCCGGGGCCAGTCGGGTGCGCAAGACATTCTGGTCTTCCGTCAGCGGGTTGATCACGCTGATGCGCCCTTCTTGCGGAAGCCCCAGATGATCCAGATCCTTATGCCCGACAAAGCTGTAGTTTTCGGCTTCGTTCAGGCCCAGCCCACTGCCCCACGCCTTGATTGCGGCCAGAAAGTCGAAGCGCGACTGCGGCAGGCCAAAGCCGGAAAGCGGCCGGGAAACCGCCGGCAGAGTTTCGGGCAGGGCGTCCATGCCGCGCACGCGCGCCACTTCTTCGATCAGATCCGCCTCCCGCGTCAGATCGTGCCGCCAGCTTGGCGTGGCCACGGTCCAGTCGTCCGTCCGCCCCGCTTCCACACGACAGCCGAGGCGGGTGAAGACCTCGCGGCAGAAATCCGCTTCCGCGGGCATCCCCAGCAAATCGGCCGCCCGTTTGGGGCGAAAACGCGGCGTGGGCGCGCTCCACGGGCGGGACTCAAGCGTGCAGGCTCCGCGCCGGATCGTGCCGCCGCCCAGTTCGGCAATGAGGGTCACGGCCCGGTTCATGGCGTAGACCGCGCCGGGCTGGTCCACTCCGCGCTCGAAGCGGTAGGACGCTTCGCTGGAAAGCGCGAGCCGTCGGGCCGTCTTGCGAATGCTGGCCGGCCGGAAGACCGCGCTTTCCACCAGCACGTTCCGGCTCTCGGCGGTGATTTCCGTATCCAGCCCGCCCATGACCCCGGCCAGAGCCACGGGGCGTTCCGCATCGCGGATCAGCAGATCGCCGGGCGCGAGGATGCGCTCCTGCCCGTCCAGCGTCACCAGCCGTTCGCCGGCCCGCGCGGGCGAGACCTCGATGCGGCCGCCGCGCAGCCTGTCGCGATCAAAGGCGTGGAGCGGCTGGCCCAGTTCCATGAGCACAAAATTGGTCACGTCCACCACATTGGAAATGGGGCGCACGCCCACCGCGCGCAAGCGATGGCGAAGCCACATGGGCGACGGCCCCACGGCGACGTTTTCCACCAGGCGCAACTGGTAGAAGGGGCAGTACTCGGGATCGGGCACGGTCACGTCCCACTCGGCCGCGAAATCCGCGCCTTCATCGTTCACGCAAACTTCGGGCAGGGCGAGCGGCAGGCGGAAGGCCAGCGCCGTTTCGCGAGCCAGACCGAGCACGGAGAGGCAGTCCGCACGGTTGGGGGTGATGCCGAGTTCGAGCACCTCCCGTTCCAGATCCAGCGCGTCGATCAGGCGATCGCCGGGGCGGAAGGAGTCAGGCAGAACAAAAATGCCGGAATGATCGTCGGAAAGCCCGAGTTCGCGTTCCGAACAAATCATGCCGAAGGACGGCACGCCCCGCAATTTGGCTTTCTTGATCTTCATGCCGTCGGGCATGGTTGTGCCCACCAGAGCCACCGGAACCTTCTGCCCGGCCGCCACATTGGGCGCGCCGCAGACGATGGTGAGGATCTCGGCCTGGCCGGCGTCCACCGTGCAGACGGAGAGATGATCCGATTCCGGGTGCTTTTCGCACGTCAGCACATGGCCTATCACAATCCCGGCGATATTCTCGTACGGGCGGAGAATGTCCTCCAGCTCCAGTCCGAGCATGGTCAGGCGATCGCCCAGTTCCTGGGCGCTCCCTTCATACGGCACGAATTCACGCAACCACTTCAAACTCAGCAGCATCGCACACCCCTATCAGGCGAACCGGCCCGCGAACTGACCAAGGAAACGCACATCGTTTTCAAAGAACATCCGCAAATCACCGATGCCGTACTTGAGCATGGCGATGCGCTCCATTCCCATGCCGAAGGCAAAGCCCGAAACCTGTTCGGGATCGTAGCCCACGGCCTTGAAAACTTCGGGATCCACCATGCCGCACCCGAGAATTTCCAGCCAGCCCGTGCCCTTGCACACGCGGCAGGTCGCGCCGCCGTCATGCCCCTTGCCGCCGCACATGCAGCAGGATATATCCACCTCCGCGCTCGGCTCCGTAAAGGGGAAAAAGCTCGGGCGGAAGCGCACGCGCGTATCCGATCCGAACACGGCGCGGGTGAAGGCCGTCAGCGTTCCGCGCAGATCGGCCATGGTCACATGGCTGTCCACGAGCAGACCTTCCACCTGATGGAACATCGGCGTGTGGGTGATGTCCGAATCGCGCCGGTACACCCGCCCCGGCGCAATGACGGCCACGGGAGGCTTGCGGGCGAGCATCACGCGCGCCTGCATGGGCGACGTGTGCGTGCGGAGGACGATCCCGTCGGAGACGTACAGGGTGTCCTGCATGTCGCGCGCCGGATGATCGGGCGGAATGTTCAGCGCCTCGAAATTGTAATATTCCGTCTCCACTTCGGGGCCGGAGACGACTTCGTAGCCGAGCTGCCGGAAAACGGAGCAGATTTCTTCCGTCACCAAAGTGATCGGGTGTTTCGATCCCCGCCAGGGAAGCCGGCCGGGCAGGCCCGCGTCAAAGCGCGCCAGGGAAGCCGCTTCCGCCGCCGCGACAAGCGCTGTCTTTCGCTCGTCAAACAGCTGCGTCAGCCGCTCCTTCACGCTGTTGGCGGCCTGGCCGAGGCGGGGCCGCTCTTCGGGGCCAAGCTCGGGCAGCCGCGCCATGATGCGGGCGATGCGGCCCTTGCGCCCGAGAAAATCCACGCGCAGGGCTTCCAGATCCTGTAATGAAGAAGCCTGATCCAGGCCCTTGGCAAGTTCCGGGATCAGGCTTTCGAGTTCCGTGAGAAGGTCCATTCGGTTGACCTTTCGATATGTATGCGGCAAAGCCGGGTCGTGGCCGGCCTTGCCGTGATTTTTCCAGTATGGTGACGCCCGCGGCGTCACCCGCAACCTTCCCCGACGATTGCGCCCGAAAACCCCTGCCGGGCATCCGGCGCGTCGAGGCGCAAGGCTGGTCTTCCCTACGCAAGCTTGCTCTTGGCAAGCTCGACCAGGCTGGCGAAATCTTCCTTGGCGCGCACCGCGATATCGGCAAGCACCTTGCGGTTGAGCGCCACACCGGCCTGGCTCAGGCCGAACATCATTTTGGAGTAGGAAAGCCCATGTTCGCGAGCGGCCGCGTTGATGCGCAGGATCCACAGCTTGCGAAACTCGCGCTTGCGCTGCTTGCGGCCGACAAAGGCGTACGCCAGCGAGCGTTCGACAGCTTCACGGGCCGTCCGGTACAGGCGGCTGCGCCCGCTCCGGAAGCCCTTGGCCATATCCAGATATTTCTTGTGCCGACGGTGGGCAGCAAGACCTCTCTTCACACGCATGGAAATCCTCCGATGCTTTGACGGCCCGACGAGGCGGAGATCATGCCAGACGGGCGCGGATTCGGGACGGACCCTGCCCTGCGATCCGAACGGTGAACCGTTCGCCGTGCAGGCGTGCAAGGCCGAAAACGCGGGCTTGCGGCGTCACGCCGCCCGAAGCGGCGCGCCTTCCGCAAGTTCGCACATAAATCAGCTAGTGTCTAATTGCAAAAATTCTGCGAAGAATTTTTGCAGGATCGTTCGCGAAAAAACGTGGTTTTTCGCAAATGAACCCGGCTACGCCGCCGCAAACCCCTTACGGATTTGTAGTGTCTTAGACACTAGGCGTAGGGCATCATCCGGCGCACGGCTTTCAGATTGGTTGAATCCACCATCGCGCCCTGGCCCAGACGCATCTTGCGCTTGGCGTTTTTCTTGGTGAGAATGTGCCGCAGGTTCTGCCTGCGACGCTTGAATTTGCCGCTCCCGGTCGTGGAAAACCGCTTGGCGGCGCAACGTCTTGTTTTCAGTTTGGGCATCTTCCACTCCTGTGGGGTCTCTCACGGAAAAGGGGCACGACTCCCCTTTTTCATTTCATTCCGACGATTCGCCGGAAAAACTCTGCCTCTTTTTGCAGAGGGAATCAAGTCCCCGCTTCCGGGGAGGCTCAGGCCTTTTTCGGCAGCGGCGTCAGCAGCATTTGCAGGGTGCGGCCTTCGGCCTTCGGCTCCTGCTCCACCTTGCCGACTTCTTTCACGTCACTGATGATGCGCTCAAGAATGGCCAGCCCGCGATCCTTGTGGACGATTTCTCTTCCCCGGAAGAAAACGGTCACCTTGACGCGATCGCCGTCTTCAAGAAAGCGCCTGATATGCCGGACCTTGGTTTCAAAATCGTGATCGTCCGTTTTCGGACGGACCTTGATTTCCTTGATCTGCACAATGGTCTGACGCTTCTTGGCCTCTTGCTTCTTCTTTTGCGTCTCGTACTTGAACTTGCCGTAATCCATGATCCGGCACACGGGCGGATCCGCGGCAGCCGCGACTTCCACCAGATCAAGCCCATGTTCCCTGGCCAGGGCAATGGCGTCATTCCGGCCCAGAATACCAAGCTGCTCACTGTCCGCGCCGATCACCCGCACTTCACGCGCACGAATCTGCTCGTTGCGGCGTACGCCATCCTGGGGCATGTCCCGGCGAGGTTTGGCATTAAGAGAAGCGATAGCTCATCCCTCCACGTTTGAACGGTTCCGCGCAGTCTCCGGCGATCAGGGCGGCCGTTTCGGCCACCGTCTTCACGCCGAGATTCTCGCCCGTGCGCAGGCGTACATTCATGCCCCCGGCCTCGACTTCCTTGTCGCCCACGACAAGGATGTAGGGGATCTTGGCAAGCTGCGCCTCACGCACCTTAAAGCCCAATTTTTCATTGCGCGTGTCGGCCTCCACCCGGAAGCCCTCGCGGCTCAGTGCGGCGCGCGCTTCCTCGGCAAAGGCGTTGTGCGCGTCCGTCACGGTCAGAATGCGGGCCTGCACAGGCGCAAGCCATGCCGGAAATGCGCCGGCGTAGTGCTCCGTAAGCACTCCGATGAAGCGCTCAAGCGAGCCGAGGATCGCCCGGTGAACCATGACGGGGCGGTGACGTTCCCCGTCCTGCCCGACATATTCAAGCGCGAAGCGATCGGGCAGGGTGAAGTCGCACTGAATGGTCGAGAGCTGCCACTCCCGGCCAATGGCGTCCGTCACCTTGACGTCGATTTTCGGCCCGTAGAACGCGCCGTCCCCGGCGTTGACGGAGTACGAAAGTCCGGCCCGCTCCACCGCCTTGACGAGGGCGCTGGTGGCGCGCTCCCAATCCTCGTCGGAGCCTATGGCCTTCTCCGGCCGGGTGGAAATCACCACCCGGTACTCGAAGCCGAACAGGGCCATGAGATCCCGCACCAGGGCGATCACGCCGATGATTTCATCTTCCAGTTGCTCGGGCGCGCACAGGATATGCGCGTCGTCCTGGGTGAACTGGCGCACGCGCAACAGCCCGTGCAATACGCCGGACTTTTCGTGCCGGTGCACCACGCCAAGCTCGAAATAGCGCTGGGGAAGCTCCCGGTAACTTCGCAAATGCGCGTTGTAAATGAGCATGTGCGAGACGCAGTTCATCGGCTTGATGCCGTAGATATCGCCTTCAATCTCCGTGAAGTACATGTTTTCACGGTAATTGGCGTAATGGCCCGATTTTTCCCACAGTTCGCGCCGCAGGATCTGCGGCCCCTGCACAAGCTCGTACCCGCGCTTCAGGTGCTCCTTGCGGAGAAAGTCTTCCAGAATGGTGCGGAGCAGCATCCCCTTGGGGAGCCAGTAGACCATGCCGGGCGCGACATCCTCATGAAACGCGAACAGTTCAAGCTCTCGCCCGAGCTTGCGGTGATCCCGCCGTTTGGCCTCCTCAATGCGGTGCAGATGCTCCCTGAGTGCCCTGGCGTCGGCAAAGGCGGTGGCGTAAATCCGCGACAGCATTCTGTTCTTTTCATCCCCGCGCCAGTAGGCCCCGGCCACGGACAGCAGCTTGTACGCCCTGACCAGGCCCGTATGGGGGATGTGCGGCCCGCGGCAGAGATCCACAAAATCGCCGTTGCGGTAGAGCGTGATTGTCCCGTCTTCCAGATCCTTCGCCAGTTCCACCTTGTAGCTTTCGCCCATTTCGGAGAAAAGCCTGACGGCCTCGTCGCGCGAGACCTCGATCCGCTCAAAGGGCACGGCCGCCTCGACGATACGGGCCATTTCCGCTTCAATGGCGTCGAAATCTTCCGGCGTGAACGGGCGCTCGACATCGAAGTCGTAATAAAAGCCGTTTTCTATGGACGGGCCGATGGTCACCCGCGCGGCGGGGAAGAGTTTTTTCACGGCCGCGGCCATGACATGCGAGGCCGAATGGCGCAAAACGGCCAGGCCCTCGGGAGAATCGGCCAGAACAGGCGCAAGCTCGGTCGCCCCGGCGGGGACGGGCGCGCCAAGATCGAGAAGCTGTTCGCCCGCGCGGCAGGCAAGCGTTTCCTTGAACCTTTTGCCGCTGAGCGCCTGTTTGAGCACGTCTCCGCAGGTCGCGCCCGCGGACGCCGCGATCTCTTTTCCTTCCACCGAAATGTCCATCACCGCACCTTCGCTTGTACGTCTTCAGGGTCGGTTGCACGGTCGGACGCGCTTCGGCTTCCGGCCAATACAAAAACAGGGCGGGAGGCCTAACCTCCCTCCCTGCATTTTTTTAATGGTAGGCACGAGCAGACTTGAACTGCTGACCCCTTCCGTGTCAAGGAAGTGCTCTGCCACCTGAGCTACGCGCCTGTTCTTGTGCTTGAAGCAGGGTTGTTCCTACACGCCTTGCGCCGGGGCGTCAAGCTTTTTTCACATCTTTTTTCGCTTTCGCGCCAGATCCGGAACAAACGTCTTCACAAAGCCCATGCCCGCAATATGGGGAAATCCTACTTCACCGCGTCCTTCAGCAACTTGCCGGGCGTGAACTTCACGACGCGGGACGCAGGAATGATGCAGTCCTCGTTGGTGCGGGGGTTGCGCCCCTTGCGTTCGGCGCGCTCCACCACCTTGAAGCTGCCGAACCCGGTGAAGGACACCGATTCTCCCTTTGCCAGGGTTTCGGACAGAACAGTCAGCGCCGCGTCCAGAAAGCTTTCCGTCGCGGCCTTGGTGGACAACCCGCTCTTCGCGTGGATTTTATCAACAAGATCTGCCTTGGTCATAGGATTCTCCTTCTCTTGTTTGGCCTCGGGGAGGCCCGGAAACCCGGAACAGGACGGTTTTTCACGGCCGCCCCGCCGTCTCTGACTCCCGGCCGCCCCATGCCGCCGACATTCCCAATACCCGGCCGGAGTCATGAGGTCAACACTTTTCCCCAAATATCAAAGGCCTGCACCCTTCCGGATCCAGCCAGGCCGAAAAAATCCGGCCGCGGCGCGCGCCATGAAAACGCTGCCGAAAAAACATGAAGGGACTTCTACTCCGGGGCAAACCATGTGTCCGGATCATACCCCGAGAGATCCTTGCCGCTCCAGCAGGCGTTCACGGCGTTCACCACAGACCGGAAGCTCTTCATGCGCTTGCGATCCACGGCCCGATCCCGCGGAACCACCAGCTTGTGCGGGTTGACGAACTTGCCCCGCTGCTTGATCCGGAAGTCGAGGTGCGGACCTGTGGCCGTGCCCGTGGCGCCCACATACCCGATGGTCTGCCCCTGGCGAACGGCCACGCCCGGGCGGATGCCCCGGGCGAAGCGCGACATGTGCCCGTACATGGATTCCAGCCCGCCCGAATGCCTGATGACGACCTGCTTGCCGTACCCGCCGGCCCGGCCGGCCCGCGAGACGACGCCGTCGCCCACGGCCATGATCGGCGTTCCGTGCGGCGCGCCGTAATCAATGCCCTGATGCGGGCGCACCTGACCATAGATGGGATGCCGCCGCGCCATGCTGTACCCCGAAGTCACGCGCAAAAAGGAAAGCGGCGCCTTGAGCAGCACCCGGTGCAGACTCTCGCCCCTGGCGTTGTAATAGGCGGACTTGCCGAACTCGTTGGGGAACATGTAGGCCTCATGCAGCTTGCCCTTGTTGGTGAAGCGCGCCCCGAGCAGCCGGCCGTATCCCTTGAACACGCCGTCCCGGCTGCGTTTTTCCACCAGGACTTCAAAGCTGTCCCCCACGCGCAGATCGGTGATGAAGTTGATTTCCGATCCGAACACGTCCGCCAGGGCAATGGCAAGACCAACGGTTTCCCCCATGCCGACGACAGCTTCGGAAAGGTTGGTGGATATGGCCCCGTGCACGCGGACAAGTTCCGTCGTGTAGTCGATTTTTTCGATGGATGCGGAAAAAACATCCTCCGTCCGGCGGATCTCCAGGATTCTGTCGCCGTCGATTTCGTAACGAAAGGCGCGGAACGTGCCGTCGGCCGGATCGCGGATCACCGCGAAGGGATGCCCTGCCTTGATGTTTGTGAGGCTGTACAAGGGCTTGGCGGCATTCAGGGCCGCCGTATAGTCGTTGGCGTTCATCCAGGCGGCGAGGAGCTTGCCGGCGGAATCGCCTTTCAGAACCTCGCTGTGCAGAATTTCCCCCCGTTCCGGATCAAGCTCCACCGTGTAGCGGGGATTTTCCTCGAAAACGCGCGGTTCGTCCGTATCTCCCTCTTCCGTCTCGGCCGTTTCATCAGTCGCTTCAGTCGCATCGTCGGGCTGTTTTTCTTCCGAATCCGCCGCCTGATCTTCCTCAGCGGCATGAACGGCGGCAATGTCGGAAGAAAAAACCTCAATAACATGTTCGGGCGTGGGCCGACGGCTGCTCTCTCCGGAAGAGGCGTCGTCCCATTCGCCGCCGCGCACGCCGTCGTCGTGCCCGAGAACGACAAGCAGCGGGACGGGAAGACTCTGCCGGAACTCTTCATTCCAGCGGGCAAGAAAAAACAGCGTGGTCCAGACCACACACGCCGCGGCAACGCCGCCTACAATCCATTTTTTTTGCATCAAACCTTCCTTGGGCGGCGTCACCGCCGCGCCGACTCTCTTTCGGGAGACAGCGTAGCCCGCTCCGGCCAAAAGAAAAAGACCATTTCCACATGCCGGAAGGGCTTGATGCAACGCAAGTTGTTCAATTTTTTGTTCTAATGGGAGCGGGTTAAAATCTTTGCATCCTGCCGGCAATGTTCCGGCAGGAATCGGTTCGCGCATTTGAACGGAAAATCCGCTCCATGCCGACGGGCGAAATCAAACGCGCCGGGCGACAAGGCGGCGGCGCGTTTGTTGAGGACAAGAGCCGTAGTGTGAACACGCCCAGGTCAGCCCTCATCAAACGCCGTCCGCGAAAAACCGTTTCTTTCGGCCGACGGCGTTGCAAGGCCGCAGAGAGAAGTCTATCCGTCCAGTCGCCTCCTGAGCGCCTCGTTGACCAGGGCGGGGTTGGCCTTGCCCTTCATCCGGCGCATGACCTGCCCGACGAAAAAGGCGGCCAACTTGGTTTTTCCGCCCCGGTAGGCTTCGACTTCAGCCGGATTTTCCGCCAGGGCCGCCTCCACCGCCGCCTCAATGGCCGCGGTGTCCGAAACCTGGACAAGCCCCCTTTCGCGGACGTACGCCTCGGGCATGACGCCGGAGGCGAAAAGATCGCTGAAAATGTCGTTCGCGATCTTTGCGCTGATGACGCCTTCATCCACAATGCGCGCCAGTTCGGCCAGAGCTTCCGGCCTGAAGGCCGCGCCAGCCGGTTCCTTGCCCTGACTCGGCCCGCGCGGAGCGGGTTCACGCTGGTTGAGTTCGCGCAGAAGCGGTCCAAGCATGAGGTTGGCTATCTTGCGCGGCTCCGGGTAGACCGCCACGGCGGCCTCGAAAAAGTCGGCCAGCGCTCTGTCGGCCACAAGGGTTTCCGCATCCTGCTCCGCGAGCTTCCACTCCCGCATGAAGCGGGCGCGCCGCGCCGCCGGCAGTTCCGGCAGAGAGGCTTTCCACGCTTCGAGCCGCTCCGGTTCAATGTGCACGGGCATGAGATCGGGATCGGGGAAGTACCGGTAGTCGTGCGCCTCTTCCTTGTCGCGCATGGAGGAGGTGACGCCTTTCACGCTGTCGTAGAGCCGTGTTTCCTGCACCACGCGCTCGCCGTCTTCAAGAACGTCCTCCTGCCGGGAGATCTCGAATTCAATCGCGCGCTGCACATGGCGGAAGGAATTGAGGTTCTTCAATTCGGTGCGGGTGCCGAGGGCGCTTGCGCCGCGCGGACGGATCGACACGTTGGCGTCGCAACGAAAACTCCCTTCCTCCATGTTCCCGTCGCTGATCCCGAGGTGCACCACAATTGCATGGAGCGCCTTGAGATAGGCGACGGCCTCCTCCGCGCTCCGCATGTCCGGCTCGGACACGATTTCGATGAGCGGCACGCCGGCCCGGTTGAGATCGACGAAACTCCTGTCCTCCACGGCGGAGTGGATGTTCTTGCCCGCGTCCGTCTCCATGTGAATGCGGGTGATGCCGATGCGCCGCGTCTTTCCTCCGACATCAATGTCAAGGTGGCCGTGTTCGCACAGGGGGCGTTCAAACTGGGAAATCTGGTAGTTTACCGGCATGTCCGGGTAAAAATAGTTTTTCCGGGCAAAAACGGAGTCGTTGTTGATGGTGCAGCCAAGGGCGAGACCGGCCCTGGCGGCATACTCCACCGCGCGCTCGTTGAGCACAGGCAACGCGCCGGGCATACCGGCGCACACTTCGCACACGTTGGTGTTCGGCTCCACGCCAAAGGTGGTCGGGCAGGAACAGAACAGCTTGGATTCCGTACACAGATGAACATGCACTTCAAGGCCGATGACGGCTTCGTACTCGGACATGCGCCCTCCGCGCGCCCGCATCGCGCTCCCGCCGGGGCTACCCGCGCGGCGCGTACAACTGGGGGTTGAGGTTCGGATCATTATACATCTTGAACTGAAAATACACTCCGGGCCGCTTGGTTCCGGCCAGATATTCGGCCATCAAGCCCTGAACGGCCGCGGCCAGATCCTGGCGCTGTCTGTGCAGAACCGCGAGCTTCTCCCGGCAGGCGGCGATATGGTCGGGGCTTGCGTCCTCACGCCGGGTCTGCTCCGCCATGTGCCAGATCTTGAGGCTGAGGATGGAAAGCCGGTCAATGGCCATGCCCGGCGATTCGGTGTTGTACGCCTCGGGACATGCCTCGGGCAGGTACGGCCGCAACAGCGCGACAAGGCAGGCGTCCACCCGTTCCATGCGATCGTTGCGTTCCTGGTTGAGCACGTCAATGCGCCGCTTGCAGTCGGCAATGACGGCGTCGTCCACATCGCGGCGACGGGCCGTATCTTCCACATGCCAGAGGCGGAAATTGCGCAGGTGCTGATCCAGCACAAGGGCGCGCAGGCTATTGGACAGAGCGCCGGGCGAAACCTCCGGCCCGGCAAGGGCGGGCGGCTCCGGCGCGGCGGGTTCTTCGGAATGCCAGCGTTCCGTGGCTTCATCCTGAAGGGCGAAGCAATCGGAGAGCAAATCAGCGAGAGACGAAGGGAAAGTCATGCGGTGCACCAAGTCCTTACATTCAATGCCGTGAAACAGATCGGCCTGTTGCGGGAAAATGCCGCTCCCCGCCAGAAAAAAACGATTCTTGCGGCCGGATTCATGCCCGGGCAGAATTTTCTGCCGCGGGCCGGGGCCGCCCCGCAACGTCAGCAGGCGCCGGTGCGGAGAAACCCCCGCTCGCCCAGCCGGCCAAAATAACTGTCGTGCGGCAATGTCATCTGGGAAAGCCCCGCATCAAGACAACGCACGGTCACGGCGTCGCCGGGAGCAAGGGCAAAGCCCTCCTGCCCGTCCACAGTCAAAAAGGCGTCCACGGCAAGAGGCCCCTCCTCGTCGCGGCCCGCGTTTTCCGCCGGGAAGGGGGCCCGGGGCGCCGTTTCCAGGCGCACGCCCCGATCCGGAGGCAGGACCATGGCCGGAAAACTCTTGAAAAAGGGCGAAACAGGCGTCACCGCCAGCCCCCGGACGTCGGGATGCAACAGCGCCCCGTGGGCGGACAGGGCGTAGGCCGACGTGCCCTGGGGCGTGGAAATCACCATGCCGTCGGATCGCACCCAGCCGAGATCGTGTTCCTCTCCGTCCGGATCTTCCACCACCACGCGCACAGGCAGGACGCGGGCCAGAGATCCCCTGCCCACCACCACGTCATTGACGGCCAGACCGTTCACGCCGGCGTGGCCGCGCGCTTCCCAGGCCAGACAGAGACGGGGGCGGGCGCAGAGGGTTCCGGCGAGGAGACGTTCGAGCCACGCTTCCCAGCCGTCGGGCGGCACTTCGGCCAAAAAGCCGACCTGCCCGAAATTGACGCCCATGTATGGAGGCGCGGCCGATCCAAGGCCGGCAAGCCGCCGGCAGACGCCCACCACCGTTCCGTCGCCGCCGAGCACGATGACCGCGCTCCGGCCCGCCGCCGCGGCGCGCAACATTTCCGCCGGGGCGTCGGCCGCAAGGATGGCGGCGGAGGCCCTCCGCGTCTCCAGCCAGGAACGCATGATCCGGGCCAGCGCCAGCGCGCCGGCATGGCCCGCCTTGACGACAAGCAGAAAGGAAGGCGACGGGAAATCTTTCATGAGCGACTTCTAGTCAAATCCCGAATTTTCTTCAACAGAACATTTTCCGGGGGCGCGGATCATGTGGTATGGAAGTTCTGCCCCGCTGCCGGGCGACGAGGCATGGGCATGATGCCCCCGTAATGTCCCGGCCCCGGGCGTCGGCCGGCCATTGCGGGGCAGGGGAATCATTCCCCTGTCGAAGGGATTGGGAGCGAGAAGTCCCCAAGAGTTCCGAACCACTGCCGGGCGACGCCGCACGTTGTCACCGGGCGTGTTTTCGCGTAGGTTCTCCTGCCGGATCGATGCGTTTCGCCTGCCCGAAACGCCACTCGCGCCAGGGAACGCCGGGCGCGACAAACGGAGCAAAGCCTATGTGTGACACGGCACTGGAGATAATCGCCCGACATGCCGAGGCCGGGGCCGCCCTGCGTTCGGCCTTTTTTGCCGCACAGGGGGCGAGAGTGGCGGAAGCGGCGCGGCATATGGCCGTTTCCCTGGCGCGGGGGGGGAAAATCCTCCTTGCGGGCAATGGCGGGAGCGCGGCCGACGCCCAGCACTGGGCCGGCGAATTCGTCAACCGCTTCATTCTGGATCGCCCGCCCCTGCCGGCAATCGCCCTGAGCACGGACAGTTCGGTGCTCACCGCCATCGGCAACGATTTTGGCTACGACCGCGTGTTCGCCAAACAGATTGAAGCCCTGGCCCGGCCGGGGGATGTTTTTGTCGCCATTTCCACTTCCGGCAACAGCGCGAACCTGATCGAGGCGTTGCACGCCGCGCGCCGGCAGGAGGCGTTCTGCATCGGCGTGACGGGCGAAGGCGGAGGACGCATGGCCGGCCTGTGCGATCTGCTCCTGGCTGTCCCGACAAGCCTTGTGACGAAAGCGTCCGGAATCTCCGACGCCCCCGACGGAACAGGGCCGGCTGCACCCGCTGAACCGGCGAATCCGGAACGGCAGACGCCTTCGCCGGACGATGCGGCCGGCGGGGAGCGCACGGGAAACGCTCCGCCCCGCGGCCTCATGCTCACGCCGCTGATCCAGGAAGTTCACGAGGCCATTGGCCATCTGCTGTGCGGCCTGGTCGATCACTACCTTTTTGAGAATGTCATGGCGATCAAGCCCTTTCTCAAGGAATCCGAAAGCCGCGGCGTCTCCCGCCGGGTCTGAACCGTCCGCCGCCTGGCGTCGGACCGAAACGCGTGTTCCCAACGCGGTTTTACCAACGGAGTGTCTACTTGCAAAAGTAGACACTAGAAAACCCGTAAGGGTTTTGCGGCGGCGTAGCCGCCGTGAGTAAGCGAAAAACCACATTTTTTCGCGAACGATCCTGCAAAAATTCTTCGCAGAATTTTTGCAATCAGACAGGAGGATACGACATGCCCATGTATGAATACCGCTGCTCCAAATGCGGCAATGAATTTGAAGAACTTGTTTTTGGCGACGAAACGCCGGCCTGCCCGGCCTGCCATGCCGCCGAAACCGAAAAACTCCTCTCCCGGCCCTGCCGGTGCGCGTGCGGCGGGGCAGGCGTTGATCCCGCCGCCTACGCGCGCGCCGCGGCCTCGGGCGGGGGAGGCGGCTGCGCGGGATGCTCCGGCGGCAACTGCGCCAGTTGTCACTAGACAGCCTCATGAATCCGCCGGCCGAAAAAATTCAGCTTGGCGCGGAAGGCGTTTTAATGGGAGCTGCCCCCAGGGCATTCCGCAAGGGAACAATTTCCGGATCATCAGGAGCGCTTGCTCCACAGCGGGGACGCACATGAAAACACTCACCATTGCCACGCGCGGAAGCCGCCTGGCGCTCTGGCAGGCGGAACACGCGCGGGATCGGCTCATGACCGCGCACCCCGGCCTTGACGTGGAACTGAAGGTCATCAAGACCAGAGGGGACGTCATTCTTGACGTCCCCCTCGCCAAAGTCGGCGGGAAGGGGCTTTTCGTCAAGGAAATCGAGGACGCCCTGCTCTCCGGCGCGGCCGATGTGGCCGTGCACAGCATGAAGGACGTGCCCATGCGCCTGCCCGACGGCCTGACCCTCGGCGCGGTGACGGAGCGCGAAAACCCGGCGGATCTCTTTCTTTCCGCCCGTTACGCCTCGCTTGACGCCCTGCCCGCCGGAGCCGCCGTGGGCACCAGCAGTCTGCGTCGCCAGGCACAAGCTCTGGCCCTGCGCCCGGATCTCCGCATCGTCTCCCTGCGGGGCAATGTCGACACCCGCCTGCGCAAACTGCTCGACGGGGAGTTCGACGCCATCCTCATGGCCGCGGCCGGCATGAAACGCCTGGAACTCGGCGCGCCGCATCAGGAAGAGCTTGCTCCCGCCGTTTTCCTGCCCGCTGTGGGACAGGGAGCGCTCGGCCTGGAATGCCGGGCGGACGACGAGCGCGTTCTCTCGCTGCTGGCCTGCCTCGAACACCGCCCCTCACGCGTATGCGTGGAAGCGGAACGGGGTCTCTCCGCCGGCCTTGACGGCGGCTGCCAGGCGCCCATTGCCGGGCACGCGCACTGGCTCGACGAGGATACGTTCCAACTGGAAGGCATGGTCG
The DNA here is from genome assembly GCA_910585945.1 of uncultured Bilophila sp. Classification (GTDB taxonomy): domain Bacteria; phylum Desulfobacterota; class Desulfovibrionia; order Desulfovibrionales; family Desulfovibrionaceae; genus Bilophila. Next base: position 45,608 of record CAJUHZ010000001.1, read on the forward strand.
CAGCCCTGGACGGATCCGCCGTGATCCGCCGCGAGGTGACGGGGCGCGCGGATGAGGCGCGCCGCGTCGGGCTGGGTCTCGCGGCCGATCTGCTTGCCGCCGGAGCGGATCGCCTGCTCGCCGCCGCGTACAACGCGCCGGAGTAACGGCAATTTCCAGCGTCCGCCTGCAAGCGCGGCCAGAACCTGCAAAGGCGCGCGCCAGCCTTGCCGACATAAAGAGAGCGAAAAAACATTTCTTGCGAACGATTCCGCAAACCGCTTCTGTAAAACAGGCATGAAGCGTTTTGCGTCAGACACGAGGCTCCTTCATGACGCACCGCAAACTGCTTTTGTCCGCCGTTATTGTCTGGCTGGCTCTGACCCTCTGGCTGCTGCTGTGGGCGGCGGGCACGGCGTCGGCCGCGGCTTCGCCCGCCGGGGAAGATTTTTCGGTCCTGCTGCGCGAGGCTCTGCGCAAGGATCCGGATCTGGTTCTGGATGTTCTGCGCGAGAACAGCGAAGTCGTGCTCGACATAGCCCAGCAAGGCTCCAACCAGCGCCGCCGCAAGTCGCTCATCAAGCAATGGAAGCTTGACATGGAGACGCCGAAGAAGGTGGATATCAGCCAGCGCCCCATCCGCGGCGCAGTCGACGCGCCGGTGACGATTGTGGCGTTTTCCGACTTCACCTGCCCGTATTGCGAGCAGGCGGCCGGCACTGTGCGCAAACTGCTCAAGGATCACGCGGGCAAGGTGCGCTATGTGTTCAAGCATTTCCCGCTGGAAGATCGGGGAGCGGCGCGCCTTGCGGCCGAATACCATGTGGCGGCGGGTCTCCAGGATGCGGAAAAATCCTGGAAGTTCTACGACCTGCTGTTCAGCCGGCGGGAGGATGTTCTCAATGACGGCGAGGCGGCGATCAAACGCGCCGCGCTTGACGCCGGGCTGGATGTGCGCCGGCTTTCGACGGACGCGCGCTCGCGCCGCGTCAGGGAAATCATTGAAGAGGACATGGCCGAGGCCGCCCGCCTCGGCATTCAGGGCACGCCCCATTTTCTGGTCAATGATCTGATGGTGCGCGGCGCGCTGGCTCCCGATCTTTTCTCCGAGGCCGTCATGATGGCGCTGGACAACGCTCCGGGCGGCAAACGACACCCCTGATCCGCCATGATCCTGACACGTTCTTCCCTTACGCTGAGCCTGCCCCCGGCGCTTGACCTGAGCGCGGGGACGCATGTCACCATCGGCAATTTCGACGGCGTGCACCTTGGTCACCAGGCGCTGCTTGCACGCACGCGCGAGCGTGCAGCCCGCGAAGGCTGCCCGGCCGTGGCCGTCACCTTTGAACCACATCCGCTGGAAGTGCTGACGCCGCACGCGCCGCCGCGTCTCACCACCACGCCCGCCCGGCTTGCCCTGCTGGAAGCGGCCGGCATGGATCTCGTCCTGCTTGTGCGCTTCACGCGGGAATTTGCCGCCATGACGCCGGAAGCCTTTGTGCGCCGCCTGCTGCTTGACGGCCTGCGCATGCGCCGCCTTTCGCTCGGGCACGACTTTTCGCTGGGGCGGGGGCGTTCGGGCACGCCGGAACGCCTGGCCGCCATAGGGCGAAGCAGCGGCTTCAGCGTCCACACGCTAGCGCCCTTCACCATAAACGGAGCAACCGTCAGCTCAACGCGCGTGCGCGAGCTGCTGCTGGCCGGCCGGCCCCGCGAGGCGGCCGCCCTGCTCGGTCGGCCGCACGCCGTGCGCGGCGAAGTCGTGCACGGGCTGCAACGCGGCGGGACGCTCGGTTTCCCCACCGCCAATCTCACCGAGAGCGGCGTCATGCTGCCGCGGCCCGGCGTGTACGCCACGCTGGCCAGTCTGCCGCCCGCCTCTTCGCATCTGCCGGCGCTGCACGCCCCGCTCGGGAGCGAGGCGGCCTGCACCGCCTCGGGAACAGTCTGGCCCGCCGTCACCAATATCGGGCACAATCCCACCTTCGGCCCGGCCGGTCTGAGTGTTGAAACCCACCTGCTCGGTTTCTCCGGAGACCTCTACGGCAGACAGCTTGAAGTCGCCTTTGTGGAACGCCTGCGTGACGAAGTCGCCTTCAGCGGGCCTGACGAGCTTGTCGCCCAAATCGCGGCGGACGTGCGAAAGGCCGAACAGGTTCTGGCGGATCCGGCATCCAGCCGCCAGTGATCGCCGGCCGGATCCGCCGCGCAAAAAAAATCGAATTTTTTTTCGTCCGGCCCTATAGTTTGCCGCCGACGTGTCGATAAGGGGGGCAACGACGGATGATTGCATGGACGCAATCGACATTGTGTGCCGTCGGAACGTCAAGTCTATTCATGGAGGAATAGCATGGCCCTTACTATCAACACCAACACGATGGCCGGCAACACCGCGCGCACTCTCGGTTCCCACTACAACAATCTGAGCAAGTCCGTGCAGCGCCTTTCTTCGGGTCTGCGCGTCAACAGCGCCGCTGACGACGCGGCCGGTCTCGCCATTCGCGAACTGATGCGGTCCGACGTGACCACGCTGAACCAGGGTGTGCGCAACGCCAACGACGCCATCTCCCTGATCCAGACCGCTGACGGCGCTCTCGGCGTCATCGACGAAAAGCTCATCCGTATGAAGGAACTGGCCGAACAGGCCGCCACCGGCACGTACAACTCCACGCAGCGCCTGATCATTGATTCCGAATACCAGGCCATGGCTTCGGAAATCACCCGTATCGCCAACGCTACGGACTTCAACGGCGTGAAGCTCCTTGACGGTTCCCTGTCCGGCACACACAACGGCAAGGGCGTGAGTGATGCCAACCTGAATTCCACCGGTGAACTCAAGATCCACTTTGGCGTGGGCAACGACTCGGCGGAAGACTACTACTACATCAACATCGGTTCCGCCAAGGCGGCGGACCTTGGCGTGGGCAATGAAGCGGCTCTGGACAAGGCCGGGCACAACATCTCCACCCAGGAAAACGCGCAGAAGGCTCTCGTGGCCCTGGACGAAGCCATTGTGTCCAAGGACAACATCCGCGCGCACCTCGGCGCGTTGCAGAACCGTCTGGAAAACACCATCACCAACCTCCAGACCCAGGCCGAAAACGTGCAGGCGGCGGAATCCCGCATTTCCGACGTGGACGTCGCCACGGAAATGACGAACTTCGTGAAGAACCAGATCCTCACCCAGTCCGCCATCGCCATGCTTTCGCAGGCCAACTCCCTGCCGCAGATGGCCATGTCCCTTATCGGCTAACACGGCTTTCCGGATCGCGCCCCAGATGCGGGGCGCGGCCATGCTTCTCCACAGGCGCGCGGTGCATATCGCGCGCCTGTGGCGTTTGTGCGGCGGACGCATGTTTCATAGAAGACCGTAAAACCCATAAGGATTCCACGGCGGTACAGTGGAGTTCAACCGCGAAAAACCACTGTTTCGGGGCGGATGATCCACATAATCCGGTCCATCCTGATTATGAAATGAGTAGTAGACATTCGCCTGTTACAGACTTATATACAAAGGGAACCCCGGCTCCTGCTGGTAACAGAAACCGGGGCTGGCGCGGCGCGTTACAGCGCCCCGCACGGCTGCCTGTTGACGTTATTTCATCGACCCCGGCCCACCACGCATGGACCGGGGTCACCTGTTATCTGGCGTCAGACGCCAGCAACAGCACCACAGCCAAGGCGAGCAGCAGGGCCAAGAGTAAACGCCTCATGGCTATGCCCCTTTTCCGGTATGCGCCGCGCCTGGCGCAGACAGCGTAATGAAAAGAAGCAGCCGTGCACGCATGATTCTATACGAGTCAACCACAGGCTGCAACCGGTTGGCCGGCTCTCCTCTCTGCACGGGCAAGTCCAGTTGCTCAATCCACCTCTTGCCAAGTTGGGCAGGAGCGCTTATACAAAAAGGGAACCCCGGTTCCTGCTGCTAACAAGAACCGGGGCTGGCGCGGCGCGTTACAGCGCCCCGCACGACTGCCAGTTAGAGGGTTAATTCATCGACCCCGGCCCACCGTACATGGACCGGGGTCAGCCGTTATCTGGCGTCAGACGCCAGCAACAGCACCACAGCCAAGGCGAGCAGCAGGGCCAAGAGTAAACGCCTCATGGCTATGCCCCTTTTCCGGTATGCGCCGCGCCTGGCGCAGACAGCGTAATGAAAAGAAGCAGCCGTGCATCGTGTTTATAGCCTGTTTTGCCGATCCTCACAATGCTTTCCCGGTAGGCCGGACACCCGCAACAGGCGTAAACGATGAAGGGAAGCGCGGCTTCTGCACACGCTCCCCCTGATCGGTCGTCATGGGACGACGGCGCGCTCAGTTCTTTGCTGCAAAATAGGCCTTGCGGATCGCCTGCTCTGAAGCATTCTGCATCCAGTAGCGCCCGTGCGAGCTGCGAGAAACGCCGCGGTACTTCACATTGCCGATCACCTTTTTGCTCGCCATATCAAAGAGGCAGAAACGATCGGTGAGGTGGAGGACAAGCGTTTTGCCGTCGCCCGAGGCGGAAACGGAATCGCACCAGGCTGGCTGGGGCGGCAGGTTGAAGGGTTTTTTCAAGAATTCCGGATCATTGAAATTGGCCGTATCGTAGAAGGGATCGTCAGCGATGGTGTGGCAGTGCCACAGGGTCATGCTGCGGGCGTCGATGATCTCAAGCTTGTTCTGATTGGTTGCGGCAATATACGGAACCCCTTCCCAGGCAAACACGCAATGCTGGGTGGTGCGGACAAAACCGGGGTGGGTGTATGTTCCTTCCATGACGGTTTCGCCGTCGAGGATGCGCATTTTGTGCAGCGTGCCGGGCTGGAAACAGAGAACCCCCTCGGCGTGCGGCATGAGGCTGTGCGTGGAAACGTAGAACACATGCGGATCAAAGGGATCCAGCTCGAAGTGGGCCGGAATGGGGAAGGGGATCTTCGTCAGCCAGACCTTTCCTGTTTTGAGATCCAGCGTGGCCATGCTGTCCAGCACGACGGTTTGCTGGAGATTGCGCATGATGTCTTCCTGTTTGATCTTGCGCGGATCGCCGCCGGGGCGCAGCACGCGCATGGGCGCAAAGACCATGTAGCGCCCGTCGCCGGAAATGGTGCATTGATGGATGCGATCCTGAAAGTCGAACTCATGCAGAATTTCCGCCTTCAGGGTATCCAGGTTCAGCCGTCCCACCTGACAGTGAACGCGGTTGGTTCCGTCGCGCATGCCCTGAATGGCGTCCCTGAGGGGCCAGCGGACAAAGAGAAACTCGTCCTTGTCGCCGTCAAAATCCCCTGTGGCCACATAATCCCACAGGCCCTCTTCCGGAGGCAGATCATGCCAGCGGATCATCTCTCCGGTTTCGGTATTCAGAATGTCAAGGAAGAAATAATTGTAGCGCACGCCCACCAGCCAGCGACGCGAGGGCGAAAGCTGGGCCACATGGACGCCGCGTTTCCACAGCAAATAGCTCAGGTGAGACATGCGCATGGGCAGGGTATCCTGCCGGACGGCGGTGCTGAATTCCTTGAGCGACAGCGGACAGGGCGGCGCAGGCAGGCGCCAGGTGACGTATTCCTGCCTGTCAAAGTCGGCAAGCTCAAAGATGTTTTCCCCTCCGGGGCCGCCCACCTGATAGGCGTTGCCCACAAGAGCGGGAATGCTTGGGGTTCCGCGTTCCAGATAAAAAGGAATCACCTCTTTTTCAGCGTGCAGCGGAGAAGGCACACTGCCGGCATGGAAGATGGCGTGCAACTGGCGCGAGGCCAGGCGGATTTCGGCCGGGGCGTCGTCCAGAAGCTGATTGAGCGCGCCCATGGGATTGGCATGGGCGATGATGATGGTGGCCCCCTCCAGCAAATTCCGCTCTCTGGCCTGTTCCAGCGTGAGGACAGGCAGACCGAGATGTTCGCGCGGACAGGAGAAATCCAGAAGGAAATCAATGGCGACGGAAGGATGTTTGGCGCGCGCGAACTCCACAAGGGCCGTGCCGTTCTGGTCCGTGCCGAAAACGATGACATGCCTGCCCGCGTATTCGGACAGGTTGTCCCAGGTCATGGTGTCGATGCTCATGCTGCAACTCCTGAAAAACGGTTCGTTTTCATCCTGCCGGGCAGATTGGCCGGAAGGCGTTTCACGCAAACGACGGGAATGGGGAATTCCACGGGGCGACAGCCTCGGCCTCGATCTCCACAAGCCAGTCAGGGCGGCATACGGGTCCACGGGTGACGTTGACGGCGCAGTCGGCGGGCAGCAGCTTGCGCACCAGGGGAGCAAGACGCGGGTAATCGTGCGCGTCGCGCAGATAGATGGTGGCGGCCTGAAGGTGTCGCAGTTCCATGCCGCCCTCATGGAGCAGGGCTTCAACGTTTTCCACTGCCCGCTCGAACTGACGCAGCACATCCCCCTTGTGCAGCACATGCCCTTCCCTGTCGATGCTGGCCGTGCCGGAAATGCGGCAGTGCGCGCGATCTCCGTAGACGACGCGGGTGGCGCGCTCGAAGTTGACGCCGTAAACATGGGTGGGGGAAAGGTGATCCTCGGCCTTGAGCCACGTCACCTGATCGGGCTGCAAGCCCTTTTCGGCATGGCTGTGCAGCCAGGTAAGCACATCCGGCCGCGGCGCGTCGGCTTCAATGCCGGTGCTGGCGATGAAATGGGTCTGGGGAGTGAGTCCGGACGCCTCGTAATGGCGGACGCGGCTTCTGATCATGCCGGCATAGTTGTTGTCCACATCGCGCACATAGTACCAGGTGCGGATGACGTCGCGCTCCAGGGTCATGCCGCGGCGCTGAAGCTTCTCACGCAGGGATGCGATGACGGCGTCGGACTGGCTTTCGGAATCAGCCGGCGCGGGAGGATAATCAAGCGTCCAGAGCGATTCCCATACGCCATGCCGCAGGACAAGGCTTCCATCGTCTTCCAGACGCTTTTCCACCGGGCCGTCAACGCAATACGCCTGAAGGGAAAGAAAGGCGGAATCCAGCGGAGCCTGCCCGATGCAGACGCGCTGGCACGGCACGTCCAGAGGCCAGAGCCGCTCCACAAGCGGGGCCTGGGTATAGACGTCGCTGCAAAAAAAGCGAAGCAGCACAAGCGATTCTGGCCGGAGACCCGCTTCATCAAGACGCGAAAGACAGGCCGCGCGCAAGGCCAGGACAGCATCTTGCGGCGAATCGGCCACAGGAGCATGAAAAGAAAAATAGAATTCGGACGACACTATCTGGCCTCCCCTGAAATTTTTAAAGTACTTGTGCCACGATACAGATAAATTCACATTATATGTTCAAGTTCACAAAAAAAGACTCCCGCCCTCCGGGCAGGATGAAGCAGGCTGCCTTCCATGCAGAAAGACAGCCCACGCCTTGAAACTGTTTCCAGTTTCAAAAAATATCCGCTTTTTAGAAAGAAGAGAGAGAGAGAGAGAGAGAGAGAGAGAGAGAGCTTTTCATGGGACTGCCGCGATAAGAATTTTCAGAAATTGACGCGCGTTCGCATCCTTCCGCTTCTGGAGCACATGGGGTTTGAGTTTCTATGAACTCAAAATTCAAAAACGCGTCTGCTCCGGCGTTTAACCGCGCAAATGACCTGCGCTTGCGCCTTCGCGGCGGCCTCCTGCCCACACAGTGGGAAAGCGTCCTGAAAATCAGAACGCTCCATACCTTATTAAGGTAACCCCAACCGTGACCCAAAATCAAGCGGGAAAAACGTGGAGGGACAAGGACGGAGGCATCCAGTGAGGTTGCCCCGAAGCGATGCGCACGCGCCGCCCGATGCCTTCGACTCCGGGGAGGCAAGACGGCTTTAGCATCTGCCTGCAAAAACAAAAATCCGCCACTGAGTCCGCAACAAAGCAAAAAATCTGGAGGAGCATTTGCACATAAAGCTGCAAACACTCCTCCAAGTGGTATTTTGGACTTTTTATTTTAATATAGACGTACAACTATGGATTCTATCGTTTGGAATACCAAACTGATGGTGCAGTTTTACTCTAGGGCGAGGTGAAGCTCGAATAAAAGTAAGGAAAAAAATATCATTATCTATATTCTGCTGTAAAAAGTCATCTGTCTCATAGGCAGGAGTCCCATCAATGGAAGCAGGGGTGGCATAATGCTTGTCAATTAAAAATGCTTCAGGATTGAGATCCTGAAAAAATTCCTTATTATATGTATAGAGATCCCCAGCACCATAAAAAACAAGTCTTTTTTCATGGAGATCATCAATCATCCGGCGAAAATGTTGACGCTGTTTATTTAAAAGAGTTTCTTTAAAATGCTGGTTAAGCTTAACCGGATCTTCATGCCAGCAGGTTTCCTTACGCAAATTTTCAAATTCATCCTTGTCAAGAATACGAGCGAATTCCCATAAAATCCCTCTATAGAACCATTCTTTTGCACTCATAGGATGAGTAACAACTTGTGGAGACAGGAAAGTAATAGGTGTTTTAGGATGTGGACGCAGTCGAATATTTTCCAATGGCATACGCCACGGATCTTCAATAGAAAAAGGCAACTTGCGTATTAAATCAACTGTATCCTGAAAAACTTCTTCTGTTTCATAGCAGTTACCACCAATAAGATGAATGCCTGTAAATAAATTTGTATCAAAACAAAGTTTTGTAAATTCAAGTAAATGCTCATTTTTTAATTGACGATGATATTGATCTCTCGCAAATTTTTCAGAACCAGTTTGAAATCCTACACCTGTACCAATAAGCCCTGAATCAACAAGTTTATAGAAAATATCTTGATGTTCAAGCATATAATCATAATTAATATAACAAAAGAATGTCTTTCCTATATGTTCTTTATAAAGTTTACAGAATTCAAGAGTTTTTTCACGTGATAGTCCGAAGTATTCATCCACAAACCATAAATGTTGTGGTTTTTCCGGCATCTTTTTTAGTTCTTCAATAACTTCAGACACCTCTCTATTTCGTCTTTTATATACCCTAACGCCTTCATTTTTATATAATGAAGACCATTGTCCGCCAGAGCAATAGGTGCAATGCCCAATGCAACCTCTCCCAAAGTAGGTAAAGTATGTATCCCCATCAACTTGAGGATCATAATGACGATACATGACCCCATTCTTGATAAAAGAAAAATATTTATGCCCATGCAAGGCTTCGCCGTACTTGCTGAGATTTTTTTCTTGGGGATTCATTCGATTTTTTATATCCCCCCCCCTATAACGCCAAATAGTGTTACAAAGCGAATACTTTTGCATATTGGGACGCTGGGCGCGCTTTTCTTCTTCCACACAGTCCATCAAACCGGCAAGCGCCTCTTCTCCATCGCCACGGATGACGCAATGAAAACCGCCGTCCAGATAAAGCTCTGGCTCAAGCGTGGGGCCGAATCCGCCGGCAGCCAACAAAGCTGAGGGAACAGCAGCCTTGAATACCGGTACAAGAACAGGGATCAACCAATTATTGGTGCTGCGCGCAGAAAAGCCTATGACATCCGGAGCTTCTGCCTGTAAAATGCGAGCAAGCAGATCCGTATCCTCCTGCCCGATTTTATATTTTGTGGCCCTGTTAACCATTAATTGACCACGAGAATATGACTGATAGCCTTCATGCCCTTCAAGGGGTTCTTCTATTTGCAGGTACTCGCCAGACTCCAAAAGAATTCCATGTACTTCATGTCCCTTGGAAAGCATATAGGATGCCAAGACTCTTGTACCAAGATAAGAAGTTTCATATGCATTAATAAAACAAATCTTAGCCATATCCCTTCCTCCATATTATATTATTTCAAAAATTCCATCTAATAAAAATATACCATTTATAACTATAGAATTAGTATTTAATTGAATTTTTATATTATTTTTATTAACGTTATCTATTCGATAATACTTATTCCAAGTATACCATTTTCCTTGAAAATATACTCTTGGCTTTCCAAGAATATGGAGTGGGCCATAGTCCATTGCACGCAAAAAATTCCATATTTTTTCACATGACCAATCAAGGCAAAGTTCTCCATTATTAGGAATATCTTTTTTCAGGTGAAGAGAACCATGATTTTCCTTTGATTGTTTTATAGCAGTCCATTTATTTTGTAAAATATCATCCAAAAAAATATTCAAAGTATTTAATGCAATTTTTGATTGCGCATGAAGCAGTGACAGAGATGTCATCTTATCATCTAATAAGATTTCAGACTGACATATTATATCGCCAGTATCAATTCCAGAATTGACTACATGCCACGTTATACCTGTTGTAGAATCCCCATCATAAATAGACCATGCTTCAGCATGAACTCCTCTATGCCGAGGAAGCAACGAATTATGGTAATTTATAATATCTACATGTTTCAGTTCAACAAATCTTTTTGGGAACAAAAAAGTATTATTGACACTTAAAACAAGAGTTTTCTTATGGCATTCAAAAACAGACTTCAGCTTATCTTGAGTTGCCATAAAATATGGAATACCGATCAATTTCGCTTTCTTTTCAGAAAATGACTTGATTCTTTGATCATACTCCAAAAAAATACATTTAATGCCGCGCTCATGCAACAACTGTGCGCAGGCCAGGGGAGTTTGACCCTGCCCTATTATATAAATCTTCTCATACGAGGTACACATCAATAAGCCATTTGATATCTAATGACATTATGCAATATTGATATAGCCTGTTTAAAAATTTGCCGATACGCCAATTTCCCGTGCCGGGTTGCCCATGACCTTGCAGCCAGCCCCGACGTCTTTCATCACAACGCTTCCCAGACAGACATAAGCGTCATCCCCAACCTGCACATGAGGTGCTATGGCGACATTGCCACCGACAAACACGCCTTTCCCCAGCGTCACATTCCCCATGATGTTACAGCAGGCAGAAATCGTACTGTAGTCGCCCACACGCACGTCATGGCCCAGGCCAGTCCCCAGGATCGTCACGAAATTCCCGATTTCGACGTTGACCGTCATGCCGAAACCGCTACAGATGATCACGCCCTCCCCCACCGTGTTGTGTCGCCCCAGATAGGCATAGGGATGAATGACGGTTTCAAAAACAGCTCCTCGCGCCTTGAGCATGGGAACAAGCTTGCGTTTGGCGGCAGGGCTGGCGATGCCGAACGCAAGCGCGTCATTGGGCCTGGGCGTATAATCCGCAATCGTTCCCACAACGGAAACATCGCACGCCTTGCCACGCAAAGGGTCTTCCGTATCGTCCAGAAAACCCATGATATTCCAGCGCGGCCCCGCGATAGCGTGAATATCAAGAATAAGGTTCAGGAGCTCACGGCCAAAGCCGCCCGCCCCTACAATATACAGGTCTTTCACTTCGGCTCCCTAAACATGCTTTTGATTGAGCCGCTCGACAGGAACGCAGTAACACGTATAGCTGAACTGTTCTTGATACGCGCGGAGAAAAAAGCGGTAATCCCCCACCATGCTTTTGACCATCAAGGGCAATTCCCAAAGATCAAAAGGATGGTGGTACACGCACAGAGCAAGCACAGGCCGCGCGTTTTGGATGATCTGCCTGCCGCCCTGCAAGGCAAACGCCTCATAACCTTCAATATCGAACTTCATCAGGGTGGGTTTGACCCCGCACAGCGCCTCATCCAGAGTAACGGACTCCACGGAGGTCGTTCCATCCGGGTTGACCATGGAACCCATCGTGCCCGCGGCGTCAAAAAAGATCGTTGCCCGTTCGTGTCCTACGGCATTTTGATGAAGATGGATCTTGCCGCGAAAATCCGTGGGCAACGCCTCTGCATACGCAGACAATTGGCTGAAATTGCCCGGATCAGGCTCAAAAGCATGATATTCTTTCAGACGCCCCCCCACCTCCAGAAAATCCCGCAAGGTATCTCCGGAATACGCGCCGCAATCCACAAACACTTCATCGGGCAACAGGGTATAGACATCCTCAAAATACTCTCGTGAAACCGATACCGGCATCAAGGTATCGGAACAAAGAAGGTAGCGCTTCAGGATTGCGCAAAAAACAGCTTGGGAAAGCGGATCTTCAAACAGATTGAAAGCGGCTTCCACTTTTTTGCGATTACGAGAAGATGCCGCAAGAAATGTTTTTCGGTAAACATCAAATGCTCTTGTTTTTCTGTCGCCTACAGGCAAAAATTCGCCAATCTGGCGAAATGTGATCATATTGTTGATCTGTGTTGCGGAAAGCTGTGGGGCAACATGGGCAAAAAGCTCAGATGCCTTGTCGCCTGTTGCACAAAGTACAAAAAGTGCATGCGGTAAAATCGATGCAGCCTCAGAAACTGTATGCGCACGAAGTCCACTTACCGTCTCCATAGGCGATCTAGCATCATCACAAAGGATAAGAGGGATATCCGGAACCGTAATTTTAAGAAGTGTGATGTAGTCTCGCGCATTTCCATTAGGAGGATACAAAATAATTCCATCTTCGGGCTTCCAAAGAGAACCAAAGCGACTGCGCGCGGAAGATTCAAATTTTATCCCTTCGTGCAAATCAAATATTGTTTTGATAGTCGTCATTTTCTTATCTCCTGTTTCTCTCTATCTGACACTGACAATATAATCATTACCGGCATTATAAGTAGTATCTTTTACATCAGCATCAAAAGATCCATCTGTCAGACACAGAGGATTCTTATCCAAAAGCTGTGAAATGGTTGCATAAGCATCTTTTTCACGGAAACAGCACAAATGACCGTCCCCTACAACTGCTGTGCGCAACTGTCCGAGCTTGTGCATGGCATTATGCACAACAGGTTCAGGGTTCAGTCGACAGTTGGCGTAGGAGGAATACAGCCAGACGCGGCTTGAGGCCGTTTTTCCGCTGTCAATAATCGTTCCGGTGAATTCCCTATTGTAGCGATATGGAACACCGATAACAGCTTCCATATAGTGCGTATAGGTGAAGCATTCCCGCATATCCGCGCCAAAAAAGAGAAACTTGACCTCTTTCCCGCATCCATGCAATCTGTCGTAATTAGAATTTTCACCGATGGAGTATGGTCCCAGATTGTCAACGAGATTGAGCGCATCACCCAGGACATAAACGGACAGAAGAGGATCCGGGGAACGCCGTCCCCGCCCTGTCTTGCGCGCGTATTCGTTGAGCGCCCCCATTGGCGTGCGGGTGTTCTGCACGTCAAAAGGCTCATGGTTGCAGAAGCTGAACGTAAAGGTAGGAAAAACCAGCGTGGCCACGCCCAAGCCTTCAAGAATCCCCAAGAGCTCGGCCAGCAACACGCCGCGCTTGAGCGCGGGCAGGCCGAAGGTCATATCCGTATGAATGTAGAGCACATCGCAATCCGCCGCGCCCACGCCCAGCAGGGCCTCGCGCATGTGTGCGGCGTTTACTTCTTCTTTTTGACCATGAAACAAAATATTGCTCATCTCTTTCTCCAAAACAAAAACATTTGCTCGTCAAATGAGCAGGTTAAGCTTGATCCAATCGCGCTAAAATTTGGGGAAATGTTCGCCTCCATCCACGTTAAGCACCTGCCCAGTGAGATACGAAGCATCTTCAGACAAAAGAAAACGTACAATACGCGCCACATCATCCACACTTCCCGGAGGAAGAAGCGTAGCCGGATTCCAGGGGGCATCCAAAGATGGATCGGTAAATGTTGTTTGTACAATGCGTGTCCGAAATGAACCAGGAGCAATAATATTGACTCGGATATGCGGCGCCAGCTCATGGGCCAGAGTAACGCCAAGAGCATTGATAGCCCCTTTACTGCCACAGTAATGTGGTTGATACTTTTTCCCTGTAATTACTGCAATGCTTGATGTCAGGACAATATTTCGGAGCGATTGACCATTGATTTTCTTTTTGAGGAGGGCACTGATGATTTCCGTAGCGGAAAAATAGTTGACGTTCATCACGCGAAGGCCAACGGAATATTTTGTTTTTGCTATAGGTAATACTTCCGTCATACCCGCGAAGTGAACAAAAGCCTCAACCGGCAGATTTCGCGTTTTGAGCAGTTCGGTTAACGCGGCTCCGACGGCGTCGGCTTTTTCCAGATCAAACGGAAAGAGAACCACATCCGCGCCATTGTTCGAGCAGATTTCACCCACGGCGGCCAGGCGAGCCTCATCCCGCCCGTGCAGAATGAGATTGCGGGAAGAACTGAGCAGCTTGGCCGTGGCCTCACCCATCCCGGAGGATGCTCCGGTGATCAGCGTGTATTCGGCTGGGTGCATAAATTCTCGTTTTCCTTGTTTTTCGGTATATTATCGATTTCGTTTCGCAAAAAGAACAGGCTCTGACTCACAGCGAAACCAGAATGTATATTCTGGGCATAATCTTGTAAGATACTGCGGTATCTGCCAAAAATCATCCTTTTTATGGTAAAGAGCTATCGAGCAAATTGGAGTTTGACTTGAAATTGTCTTTTGTGCCCCAATTAACATCTGCATTTCTGAACCTTCTATATCAGATTTAATAAAATCAATTTTTAAATTTCTATCTGAACAGAAGCTATCTAATGAAGTTGATTCAATTGTTATATATCTATGAGAGAGAGAGAGAGAGAGAGAGAATCTTCTTTTTTTACTTCAGAAACAAGAGAAGCTCCAGAATTACTATGCGCATTAAGCGCGATAGAGAATGCAGAATTACGATCCGATAGAGCTAAAGGAACAATTTCAACATTATCACAATGGTTAATATGCATATTTCTTCTGGCGAAGTCTGCCGATTCCGGTACAGCCTCAAAGGCAAAAACCTTGCCGCTTTCTCCAACCTTTCTGCTGAAATAACATGCTGTATCCCCAATAAAGGCTCCAGCGTCGATGACGACGTTTCCAGGGCGAGCCTCTACTACACCTGCAATGGCATATTGCTCATAAACAAAAGTATCCCTGTAGAAAAACTGGCGTACATCTTCCCGACAGCCTTCGAGAATCGGAAAATTATACTGTGCAGCCTCTCTTTGCTTGCGCCATGCGGCTGTCCGCATCGGAGGCATGACGGGGTAACACGTCTCGACCCCTTTGAATACATGCGCTTTGATACGCTGCCTCAAAAATGTTGCGAATGAATCACGTGAAATATCATCACCCAGCTTATCCATGAAACCCTGTGCCCAAGCCCCGTATTCCTGCACATAAAACTGGCGCGCTTCATCAATTCGCCGATTTAAAACATCCATATATTCATCCGGGGCATGTGAAAGAATCAAATCAACGTGAAACTCTTCATCAAAAAGTTTTGCTATATCTCTAATATGAGAACGAATATTTCCATCAATATCTTGAGGAACAGGTATTGCTATCTTTCCAGAATTTAATACAAAAGGAGAGAGTCCCAAACTCGAGGCAATTACAAGCAACAATTCCTCTCGTGTACGCCATTCACCAGATAAAGCATAAATAGGTATTGTGCTAAGAGCACTAAAAAATATGGATTCAGTATAATCTGATTTTCCATTTGTATCATATGAAACATATTTATGCTGATTCTGCATGAGAATATCATCATCAGAATCAATATAAAGTATATATATATTTCTCTTATATGAAATATTGCGCACAAATTTTTCAATCATGTTAAATGTAGATTCCACAACTCGCATATACCGATTCTCCATTATAAAACTACAAGGAATTAATATGGTTCTTCAAAAACTGGCGATCAATTTTACCGTTTGTATTCCGGGGCATTTCAGGAAGATACTTATATACTGAAGGAACCATATACCGGGGCAAAACTTCGCCAAGCTTCCGGCGCAGTTCCTTTTCCGGCAGGGGAGAAGGCGCTTCGCAGAGCAAAACAATTCTTTTATGCTCCGCATCATAAAGAGCGCAACAATTTGGCGCGATCTTGAGAGTATTGACCGCCACATGTTCGATTTCCGCCAATTCGATGCGGTAGCCCATGTGCTTGATCAGCGTGTCTTTTCTCCCTCGGAACACCAGCTCGCCGTATTCGTTCCAGGCGACGACATCGCCTGTGCGGTATATGAACTCCGGGTAGGCCGCATTGAGGGGATTCTGAACAAAGGCGGCGGCGGTTTTTTCCGGGTTGTTGTAATAGCCGGCCGCCAGGGAGGAACCGCGCACGCACAGTTCTCCCTCCTCGCCTGCGCTGCCTGGCCACACAGGTTCGTCGTTGTCATTCAGGACCAGAATGCCGGTATTATGGAAGGGTTTGCCGATGGGAATAGGCTCGTCATCGCGCAAGTCGCGCTGCACAACGTGGTACAGACAATCAAGCGTGATTTCTATAGGCCCGTAAAAATTGGCAAACGTGGTATGCGGCTGCATCTTGCGCCAGTAGTTGAACTTGGCTGTGGGAAACACCTCGCCTGCAAACCAGGCCATTCTGAGATCTGGAAGGGGAACCTGAGCGAGAAGATCCATGTTGGCGATGTTGACCATGATGGTCGGCACCCAAAACAGGAACGTCACGCGCAACGCAGCCATAAGCTCCAACAGGCGAATCGGAAAGGCCGCATGACTTTCCGGCACGAGCGCCAGCGTGCAGCCTTTGGCCATGAGCATGCACAACTCGAAACTGAAAATGTCAAAGACCACTGGCGAGAGGCTGGCGACGACTTCTCCATCGCCTACAAGGCCGGCCTCGCACACAACCTCGGTGAAGTCGATGAAACTGCGGTGATTGAGAGCTACGGCCTTGGGCGTGCCTGTAGAGCCGGAAGTGTTGATGACGCACAACAGATCGGTGTCAATGCACCGTCCCCGCAAGGCCAGCACCGCCGCCCGTTTCTCCTGATCAAGAACGGGCTGGCCATGCGGAAGTTCCCACACCCGATCGATCCCTTGCGGCAGGGTTGACTGCCGCCCGGATCCCGTCACAACCAGCGCAGGACGCGTCTGCTCCAGAATGTTCGCCAGCCGCTGTTCCGGACTCTTGACGTCCAGATTCATATAGGCGTTGCCGCTGTAAAGAACGGCCAGATCCGCAACCACCGCGTCCAGACTCTTCGGCAAATGAACAGCCACAACAAGGCCGATACGGCCGTCAAGTTGCTGGCTGATGCGGGCCGCCGCGTCAAGAACGTAGTCATACAATTGCTGAAACGTGATGGTTTTGTCGCCGTCATGCACAGCGATACGGTCAGGATGCGCCTTTACCGTTGCTTCAAAATACTGTGTGATGTGCGTCAAGTACATGCGCAAGCTCCTATGCCACATTGTCGACTGGGCGGAAAATCCCGCTCACGGCACTCTGAAACACGTCCCGCCAGTAGGTTTGATCGTGTTCTCCTTCCGAAAGACGCAAGGCGACAGGGCAGCCATGTCGGGCGCACACCCTTTCAAGCGCTCTGCTCTGCGGCAGGCTCAGATAGTCCTGCTCTCCACAGTACAAATCCACGCGAGGCAACAGGGAACCCTGTTCCCGCCTTTTCTGAAGAAGGCGCTCAAGATCAACCTCATCCCGCACATCGCCCCTTTCATCCAGCAAGCAACGGCGCATGACGCGCTCAAACGCCGCATACAGGGCGCGTTGGGCGCGGTTTTTCATCATTCGATCATCCGGCGGCACCCGACAGTCAAAGACGCCCGAAATGGCGGCGGCGGCTCCGAACGCGCCGCTGTCCAAGGCCCAACGGACAGCTCCAAAACCTCCCATGGAAACGCCGATGGCGGCGTTGTCCTCCGTCCGGCGCGACAAGGGAAGGATTTCGCGCATGGCATCCAGCAACTCGTTCAGAAAATCCGCCTGATTTTCATATCTGGAGTTGACAAAGTAGCCGTTCCCCAAACTGGGCGCGATCACGGCCACCTGCTCCCGCTCGACAATGCCGGCCGCATCAAGACTGTCAAAAAAGAAATCTCCGTTGCTCATGGCGCAGTGCAAGGCCCACACGGCACGATACGGCGGCTCGGTCGCGCCGAAACCGTAGGGCACAGCCGCCGCAACCTCCACAGGCTGAAGCAGCGCTGTGGAAGGCAGAGTTATACGCAGGCGCATCATGGGCGGTTGCCCTTCTCCGCGCCCTGGTCGCATACAGGCGTCCACAGCATGTTGTAAATCACAACATCATCAGGCTGTTGATTACTTTTTTTGGCGTGCTTCACAAGTTTTTGCCGGCTTGCATCCCGCCACCCAAGGGCGCGCACATTTTTTTTGCTCTGTTTTGTGAAATGATCCTGCACAAAACTCGCAAGAGCCATGAAGAAACCTTCTCTGCGGTATTCCTTGCGCGTTACGTCATAAAGACTATGCAGCGCATTCTTATGCATATGAAAATAATGAAGCGAAGCTATTTTCGCGTCCTGACGCAAAACGGCAACCTCTCCCCGGAGAATATGTTCCCGAATGGCGCTCAACTCAGGCAGATTGTCCGCCACAAGATCAAATTCTTCCTTCAAAAGCTCCAGAATTTCTTCGGCGTCTCCGGGATCGGCAAACGACATACAGTCGCGGTATTCGTCGGCATAGGGGCGCATGGCGTTCAATACCTTTTCAGGAGCGCGCTTGAGCTGCATGCGCAACAGCTTTTTGGTCAATACAAATCCATGTTGACGGAACAGTTCCGCCACTTCGCCGGCCTGCGGCTCCTTGCCCACGCTCGATCCACGCAAGGCCAACGGCTCGTGGTAACTTTCCAGAAGCTGCCGCAGCCCCTCCGCAAACGACATGCCGTCCGCAGCCAGGTACAGGCAATCATAATAAATTTCATGATAGGGGATGAGCAGAAAGATCGCCCCTCCCGCCACATGCAGCAGACACGTCTTTTCCGCCAGCAGAGCGCGAAGGGCATGGCCGTCCAGAAAAAGGTTGGTGACCGTGCAGCGGCGGCGCGCCTTCAGGGCGTCGTGCGCGGCGGAAAAACTTTCAAACGTGGCGTGTTGCACAAGAACTCCCTAACAAGCGGCGCCCGCATTGATCGAAAAGGTTGATCCGCTGATATGGGCGGCTGCATCGCCCATGAGATAAGCGGCCATGCAGGCCACTTCTTCCGGCTCTATCAATCCCATGGGCTGATAGCCGCTCTCCTCAAGACGCGCGGCAAAGTCGCCCAACGGGTCCGCCGGGCCGGAAATCATGGGGGTGTTTACAAAGGCGGGGCGGATGATGTTGAGCGCCACATTTCGGGGGAGAAGCTCGACAGCCAGCGTTTTGGCCGCGGCTTCCAGGGCAGCCTTGGAGGCCGCGTAGGCGACAAAATACTTGTCGCGCCCAAGAGCGGCGAACGAGGATATGGCGGCCACCCTGAGCGACTGTTCCTTTTTTTTGAGCCTGACCAGGCCGCGCACGGTTTCCACAAAGGCGAAACAGTTGACCAGCATACGCTCGGCCATGAATCCCGGGCTGGTGTCGCGCAAGCGGGCGCGTCCTCCTATCCCGGCGCAATAGACACACCCGTCAATATGCCCCCGCCACTCGCGGGCTTCCTCCAGACAGGCCGGCAGAGCCGCCAAATCGTGCAAATCGACAACAAGCGGCAGACATTGATCTTCCGGCATGGCGGACATGGTTTCTCTCATGCCCTGTTCATTGCGCGCCAGCAGAATGACGGATGCCCCCTGACGAGCCAGCTCGCGGCAAACAGCGCGCCCTATGCCCGAAGAAGCTCCGGTGACAAGAATGCTTTTTTGCGTCAGGGGTGCATCCATTGTGTTCTCCGTCGCCGCAAGGCATGCTCAGTCCGCGGGCTTGAGGAAATCTTCCTCAAAACGGTTGGAACAGGTCACCATGGGCGCAATGACGGCAGGATTCAGCGCCATGCTGACCACCCCCCAGGAAAGCCCTACTCCGAACGCGCTGACCAGCAGATTCAACGGCCCGTCGTCACGCCCGGCATAGGCATCCACCATGGTCAGAGACACGGATGCTCCGTTGGTGTTGCCCAGACGCTCCACCGTAGTCGGCGCTTTGGCTTTGTCGACCTTCAAGCGCCGGGTCATGGTCTTGAGAATCTGCATGTTGGCCTGATGCAGCACCACCCCATCATAGTCTTGCACGCCTTTGCCGATACGCTCAAGAAAGGCCTTGATGCTGTCCACAACACGCATGGTGGAGAAGGAAGTGATTTCCATTCCGTCCATATAGCCGCCGCCTTCATAGACTTCGCCATTGGGCATGACGCCCCTGGAACGTCGCCAGGCATTACGGGCGCCGCTCCAGGGATCATACAGAAAATGATAACCGGCGCCGTCGCTGTGCAGGGTAATATCTATCGGAGAGGATGCCTTTTCCAACAGACACGCTGTACACCCCTCTCCGGAAAGAAAAACGGGAGCCTCCAACAATGCTTCTCGCGAGGCATAAAGCGGCCATATCGTATCGCCAGACACCATGGCGACACGGTTGATGTGCGCCTGCTGCAGAAGAGAAGCGCACACGGAAAGCCCATATGGGAAACTGGCGCAGCCTTGTGTGATGTCAAACGCCAGAATATCCTCGCCAAGCTTCATGTGGTTGTGCAGCACATGCGCGTTGCTTGTGCTCGGATTGAAATCCGGCGTCTGCGACATGAAGATGAGTGCGTCGAGGCTTTGCGCCTCCCACCCTGCTCTCTCCAGCGCCTTGCACAGCGCTGTATGCCCCAAATCCGTCGCGGTCTGCTCGGTGATGGAAATATGCCGCTGTCTGATGCCGGTCTGCTTGACGAAATTCGCAATGTAGGCGGCACGGGGATGATCGGGATCCATGTCGATGGCTTGCACATGATCCGGCAAGGCTCCGGCCAGCGCGGCAATGCCCACATTGTCGAAGTGCAGAAAGGCCACAGCTATTCCCCCGGCTCCATGACGTTCAACATGTCCTGCACGGTCTGGAAAGCGCGGATCTCTTTTCCGCTGATCTTTCTTTGAAACTCATCGCCCAGCAGCACGACAAAGGAGAGCGCCGCCAGAGAATCCCATTCCTCAACTTCGTCAAGGCTCATTTCCGGCTTCAGCGTGCCTTCGTCCAGTTCCATAATGTCTTCAAGGGCGGCCAGTTTTTCCTGCGTGTTCATGTATGTTCTCCTCTCGTGTTGTTGCGGCATTGCACTTTTGAGACGTTCCCGCACAAGGGAACGTCTGATTTACGCCGGGTATTCGATGACGCCATTGCCGGGGTGCTCGATAAGCTCGCAGAAATCCAGATGCCCCAGGCGGCACGTTGCGGCCGCCAGAGAAAGCCCGGCCCCGAAGGCCGAGCAGCAGACAAGCGGCTGTTCGTCAAGCAGGCGTGCGCCGAGGTTGTACGCGATGTTGACCGGGATGGTGACGCATGAAGAATTGCCGAAGTGCTCCACAATGTTGTTGAACAGCCTCTCGCGCGGAACCTCCATGAGATCGGCCAGTTTCTCCAGCATGAAGCGGTTGGGCTGATGCGTCAGGTGATATTCTATCGCGTTCTTTTCAATGCCGACATAACCGCAGATCTCGTCAATCAGCGGGGGTACGCACTCCATGACAAACTGAAAGACCGCCGTGCCGTCCATATACATGTTGTTCAGCGAGCGGTAATTGCCCATTTCATCCTTGATCATCCTGGCCGTTTCCGCCGTGGCCGGCATCCGACACCCGCCGGCCGGAACCAGCAGGGCCTCGCGGCGGCTGCCGTCGGTACGAAAGACAAAATGGATCACATCGTCCGGATCGTCACTCCGGCTGACGACAGTCACCGCCGCCGCGTCGCCGCACAGGGGGTAGGTGTTCCTGTCCAGCTTGTTGGCGTAGCAGGAAGCGCCGTCCGTGGTGATCAGAGCCACTTCATCCATGCCGCCCGCCGCCACCTGACAACAGGCCGTATACAGGCCGGAGACAAAGCCGATGCAGTTCTCGTACACATCCGTACAGAAAACGTCCGTAGGCAGACCAAGCTGACCATGGATCACCTTGCTGTTGCCCGGAATGGGATGATCCGCCATCTGCGCGACAACCACCATGCCCTGCAATGTCTCCTTGCGGAGCCAGCCTTTCTGGAAAAGACAATTCATGGTGTAGGACGCAAGATCGCAGGGCGTGGTCTTCACATCCGCAATGCGGTGCTCATTGAAGCCCATAACGCGCCCAAGCCGTCGAGACGACTTTTCCGGAAAGGGAAACGTCTTGAGTTCGTCCTCAAAACGGTACACCTGTTGAGGAACCGTGGCGCATACGCCCCGAATCTTGACGCCGTGGATGCTTGCCCGCATTGCCTGCTCCGTCACTGAAACCTTGCTGCAAGCCACTCCATCCCGCAATAGCTTGCAGAACATTTTCAAAATGAAAATGATCTAAAAATGTACCTTTGTGCTTCGGCGCACCAGATCGCAGATGCTTTTTACCGAAGCAAAATTTTCCGGCACGATATCCAGGGCGGAAACAGATACGGAAAACGCCTGTTCCAGCTCCGAAATCAACGTCACCACGTCAAAGCTGTCCAGATAACCTTGCTCAATGAAATCCACACCTTCCTCAAAGTCATAAGTCGGCTGCAGTTCCTTGAGCATATCCAGCACTTTCTTTTCCATTGCTCTATCCTTGCCCCCTGGTGAAAGGGAGTTCATGCGCTTTTGGCGACAGTCCTTTTCCTGTGCACCATCCTGAGATCCGCAAGAAAATGCCGAGCGAAATCAGGAAAGACTTCACTCGCCCGATCCAGCAGGGTTTTATCCCCTTTCTCCATGCAGATACGGAGAAAGTCGGCAAAAACTCCGTTGGCCAGGGCCGCCAGATGATGAAAATACCGATTGCCAAAATGTTCGTTGACGGCCTGATACGTTCGCAGTTCCGCCATGCCGTGCGCGCGGCGATGTTCCGTCGTTGAAATGGACGTTGTGGCGTAGATCGCGTTTTTGTGCCGACGGTAGACGGACATGACCTCGCGCAGAAAACCGATCTTGCCCTTTTCGGCATGGAGCAGATGCCAGTACCAGTCGCCGGGGCACAATCCGGGGCGGAACCATTGCGGCATTCCCTCCGTGAACCGCCAGCGATAGACCACGGAATTGGTCTGAATCATGTTCCCCTGGAACAGATCTTCCAGATCGTATTCCTCACGCACGCCGCCCGGCAGCATGGAGAACGGCGGGTACACATGGGACGATCGCTCGCCGTTCTCATAAACCACGTTGACAGGATGAAAGCACAGGCCGCAGTGCGGACGACTTTCCAGAAAATCCACCTGCTTTTGCAGCTTGAGCGGATCGGTGAAATAGTCGTCTCCGTCGCATGGGGCGGCGTACTTCGTACGGCAACGCAGAAACAGCCCCATGACGTTCTCGGGATCGCGGCGCTGGGAGAGCAATACAGGTCGGATAGAAGGATGCCGCTCCGCATACGCGGCCACTACGGCCGGGGTCGCGTCCGTCGAATGGTGATCAAGCACGATGTGCCGCACCGGAAAATCCGTGCGCTGAGCCAGCACGCTGTCCATGCATTCGGCAATGTACTTCTCATGATTGTACGTCATGGTCAGCACGGTCAGTTCCACGGGCGGAACAGGCTCGCCTATGGCCGCGCTTCCGGCCCTGTCGGCTTCTGGAGAAACAGGCGGCGCGGCGGCTTCCGGGACGTCAAGCGCCGCGGCCAGCGCCTGCTGATCCGGCGTGAGCAACAAGGCATCATTCGCATAGCGTTGACGCAGAGGCTCGCGCACGGCAGGAGGAAGCGCGGCGACAAACGCGGCGACTCTCTCGGCTGAGAGCGGCTGATCGTACAAAAACCCGGGCGCGGCTTCAGCCCGGGAAGCCAGCCAATCCATACGATCCGGGCAATCCAGATCGCCGGGCGCGAGCTGCAAAAGTGTTTCCAGCGCGCGGAGATTGAGCGCGCCTTCCCGGATCAATTTCTGACGAAGCGCCAGCGGGCTGACCGGATCCGTGCCCCATTCCCGCTCCGTCGCCTTCAGGCAATCCATGAACAGGCCCGCATCAAGCTCCGGCCAGGCGTTCTCGCGCACTTCCAGTGCCCGGCTCAGGCGGCGTCCCTCCCGGGAATCCAAAAACAGTGGATGGCGCGGGAGGTGTTCCGGCAAGTGAGGCGGCGGACAACCAAGGGCGGCAAAGAGACGTTGCGCCAGATCTTCGCGCGGCGCGGCAACGGGAGTCTCCGAAAGATCGGCCAGCAGGGTCACGTTCGCCTCGCCCCATTTGCGCCGCGCGTCCCTGAGCAAGAGGGGAAGCATTCTGCAACGCCTCAGTAGAGCCTCTCCCACGTCCGGCGAAATCGCCTTGTCAGCCCACCGGTAACGCTGTTCCAGAACACAGACGGGACGGCCGACGACAAACACGACCTGCACGTCATGTTTCGCCAGATCAACATGCCGGCGCAACAAGCGCGCCAGGGACTCATGCGCCAGAAGATCAAGCACAAAGCCCATAAGCAGCACGTCCCGGCCCGCATCAAGACGTTCCGCCACGTTTTCCAAAGCGGCCGACAGGCCGGGCGGCGTCTCGCCACCTTCGGGAACCACATTCCAGAACCGCACATGCGACGGGATCAGTTCACAGGCCCAGGGATTGAGCGGCCCGAGTTCAATGCCGTGTTCCGCCAGCAGGGCGCGATTCGTGTGAACCGTGGCAAAAAGCCACGCCCACGACGGACTCAGATCGCTGTACAGCAGAACACGGGACATGACTTACGCTCTCCTGCCGATCGTTTCAGCCAGGACCCTGGCGACAAGCGCGATATCTTCCGCTCTCACCCCATCATACAAGGGCAAACACAGCACCCTTTTTGCAGCATCCTCCGCCGTGGGGCATGGCGTTCTCCACTCCGGCTTCAGGTACGGCAGCGTGTTCAGCGACGGGTAGAAATACCGCCGGGGGTGGATGTTTTCGCTCAGCAGCGCCGCCTCGACACGCGCACGGCTCGCTTCGTCCGGCAGGAGAATCGGGTAGTAGGCGTTGTTCCATTCAAGGCCGGCACGCTGGACAGGACGAACCAATTCAAGCCCCGCCAAGGCGGCGGCGTACGCGGCATGGAGTTCGCCGCGGCAATTGATTTCGTCCGCCGTGCCCGGCAGGAGAGCAAGGCCCATCGCGGCGTGCAGTTCGCTCAGCTTGCCGTTGATGCCAAGGCTGTAATGATCGTCGTTGATGTGACCAAAGGCGCGGGCAAGGGAAAGATCCGGCAGATCTTCCGGCCGGCGGGAGACGACGCAGCCCCCTTCCGCGGTATGAAAGACCTTGGTGGCGTGGAAGCTGCAAATGCTGTAGTCGCCATAATCAAGGAGGCTTTTGCCCTTGTAGCGGGAACCGAAGGCCTGTGCGGCGTCGTAGACAAGAGGGATGCCGTACTCGCGGCAGACGGAGTCCAGCCCATCCACGTCGCAGGCCAGCCCGTACGCATGAACGGGCAGAACGCCGGCGATATCGGGATTTTCACGCAGGCGTCGCCGCAAGAGATCGGGCGAGAGACAAAAACTTTCCGGCTCCACGTCGACAAAGACGGGAATGCAACCGATCCAGAGCAGCGCGGAGAGCGTGGCCACATAGGTATACGGGGTGACGGCGACCTTTTTGCCGGCCAGTCCGGCGCAATGCAGGGCGAGCATCAAGGCTGTGGTGCCGTTGTTGCAGACAAGCAGAGAGTCAATGCCGAGCTGCTGCCTGAGCGCACGCTCCAGTTGTCGGACAAGCGTTCCGTTGTTTGTGACCCACAGGCTCTGGAAACATTCGGAACAGAGCCGAAAGAAGAGAGCCTGATCGGGCATTCTTGATTTGGTGACGTATATAGGTTCTTTCATCAATAGGTACGATCATTGGTTGGAGCCTGTTTTTCCGGGCGTCCCCTCATCGACAGGCATACTGTCGATGACTT
>CAJUHZ010000001.1:71239-190290 GCA_910585945.1 uncultured Bilophila sp.
TCAGGGTATCGGGGGTATGGAGATCTGTTCCAATTGACAGAAGATGGTGGATTCGTCAGAGGAGGTGGCAGTCGCAATCTCCGCAAGGCAGCCGCTCACGGTTTCCGCCGCCGCTACCAAGGAATCCTGTCCGAGATGGGCGTAGCGCATTGTCGTGCGGGGATCGCTGTGCCCGAGGAGCTTTTGCACTTCGTAAAGCGAGTGCCCGGCGTTCACCAGCAGGCTTGCGAAGGTGTGCCGCAGATCGTGAATGCGCACGCCGGCGAGGCCGAGTTTTTGCCGCAACTCTCTCCAGAACAGATAGATGTCCGAGAGCGGCTTGCCGGGAGAGTGTCCGGGGAAAAGCCAGGGAGAGCCAGGGATGCGTGGAATGGCGCGGATCACCGACATTGCCTCGGCGGAAAGCGGAATGTGCCGCGGTCTGCCGGATTTGGACAGCGGCACGGTGAGGAGTCGATGTTCAAGGCGCACATCTTCCCATCGCGCCTTGAGAATTTCGCTCTTGCGTGCGCCAGTGAGCAGAAGAAGGCGGATGACAGCCGCCTCCGCCCGGCCGGATCGTTCAAGCTCCCGCATGAGCCGTCGCGCCTGATTGGGCGTAAGGTAGCGCTCCCGCTGAACGTGAATCTTGAAGGCAGTCACGCCAGCGCATGGCGATCGACCGGGCGGCAGAAGGCCATGCAGCGCCGCAAGCGAGCAAATGCTCTTGAACACGGCCAAAATCCGATTGCATGTCGTTGGAGCCAGTCCCTGAACCGAAAGAGTCTGCAGGCGGGCTTCAACTTCGTCGCGATCGATGCGGGTGAACTCGCGGTGACCAAAGGCCGGTGAAAGGTGCTGGCGCACAATGCGTTCATCCACCTGCCAGCTCCGCTTGCGAAACCGGATATGCGGCAGGTAGACGCCTGAAACAAACGCGTCAAAGGTTGCTGTGGCCTGCACGGGCTTGCGTGTGCGCCGTCTGGCCGGCGCTGGGGAAACGCCTGGAGCAGAATGAAGCGGGCGGCGACAGTTCATGCGTTTTCTCCGAGTAGAGCATCTTGTTCTTGAAGCACGACCACTCCAAAAACGGTTGACAATGAAATGCCGGGAGGCCATCAAACAGCGGCCTCTCCGGCATCCGCGCGAACGCGCTGCGCCAACCAATCGGAAAACCGCGTTTTTTTCGTGAAGCGCCGGCAGGGCGCTTTTGAAACAGGCTCATTGCAAATGCAATATGCTCGGCGGCTGGGCAGGCTCCCGCCCTTCTGATGCGGAAGTGTGAAAAGACTTTTTCGGCAGCAGGCGATCTTGCCAAAAAAGATCGTTAGGGGTATTGGTTTTCAGGAAGTCATCGACAGTATGCCTGTCGATGAGGGGACGCTCCCCATAAAAAATCCGCCTCGTCGTCATGCCCCCATGTCGGTTCAGGAATATGTATCGGCGTACAAGATATGGAAATTTGTATTCGGTATCGTCTTCTCATGGGCGCAACATGCGTCCGCCGTCATCAGAGCATTCCACATGACGATGAGAGCATGGCGGCATGGCTGGAGCGGTCTGCATGCGCATAGCCATTATGCAGCCGTATTTTTTTCCGTATCTTGGATACTTCCAGTTGATCAGCGCAGTTGATCTCTTTCTTGCTCTTGATGACGTGTCGTTTATCAAAAAAGGCTGGATACACCGTAACAGGTTGTGCTTTAACGGAAAAACACAGTGGTTTACTGTACCCCTGCAGGATGCGAGCCAGTTTCGGGCGATCAATGAAACGCGTGTCTGCTCTCAGGAGTTCCCACGCTGGAAGCACAAATTTCTTGCGTCGCTTGCCGCATTCTACAAGAAACAGCCCTTTTTTGCGGACGGCATGAATCTTGTGGAAGAGGCGCTGTCCCAGCCCGGCGAATCCATTGCGGAGCTTGCCGTCGCCAGCCTGCGGGTCTGTTGCAGGCTGTTGGACATAGCCACTCCGTTGCGAATCGCCTCGGAGGCCGGCGGCGACCCCGGGCTGCGGCGTGAAGCCCGGTTGATCGAACTGTGCCGCCGCCACAACGCGGACGTCTATCTCAACCCGCCCGGCGGGGAGGCGCTGTACACGCGCGACATGTTCGCCCCCCAGGGCATTCGGCTGGAATTTCTCCATCCCGTGCTGGCATGTTACCCGGTAAAGGGACGAGACTGGATCGCCGGGCTTTCCGTCCTTGACGCCGTCATGTGCTGCGGGCCACAGCATGTGCGTAAAAATCTGCTGTGCGGATACGACATCGTGGAGGCCGCATGAAGCCCGTGATCATTTTTGGAGCCGGAACAGTCGCCCGGCTGGCATGGCGCTGTTTTGAAGAAGAGACGCCGTACAGCGTGGCGGCCTTCTGTGTGGACGACAATCGGCATAATGCAGACACGTTTTGCGAATTGCCCGTTCTGCGGTCCAGCGAACTTGAGGCGCGCTGGCCGGCGGACGCCTGCCGCATGTTTGTCGCCCTTGGCTACCAGGATTTGAACAGGGCGCGCCAGGCCGCTTTTGAAAAATACACGGCCCTCGGCTACGAGCTTGTTTCGTGCATCAGTTCCAAAGCCGTCATAAACGGCGGAACAGTGGGAAAAAACTGCTTTGTGATGGAAGGGGCGATTCTTCAACCCTTTTCCAGCGTGGAAGACGACTGCATTTGCTGGAGCGGCTGCATCGTCTCCCATGAAAGCCGCATCGGCAAACATTGCTTCCTGGCCGCGCACAGTGTGGTGGGCGGCATGGCGGATATCGGGGACAATACGTTTCTCGGCATGAACGCCACAGTCCGCGATACCGTGCGCGTGGGAAAGCATTGCCTGGTGGGAGCGGGGAGCCTGGTGCTGGCGGATTTGGACGACGACAGCCTGGTGGCGGAAAAAGCGACTCCCGTCGCGGCCTGCAAGGCGCGCCAGGCGCTCCGTTTCATTGAAATATAACCTTGTTTTTTGTACCCGGACAAGAGCCGCTGGAGCCTGCAATGACTATAAGCCGTGCCGATATCGTCGCCTTCCTCGGGCGTGCCGTGCGCGATATCCTGGAGCGTGAAGAACAAGCCGTTCCCCCCGAGATCACCGAGGAGACGCCGCTCTGGGGGCGGGAAGGAAGCTTTTCCTCGCTGATGCTGGTGGAACTGATGCTGGCGCTGGAAGACTTCTGCGTCGAAAACAACCTGCGTTTCGTCTGGACAAACGACGCCGCCATGTCCGAACGCCGCAGCGTTTACCGCTCTGTCGGCTCCCTCACCGATTTTATCCTCACCCTGCCGTCAGAAGACGCGGCGGACGATACAGGGACGCGCTGACATGGCTGAAGGCAGGCATATCGTCATCACCGGCGCAAGCCGGGGGTTGGGTCTGCATATGGCGCGCAAGGCCCTGGTGGAAGGTTATTCCGTCACAGGTCTGGCCCGGACGCCGGATGAAAACGCGGGCTTTCCCATGCTCGCGTGCGATGTGACCAATCCGGCCGACGTGGCGCGCTGTTTCGCCGCCCTGCGCAAGCAACCCCTGTGGGCGCTGATCAACGCCGCGGGCGCTGCGTCCATGAATCTGCACCTGACCACCCCGCCCGAAACCATGCGGCATCTTGTCGCCTGCAATCTGCTGGGAACCATGTATTGCAGCGCCGAGGCGGGCAGAATCTTCGCCCGTCGCCGGGCCGGCAGAATCATCACGTTTTCGTCCATCGCCGTGGCCCTCGGGCTGGAAGGAGAGGCGAGCTATGTGGCGGCAAAGGCTGGAGTGGAAGGCTTTACCCGCGCCTTTGCGCGTGAAATGGCCGCCTTTGGCGTGACGGTAAACGCCGTGGCCCCCGGCCCCATCCCCACCCGGCTTATCGCCGGAGTTCCGGAAGAAAAAATCGCCGCCCTGCGGGCGCGCCAGATCCTGCCGCGCCCGCTCGCCGCGGATGACGTGTGGAATGTGGTTTCCTGGCTGCTTGAGGAACGCAGCGCCTCCCTTTCCGGGGAAGTTCTGCATGTGGGGGGAGTATGAGCCTGTTGCAGGAGCTGCTTGACAGAAGCGACAATCCCGACACGCCCTTTCTTGTCGGTGGCGATCAGTCCCTGAGCCTGCGCACCCTGGCCGAAACGCCCGCGCCGTGCGCCGATATCGCTCCCGGCGAAGTCGTGGCGCTGATTGGCGACGTCGATGCCCCGAGCATTGCCGCGTTGCTCGCCCTGGCGGACAGGGGAGCCGTGGTCATGCCGCTGAGCGAAGCCAGCGCCGCGCAACACGAGTATTTTCTCGAAGCAGGCGGGGCCAGCGTGGTCATCCGCAAGGGGCAGGTCTCGCGCCTGCGCGAAGGTCTGCCTTCCCACCCGCTGTTGCAGGCGCTGCGCGAACGGGGCCATGCCGGTCTTATTCTGTTTTCCTCCGGCAGCACGGGGCGGCCCAAGGCCATCCTGCACGACTTCTCCCGCTTTCTTGCCCGCTACGCGACGCCACGCCCCGCATGGACGACGCTCAACTTTCTCCTCTTCGATCATATCGGCGGGTTGAACACCCTCTTCCATACCCTGTACAACAGCGGGCTTGTCGTCAGACCGTCGGGGAGAACGCCGGCCGCGGTCACGGAAGACATCCGCCGCCACAATGTCGAACTCCTGCCCGCCACCCCCACCTTTTTGCGCCTGTGGGCGCTGGAAGGCATCCCCGCGCCTGCCGAACTGCCGTCGTTGCGCCTGATCACCTACGGCACGGAGCGCATGGATCAGCACACCCTGTCGCTGGTGGCGCAAGCCCTGCCGGATGTGGATATCCGGCAGACCTACGGCATGAGCGAACTCGGCATCCTCCGCGTGCGGACCCGCAAGCGGGACGAACTGTGGATAGAAGTCGGCGGCGAGGGCGTGGAAAGCAAAATCGTGGACGAAGAACTGTTTTTGCGGGCGCAAAACAGGATGGAAGGCTACCTCAACGCGCCCTCTCCCTTTGACGCCGACGGCTGGTACGCCACAAAGGATCTGGTGGAATGCGACGGCCCCTGGCTGCGCATCGTCGGCCGGCGCGACATGGTCATCAACGTGGGCGGGCTGAAAGTGCTGCCCGCCGAGGTCGAACACGCGGCTCTCAGCTTCCCCGGCGTGCGCCTGGCCCGGGCCAGAGGCTGCCCGAACCCGGTCACCGGAATGCATGTGGAACTGCTCTGCGAGCTGGAAGACGGCGTGCAGGCGGACAAGCCCCGCCTGCTGGCGCACCTGCGCGCCCTGCTGCCCCGCCATGCCGTGCCGTTGCGCGTGGCCTTCGGCAAGGCCCCCGTGGGGCATCGCTGTAAACAGTTGTGAGGACGGCATGGCGGAAAACACTGCGCTGAAAGCTCCGGTTCAGGTGACGCGCTCCACGCTCCCGCCCCTGGACGCGTACATGGATTGCGTGCGTGACATGTTCGCCTCGCGCCAGATGACGAATCAGGGCGCCTATGCGCGGCGGCTGGAACAATCCCTTGCCGACTTTCTCGACGTGCCCGCCCTTTCGCTGTGCGCCAATGGCACGCTGGCCCTGCAACTCGCGCTCCGCCTGCTGGGACTGAACGGAAAAAAGGTCATCACCACGCCGTTCACCTATGTGGCCACGCTGTCCGCATTGCTGTGGGAAGGGTGTACGCCTGTCTTTGCCGATATTGATCCGGAAACGCTGTGCATCGCCCCGGCCGAGGTGGAGCGCCTTCTTGCGGAACATCCCGACACGGCGGGCATCCTGCCGGTTCATGTGTACGGCAACGCTTGCGATGTGACCAGGCTGGCGAACCTTGCCGAAAAACACGCCCTGCGCGTGCTGTACGACGCGGCGCATGTTTTCGGATCCACGCTGGACGGCAAAAGTCTTTTTGCCTGGGGGGACGCGGCTGTCGGCAGTTTCCACGCGACAAAGCTGTTCCATACCGTTGAAGGCGGCTGCGTGATCATGCCGGACGAGGAGGACAAGCGCCGCCTGGATCTGCTGCGCGCGTTCGGCCATGTGGGGGACGAGCACAAGTGTCTGGGCATCAATGCCAAGATATCCGAGCTGCACGCCGCGATGGGCCTGTGTCTGCTCCCCGGCGTGCCGGACATGCTTGCCCTGCGCGCGCGCAAGGCCGCCCTGTACGACGAGGCGTTGCACATGGACGGGAACCCGGCGTTGCGCCGCCCGGCGCTGGCCCCCGGCCTGACGTGGAATCATGCCTACTACCCGGTGATCTTCCCCAATCACGCCTCGCTTGTCCGCACGCTGACCGCCCTGAGCCGGCGCGACATCCACCCCCGCCGCTACTTCTACCCGAGCCTGACCAGGCTTCCGTATGTCCGCAGTCCCGCCTGCCCGGTGGCGGAAGATATGGCGGAACGCGTGCTGTGTCTGCCCTTCTGGCCGGAGATCGACGAGGCGCTGATCGCGGAAATAGCCGAAGTGACCCTGAAGGAAACCCACGCATGATCTGCGAACAGGTCGTCATCTGCAACAGCCTGTCCACCGCCTACGGAACGACGTTGCTGCACCTTCAGCAAGACACCGGCCGCCTGAAAGAAGCTGGCGTCGGCTACGTGCTCACGGGGCGTGATCTCTTTTATGGTCTGGCCTCGCACGATTCTCTTGCGCGGCAACTGCGCTGGGCGGAGCGGATGGAGCACTACGCCCGGGAAAGGCTGGCCGACTGGCTGCACAACTTCAATGCCGAGGCCGAATCCTGCCGGACGCTTCTGCTCACCATGTGCTGCCCCTGGGGCGAACCTCTGGAGCGCCTCCGCATGGAACTCCGCGCCCTGCCGGCGTTGCGGCGGGCGCGCTTCCGCCTGCTTCTTCATGCAAGCCCGCAGGAAGCCGTGCTGGAGCAACGCCTGCGCCTGGCCATCAGTCAGGCGGCGCTGGACTTCTGGAAAGATGAATGGCTGAACAGCGACGTCACGGATCTGGGCGAAATGGCGGAACGCCTGCGCAAGGTCTACGGAAGCCCCAATGTTTCCGTCCTGGCCGGAGACGCTGACCCGGCAGAGACGCCGTATGACGCCGATCTCGAACAAGTCCTCTACGCCATGCTGCGCGTCCCTCCGCCGCCGCCCGCCGCTCCTCTGCGTTGCCGCCTGTCCCTGCACTCGCGTGAGGCGCGACACATTCAATGCCTCTATGGTCAGTTGAACAACGTATGGCCGCGAGAGGCGAACTTCGCCCTGCTGCTCGACGCGCTGGAAAAAGTCGAAGCCGATCCGGCCGGAAGCGGCGTCCTTGATTTTCAGCCCATGATATCCCCCGCGGACGTTCGCACCCTGCGCGAACGCTGCGCGCCGGGCAACGCGCGCCTGGTCGCCCGGTGGCCGGCCGCTGAAAAATTGCTTGAAGTTTCGGCGGCGTCCTGCCCTGATGAGGAACCGTCCTCAAAACCGAATGCCGAGGAGTGGCAACCGTATCAGGGCTTGCGGCCGGACACGGCCGCTGCTCTGTTCGGCCGTTTTCCCGATGCGCTGGCGAAGGGTCTGCACGCCGCCTTCGAGACAGGCGGACCGGCTCTTTCCGAACAACAGCGCATCGCGCTCGCCGCGCTTGAAACGTGCTCCTCCGGCCCGCATCTGCGTCCTGCGCCGCCTGCCGCACCCAGGGTGGCGGTGCTGGTGCAGACCTACAATCAGGAAGCCTATGTGGCGGAGGCGCTGGACAGTATCCTGGCGCAAAAAACGAATTTTGCCGTGGAAATCGTGGTGGTGGACGACGCTTCCAGCGACGGAACCCGCGACGTGATCGACCGCTACGCCCGCGCGCACGCCAACATCCGCCCGGTTTTCCTCTTCCGCCGCTCCACGGGCGGGGAAAACACCCTGGCTCTGTTCCGTCATGTCAGCGCGCCCTATGTCGCAATCTGCGACGGCGACGACTATTTTACCGATCCGGACAAGCTGCAAATTCAGGCCGACTATCTGGACGCCAACCCCGGCTGCTCCCTGTGCTTCCACCCCGTGCGCATCGTCTGGGAAGAGGGCGGACCGGACGCCGTTTACCCGAACATTGATGAAATGGAGCGCGGCAAACAGGAGCGTTACCGCCTCACCGAACTCATGGCCGCCAACTTCATCCAGACCAATTCCGTCATGTACCGCTGGCGCTTTGGCGGAGGCATCCCGCCCTGGTTTGACCCCACGCTGGTTCCGGGAGACTGGTACTGGCACCTGCTCCATGCGGAACAGGGGGATATCGGCTTTCTGGATCGCATCATGAGCGTGTACCGCCGGCATGGAAACTCCCTGTTCTGGCGTCCGCGCGACGCTTCCAGCGTGGGGCACCGGCTGAAATTCGGCCTGCAGGAACTCCGCCTGTACCAAAAACTGGAGGAACATTTTGGCGAGACCGGGCGCGACGCCCTGCACGCTCTCGCCTCCGGCGTCTTCGCCGATCTGGTGCGCCATTACATGGAAACGGACGACACCGCCCCGCTGGACAGGGCCGCCCGGTATTTTCCCGATTTCGCCAGGGATTTTCTGGGCAAGATACACATCGTCAGCAATCGCAAAATGACTGGCAAGGAGTGATCAAATGAAAATTCTATTTACAGTATTTTTTGATCCCCAGGATCTCGGTTGCCGGTATCTCGCCGCCTATATGAAGAAGCAGGGACATGAAGTGCGGATTATTGCTCTGAAGTCTGGCCTGCATGGCGAAATGCGCACGCAACCAACACAGGAAGAAATTGAAGACAGATGTCGTCGTGTGTCAGGTGGCAAGGCTGGTTTAAGCTTTTGGGGCCAAACACAAATTTCTGACATAGAATTAAACCTTCTTACAGAAACAGTATTAAAATGGCAGCCTGATATTATGGGGTTTGGCACTCGCTCTCAAAACTTTATTCATCTTCCCCGTATCATTCCCGCGTTGCGTGCGGGCGCGCCTCAAGCCTTTCTTGCAGCGGGCGGCTTTGGTCCGAGCCTGGAACCAGAGATTCCGTTAAAACTTGGAGTTGACGCTGTGCTTAGGGGAGAGGGTGAATATGTTTTGTCTGACCTGGTTGCCTGCCTGTCAACAAACACATCCTGGAAAAATATACCCGGTATCGCCTACATGGAAGACGGGGTTTTGCACAGTAACCCCATCCGTCCTGCAGAAAGAAATCTTGATTCTTTTCCATTTCCACTTTGCGACGAAAAAGATGTCATTATCATCAATGATGATAAAATATCACAATCAGTTGATATAGGCAAAAACAATGAAAAGATATGGGGGCAATCAAGTTATTTTATTTTGTCATCAAGAGGATGTACTGCTGAATGTAGTTATTGTGGAGCACGAGCATTACGAGATCTATTTAAAAAAGAGGGGGTTCTGATTCCAAGAATAAGAAGAAGATCATTGGTAAATGTATTGGATGAATTAAAAATAGCCAAGAATACAAATATAAATGTCATAATATTTATGGATGAGTTTTTTATTCATCCAATAGATGAAATGTTATCTTTTTTTCGTGAATATAAAGAGCAGATTAATTTGCCTTTTTGGGCACATTTGTCTGTAGATCAACTTGTCAAATGTCCTGAACTCATTGATGCCGCAATAGATGCAGGATGGTATAATTTTGTTTTTGGTTTACAGACTGGGAGTGAAGAATTTTGCAAAACAATGTATAATAGGAAAAATAATAATGACAATATAATCAAAGCCGTATCTCTGTGCTATGAAAAAGGGATGTCTGGTTATCTTTATATGATACTTGGAAATCCTCTGGAATCAGAAGAATACTTTAACTATTCTCTTGAATTGATAAAAAATTTCCCTTCATTTGATGAAAGCTGTAAACAAAGATTCTTTTTTGAAACAAACAAGTTAAGACTGCCTTATGGCGATGTACCACTCAAAACCAATCATCCTGAAATTATACACCTTTCATATCCAAATTCACAATTTTATTACAATGCAATGTTGCTTGAGTTCAGACTATTGTTTAATGATGATGAATTTTCCTCATTGAGGAATGACAAATTATATCGTGAATATCCACACCTCCTTGGCGAATTGTATCAAAATACAATATATGAAAGACATACATCTTATTTTGAAAAGGAACTGAAACGCATTCAAGGCAAAAATGTATTTATTTATGGAGGTGGGGAAGCATACAAACAAAATCGCCATTTATTGAAAGGTATCAATATTCGTTCCATTTTGATGGATATGCCAGGCCCCGCTGAGATTGATGGAATACAGGTTATTCATCCTGAAAAAGCTGTCATCAATTCGGAAAATCCAGTTATTATTATGGCACGTTATCAAAATATGAATACCATGTACAGGAAACTTCGATATAGATTTCCGCAACTTCATGATATTATAGGATGCTGTTTATTCAATGAATAAGTATATAAAAAGGCAATATCATGACAACTAATAGAAAACCGCTCATCTCTGTCTTGATGCTGACATACAATCATGCGCCATATATCAGCGAAGCAATAGAAAGTGTGCTCAATCAGGAAACCGACTATATTTTGGAATTGATCATTTGTGACGATGCCTCAACTGACGGAACTCAGGATATCGCCCGTCGTTATGCGGAAAAAGACAGTCGCGTCGTTCTTTCTCTGCAACCGACAAACACAAAATTCGGAAAAAATTTTGTGGATGGCTGCTCACTCATTCAGGGCAAATATGTAGCTTTTTGCGAAGGCGACGACTACTGGACAGATTCTGGCAAACTGCAAAAACAGGTTTCCTTTCTTGAAGGACATCCTGATTTCTCCATCAGCGCCCACAAGGTTCAAATGCTGATTATGGGAGAGCAACAACCATCAAGCCAGAAACAATTCATCTATAAAGATTGTTCCGCTGACGATCAACGTATCAGAGACGGCATCTTTTACGCGGATGAAGCCATTGCCAATTATTATTTCCAGACAGGCTCACTTGTGCTGCGCTGGAGATTTACGAAAGGATTGCCCGACTGGTTCCGCCAGCGCATGATGTTTGACCATTTCATGTTCATGTTGCATGCGGTGGAAGGCAAAATCAAATACTTTGACGAAGCCATGAGCGTATGGCGACGGCATGGCGGCGGGTATACCTGGTTGCAGACACAGGACAAGGGTCTCTTTTTCCAAAAGGAGGGCGACGACTGGATCCGCATGTACCAGCACATGGATGACTTCTTTTCCCGGCGCTTCACCTGGCAGATCCGGGAGCGTATCCTGCTGGCCCTGCGCTCCATTGCCGCAAACTGCATCACTACAGGCAACATCGACCAGTTGCGGGATCTGGTTGAGAAATACCGGCCGCACTTTAACTGGGTGATCAAGGACTCCGTGCTGCTGGACGCCTTGCGCATGGCCTGCCCCGAGCATCCCGAATTTTCTCCTCCCTGGGAAAGTGCGCCTCGCGAAGAGAAACCGGCTGAAAAGGAAACTCCGCAAAAAACGCCTCCCTGCACCCCCGGGATATCACAGGAGAATGCCTCCCCTTGCACGCCTTCTTCTCCGTCTGCGAATGCTTCTTCCGGTACGTCGGGCGAAAGCATGAACGGAGTGACAGGCGGCTGTTTTGAACTGGCTCTGGAGGACATTCCCCCGCTTCAGGGAAGCGTCTGGGAAGCATGGACAGACGGCCGGGAATACGCGCGCTTTTTCAACCTGCGTTCGGCCCTGTTCCGCTGGTTGTGGCAACGTGGCGTTT
Source organism: uncultured Bilophila sp. (assembly GCA_910585945.1). GTDB lineage: Bacteria > Desulfobacterota > Desulfovibrionia > Desulfovibrionales > Desulfovibrionaceae > Bilophila. The sequence continues at coordinate 82,847 of CAJUHZ010000001.1, forward strand.
CAACGCTGTGGCTCCCCACCTATTGCCCCCCCATCCTGGAAAGCAACCGCCTTCAGTGTCAGTTTACCCGCAAGTTTTACAGTGTGGGCAACCGGCTGGAACCAACGCCGGATTTTCTGGCGGAAGTGCGGCCGGGGGAAGCTGTCCTGACCATCAGTTACCTCGGCAAACCCCTGCCCGACGCCTTTTGCGCCGCTCTGGCCGCGCGCACGGATATTCTGTGGGTGGAAGACCGCGCGCAATGCCTTGTGCCCGGCCGGGACTCCGCGGCCCATGCCGCCATCTACAGCCCGCGCAAACTCTTCGGCGTGCCGGATGGCGGCCTGCTGGTCGGCAAGGGAGCACGGGATCTTGAAAGCTGGTGTCTGGCCCCTGCACTGTCAACACTGTCGGAACGCTACAGCCTGCTGGCCGAACGCTTCGAACGCCCGGATCTGATGGACAACACCCATAATCTGCGCTGGAGCAAGCACGATATGGAGCACCAGCTCTCGCGCAGCCGCATGAGCCGCGTCACCGAGACGATCCTGCGCCGTGTGCCGCTGGCCGATATTGCCCGGCGGCGTCAGGATAACTGGGAATGCCTGTATCAGGCCCTTGGCGATCTCTGTCTGTGGCGGATAGAGCGTCCGGACTTCGCGCCCTATGCCTTCCCCCTGCTGACTCCAGAAAATTTCCCGACAGAAATTCTTCATACCCTGCTGGCGCGCCACAATATACTGTGTCAACGTATGTGGCACCCTCTGGCGTTGCCCAAAAATCTTTACCCACTGGAAGAATCGCTTGCCAAACGTCTCTTGCTGCTTCCCTGCGATCAGCGTCACCAACGAAAAGACATGTTGCGGATGGCGAATCTGGTCAGACAAATACTTGAAAACCCTCAACTATCCGACAATACTGGCAGCGGCTTTAATGTTATATAGTTTTAAAAATCATTTTGTACATGACTTCTGCAACCCATTGCAAAGAGATTCATTGGATACCCCTATGAGCATCAACTATTCCGAGCGCGACAGCCAACTGGCCCAACGTCTGGAAAGCATTGTCCGGGATCAGCAAAGCAGTCTTGCCGATGTGCTTCGCCATTGGCCCGCCTACGTTCAGCGGCGCACGCTTCCACGCTTTCTGGCCCACTACGAACTGTTCAAAAAGGTGATGGATTTGCCCGGTTGCATCGTGGAACTTGGCGTATTCCGGGGAGCCAGCTTTTTCACCTGGGCCAACCTGCTTGAAACCTTCCACGCCAATGACCGTTCCAAAAAGGTCTACGGCTTTGATCATTTTGAGGGTTTGCGCCCCGACCATTTCCGTGACGACAAGGATGGCCCGCGCGACGGACGGGACGGAAAACAGGATTGGGCCTATCAAACCCCGGCCGAACAGATGCGTGCGCTCACGGCCCTGCACAATGACGACAATCTTTTGCCGGGCGTGGAGCGTTGCGTGCTGGTGGAAGGCGATGTGTATGAAAGCGTGCCGCGTTTTCTGGAAGAAAACCCGGGGCTGCGTATCTCTCTCCTGTACTTTGACCTGGATTTGTACGGGCCAACCAGGTTTTGTCTGGAACGCCTCTTCCCCCTTGTCGTGCGGGGCGGCGTGGTCTGCTTTGACGAATACGGCCTGATCCCCTGGGAAGGAGAAAGCCGAGCCGTTGACGAATACTTCGCCCCTCGCGGAATGCCCGCTCTGCAACGCATGCCGTTTTCTCCCTCGCCAAGCGCCTATCTGATCAAGGAAGGGCAGTAAAGATGTACGAAACCGCCCTGTCGCCCCTGCTTTTGCCCGCCGGTCCCCCAAGAACGCGCCTGCTGGATCAGATGGCCGCCACCCCCCGTTACCGCAGCAACGGCCTCCCGGAAGATACGCGGGACGTGGTGATCTTTGCCGACAGGCGCAACGCTGTCGAAGCATGCGAGGCAGTGGCCGCGCATTGTCCTCAGGCGGTTATTGCCGGCGTATGCGTTCACAAGGGTGAAACAAGCTCCATCACGGCGCGGATTCATGGCGAAACGCGCTCGCTGCCTGTTCTTGCTCCGGATTGCCTGAGGGACTTCCCCCACTGCCTGGCCGTTCTTTACTGGAGCGGCTGCATTGTGCCGGATCTGCTCTATCACCTGGAAACAGCCGTGCGGAGTACCCTGAGCATCGCCCTTTTCCCACGGATTCCGATGGGCACGGGGCGCAAGAGGGATGCCGCCCTCTACACACGTCACCGCGATATCCTGGAACGCATCTATGCCGAACTGGGAGACGATGAAAGCCGGCTGAGCTTCGCCTCGGTGATCAAGGGATTGCTCACCGGGGAAGTCGACTGGCTGCGTCCTCCCGTCTGCCCGGAATACCAGCATCCGGCCACCCTGCCGGCCCCCGGCGACGTGGTCATCGACGCAGGGCTGTTTGACAGCACCGTATTGCGCCGTTTTGCCCTGGCTGTTGGGGCGCAAGGGCATGTCTACGGTTTCGAGCCGGAACCCGCCAACTTTGTTTCCGTGCAAAAAACGCTCGCCCATTACGGCGACCCCGGCAATGTGACGCTGGTGCAAAAAGGGCTGTACTCCAGCCGCGGGACAATGCTGATTTCCGATGCCGGTCCCAGCGGAACCCTTCTCGCAACGAATGACGACGTCGCCGCTTCCCCGTGTGAAGTCGTTGATGTTGACGGCTTTGCCGAGGAATACAAGCTTTCCCGGCTGGATCTGCTCAAAATGGATATTGAGGGGGCAGAGCTGGACGCTTTGCGCGGCGCTGCCGCCTCATTGCGCCGCTGGCGTCCCAAACTGCATATTTGCGCCTACCACCATATTGACGACATTGTGGATATCCCCCTGCTCATCCGCGAGATCGTGCCGGAATACCGTTTTCACTTCACCGCGCATGTTCCCTATCTCAACGAGTATGTGTATTACGCCACGGCGCGCTGAGCTGGCAGGTCACGTTCCCTCCTCGGGAACGAGGTTAATTCTCATTCAAAGAAATATATTTATTTCATCAAGTTATTCAAAATCAATACAATTGATTGAAGAAATAACTTGACATCAACGACTGTCATCAATATGTTTTCTCCACGGCTGAGAGAAATTGGCCGTAAAAGTGCTAGAAACGGGCTCCGACAAATACAGGTGGACACATATAAGGATACCACTTGGAAAGTCGGAGCCATTTTTTTTGGAGGAGAGTTCCATGATGAAAGTCGCTTTCTTTGTAGATGGAAATTTTTTATTCCATCAGGTTAAATATTTTAAATCTTTTTTTTGTAATGGACCCAATATTAGAAAGTATTGTGAACGTCATCTCAACCCTAATGAAAAACTCTACCGAATTTTTTATTATGATGCTCCGCCTCTTGAAAGAACTGCTACTACTCCCTGTGGAACTCCAATTGATTTTGGAAAATCTTCAGCAGCTCAACATATGAAAAAACGCTTGGATTCCATTCGGGAAACACCTTATATGGCTCTCCGACTTGGAAAAGTGACATGGCAAAATGATTGGATCTTATCAAATGATGTTATAACAGATCTTATGAATGGAAAGCGGGATATAACATCTCTTTGTGATCATGATTTTCAGCCTAATATTCAACATTTCAACTATTACTTATAAAAAATTTGCCAGTAGAATTGTTCTTATTGCTGGAGATTCAGATTTTGTCCCCGCAGCAAAGCTGGCCAGAATGGAAGGAATACATGTAACAATAGATCCAATGGGAAAAAGATTAACTCCAGACTTGATAGAGCATGTTGACTTTGTACATACTGAACTTGATCCTGATAATTCTCAAGATGTCGATCCATCTAGAAAAAATTTCTTTGTAAAAAATTTTAAAGAAGACTGAGCGTTTCATCTATCATAACTGCATCTTTTCGCCTCCAACAGCCTCCCGCATAACAGGTGTTTGTCTGTTTCGGAAGCTAAGCTTCCTCAACAGGCTAAAGTCGTTAATATAAGCAGGGCATTCCCGCAATCTCGCGGGGATGCCCTGTTTCGCGTGCAAGGGGGGAAGTCCTTTCGTCCTTTAGGGCGTATTCACACGGCTTTTGTCCTCTACCTGCGTCAAAAAGGCTTTTTATTCCGGTCAAGCGCCATAAGAGCACATTCCCTTCATAAAAAGCCTTTTTTCCCTGGCGGAGAACAACATTTCTCGTGGCGTGAACACGCCCCAACTGCTCTACGCTCCCTTTTTGCCGCTCTTGCCGCCGGATTTCCTGCCGCGTTTGGCGCTCTCGGCCCTGGTTGCAGTCTTGCTCGCGGCAGTCTGCCCGGAGGAAGGCTCGGCCTTTGCCTCGGAAGGCGCTTCGCTGGTTGTCGCCGGCGCGGCCGGCTCTGCCCGAGTCGGCTCTGTCGGTTCGGACGCCGCTCCCGCGGGTTCGGCCGGAGCCGCATCAACCGCCGGAGCCGCCGGTTCCGGAGCGCCCGCATCCTGAGCCATATTCTCGGCCGTATCCGGGGTCACATTCCGGGCCGCATCCTGAGCCGTGCCGCGATCGGGCGCGGCCTCGCCGGCAAGGGAAGCGACTTCCACCCCTTCCAGGGGCGCGCTCACGGGCACATGGACAATGGCCTCGCTGGACAGGCCAAGCGTGTTTTCCGGCGCGATCCGGGCTGTTTGCGGCGCAACGGCAGGCGCGGCCTCTTCCGTCTTGCGCTTTGCCGGGGGAACAGGCGCGGGGCGGGCCGCCGGCACGGGCGAGGCGGGCGTATCCTCCGGCTCGGCGGTGATCTTTGTGGCGGCGATGACGCTCGGCGGGGGCGTTTCCGCATGAATCTCGCCGGGCGCGGCTTTGGGCATGGACGCCAGGCGCGGCCGGGCCACGCGGGCCTGTCCCTTGTGATAAACCACGAACTTGTCGGGCACCGGGCTGCGATGGGTGCTCAGCATGAAAAGGCTCTTTGTGGGGCAGACTTCCACGCAAATGCCGCAGTACACGCAGGAGAAGGGATCGTAACCCCAGTACGCTTCCTTGGGATCGGTGGAAATGCATTGCGCCGGGCACTTGGTGGAGCACATGCGGCAGAAGATGCAACTCTGCACATGGTTGACGAGCCTGCCCCGATAGTTTTCAAAGGGATCCCGCTTGACCAGAGGATATTTGCGCGTGGCCGGGCGCTTCACAAAGTTACGGATGAGGGTTTGGATCATTTGCATGGAATACCTCCGGGATGCGTCCCGAGCGGATTGACTTTGAAATCGCGTCCAGCCTCAAGGCGGGCAAGACTACCGTTCCGTACAACTGATGCAGGGATCAATGGTAAGCGTGACCAGCGGCACGTCAGAGAGCTGAAGCCCCTTCAGCATATACAGCAACGGCGGGATATTGGCGAAAGTTGGCGTGCGGATGCGAACCCGGTCCAGGAACTTCGTGCCGTTCCCCTTGACGTAATACAGCGCTTCGCCGCGCGGCTGCTCCACGCGGGAAACGACTTCGCCCGAGGGGTTGCCCTTGACCTTGACGTTGATTTCCGTGTCCGGCAGGTGACCAATGGCCTGACGCACGATTTCCATCGATTGCAGCACTTCAAGAAAACGCACCTTGGTGCGCGCCCAGCAGTCGCCGTCAAGTGCGGTGACAGGGGTGAAGCCAAGCTCCGCAAAGGCCGCGTAGCCAAGCTGGCGCGCGTCCTGGGCCACGCCGCTCCCGCGCAGCGTCGGCCCCGCGGCCCCGAGGCGGAGGGCTTCCTCGGCCGAAAGCACGCCAAGCCCCACCGTGCGCGTCTTGATGGTGTAGTCGTCCATCGTCACCTTTTCAAGGCGGCGCATTTCCGTTTCGATCTCGTCCAGTTCATCCAGAATCCAGCGCTGGTGCTCGCGTGAAAGATCCTTGCGCACCCCGCCGACGATGTTGGTTGAAATGATGACCCGGTTGCCGGCCGTGGCCTCGTTGATGTCCATGATGCGTTCACGGATTTTCCAGAACTGCATGAACAGGCTTTCAAAGCCAAGGGCATCCGCAAAAAGGCCAAGCCAGAGCAGGTGACTGTGCATCCGGTGCAGTTCCGACCAGATGGTTCTGAGGTACACCGCGCGGCGCGGCACCTCAATGTTCATCATGTGCTCAATGGCATGGCAGAAGCACAGGGCATGGATGCAGGAGCAGATGCCGCACACCCGCTCGACGATGTATATCATCTGGTTGTAGTCGCGCAGGCTGGTCAGATTTTCCAGACCGCGGTGCACATAGCCGAGCTTGGGGATCGCCTCGACTACGGTTTCGTCTTCCATGACAAGCTTGAGGTGCAGCGGTTCCGGCAAGACCGGATGTTGGGGGCCAAAAGGAATGATCGTGCGGGCCATGACTCTCCCCCTACTTCACGACGGTGGAAATGGTGCATGAAGGACCGCGCAGCAGGGGCGGCGGCGTTTCCTTTTCCAGATAGAGACTGCCCTGGAAATCGATCACGATATCGTCCCAGACGATGCCGTAATGATCCCGGCTCTCGTTTTCGATGAGCATGGCGCAAAAATAGATGTTGGAAATGCTCGGCACGTTCTGCCCCACCGGAACCGTGAGCCGGTAATGCCGCATGGAAAGGTTCTTGTCGTAATGATAAATGATGTCGAGCCTGCCGTCGCCAAGGTTGACGACGCTCATGGTGACAAGGCGGTAGCCCGCGTCCAGATTGGCCTGCGCCACGGCGCGGACCTGATCCGGGGTGATTGGCTCCGCAACAAGGCGTTCAACTGACTGAAGCATGGATTCTCCTGCTCTCGGTAAAAGGCTCGCGCGGCTCCGCCCGGCATGAGCCGACGGAGACGGCGCGGATATCATTCAAAAAGCTGGGTATGGGGCCTGTCGCGCAGGCCGAGCTTGCTCTTGACGACTTCCAGCGCCAGCACCACGCCGTCGATGATCGCTTCCGGCTTGGCGGCGCATCCGGGGACGTAGACGTCAACAGGGATCACCCGATCCACGCCGCCCACGACATTGTAGCAGTCCTGAAACACGCCGCCCGAGCAGGCGCACGCGCCGATGGCGATGACTGCCTTGGGATCGGGCATCTGATCGTAAATGTTCCTGAGCACGGCCTGGTTGCGCTGGTTCACGGTTCCCGTCACCAGCAGCACGTCGGCATGTTTGGGATCGCCTATATTGAGGATGCCGAAGCGTTCGATATCGAAAACGGGCGTCAGACAGGCCAGCACCTCAATATCGCAGCCGTTGCAGGAGCCGCAGTCGTAATGCACCACCCACGGAGACTTGAGCCGGCCTTTATTGACGTATCCCGCCAGCTTTGCGGTCAACTTGGACAAATCCATGGTTACCTCACATACAGCCACAGGATATTGGCGATAGCAAGCGCCAGAGTCAGCCCGAAGGCCTGCCGAAGCATCCACTGCCACGTCATGCGCGCGCACACGTTGTCCACCACGATCTCGGCAAGGTAGGTGAGCACAAGCAGCACGATCATGCCGGCCGCGCCGGTATGCCAGAAAAGCGAACACAGCCCGAGCAGCAGCACCACATCAAGCCAGTGCGAAATTTCAAGCAGGGCAAGCTGGGGGCCGGAATATTCGGTCAGCACCCCGCGCACGATTTCCTGGTGGCCGTGATGGCAGGAGGCGATATCAAAGGGCGACTTCGCCAGCTTGATGGTCAGCGCGTACCCCAGCGCAAGATAGAGAAAGGGCAACTGCGGCAGGAGCGGCTCGCGCATGGCGTAGATATCGGAGATGACAAAGCTCCCCGAGGCGATGGAAAGCCCGACGAACGTCAGGATGATCAGCGGCTCGTAGGCGAGCATTTGCAGCAGCTCGCGCTGCGCCCCGGCGTTGGAGAAGGGGGAGGGAACCGAAAGCGCGCCCGCCACCCGAAACACCGCGCCCGCCGTCATCACAAAGAACAGCAGCAGCAAGTCCCCGCGCAAAAAGAAGATGAACAGGGCGGCCGCCGATGCCAGCAGGCAGACATAGGCGGAAAAAACAAGCCACGGGCTGCTCGTGCAGGGCGCCTTGCCGAACAGTTTCAGCACATCGTAAAAGGGCTGAAACAGCGGCGGCCCCATGCGCGACTGAAGACGCGCGGTGATGCGTCTGTCCACCCCGGCAATGAGTCCGCCCACCGGGACGGCCGCGACAAGCGCGACAAGCGCGCCAAAAAAGCAGGCAATCGAAGTCATCAGAGCAGACCTCCAAGCATGACCACCAAAAGAACCAGGGCGATGGTGTTGAGCTTGCCTGTGAGTTTTTCCTCACCGAACCAGGCCTCCAGATAGTAGTTGGAAGACCTGTTTTCCACAAAGACATTGAGCGGCCCGTTGAAGCCGAGCTTGCCCTCTTCCGTCTGCTGAATGCCGGAGAAGTAGGGCAAGTCGGGCTTGCGGACGGCCGCGCGCCGGGCCTGCCGCAAGGAGAGCCACACGCCGAGCGCGAGCAGCGCAAACAGCGGGTAGACCGCGAACGCGCCCATGCTGTTCCTGAAAACCCCGCCCGAAACGCTGAACGCCCCGTTGGTTCCGTACAGAATCCGTATGGCGTCGTCGATGCCGGCAAAGATGAAGGGCACAAGGAGCGAAAGCAGGATCGCCCCCCACAGCAGCGCGCGCAGGGCGCAGGTCATGCTTGCGGGCATCTGCTCCGCCGCCGGCTTTTCAGCCGCAAGCGGATCCCCTCCCAGCACAAGGCCGGCCCACCGCGCCCAGAAAAGCACGGTCAGCGCGCTGCCGAAGGCGATGAGCGTCACCAGCACGGGCATGAAGGCCGGAGCGGCCGCCGCCGCTTCCATGGCCATCCACTTGGCGAGCAGCGCGCCAAAGGGCGGGAGCATCATGGTCATCATGCCGATCATCATGATGATGGCAGTACGCGGCATCACCCGGTACAGGCCGCGCATGTCCTCGATATCGCGCGAGCCGATCTGCTGTTCCACCGCGCCCACGCACAGGAAGAGCAGGCCCTTGGACACCGCGTGGAAGATGATGAGCAAAACGCCCGCCGCAACCGCCGCCGGCGTGCCGATGCCCGCGCACGCGATGATCAGCCCCAGGTTGGCGATGGTGGAATAGGCGAGCACCTTCTTGCCGTTGCTCTGGCCGCAGGCCAGGGCCGACGTGGCCACAAAGGTGAACGCGCCCATCAGCGCAATGACCCCGGCAAGCATGGTTCCGGCCAGGGCCGGAGAAATCCGAAGGACAAGATACACCCCTGCCTTGACCATGGTGGACGAATGCAGGAGGGCCGAAACCGGCGTGGGCGCCACCATCGCTCCGCACAGCCAGCTCTGGAAGGGAAGCTGCGCCGCCTTGGTGAAGCCGGCAAAGGCCAGAAAGGCCAGCGGGAGCAGTGTGGCGGCGGTATGCGCCGCGGGGTCGCCCATGACCTCGATGATTCGTTCCACCGAAAGCGTGCCGAGCGCCTTCTGGGTAAAAAGCATGGCCGCCACAAAGGCCAGGCCGCCAAGCATGTTCATCCACAGGGCGCGCAAGGCGTTGGCGCGAGCCTCGCGCGTGCCGTCATGACTGATGAGCAGGAAGGAGCACAGCGTCGTCACTTCCCAGAAAAAGAAAATCCACGGCAGGCTGTCGCACAGCACAAGCCCGTTCATGGCTCCGAGAAAGAGCAGCACGATAAAGAAAAAACGCGGCTGCCGGCTCACGGTCAAACGCAGATGATCCTCATGCTCTTTCATGTACCCCAGCGCGTACATGCAGACAATGCCGCCCACAAAGGAAATCACCAGAACCATGACGAGCGAGAGCGCATCGGCCTTGAACATGGCCGGAGCAGGCCCGTCCAGCAGGGCGAAGTCAAGATAGGCCATGCCGAGAAGCTGCGCCACGGCGAGCATGGCGCACAATTTGTGGCGCATCCGCGAGGCGATGTACAAGATGACGAGCAGAAGCGCGAAATCAAGCACGGTCATGAGTTCCGACAGGCCGCCGCCCGTGGTCACCGGCAGAGTGAAACCGCCGTAGAGAGCCAGCCCCAGAGCGGAGAGCGCGGTCACTCCCACCCCGGTAAACACAATGACGCGCCGGCTGCGGCCGTCCTTGTCGAGACCGGCCGCCGCTGCGGCCAGCAGGGGAAAGAAGATGCAGCCCAAAAGGAGCAGTTGCAACATGTGCGCCTCTCTGGATGAAAGGTGAATGCCGTTTCCTGTCGGGGAAACGGCCGACTCCGAAAAGGAAATGACTTCTCCAACGCCTCGCGACCGCCCCGGGGCGATTCATGAGGATCGCTTCGCCGAAAAACGTGGTCTTCGGCAAACGGATCCGGCCCTGCCGCCGCGCCCGGCTGCCTGCCTGACGATAGAAGCCATGTATGAAATGACTTCTAATTGTCATGAAGGAAAAGCGGGAAAGCGTCAAGTCTCCTTTCGCAACTAGTTGATTAAACAATCTCTTTGCGATGTTTTTCACAGAAGCGTTGAGCCTGTTTTCACAAAACGCCGGCTCCGCCTGCCGCACAGGCCAGCTTTCAATCAACCGCTTTCAATCATTTTGGAATCATGTTCCGCAATGCCCGGGCGGCTCCTGCCAGATCAGGGCGAAAGGCGCGCCCCCCGCCGACGCGCGGCGCACAGCCAGCTCCCATAAAGCGCCGCTCAATGGGAGTTGCCCGGTTTGGACTGTTGGGGGCTTCTCGCCCCCCTCGGCAGGGGAATCATTCCCCCGCCCCCCCCCCAATGCCCGGGCGGCGTTTTGCGTCAGGCCGGCATCCGGGGGCCTGGGAGATATTAATATTATCCATACTTATGCGATTGCCCTGCGCCCGTTCCCTGACGGGCTTGACTTTTTGCTCCGCTTGCGGCTTGACTTTCATTTCCCACGATTTTTTTGGCGATCGGAGTGTATTGTGGACGGACAAACAACGCGCCGGCGCGTCTGGCTCACGGCGGGGGCGGCAGGTCTGTGGCTCGGCATGCCCAATGCGCTGATCCAGATTCCAGTCGCGGCGCTGCTCTATCCGGCGGCGCTTTTTTTTGCGGGCAGTGCCGCGGCGCGCCGGGGCGGGCCGGCACAGGCCTTCCGGCAGGGCTGGTTGTGCGGCCTTGCCGGCGCTTCGGCCTGTCTGTACTGGGTGGCGATTCCGATCCACGAGGTGGGCGGCCTGCCCTGGCCCCTGGCCGCGCCATGCGCCCTGGCGCTCGGCGCGTACATCGGTTTGTACGGAGGAGCGTTCGCGGCGCTGGTCTGCCTGATCCGCCGGCGCGCGGACGCCGGCCCGAACGCTTCCGGTCCCGCCGCCAGCTCTGCCCCCCCTCCTGTCTCCTGGTCCGTCTCGGGTCCGGTGGAGCGCGCCCTCTTGTTCGGACTCATCTGGCACCTGCTCGAATGGGTGCGCGGCTGGTTCTGCACCGGCTTCCCCTGGCTTTCTCTGGCGTCCGCCTTTGCGCCGTGGCCGGCGCTGATTCAGGGGGCGTCCCTGGTTGGAAGCTACGGCCTCAGCGGGATCATGGCCGGCCTTGTGTGCCTCGCGCTTGAGGACGCGGCCCTGTCCGAAACAGATCCGGGCACGACGGGACAGACAGCACCCCCTCGGGCAGGAACCCCCGCCTCAATGACGCAGGGCAGGGAACGCCCGAAGCTCCGGGCAAGACCGGCCGTGCTCGCGGCAACGGGCTTCGCCCTGCTTCTGGCGTTCGGCATGTGGCGGCTCCCCCCCCCGGAACAGGCGACAGGAGCGGCGGGAACGGCAAACCGGGGAGGGGAACAGGCGACGAACGGGAACACGCCAGCCCTGCCGCTGTTCACGCTGATCCAGGGCAACATCGATCAGAACGTCAAATGGGATCCGGCCATGCAGCGGGACACCGTGCGCCGCTACCTCGATCTGAGCGCGGAAGCTCTTGCGCAAACGCCCCGTCCCGATCTGCTGATCTGGCCCGAAACGGCCATGCCCTTCGACTACCTGCACGGCAAAACCGGCTTTCCCGCCTGGATACGAACCTTCGCCGCCGAGAGGGAAACAGCCCTTCTTTTCGGCGCGCCCGGCTTTCGCCGCCGGCTGAAGCAGGGAAAGGAAGGAACCGGGCAGGAATACGAGGCGTTCAACCGCGCCTTTCTGGTCTCGCGCGAGGGGCGGGATGTGGCGCGCTACGAGAAGGAACACCTTGTGCCCTTCGGGGAGTACCTGCCGCCGTGGCTGGATGCTCCGTTTCTGCGGCCGCTGTTGCAGGGCGTCGGCAATTTTTCCCCCGGCGAAAAACGCCTGCCGCTTGTTCTTCCTTCCGGGCGGGCCTCCGCCCGACCTTCCATGCGGACTCCCGTGCGGACCGGGCGGAAGGACGTGCCCGCCCCTGCCCAAACGCCGCGGCCGCCCGGCGGGGAGGAAGCCGCGCCCGCCCTTGTTCTGGGAGTGCTGATCTGCTATGAGACGATTTTCCCGGAACTCGCCCGGCAGCGGGTGGCGGACGGGGCGACTGTCTTCGTCAATATCAGCAATGACGCCTGGTTCGGGCGATCGGCCGCGCCGCGCCAGCATCTTCAGCTTGGATTGTTGCGCGCGGTGGAGCAGCGGCGCTGGCTGGCCCGCGCCACCAACACCGGCATTTCAGCCTTCATCGATCCATTTGGCCGGGTGGTCGCGGCTGGCGGCCTGTTCACGGAACAAAACGTGACGCACGCCGTGCGGCCGCTGGAAGAACGAACGGTCTTCTTTTATCTGGAACCCGTCCTGCCGGGGCTGGCCGCCCTGCTTGCTCTCGCCCTGCTTGCAAGGCACGCGTTCCGTCCAACTCCAACCCATCGCTTCAGGAAACAGCCATGCAGCAACTCGCCGATTTGAAAGCCCGCTCCTCCGTGTTGAACGAACAGTACGAAACGCTCTGGAGGCGGCTTTGACCAGCCTGCCCGGGCCGAACGACTTGCGGAAATCGAGAAGATGCTGTCCGCGCCCGACGCCTGGAACGCGCCGGAAAAGCTGACCCCTGTCCTGCGCGAAAAAAGCCTGCTGGAAAGCGAACTTGGCCGGCTCGCCCGGCTCCGCGCAACCCATGACGACATGCTTGAATGGCTGGCCCTGGCGCAAGAGAGCGCCGGCGTCGACTCCGGCGAAAACGACGACGCGGCCGAAGCCCTCGACTCGCTGGCCGGGCAGATCGACGCCCTTGCCGATCTTCTGGAAGAGACGGAAATGACCCTCCTCCTCTCCGAAGAGGAAGATCACATGGACGCCATTCTGGAAATCCACCCCGGCGCGGGCGGCACCGAAGCGCAGGACTGGGCCGAAATGCTCCAGCGCATGTACCTGCGCTGGGCCGACGCCCACAAATTCGGCGTTGAAGAACTCGACTTCCTCCCCGGCGACGAGGCGGGCATCAAAAGCGTCACCCTGCGTATTTCCGGCGAAAACGTGTTCGGCCTGCTCAAGGGCGAGCGCGGCATTCACCGGCTCATCCGCATCTCTCCCTTTGACTCGTCGGGACGGCGGCATACGTCCTTCGCCTCGGTGGACGTGATCCCGGACGCGGGCGATGAAATTGTCGTGGATATCAAGGAAAGCGACTTGCGGGTGGATATCTTCCGGTCCAGCGGGCCGGGCGGACAGAGCGTCAACACCACCAGTTCCGCCGTGCGGGTGACGCATATTCCCACCGGGCTTGTGGCGCAGTGCCAGAACGAAAAGTCGCAGCACCACAACAAGGAATCCGCCATGCGCATCCTGCGCGGCCGCCTGTACGATCTTGAGCTGAGCAAGCGCGACGCCGAACGCCAGGCCCAGTACGCGGGCAAGAACGCCATCAGTTTCGGCAGTCAGATCCGCACCTACACCCTGCAACCCTACCGTCTCGTCAAGGATCATCGCAGCAACTGCGAAATCGGTGACGTGGAGGCCGTGCTCAATGGACGAATCGACAAACTCCTGCGGGACACGCTCCTTTTCATGCACGGCAGCCGCTGATTCTCCGGCGCGGGCGGATCTCTCCCCGCCCGTCCCGAACGGAACGGCCAAGCGGGGCAGTCCGGACAGCGGGGGCGCCCTTCCCGCGGAGGGAGCCGCCCTGTTGCGTGAACTGGACGGTCTGCGCGCGGCACTGGCGGGCGCGGCCGGCGCGCGCCCGGCCCCGCCCGGCGGACAGGGAGATCGCCTGATCGTGCTGGCGCGCTTCCTTTCCGATCCCGCGCCCGAGGCATGGGACGCGCTTGCCGCCCGAACGGAAAGCGAAGCGCGCGGCCCGTGGTTCGCGCTGGAGCTTGACCCCGAGGAATATCCGCAAATGCAGGGGCTGTGCCGGGCCGAGGCACCGCCCCTGGGGCCGGTGTGCCCCGTAACCGCCGGTTTGCTGCCCGAAAGCTTTCTGCGCCTTGTCGCGTCGGAAACCGATCGCCTGATCGCCGCCGGCGGAGAGGCGACCCTCGCGCTGTTCGCCGTGGATGGAGCGCCCTCCCCCGGCTCTCCTTCCGGCGACTGCTCCCCCCCCTGCGAAAGCGGAAAGCGGGAAACAACCTTCCCCTCCTCGCCCGCGGACGCGCCCTTGCGCGTTCTGGCCCGGCTCATGCGCCGCCATGCCCGCGCGTGCGACATACCCGGCCGCCCCACGCGGGATCATCTGGCCCTGCTCATGCCCGGCGTGGGGCCGTTCCGGGCGCGGGCGCTGGCGGAACGCCTCATCGCCTCGTTTCGGGAGGAAGCCGTGCCGGCCGGGGCCATGCTGCGGGCGGGCCTTGCCTGCTGCGACGCCGACGCCCCCGTCCCCGCCGCTGTCCTGCTGGCGCGGGCCGAAGAGGCTCTGGCTCTGGCGCAACCGGGCTTCAGCCGCACCTTCCGCAAGGAGGGCGCACCGGAGCCGGAACGCAGGACACAGGTTCAGGCATGTGAAAAAGCCTTTCTTTTTTTTGGTGATTCGGAGCAGGTATGACTACTTCCCTTGATACGTCCGAGATACGCGGCATACCCGTCAACGCGAACAGAACCCTGAGCCTGTCCGTACTGAGCGGCAAGGGAGGGGTGGGCAAAACGACGATCGCCCTGAACCTGTCCCTTGCCCTGCGCCGGGAAGGCGCGCGCGTTCTGCTTGTGGACTGCGATCTCGGCCTGGCCAATCTTGACGTGCTGCTGGGGATATCCCCGGAGGTGACGCTCCAGGACGTGCTGATTTCGGATGTGTCCGCATCGGCCGCCGTGCACCGGGTGGAAGATGGGCTGGACATTCTGCCCGCCGCTTCGGGCGTGCCGGAACTCGTGGACATGACGACAGACATGCGCGACATGCTCCTGAGCCGGCTGAGGCCGCTGCTCGGCAGCTACGACTATGTGTTCCTGGATCTCGGCGCAGGCATCAACGGCACGGTTCAAACCTTCGCGGACATGTCCATGGCCCGCGTCCTTGTGGTCACGCCCGAACCTACCGCCATGACCGACACCTACGCCATAATAAAAGTGCTGGCCCAGGTGCACGGCGTGCGCGATTTTCTCCTTGTCGTCAACCAGACGGAAAGCAGGGAAGAAGAAACAGCGACCTTCCGCCGCCTGCATTCGGCCTGCAAGCGCTTTCTTGGCGTCGAACCCATGCTGCTCGGCGGCATTCGGCAGGATCCGAAAGTGGCGGAGGCGATTTGCCGGCGCAAACCGCTTCTCCAGCTTTTTCCGGCTTGTAATGCCGCCGGGGATCTTGTAGAACTGGCGAAACGCCTGATGCGCTCCCGCGAAGCCATGTCGGACGCGCTGGAGAAAAGAGCGGTGCTGGAACCATCGTCGCTCTGATGTGCGTGCGCTTGTCACGAGACATTCCTGTCACGGAGGGGTCATGAATAAAAGCGAACTGGTCAAGTCCCTGGCCGAGCAGGCCGATATCTCGCTGGATGAAGCCACGGTTGTCGTGAACACCTTCGTGGACAGCATGAAGGACGCGCTTCTTGATGGCGGACGCGTCGAAATTCGCGGTTTCGGCAGTTTCAAGATCAAAGAGTACGGCGGCTATGCCGGGCGCAACCCTCGCACGGGGGAAAAAGTGGTGGTCGAGCCAAAACGCCTCCCCTTTTTCCGGGCCGGCAAGGAACTCAAAGAGTTTCTCAATTCGTGAGCCGGAGACATTTGTTCAGGCCCGGGCGTATGCGGCTGCGGGCCGTGTCGCTTTGCCTTGCCGCGGCTGTGGCCCTGTTTTCGGGCGTGGCGGCCTTCATTCCCGGATTCTGCTCGGCCCGGGCGGTCACGCCGGAGGCGATGCCCGTTCTGCGCCTTGTGTACATGGCGAACAGCGGCGGCGCGGCGCTTCCGTGCCCTTCCTGAGGGGGCGTCTGGCGTGGCGGGCTGGCCCGGCGGGCCGCCCTTCTTGATCGCCTGCGGCGGCAGGCTCATTCCCGCTTCGCCGGCGCGCCCACGCTGACTCTTGCGGGCGCGGGCGAATTCCTGCCGGATCGCGTCCGGCCGGAGCCGAAACAAACAGGCGCCTTTTCGCCCTCAACGATCTGCGCGGCCTACAACCGCCTTGACGTGGACGCCGGCTACCTCTCCCCCGCCGCCGCGCGCTGGTTCGGCGCAGACGGTCTCCCGCCCGCGGGCTTTGCGCGGGTGGAGGCGACGCCTGTCGTGCGCCGACTGCCCGTCACGCTGGGTGACGGCCGGCGACTTGACGTGGTGATCGTGTTCTTTCCGCCCCTTCCGGCTCCCCATCCAGGTCACGGGGCAGATCATGGGGCAGATGCGGAGAGTGGCCGCGCGGGCTGGCCCGGTCCCCCTGACGACATGATCGCCCGCGTGCTGGCCGCCGCGCGCTCCGCCAGAGAACGGCAGGATGACACGGCAGGCCGCCGATCCGCCTCCTCGCAGACGGACAAGATCCCAACGCCGAAAGATGCCGATCGTGAACTGGTTGTGGGAATCAGCCCCTGGGGATTTCAGGCCGAACGTCTCGCCCTGCCGCGCCTTGCCGAAATGTTCCACATGATCCTCGGGGCGGGCGAAGGCGCGCCGCTGACGGCGGAAGCGCCCGAAGACGCGCCTTCCGTGCTGTGGTCCCGTGCCGACGTGGACGGCCGGGGCGTGATCGTCCTTGATGTGCTCGCCCCTCCCGGACCGGGTCAGACCTGGGATCCGACGGCAGCGACCTGGGCGCGGGAAATCGAGATCGCCCCGCCTCTGCCTGTGGATCCCGAAATGGAACGCCTGCTGCAGTAAAAGTCATTTCAGAATCCCCATGAAACGACTTCCAATGCCAGACGGCAGTCCGGCGCGGAAAGCGCCGTGAATGCGCCAAAAACCACGTTTTTTGGCGAACGGTCTTCATAACTCAGCCCCAGGGCTGAATTATGGAATGAGTTGTAGACATTTGTTCGGAGCAACATCTACAGAGAGAACACCGTGGCAAACAGCAAACTCGTAAAGACCAATCTGCTGGTGAGCGTTATTCTGCTCATAGGCTTCATGTTGACCGCCTTCTTCAGCCATAGGGCCAACTACCGTGTTTCTCTGAACAATATTGAACAAGTCTCTTCCCTGACTATGGATGGAATCTATTATCAGATCTCATCCATGCTGACCAAGCCGGTGAATATTGCCCTGACCATGGCGCAAGACAGACTTCTTGTCAATCATCTCATGCTTGAGCAGCAACATCTTGATGATGCGGACTATGTTCAGACCATTCAAAACTATCTTGCCGCCTATCATGAAAAATACTATTTCAACTCCGTATTTCTGGTTTCCACAGCCACAGGGCGGTATTACAACTTTGACGGCATTGACCGCACGCTGACCAGAGATAATCCCGAAAATGCCTGGTATTATTCCTTTCTGGATTCCAAAAGAGAATATTCCCTGAATGTCGACAATGACGAAGTTGCCGGCGCCGGAAATGAAATCGCCGTCTTCGTCAATTGCAGAATTGCCGACAGCGAGGGAAACACCGTCGGCGTGGTGGGAGTCGGAATCCATACCAATTATCTGAAAACACTCCTTGAACACTATGAAAACAAATATGGCGTTGAAGTATTCCTTATTGACAATGCCGGAAAAATTCAGATTTCCACCAGTCATACGGGGTATGAAGACCAGGACTGGTTCAAGCTGTACGGGATGGAAAAAACGCGAAAGGATATCATCGGCAGGGCGGTTGCCGAATCCAACCTTGGCTTCTGGGCGTCTTCGGAACTGAGCGAACAGGAATTCTGGTATATCGTTACCCGCTCTATCCCGGAACTGTCATGGCATTTGCTGGTGGAACAGAACACCTCGCAGATCATGCGGGAAATGAAGTCGCAGATATATAAAACCTGCGCCATGCTTGCAGCAATCATTATAAGCGTTCTTGTCGTGATCACTATTGTCATTAAAAATTTCAACAAGAAAATAACAGAGCTTATAGAACAACGACAGGCGATATTCAAGAAAGCCACGGAACAGCTTTATGACAATATCTATGAGTGGAATATAACAAATAATTGCTGTGTTGGAAAACATACCAAGGAGTATTTTGACAATATTGGAGCAGGCAACCTCCCGTATGATGACGGGATTCGCATCATTGCCGAAAAACAGATAAAAAAGGAATTCCGCCAGGAATATATTGCCAAATTCAGCACAGAAAATATTATCCGTGAATTCAAAAAGGGGAACAACCACCTGCAATATGATTTCATGATCAATCAGGATGGGCAGACATACCACTGGATGCGGATCGACGCCCATATTTTCTATTCCGCCGAAGATGACTCCATCCACATGTTCACCTACCGGAAAAATATTGACGCCGAAAAGCGGAAGGAACTTCTGGCCAATATCGATGAAATGACAAAATGCTACACAAAGAAGGCCACCGAACGGATGATCGACAGCCAGCTTGCAAAGCATTCCGGCGCGCTCCATGCATTCTTCATTTTTGATATCGACAATTTCAAACAGGCGAACGACCGTTTCGGGCACGCCTTCGGAGATCTGTGCATCAGGGAATTTTCCGGCATTATCAAGGCGCATTTCAGGGAACAGGATATCATCGGCCGCATCGGCGGCGACGAGTTTGTGGCCTTCATTCCCATTTCCGATGTCGCCTGGGCTGAAGCCAAGGCGCAGGAACTGGTGAACGCCCTGGATATCGTCTGCACGGACAACTCGGCGCGCTGGAAGATCTCGGCAAGCATCGGCGTTTCCATAGCCCCTGACAACGGGACGGATTTCGCCGCCTTGTATCAGAGCGCGGATGCCGCTCTGTACCGGACAAAACAGAAGGGCAAAAACGGCTTTACGCTGAATCGGGGCTGATTTCGAGGCGGCCGGATTCCGGCCGCGGATTGAGCAGGCATCATGAGCGGTTTTGCCGTCCGACAAAACCGCCGCCGGGGGTGCAGGGGCATCATGCCCCTGCCGAGGGGTTTGGGGGCGAGCAGCCCCCAAACGGATACGGATTCAGATTTTTGTTTCCGGACTTATTCCGCCAGGCGCTCGCGCACATAGGGGATAAGCCCGCCCTTGTCCAGCAGCGAGCGCATGAAGGGCGAGAGCGGCGGCACGGCGATCGTCGCTCCCGTGGTCAGATTGGTGATGAGGCCGGCTTCCGCGTCCACGTCAAGGCTGTCGCCATCGCGGATCTTGTCCACCTCGTCGCCTATTTCCAGCAGCAGCAGCCCCATATTGAAGGCGTTGCGGTAAAAGATGCGCGCAAAGCTGTGCGCGATGACGACGTTCATCCCCGCGCCAAGGATGGAAATGGGCGCGTGTTCCCGGGAGGATCCGCAACCGAAGTTGCGCTCCGCCACCAGAATGTCGCCGGGGCGGACGCGCTTGACCCAATCGTGCTCCAGCCCTTCCATGCAGTTCGCCCCGAGTCTTTCGGGGTCTGTGGTCACGAGGAAACGGGCCGGGATGATGGCGTCGGTATCAATATGTTCGCCGACTTTGTGAACAGTGCCTTTGTAATGCATGTCGCGCTCCTTCCGGCCTACAGCGCCGCGGGCGAGGTGATGACGCCGGCAACGGCCGAGGCCGCGGCCACATAGGGGCCGGCGAGATAGACTTCGGAATCAAGGCTCCCCATGCGCCCGCGGAAATTGCGGTTGGTGGTGGCGATGCAGCGCTCGCCCGAGCCGAGAATGCCCATATGGCCGCCAAGGCACGGCCCGCAGGTGGGCGGTCCCACAATGCAGCCCGCGTCGGTGAAGATCTCGAACAATCCTTCCCGCATGGCCTGCTTCCACACCGCCGGGGTGGCGGGCAGGACGATGCAGCGCACGCCCCTGGCCACACGGCGGCCCCGGAGGACTTCCGCCGCCTGGCGCATGTCGGAAAGCCGGCCGTTGGTGCACGAGCCGATCACCACCTGGTTGACGGCGATATCCTTCACTTCCGAAACAGGCTTGACGTTTTCGGGCAAATGCGGGCAGGCCACAAGCGGTTCCATGCCGCTGACGTCAAAGGTCACAACCCGTTCGTACTCGGCCTCGGAGTCGGCGGCGATCCGGGGCGCGCCGGGCCGGCCGTGTTCGGAGCAGTAGGTCACGGTTTTCTCGTCGGCGGCGAAGAGGCCGCACTTGCCCCCGGCTTCAATGGCCATGTTGGCCATGCTCATGCGCCCTTCCACATCCAGATCGTCAATGGCCCGGCCGTGGAATTCCAGGGCGCGGTACAGCGCGCCGTCCACGCCGATTTCACCGATAAGCCGGAGCATGAGATCCTTGCCGGCGATCCAGCGGGGCGCTTCCCCGTTGAATACCGCCTTGATGGTGGGAGGAACCTTGAACCACAGTTCGCCAGTGGCCATGCCCGCCGCGATATCCGTGGACCCGAGGCCCGTCCCGAACGCGCCAAGGCCGCCGTAGGTGCAGGTGTGACTGTCCGCCCCGATCACCAGATCGCCGGGGCCGACAAGGCCGAGTTCGGGCAGCAGCGCGTGCTCCACCCCGGCGTTTCCGCCTTCGTAGTAATGAACCACGCCGGTTTCCGCGGCAAAGGCGCGGCACTGCAAGACCTGGTTGGCGGATTCAATGTCTTTCTGAGGCGTGAAATGGTCCATGACAAGGAAGATTTTCTCCTTGTCAAAAACCCGCTTCGCGCCCATCGCGCGGAAGGAGTTGATGGCCAGAGGACCGGTGATGTCGTTGGCCAGCACGCCAGAGAGGCGACAGTTGACGATCTGGCCTGGTTCGCGCACCGTTTCGTCCGTGTGCGACTGGAGGATTTTTTCAGCCAAGGTGTGGGACATGAGCTTTCTCGCTGGTTGAATTGTGGAGGCGGGCGGAGCGCCTTGCCCGCGGGGCGCCGGCTACGAACGCTTTTTCTGCGCCAGACGGTTGTGCGCGTCAATAAACGCCTTGGCGCTGGCGACGATGATGTCCGGGTCGGAACCGCGGCCGCCCGCAAGCGCATCGCCGTCCCGCAGGCGCACGCTCACTTCGCCCTGCGCGTCCGTGCCGCCGGTGATGGCGTTGATGGCGAACTGCTCCAGATCCGTGGGCTGCCCCACAAGCTGGGAAATCACGTTGAACGTGGCGTCGATCGGCCCCGCGCCAAAGCCGGCCAGGCGCGCAACCCCTTCCGGCGTCTGCAGTTCCACGGCCGCGGTGGAGGGCATGGAAGCCGTGGAACTCTGCACGCTCAGGTTGAGCAGGCGGAAGCGATCCGGCATCCGGTACACTTCGGAAAAGACGATGGATTCCAGATCCTCGTCATGAATGGCCGCCTTTTTGTCGGCAAGCTGCTTCACAGCCTCAAAGACGATCCGCGTCTGCTCTTCGTCAAGCTGGTAGCCGAGTTCTTCAAGACGCGTGTGCACGGCGTTGCGCCCGGAGTGTTTGCCGATGACAAGATCCGAACTGGTGCGGCCGATGGACTGGGGCGTCATGATCTCGTAGGTTTCCCTGTTCTTGAGCATGCCGTCCTGATGCACGCCGGACTCGTGGGCAAAGGCGTTGCCTCCCACAATCGCCTTGTTCGCCGCGATAGGCCGCCCGATGATGAGCGAAAGCATCCGACAGGAAGGATATATCTGTTCGGACTGAATGCGGGTTTCCAGCCCGTACGCGTCCTGCCGCACCTTCAGGGCCATGCACACTTCTTCCAGGGCGGCGTTGCCGGCCCGCTCGCCAATGCCGCCGAGCGCCAGTTCCGCCTGACGCGCGCCGTTGTTCAGCGCGGACAGAGTGTTGGCCACGGCCAGACCGAGATCGTTATGGCAATGCACGCTGAAGACAGCCTTGTGCGCGTCTCTGGTATGCTCGATGACGTAGCGGATCAGTTCGCCGTACTCGGCCGGCTGGGCGTAACCCACCGTGTCGGGCACATTGATCGTCGTGGCCCCTGCCGCAATGGCGACGGAAAAGACGCGCGCCAGAAAATCGCGATCGGATCGGGAAGCGTCTTCGGCGGAAAACTCCACATTGGACGTGTAGCGTGCGGCATAACGCACGGCCCGCTCGGTGATCTCGAGCACCTGCTCCGGGGTCTTGCGGAGCTTGTACTGCATATGAATGGGCGACGTGGCGAGAAAAACGTGGAGGCGCGGATTTTCCGCATCCTTCAGCGCCTGCCAGCCCTTGTCGATATCCCCCTCGGCGGCGCGGCACAACCCCGCGACCTGCACGTCCTTCACCGCGGCGGAAATCGCCCGCACGGCTTCAAAATCCCCGCTGCTCGAGGCGGGAAAGCCCGCCTCGATCACATCCACGCCAAGAAGCTGCAACTGACGCGCCAGACGCAGTTTTTCCTGAAGATTCATCGTCGCGCCCGGCGATTGCTCGCCGTCGCGCAGGGTGGTGTCAAAGATGATGGCTCTGTTTGACATGTCGACTCCCCGGGGCGTTTGCTCCCCGAAAACAGAAGGGAGGGTGAGGGAACCGCTTCAATCCAGGCTCCCTTCCCTCCCCTCGGATCAAAGCGATGCAACCATCAGTTCTGCGTAAGGCTCCCAAGGAGCTGCCGGTTGCGGCGGGGCAGAATGATGAAGGTGTACACGGGGCCGGACAACAGATAGCCCACGCACAGCACAAAGCAGACCAGTCGCGGCTCGGACAGGATGAGAACGAAAATCAGCAGGGCCGTGACCATCGAACTGAAGGCGTGGGTTTTGAGAAAGCCATATTCCTTGAAGGAGAAGTAGCGTATCCGGCTGACCATGAGCAAGGCCACGCTGAACGTCAGCACCAGGGCGAGGAACGGAATGCGCGCCTCCAGCCAGGAAGGCAGATACGGCGAAAAGAGGATGAACAACGGCACGGAGCAGCCAGCCGCCGGGCTTGGCAGGCCGATGAAAAAGCGCTTGCTCGTGATCGTCGTCGAAACATTGAAACGCGCAAGACGCAATGCCGCGCACGCCACCAGCAGAAAGGAAACGCCGATGCCGAGCCGCCCGTACTGGTGAAGGTGCCACGTCCAGGCCGTGAAGGCCGGGGCCGCGCCGAACGCCACGAGATCAGCCAGAGAGTCGTACTGAATGCCGAATTCGCTGGCGGAATTGGTGAGGCGGGCCACCTTGCCGTCCAGGCCGTCCATGATCGCACTGAACAGGATCGCTATGGACGCGCCTTCAATGTTGCCCCGTGTGGCGAGAAGCATGGCGAGAAAGCCTGTGAACAGGCTGGCCGTGGTGAAGAGATTGGGAAGAATATAGACGCCGCGTCGAACGGGTTTTTCCGGTTCCATGCGTGTATCCTTCAAGATTACAGAGGTGCTGGCCGAAAACGGCGTTTCCGCGGCGCGCGGCCAGAGCGCTTGTCGAAGCGCGCCCGGCCGGCACGGCCGAAGCGCGTCAGGCGGAAACGGCCCGGGCAAGAACGCTCTCGCCCGCCGAGACCCTGTCCCCGACAATCACTACCGGATTATAGTCGGGGGGAAGATACAGGTCAAGCCGCGACCCGAAACGGATCATTCCGTAGCGTTCGCCGCGCTCCAGCGTGTCGCCCTCCTCGGCCCGGCAGACGATGCGCCGGGCCACAAGCCCCGCGATCTGGACCATGACCCAGGGGCGGTCCTCATTGTCGCGCAGAAGGTAGGCGCAACGTTCGTTCTCCGTCGAGGCCTTGTCGAGCGCGGCGTTGACGAACGCGCCCGGGAAGTAGCGGATGCTTTCCACCCGGCAGGCCACGGGCGAACGATTCACATGCACGTTGAACACGTTCATGAACACGCTGATGCAGGTGCGCGCCTCGCCTGTAAACGGATCGGGGCGCGTCTCCACCCGGACGACCCTGCCGTCCGCCGGGCTGACGGCCACGCCGGCCTCCTTCGGCACAAGCCGTTCCGGATCCCGGAAAAAATGCCCCGCAAACCACGTCAGCGCCAGCAGGATCAGGGCCATGGGCCAGCATTTGAGCGCGGCAAAGACAAGGGCGCTCAGACCAAGCAGAAAAACAAAGGGAAGCCCCTCCGGGGCCATGCCGATACTCGCTTTATGCATATGTTCCATACCTCTCGGAATTTCGGGGCAACCGCAATGCCGGTTGACGCTGCAAAAGATGCGTGATGCGTGCCGGAAAGGATCAGCCCTCATGAGTCCGCCTGCCGCAAAACCGTTTGTGCGTCCGGCGGCGTTGAAGACAATATTGACTGCACGTTCAAGGCGGCTTCGGCTGCGGCCTGCCCCTTGCCGGCCGGAAAAAACCGGTGTTTCGCGGACAGCGTTTTGCTCGGTCCGCCCCTATTCCGGACAGGGAGCCGTGCCGCCGCAACTCCCGGCGTCCCCGAAGTCGATGGGAAGCGCGGCGTCTTCCCCCTGCCCGGGCCGCCCGTAGGCCGAAGCAGGCCCGCGCGGCACCCGGCGCGACGTTTCCGCCTGCGGACGCACAAGCGCCTCGGGCAATCCCTCAAACGCCACAAAGGGGAGACGCCCCCGCCCTGCCTCGATGACTCGCGCCTGGTTTCGCCACAGACGGAAGCGCATGAGCGATGTTTCCGGCGAAAGCGCATCCCAGAAAGACAGGGGCGGAGCCTCAAGCGAGGCCGTCAGCGCCTCCCCGACACTTTCGTCTCCCATAGCAAGCCGGCGCTTCAGGGCCAGAATCACGGCAAGATCCTGTTCATCCTCGGCTACGGGATACCAGGCGACCCTTTCGGCTTCCGCCGTCGGCATCTCCGTCACCAGCCGCCGGCACGCGCTGCATGAAGGCGAGAAGAAAACATGAGCCGCCGCTCCCCCTCCCGTGTCTTCCTCCAGTCCTCCAGTCGGGCTGCGCATCGCCCAGGGCGACATGAAGCTGTGCGCCGTCACGCCCGCAAGCATCACGAAACAGCCAATCCAGACCGCGAGCAGAACAGAAACGGAACGCCGCGGAGCGCCCTGCCCCATGCCCCTCCGGGGCGCGCACGCCGCATGGCGAAACGCCGCGTAGCACAGGGCGAGCAGAAGCGCGGCCGCCATGCAGGCAAGGCACGGAAGCGTCATGATCATCACGCCCAAAAGCACGCAATCCAGCGCAAGGCCCAGCCCCGCCACAAGCCGCCCGAGCGCCGCCCGGCCGGCAAGCGCCAGGCCCGCCAGCAGCGCAAAGGCCGCCGCTCCGCCCCACCACAGCGAAACGCCATTGACGGCAAACGTGCCGTACAGCTTGCAGCCGGCTGAAAAACACAAATCCTCGGGAGCGCCCCAGGCATTCCAGAAGGCAAAAGCCATGCCGGCGAGCGCCAGCAAAAACGGAACAGGGAGCGGGCCACGGGAACGGCTTGTAAGCATCCCATCACCTCATCGGAACATTTTGCTTTGAAACCGCAATCAATTTCAAAGGCGACGGCTGGAACGAAAGCATGAACGAGGTGAGACTACGCGAGTTTTCTCAAGAACGCCAGCCCGCCCCCTGCCGGACAGCGGGTCAGTCTGACGCGCTGCCGCGTCACCGGCACAGCGCCTCCCGCCGCGCCGCCTCAAGGCCGGCGCAATCGCCAGCCTCGCACGCCCTGGCGAAATCCGCGCACGCGGCTTTGATATCCCCATTCTCATAGGCGACAGCGCCGTGCAGGCTCCAGGCGGCAGCCAGCCTTTCGTTGCGCCTGACGGCTTCCTCCGCGTCCCGTTGCGCCCCCGCAATGTTCCCGGCCCGGAAAAGGACACGCCCGCGCGCGGCGTAGGCTTCGGCCGTGGGGTCCAGCCGGATGGCGCGGGTGAGGTCGTCGAACGCGTCGTCGTGATACCCAAGATCGCTCAGAGCCTGCCCCCGTCGCGCCAGCGCCTCGGCATAGGTCGGCTCAATCTCCAGGGCGCTGTCGAGGTAGGCCACGGCCTGTTCCGGGTTGGAGCAGATCCCGTCCCGTCCCCACAGCACCCTTGCCTTGCCGAACAACTGCTCCGCCTCGGCGTCATGACGCCCCGAGGCTCCCGTAGGGTTCGCGGGTCTGGCCGGTTCCGGCTCCGGCGTCAGCAGTCCGCAGCCGGCCAGCAGCGCGGAACACAGCGCGAGCGCGGGGAAAAGACGCGCCCCGCGCATCTTTCGCGCGCCGGCTCGCAGATTATAGTATCCGCGCCGCAATCTTTTATTATATATTTGCCAAAACATAATCACTCCGTGAGGTCGCCATGTTCAGCGAACAACGCCCGGCTATGGAAAACGCCTACCAAACCCTGCAAGCATCGCACGGGAACGAACCGTCCTTCGCCGGTCTTGTCCGCGCCGGCCTGAAACATCTTGCGGACAGGGCACGCGACTTTGACGTCTGCGTGGACTGCGATTCCGCTCAAAGCAAGCATTTTTTCAGTGAATTGGCAAGCCTGAAAGGCGATTCCGGCACAGCGGCCGATCCGGCGGACTGCTGGCTCTGTCTGCTTGAGGATCTGGCCCTGTTTTTTCGGGAGCGCTTCCTCCGACACCCCGAAGAGCAAGTGCCGGAAACGGAACAGATGGTGATGGACTATTTTGAAAGCTCCGGGGAATGGCATCCGGAGGACGCGAAACTTGTTTCGCACGCCTACTGGGTGGGTCTGCCCGAAAAATGGAGGGAGGAGTACCGCCGGCGCGGTTCCCGGCTGCCCGCCGCCTGAGTGTTGCGGGCGCGCGATCGCGCGGAATAAAAAACCGTTCGGGGCCGCTCCTGCATGGGGCGGCCCCGAACGGACGTGCTATCGACTTCCCGCCCAGTGTCTACTTGCAAAAGTAGACACTACAAAATCCGTAAGGGTTTTGCGGCGGCGTAGCCGCCGTGAGTGAGCGAAAAACCACGTTTTTTCGCGAACGATCCTGCAAAAATTCTGCGCAGAATTCTGCGCAGAATTTTTGCAATTAGACACTAGGCGACGCCGGCGAGAGAATCCAGTTCCTTTTCGTCAAGCAGCTTGTCGAGATCAAGGAGAATGAGCAGGCGATCTTCCAGCTTGCCCACGCCGCGCATGTATTCCGAGCCGATTCCGGCAACCACCGGCGGCGGCGGCTCGACGGTGGACTCCTTGATCCTCAGCACTTCCGAAACTGCGTCCACAACAAAACCCACGACCTGCCCCTGCAGATCCATCACCTCGATCCGCGTCTGGTCATTGTGGGCGCTGGCGGACATGCCAAAACGCTTGCGCATGTCGATCACGGGGATCACCTTTCCGCGCAGGTTGATCACGCCCTCCACGAATGACGGCGCATTGGGGACTTTCGTGATCGGCATCATGCGGATGATTTCCTGCACCTTCAGGATATCCACGCCGAACTCTTCGTCCCCGATCTTGAACGTCACCAACTGGATGAGGCTGCTGTCATCCGAATTGCCGTACGCGGCGCCAGTGGCGCTGGGGGTTGCCATACAAAAAATCCTCCGGGCACAACAGGTTCAACGCGCGGCCGGCTCCGGCCGCCGCCCGATTTCCGCAACGGCGGCATGACGCCCGTGCGAAGCGAAGCGATCCTCCCGAATCGGCTTTCAAGCGATGTATGGCCGAATTCTAGAAAGCATTGACGCGCCAGTCAAGGTTTATTTCCGGAGCGGCTTCCGCCTCGCCCCCCTCGGCGCGATGCCTTCGCCCGCCATGAACAGAGCGCTCTTCCCTCTGTCGGAGACAGAAGGCGGGAAACCGCTCCGCCTTATTTTTTGCACAGGTCATTGACGGAATAAAATAAAGTTTTATCTCTTGGATAGAAGAGATTTCCACAAGGAGGATTTAGATATGTCCACAAAACTCGCGCCCTGGAACTGGTTCGATAACGACGCCCGCGACACCGTGCCCATGACCCCGCTCACCCCGGTGGATGAACTGCACAACGAAATCGACAGGCTGTTCCAGAATGTTTTTCGCGGTTTCGCTTCCCCCTGGGGCATGATGCGCAACGCCGCCGGCCCGGTGATGAAAGAAATGGCCCTGCGCCCTCGCCTCGACATGACGGGAGACGACAAACAGTACGTCGTCACCGTGGAGATTCCCGGCGTCTCTCCCGACGACATTTCGCTGGAAGCGCGCGACGGCGCCCTCCTCCTGCGCGGAGAAAAGAAACAGGAAGCCACGAGCGATGAAAAGGGCGTTTATCGGATGGAGAGAACGTACGGCTCTTTTGAACGCGTTCTGCCCCTGCCGGAAGACGCCAGCGAGGACGCCGTCACCGCGTCGCACAAGGACGGCGTGCTGACCATCACCATCCCCCGCAAGGAAAAAACAGCGCCCGAGGCCAGAAAAATCGCCATCAGCAAGGCCGAATAGTTTCCCCCCTCCTCGCTTCCGATCAAGCCGGCGGCCACAAGACGGCCGCCGGCGGCCCATCGCATCAGGGCGTTGCCGATTTCCCGCACAACAGAGTGTTTTCCCTCAGACAAAGAGACGCCTTTTTCGTTGGGGGAGCGCACTCTTGCGGCACTCGACTCCAACGAAAAATGCGGCCCGAGCGGCATCACGCCAAAAGCCCCGCTACCCGCGCATGGCCTCGGCCTCCCGTTCCAGAGCGGACTTTTCCGGCTCCGCAATCCCCAGGGCCGCGGCCAGGGCATCCAGGTAGTTTCGTTCCATGAACTGGTCCACGCGCACCGCAAGGCAGGAGAGCCGGTACACGTCCCGCGCCTCTTCCGGCGTGCGCACGCTTGCGGCCAGCGCCTGCGGATCTGCCGGCTCGTCCATCAGCGCGCCCAGGCTTGCGGCCGCTTCCGGATCGAGTCCCATGTCCGCAAGGGCCGAACGGATGTTCGCCTTTTCTTCCTCATCCATATGACCGTCGCTCCGCGCGGCAAAAACCATCGCCCGCAAAAGCAGACCGGTCTGACGCTCCCGTTCCGGTTCATCCCCCGTGGGAGCGGCTCCCGCCGCATTCAGGGAGGGAGTCGCCGCCCGGCTGCCGGCGGACTCGCCGTCCGTCTGTCCGGAAAACGTCTTCTGGCCGCTCCATTTCTTGTACAGGTCCCACGCGGCCGCGGCCACCGCGGCTCCGCCGCCCAGAGCCAGAGCGCCCTTGCCGGCGGAGAGGGCCACATCGCGGGCCGTCCTGCTGACAAAAAGCGTGCCGAGCACGCCGCCCAGGGCCGCCGGCCCGATCAAGCCGCCCGAAGCGTTTTTGAGTTGCGCCGCTTTTTGGGCAAGCGTGCCGCCCTTTTGGGCGGAGCCGATCAGATCGCCAAACAGGGATCCAAGCCCGGCCGTGGCCCCGCCGGAAAATGTTCCGCCCCCGCCGCGCAGGGAGAGTTTCGCCTTTTGCGCCAGTTCGCCCAGGGCGTCAAAAAGTTCTTTCATGCCGCACTCCTTTGGTCAGGGGTCACGTTTCATTCCCACACCTGCCTGCAAGACCGTTTCCGTACCCGGCGACGTTGCAAGGCCAGCATTGGCCGCGTGTTCAACACAGCTTCGCCCAATCTCTGCCCTGCCGGCCGGAAAAACGGCTTTTCACGGACGGCGTTTGTCATGAGTCTGATCCCGCGACCCGTTTCATCCATCTTTCTTCCCGACAATACCCGCCCCACGCCCGCGCGCCAGTATAATAACGCGCACGGCAGAGAGCGCCGCACGGCAAAGCCGATTGACAAGCCAGCCGGCGCGGAGTACCTGTATTCATTCACTCTCGCATCCTGATCGACGTTTGACGCTTCCGTCACGTCTGTTTTTTTATTGATCCGCCATGCCGAAAGGAGCGCGCCGATGGCTGAACTTTTACCCAGGGCCCTGACCTTTGACGACGTGCTTCTGGCGCCGGCCTATTCCGAAGTCACCCCCAATCTTGTTGATGTCTCCGCCTGGCTCACCCCGGGCATTTCCCTGCGCATCCCGCTGATCTCCGCCGCCATGGACACCGTGACCGAGTCGGCCATGGCCATTTCGATGGCCAGAGCCGGAGGGCTTGGCGTCATTCACAAAAACATGAGCATCGAGCGGCAAAGGCTGGAAATCGAGAAGGTCAAAAAATCCGAAAGCGGCATGATCCTTGACCCCATCACCGTCGAGCCGGACGATTCGGTGGAGCACGCGCTCGAACTCATGCGGACGTACCATGTGTCCGGCCTGCCCGTGGTCACGGACAAGGCGCTTGTCGGCATCCTCACCAACAGGGACGTGCGCTTTGTGGACGATCTGGCGGGGACCACCGTGCGCGAGGTGATGACGAGCGAACAGCTCGTCACCGTGCCCGCCGGCACCACGCTGGAAGAGGCCAAGCGGCATCTGCACACGCACCGCATTGAAAAGCTCCTTGTGGTGGACGACAAGGGGCGGCTCGCCGGCCTGCTCACCATGAAGGATATCGACAAGGTGCAGAAGTACCCCGACGCCTGCAAGGACGACAAGGGCCGCCTCCGCGTGGGCGCGGCCATTGGCGTGGGCGCGGAGGCCGAGGCGCGGGCCGAAGCCCTGCTGGCCGCCGGCGCGGACGTGCTGGTGCTGGATTCGGCGCACGGCCATTCGCGCAACATCATTGAGGCGGTGGAACGGGTGAAGGGCGCTTTCCCCAACTGTCAGCTCATCGCCGGCAACGTCGCCACCTATGAAGGCGCGCGCGCCCTGCTGAAGGCGGGGGCGGACGCGATCAAGGTGGGCATCGGGCCGGGATCCATCTGCACCACCCGCGTGGTGGCCGGAGTGGGCGTGCCCCAGGTGACGGCGATCATGGAATGCTCCAGGGCCACGCGCGAAATGGACCGTTGCTGCATCGGAGACGGGGGCATCAAGTTCTCGGGCGATGTGGTCAAGGGCCTGGCCGTGGGCGCGAACGCCATAATGATCGGGAGCCTGCTTGCCGGAACCGAGGAAAGCCCCGGC
The DNA here is from genome assembly GCA_910585945.1 of uncultured Bilophila sp. Lineage (GTDB taxonomy): Bacteria > Desulfobacterota > Desulfovibrionia > Desulfovibrionales > Desulfovibrionaceae > Bilophila. The sequence continues at coordinate 113,842 of CAJUHZ010000001.1, forward strand.
GAAACCATCCTCTACCAGGGCCGGACGTACAAGATTTACCGGGGCATGGGTTCCATCGACGCCATGAAGGATGGAAGCTCGGATCGCTACTTCCAGGAGAAGAGCAAAAAACTCGTGCCGGAGGGCATTGTGGGGCGCGTTCCCTTCCGCGGCCCCGTCTCGGAGACGGTCTACCAGCTTGTGGGCGGCCTGCGATCGGGCATGGGGTATTGCGGCGCGCGCACGCTGGCGGAACTGTTCGAAAAGGCCAGACTTGTGGAAATCTCCGCCGCCGGCCTGCGCGAAAGCCATGTGCATGACGTGATCATCACCAAGGAAGCCCCCAACTACCGGGTGGACAACGCCTGATCCCGCCGGGTCGGGTCTGAAGACAGGCAGCCGCGCGCAATGCGCCCCCTGATTCCTGTTTGCCGTTTTTGCGAAAGGAGCGTTCATGCCGAGCAAAGTCGTCATCATTGATTACGGTTCCCAGGTCACGCAGCTCATTGCCCGCCGGGTGCGTGAAGCGGGCGTGTATTCCGAAATCCACCCTTGCGTGATCACGGCCGAGCAGGTGCGGGCGCTGGAACCTTCGGCTATCATTCTTTCGGGCGGGCCGGCCAGCGTAGGCGAACCGGACGCTCCCGCGCTGGACAAGGGCCTGCTGGATCTCGGGACGCCCGTTCTTGGCATCTGTTACGGGATGCAGGCGCTGGCGCTCACCCTGGGCGGCACACTCGAACAGTCGCGCACGCGCGAGTACGGGCCGGCCGACTTCACCTTCACCGCCGCTTCTCCCCTGTGGGACGGGCTGGATCGCTCCCGCCCCTCGCGGGTCTGGATGTCGCACGGGGACACCGTGAAGACCCCGCCGCCCGGCTTCTCGGTCATCGGTTCCACAGCCACGCTGGACGTTGCCGCCATGGCCGACGAAAACCGGCGCATCTACGCAGTGCAATTCCATCCGGAAGTGCACCACAGCGAAGACGGCGACCGCATTTTGCGCAATTTCCTCTTCCGCATCGCCGGTCTGACGCCGGACTGGACCATGTCTTCCTTTGTGGAGCGGGTATTGCGCGAAACGCGGGAGAAGGTTGGGGACGGGCATGTGATCTGCGCCCTGTCCGGCGGGGTGGACTCCACCGTCGTGGCCGTGCTGCTGCACAAGGCCATAGGCAAGCGCCTGCACTGCGTGTTTGTTGATAACGGCGTGCTGCGGGCCGGGGAAGGCGAGGAAGTGGTGAACTACCTTCGGGAACACTTCGATCTCAACCTGACCTTTGTCCGGGCGCAGGATCGCTTTCTCAAGCTGCTCGAAGGCGTGGAAGACCCCGAACGCAAGCGCAAAATCATCGGGCATACGTTCATTGAAGTCTTTGACGAAGAGGCGCGGAACATAAGCGCCGAATGCGGCAAGGTCGAATGGCTGGCGCAGGGCACGCTGTACCCGGACGTCATCGAGTCCGTCTCGCACAAGGGGCCAAGCGCCGTGATCAAGAGCCACCACAATGTGGGCGGCCTGCCGGAAAAGATGAACATGAAGCTCATCGAGCCGTTGCGCGAACTCTTCAAGGACGAGGTGCGCAAGGTGGCGACGGAAATCGGCCTGCCCGACTCCATCACCTGGCGGCATCCCTTCCCCGGCCCGGGCCTGGCTATCCGGGTTGTGGGCGAAGTGACGGCCGCGCGTCTCGATATCCTGCGCCAGGCCGACAGCATCGTGCAGGAGGAATTGCGCGAGTCCGGCTGGTACCGCAAGATCTGGCAGGGCTTTGCCGTGCTCCTGCCGCTCAAGACCGTGGGCGTGATGGGCGACGGACGCACCTACGAACACGTCATCGCCCTCCGCTGCGTGGACAGCGTGGACGCCATGACCGCCGACTGGGCGCGCCTGCCCGCGGAACTGCTTGAACGGATGTCGCGCCGCATCATCAATGAAGTGAAAGGCGTCAACCGGGTGGTCTACGACATTTCGTCCAAACCCCCGAGCACCATTGAATGGGAATAAGCGTTGCGACAAACTGAACCCGTTTCATGAACGCCCCGGCGGGCGTTCATGAAACGTCTGTATGCGCGAAACGCTTGCCCGCGGGCGCGGGATGCCCGGCAGCGAAAAGGACAAGGTTATGTTTGGCATTGGCGGAACGGAACTGCTGGTGATTCTTGTGGTGGCCCTGGTTGTGCTCGGGCCGAAAAGCGTTCCCCAGATCGCGCGCACTCTGGGCAAGGCCATGGGCGAATTCCGCCGCGTGTCCACCGAATTTCAGCGCACCCTGAATACCGAAATCGAGCTTGAGGAACACGAAAAGCGCAAAAAGGAGGCTGAACGGGAACTCTATGGCGACGCCGCTCCCGCTCCCGAAAAAGCGCCGGCCGCCACGCCCGGGACCGAAAACGGCAAGAACGTGAAAGAGGATCAGCCCAAAACCGGACCGTCCGGAGCCAATCAATCCGGAACCGCCGGGGATCAAGCCGATCGCGAACAGCCCGCGCAACAGGAATCCACTCGTCAACCGTCCGATCAGGAGAAGGTCAGGGCATGACGGATCGCTCCCTCCGCGACGCCGGAGAAGAACACACGCTCACCGTGCAGCCCGCCCCGCTCGCCGCCCGCCCGGACGCCCAACCCGGCGATCCTTCCGGCATTCGGGCTGACGAAAACCCGGCGACGGATGCCGAACCTCAAGCCGCAACTGGCGGGCCGGAAACGCCGCATGCCCAGGAGCACGAAGCGGGAGAAGCGGAAGAGCACGACGGGGTATACACCCTGTGCGATCTGGTCGGGCCGCCGGAGTCTTCCTCTCCGGAACAGACAGAGCAGCTCTCCACGGAACAGACGCGCTCAAAAGCGCCCCTTCCGGAACAAATCGCGTCAGATCAGGGTTCACCCGATCAGACCTTGCCAGATCCGGCATTGACGGAACCGTGGCCGGGGGCGGCAGGCAACCCGCCCGCGCCGCCTGTTCCGCCGCAAACCGGCAGCGGGGACGAGGGATCGCCCGGCGACGAACCGGAAAAACCCATGACCCTGCTGGACCACCTGGGGGAACTCCGCTCCCGCCTGGTGCGAGGTTTTGTTGCGGTGCTGATCGCGTTTTTCGGCTGTTACAGCTTTGCCAAGGAACTTTTTCACGCTCTTTCCCAGCCACTGCTCGCAGTCATGCCGGCGGACGCCAAATTCATTTATACCGGCGTGGCGGAAGGTTTTTTCGTGGATCTCAAGGTGGGCTTTGTGGCCGCGCTCTTTGTGGCAAGCCCGTACCTGTTCTACCAGATATGGGCGTTTGTCGCGCCCGGGCTGTATGAAGAGGAAAAACGCTACGCGATCCCCCTGGCTCTGTGCTCGGCCGTCTTTTTCATCGGCGGCGCGGCCTTTTGCTATCTGGTGGTCTTCCCCTTCGCCTTCACCTTCTTTTTGAGCTATTCCACGGAAAGCATCGTGGCCATGCTCTCGATCAGCGAATACCTGAGCTTTGCCCTCAAGATGCTGATCGCCTTCGGCCTCATCTTTGAAATGCCGCTCTTCGCCTTTTTCCTGTCCCGGATGGGGCTGATCACAGCGCAAAAGATGCGGCGCGCGCGCAAGTACTCCGTGCTTGGCGTGTTCATCGTGGCCGCCATTCTCACGCCGCCGGACGTTTTTTCGCAAATCCTCATGGCGATCCCCATGCTCCTGCTGTACGAAATAAGCATTCTTGTGGCGGCCGCCGCCGGCAAGAAAAGGGAAGAAACACATGAGTCGAAAAGCTGAAATCGTCCGGCGCACCGCCGAGACCTCGATCCGCCTGGCCCTGTGCCTGGACGGCAGCGATCCAGATGGCAGCGATCCGGGCGAACACATGCCCTCCGCTTCCGCGCCGGAAGCCGCCCTGCCCGCGCCTTCCAGCAGGGAGCCGGCGATCCGCACCGGTTTCGGCCTGCTCGATCACATGCTTGCGCTGACGGCGTTCTGGGCTGGTTTTGACCTGCATGTGCGGTGTGAAGGAGATATGGAAGTCGACGCGCACCATTCCGTGGAAGATGTGGGGCTGTGCTTCGGGCAGGCGCTCGGGCAGGCGCTCGGGGAGCGGCGGGGCATCGCCAGGGTGGGGTTCGCCCGCGTGCCCATGGACGAGGCTCTGGCGGAAGTCACGCTCGATCTTTCCGGGCGAGCCTGGCTGGAATGGCGGGGCGACGAGCTGCTCCCCCCCCTTCTCGGGGGCGAGGAACGCGACGTATGGCGGGAATGGTACAAAAGCGTGGCCGCGGCCGCGCGCATGAACATCCATGTCCGGTTTCTGTACGGAAAAAACGGGCATCACCTGTTGGAGTCGGCCGCCAAGGGACTGGGCCTTGCACTGGCGCAGGCCGTCGCCGTAACAGGAAGCAGGGTGCGAAGCACCAAAGGGAGTCTTGACGTATGACGCGGTTCATTTCCCGTTTCGCGGCGCTTGGCGGGGCGCTTCTGCTGTGCTGTACGCTTTTCGGCTGTCAGCAGACGCCACGGGCGGCGGCTGATTTGCCGCCTCTCGCCATTGGCGTGGTTTCGGCCATTCAGCCGATGGGCACAACGGATCTCATGGCCGGTTTCATTCCGGAGGGGCGGGTTCTGGCCTCGGCCGACGCGCTCGCCTCCTTTGACACGGCTCTTGCCGACAAGCTCCGTACCGACACGAAACGGACGTACACGTTCATCCCGGCTGGGGAAGGAACCGATCCGAGCGCGCCGCGCACGGCCGGCGGCAATACGGCGCTGGATCACTGGACGGCAGTGGCCAAGGAGCATGGCCTCGATCTGATCATTGTGCCCCAGATCCTCGACTGGAACGAACGCCACGGCGGCGCGGCCGGCGTGACGACCTCCGCCGCGGTGAACATGGATTTCTTCCTGATCGACGCGCGCGAGGAAGGCCAGTTGATCAATCGCTCCCACTACAACGAAAAACAGATTGGTCTCAGCGATAACCTCATGAATTTCAGCACGTTCGTCAAACGTGGAGCAAAGTGGCTCACCGCGCAGGATCTGGCGATGGAAGCCGCGGACAAGATGATCCGGGAGTTTGGGCTGTGATTGTCTTTCCCGCTGTGGATCTCAAGGGCGGCAAGGCGGTGCGCCTGCGCCGCGGCCGGGCGGACGACGCCACCGTCTTTGCCGACGATCCTGTGGAGGCCGCCCAGCGCTGGGAGCGCGAAGGCGCGACATGGCTGCACCTTGTGGATCTTGACGGCGCTTTCGACGGGGTCTCCCCCCACACTGAAGCGGTACGCCGCATCCGCCGCGAGATCGGCATTTCCATCCAGCTCGGCGGCGGCATCCGGGACGAACGGACAGCCGCGGCATGGCTTGAAGCCGGCGTGACCCGTCTCATCATCGGCACGCTGGCGCTGGAAGATCCGGCGGCCTTCGCGCGGCTGTGCCGATCCTGTCCCGGCCGCATCGGCGTCTCTCTCGACGCCGAAGGGGGACGGCTCAAAACCCGCGGCTGGACGGACGACGGGGGGTGTTCCGTGTGGGACGTCCTGCCAAGGCTCGCCGGAGACGGCGCGGCGTTTCTCATTTACACCGATATTGAGCGCGACGGGATGAAAACCGGAGTCAACCTCCCCGTGCTGACCCGCCTTGCGGAGCAAAGCCCCATTCCGTTCATCGCGGCCGGGGGCGTGGCCACGCTGGACGATATCCGCGCCCTGCATCCGCTCTCGCGCGGGGGAAAACTCTCCGGCGTGATCACGGGGCGCGCCCTGTACGAGGGCACGCTCGACCTGCGCGAAGCCCTCGCCTGGATCGCAAGCCAGGCATGACCTCTTGCCATGAGAACATGAAAAAGGTAGATTGCCCGCATGGAACTTTTTGATCGCTTGGAAGCTTTGGATAACCGCATCACGGATTTGCTGTTGCGGATCGAGGAGCTTCGTGAAGAAAATCGCACTCTCCGCGAGACCGCCATCGGCCTTGCGGATCTGCGGGAAGAAAATCGTGCTCTGCATGAAGCGTTGACCAACGAACAACGCGCCCGGGAAGAGATAGACGGCCGTATCGACGCCCTCCTCGCCCGAATCCGTGAACACATGACGGAAGAGGAACCGGGAGCATAACTTCGCGCCGGCGCGCACTGAACCATGCACAGTTTTCATCGCTTCAACGTGTTGGGGACGGCGATTTCCTTTCGGACCGAATCCGACCCGGCTCTCATTGAGGAAGCACGAGACATCGTGGAAGAGCGATACAAGGAGTTGCAGGAAAGAAGCGGGGGACGATACGGCAGAGATGAGTTGCTGTCCTTCCTGGTTTTGGGCGTAGCCGACGAGTTGTTGAAAACGCAGCAGTCGCTTCAGGAGGTGGAAGAACGCCTCGCGAACATGCTGCGGCGTATAGAGGAAGCGAGTTGAATCCGGATTGGGCGTGTACTTCCCTGGAGCGCGCGTGATTTTCGTGTTGGTGCTGACCTCACAAGCACATGCAATGGGAGCCGTATGACGGGATCGGTGTGCAAGCCCGGCTTGCCGGGAAGTCTGAAGATCCCTCAAAGGTTCCCCCCTGGGAAACCAGGTTTTGCACCAGCGCGCGGACACGACGCTCCGGGGCTTTTCCAAACCGCCTTGGCGTGACATCTGTTGTTTCTTCCGGCCGTGGGCCGGATGCGCTTGCGTGTTCTCAGCACGCGTGCTTGATCTCGTCCTTTATTGTCCTTGAGCTGGATTGTCCCTCCCTGCTGTTCGGGACGGCCGTGTCGCCGTGCCTCCAGCGTTGCCCGAAGCGTGTGGATTTTCGGCACAATGCCGTTTGAACCATGCGCGGGCGTCCCTGGCTGGCCGGGGCTTTTCGCCGCCGCCGTCGCGCAACCGGGCACGCGCCCGACACCATACCGGAGGGAGCATGGAACCTGTCACCATTGTCTGCGCCGTCGCGGCCCTGATCGCCGGAAGCGGCGCGGGGTACGCGCTCAACAGACATGTGAGCGCCAAACGCATTGGCGATGCCGAGGAACTGGCCACACGCATCGTCGAAGAAGCCCGCAAGGAAGCGCAGGCGCAAAAAAAAGAAATCCTCCTGCAGGGGCAGGATGAACTTTTCAATCAGAAACGGGAGTTGGAGCACGAGTTCAAGGAACGCGAGCGCGAACTCAAAATCCGGGATCGCAAACTGCAGGAACAGGGCGAACGCCTTGAGGAAAAACTCGAAAAGGCCACGGAAAAGGAACACGAAATCCTCGGGGCGGAAAAAGAACTGAGCCGCAAGGAACGCCGCCTGGCCGAGCTTGAAGAGCAATTGCACGATCGTCTTGCGGAACAGGAACGCTGCCTGCAGGAAGTTTCCGGCCTGACAGCCGAGGAAGCGAAGCGACGCCTGTTTGAGGAAATCGAAGCGCGCTCCCGGCACGAAGCCGCGCGCATGACCCGGCTTATTGAGGCCGAAGCGCGGGAAACAGCCGACAGAAAGGCCAAGGAAATCATCGCCTCCTGCATTCAGCGCTACGCCGGCGACTATGTGGGCGAGCACACCGTCACGGCCGTCACCCTGCCCAGCGAAGACATGAAGGGGCGGATCATCGGGCGCGAAGGCCGCAACATCCGCGCGCTGGAAGCAGCCACAGGCGTGGATCTGATCATCGACGACACGCCGGAAACCGTCATCCTCTCCGCCTACAGCCCCCTGCGCCGGCAAGTGGCGAAAATGGCGCTGGAGCGCCTCATTCAGGACGGCAGAATCCACCCCGCCCGCATCGAGGACGTGGTGCACAAATGCGAGCAGGAACTCGACGTGCAGATCCGCGAAGTGGGCGAGCAGGCCACCTTCGACGCCGGCGTGCACGGCATCCACCCCGAGCTTGTCCGCTACCTCGGGCAGCTCCGCTACAGAACAAGCTACACGCAAAACGTCCTGCAACACTCGCTGGAAGTTTCCGCCCTCTGCGGAATGATGGCGGCGGAACTGGGCATGGACATAAAAAAGGCCAAACGCGCCGGCCTGCTGCACGATCTCGGCAAGGCCGTGGACCATGAGGTGGAAGGCCCCCATGCGATCATTGGCGCGGACCTTGCCAAAAAATTCAACGAAACCAAAGAAATCGTCCACGCCATTGCGGCCCATCACGAGGACCAGCGGCCGGAAACCGCGCTGGCCGTGCTGGTGCAGGCGGCCGACTCCCTCTCCGGCGCGCGCCCCGGCGCACGCAAGGAATTGCTGGAAAATTACGTCAAGCGGCTGGAAGATCTGGAAAACATCGCCAATGCCTTCGACGGCGTGGCCAAAGCCTACGCCATTCAGGCCGGGCGGGAAATCCGCGTTGTGGTCAATTCGGAAAACGTGGATGACGACCAGACCTTCATGCTGTGCAAGGGCATAGCCGCCAAGATTGAAGAAAACATGACCTATCCCGGCCAGATTCGCGTGACCGTCATCCGCGAACGCCGCGCCGTGGGCTATGCGAAGTAACCGATGATCACCATTCAGGCTCCCCCTTCAAAGTCCGTATCCCACCGCATGGTGATGGCCGCGGCGCTCGCTTCGGGCGTCTCAGTCGTCGAGCGGGTGCTCGAAAGCAAGGATCTGGAACGAACTCTGGCCATTCTCGCCGCCGCCGGCGCGGACATTCGTCGTGAAAACCCGGGAACGTACCGTATCCGGGGCGTCGCAGGGGTTCCGCGCGGCGGAAACGACGCCCCCCTGTCCTGCGATGTGCACGAATCCGGCACAACCTGCCGCCTGCTCACCGCGGTTCTGGCCGCGGGAGCGGGGCGTTTCCGCATCCACGGCGCGCCACGAATGCATGAACGCCCGCTGGGTGAACTGTGCGAGGCGCTGGAAACGCTCGGCGTCAGCCTTGCCTTTGAAGGGCGGCCGGGCTACCCGCCGCTCGTCCTGAGCACGCGGGGGCTTGCTCCGGCGGCGGACGGAAGCCCCTGCCGCATCGGCCTTGGCGAGTCCAGCCAGTATCTTTCGGGGCTGCTGCTGGCCGCGCCTCTTGCGCAAGGTCCGCTGACGCTTGAAATCAGCGGGGACAAGGTTGTTTCCTGGCCCTATGTGGGCTTGACGCTCCAGACCCTGGAACTTTTCGGCGTGCCCTTTTCCGTCGAAACACGAGCGCCCGGCACGGCAGCGAAGGCCGCCTGGCAGAGTGCGGACTGGCGCGGCCTGAGCGAGGTGCGGCCGGGGGGGATACGCTTCCGGATGCAGCCCGCCGACTACCGGGCCGGCATGTACGCGGCGGAAGGGGACTGGTCCGGGGCATCCTACTTTCTGGCGGCCGGGGCCGTCGGGCGCGCGCCGGTACGGGTGGAAGGGCTGAACACGACCTCGCTCCAGGGCGACCGGGCCATGCTCGACATTCTCCGACGCATGGGCGCGCATGTGGAGGCCGAAGCCGCGGCGGTGACGGTCTTCCCCTCCGCTCTGCATGGCATTGATGTGGATATGGGGGCCTGCCCCGATCTCGTGCCTACGGTGGCCGTGCTCGCCGCCCATGCCGAGGGAATGACGCGCGTGCGCAATGTGGCGCACCTGCGGATCAAGGAAAGCGATCGCATTGCCGCGCCGGCCGGGGAACTGGCCCGGATCGGCGTGCGCACTCGGGAATATCCGGACGGTCTGGAAGTGTACGGAGCCGGTCGGCCGCCCTTCCCGACATGCCCGGCGTCAGATGAGACGCCACGCTTTTCCAGCCACGGCGATCACCGTATGGCCATGAGCCTCGCCCTGCTCGAACTGTACGGGCGGCGCATCGAACTTGACGATCCGGCGTGCGTGTCCAAATCCTTCCCCACGTTTTGGGACGAATGGTCCAGGGTTCGAGGGCAATGACGACTGCCGACGGTCTCAACGCGGAACGGAAAGCCCTGCCCCTCTCACTGACGCCGAACATGTCGACAGTCGTGCGAGGAACACACCGTATTGCGCTTGTAGGCTCCCGAGGACGCATGGGGGCGATGCTGTGCGAACGATGGAGCGAGGCGGGGCATACGGTAGCCGGCATCGATCTGCCGCTGACGGACGACGCGTTCGCAAGCGCGCTTGACGGCGCGGACGCAGCCGTCTTGTGCATTCCGGCCGGGGCACTGCCGGAGACCCTCCACCGGCTCGTCCCGCACATGGACGGCCGGCAGGTACTCATGGATATCACCTCCGTCAAAATCCGTCCCCTGGAACAGATGGAAGCGGCCTACACCGGCCCGGTAGTGGGAACACATCCCCTTTTCGGCCCGCAGCCAAACGCGACAGATCTGCGCGTGTGCATCACGCCGGGAAGCCGCGCCGGCGAGACGGAAATCGCCTTGGTGGAAAGCCTGTTCCACGACATGGGCTGTACGGTCTTTCGCAGCACAGCCGAGGAGCACGACAGAGCGAGCGCAGCCATTCAGGGGCTGAATTTCATCACCAATGTGGCCTACTTCGCCACTCTGGCGCACCGTGAGGAACTCCTGCCCTACCTTACGCCGTCGTTCCGGCGTCGGCTTGACGCCGCGCGCAAGATGCTCACCGAAGACGCCGCACTGTTTGAATGGCTCTTTGAAGCCAACCCCCTCAGTACCGAGGCTGTGCGGCGCTACCGTTCATTCCTCAATGTGGCGGCTGGCGGGGACGTCAATATCCTTGTCCGACAGGCTGCCTGGTGGTGGGAGAGGGAAACGCCCGCCGACAAGAAGCTCATATAAAGCGCGACATGAAGAGAATATCCCGGAGCAGGGACGCCTCCGACGATCCGGTTGCTTCCCACGGATGACTCGTATAGAATCATGCGTGTACGGCTACCCTCCAAGCCAGAGCGTCGGCACGGCGCAAACGGAAAAAGGAGGGTGCCGCCATGCGGAGACGTGTTTTCGTCCTGCTTGTCGCTGTGGCCCTTGTCCTCTTCCTGGCGTCTGACGCCATGTAAGAGTTGACCCGGCCCAGTAAGGATGGGCCGGGTCGTAAAACATCGTCCGTAGCTGGTAGCCGTGCACGGGGGCGCAAACCGCGCCGTGCCAGCCCCGGTTTCTGTTTGCAGCAGGAACCGGGGTTCCCTTTTTGTATAGGCGCTCTTGTCCGGCTTGGCAAGGGTCAGGAAGTGGGACAGTTTGGCGTAATACTGCGTCAGGCCGCATTTTTCGTTGGGGCGAGTACCGAAGGCGAACCCCCAAAATGCTGGTGGCCTCCGACGATCCGGTTGCTTCCCACGGATGACTCGTATAGAATCATGCGTGCACGGCTACCCTCCAAGCCAAAGCGTCGGCACGGCGCAAACGGAAAAAGGAGGGTGGCGCCATGCGGAGACGTGTTTTCGTCCTGCTTGTCGCTGTGGCCCTTGTCCTCTTCCTGGCGTCCGACGCCATGTAAGAGTTGACCCGGCCCAGTTGTGATGGGCCGGGTCGTAAAATAGAGTCCCGTTACGGTAGCCGTGCACGGGGGCGCAAACCGCGCCGTGCCAGCCCCGGTTTCTGTTAGCAGCAGGAACCGGGGTTCCCTTTTTGTATAGGCGTTCTTGTCCGGCTTGGCAAGGGCCGGGAGCGGGTTATAATACGAAAGACGCCAGCGGCAGACCGGCGTCTTTCAGGGGAGGGGCCCGGCGGGGAGGCAATCCGCCGGGCTATGAACTCGAAGCACTAGCGCTTCATGTTGATGACTGTTTCGAGCATGGTGTCCGTGGTGGTCACAACTTTACTGTTGGACTGGAAGCCGCGCTGCGTGGTGATCATGCGCACGAACTCGGTGGAGAGGTCCACGTTGGATCCTTCCAGGGTGTTGGCGTTGACCGTGCCGAAGAGGCCGGTGCCGGCCGCGCCCGAGGAGGGGTCGCCCGAGTCGCGCGTCTGGCTGAAGAGGTTGTTGCCCTCGCGGCGCAGGCCCTGCTTGCAGGTGAAGTCGTACAGGGTGAGCTGGTACAGGGGCAGGTTCACGCCATTGGAGTAGATGCCGTAGAGCACGCCCGACGAATCCACCGTGTAGTTCGACAGGTTGCCGAAGCCGTAGCCGTTCTGGCTGAGGGTCTGGGTGAGATGCCCGCCCTTGTAGCTGGTGAAGGCATTGGGCTGACGGTACGCCGGCGGCTTGATGCTGGCCACGTCTTCGGCCATGGGCGGAGTTTTGGCTCCGGTCGTGGTCGCGATCGTGTTTCCATCAGGATCCTGGTATGTGAACGATCCAAAGTTGGCGTCAGTGATCGCGCCTAAATTAACGGTCTCACCATCCACGGTTGCTGTTCCCGCAGCCACTGCCGCCGCCGGCCAGTCCGCCTTGGTGACAAGCGCGGCCATATCGGCATCAGACTTGTAGGAAGAAGTCTTTGCAGAATCCGTTCCCTGAAATCCAGTCCGGACGCGTGCGTTTGCCAAAGCCCGTTGCCAAGCTGCGTTCAATGCGGCTTGATCCGCATATACATAGGGCGGCGAGCCAGCCACGTCGGACTTGTAATCTGGGTTCTCGTAAACGTAACGCGGCGTCTTCCCCTCTCCATTGTCATGGACATCGCCTAAAGTAAGCCCACGGGAAGGCACAGGCAAGGTCTCAGGTGGGATGGCAGTAGAAGCTGGATTCTGCAATCCAGTAGTACCATTGATCATTGGGTTATCCACTGTGGGGTACCTGAGAGAACCCAATGAGTCAGCGTTCTTCCACGGATCAGCATAGTCCGAAACCTTGAGGCCGAAGTCAATTTCCATCAGATACTTGTCGGCGTCAGGCACGGAACCCACAGTATGCGAACCGGGGATGCCGGTGAAGTTGGCCACCAGCATGGGGAAACCGGCCGACGACACTTCCGTCGGGTACATGAAATCGGCAATATTCTCGGGATCCAGTACAGGTATCGGATTGTTGTCGCGATCTGTTATGTAACCATTGGCGTTTTGAAAGGCGCCGGTAACCGGATCTTTCTGCGGTTCTCTGGAGCCGTTGAGCACATAGGCGCTCTGGTTTTCCAGACGACCGGCGCTGTCAAAGGTAAGCGTGCCGGACATGAGCAGTCCGCCAGCAGCGGTGTCTTTCATATCTTTGATGGTATAGCCGCCAGCCGCCGTGGGGTCAGGCACGGCCACCTGACGCAGGTCTTCCGAGGGATCCATGGTGATCATGTATTCCCACATGGTCTTGCCGCTTGAACCAATGTAATCTTCGGAAGAGACCTGATCGAAGTAGACGGTCAGGGTATGAGTGCCGCCGGCTTCGTCGTACACGTCGATAGAGGTCTGATAGGAGTACGCATCTTCAGAAATATAAGGCACGTTGGGCTTCTGGGGCTGGGTTCCGTTCCAGGCGCTCAGCAGAGAAGCAAAGGGATTTTCGGGATCCCTCATCTTGTCCGCGCCCTTGTCCTTGGAAAGATTGACCATCATGCTGACCTTGGTGGTCTGCAAGGGATCCACGGTCCACTTGTCCAGGCGCACGTCCGTGGGCGAACCGGAGCCGATGATGCTGGAGGTGGTGTCCTCTATGCTGGTGGACATGCCGCCCGAGGCGCGGGTGGGGCCGGTGGTGTTGTCCACCTTCCAGCCCTGGACGCAGTAGCCGTTGGGATCCACCAGGTAGCCGTTCTCATTGAAGCGGAAGTTGCCGGCCCGGGTGTAGTAGGCGGTTTCGGAACCGATGGGTTCGACGCGGAAGAAGCCGTTGCCGCCGATGGCGAGGTCGGTGGTTTCGGTCGTGGTTTCAAAGGAACCCTGTCCGAATTCGCCCATGACCGCGCCAATGCGCACGCCGCGGCCGATCTGGGTCATGCCGGAAAGGCTGAAGGAGTCCTGATATACAAAGTCGGCGAAGTCCATGCGCTGGCCCTTGAAGCCGACGGTATTGACGTTGGAAATGTTGTTGCCGATGACGTTCATCCGGTCGCCGTGCGCCAGAAGGCCCGAAACGCCGGTCCACATGCTTGCCGTCAAACTCATTGTTGCCTCCGTGTATGCTGAAAAACGCGTTCCCAGTGGAAAAACCTGCCGGATGTGCCTGATCCGGAACGGATATGCCGAGGGGGACCGGGGGGAATCATTCCCCCCGGCGGGGTGCGGGGCGGCGCCCCGCTACGCTCCCGCTTCGGACGTGGACGGCTTCTTGCCGCCGCCGACGCCGAGGTATTCCACATGAACGCTGCTGCCGTTGCTTGCGTAGCCCTCGATTTTGACCGTATACTTGCCGTCCTTGACCGGCTTGCCGGACGAATCCTTGCCGTCCCACTCGAAGAGGTGGACGCCGGGGGACTTTTCGCCAAGGTTTTCCGAGGCCACGAGGGTATGCCCGGAGTAGACCAGAGCCTTGCCGCTGATCATCTTGTCCGCCAGCCGGTATTCGATGTACTCGGCCTCGCCGTCGGTCACGCTGATGATGTTTTCGCCAGTGGCGGCCGTGCCGGGCTGGACAAGCTCGCGCACGTTGGAAAGCGCCACATAGCGGCCGTCGGAGAGACGGAGAACCTGCTCGCTGCCCGAGGTGCTCACGCCCACCACCGTGCCGCTCACGGAGGTGTCGACGGTAACGCCCTCGCCCTTGGCGGTTTTCGCCTCGAAGCTGACCGTGTACACGCCGTTGGGGGCCATGAGGCCGTCGAGCTTCCTGCCGTCCCAGTTCAGGCTGTGGATGCCGGCGGAGCGCGCGCCAAGGTCGAGCACGGCGATGAGGTTGTTGTTGCTGTCCCAGATATTGGCGTTGCACGAGGCGACTTCCTGAGTGGGGGCGAAGAGCAGTTCCGACACCACGCCGTCCATGACGGAGACGCCCGTGCCGCGCGCCGACACTTCCTTGCCGATGTATGAAGCGGCGTTGAGCATCTGGGTGCGCTGCTCCAGTTCCACCAGGGTCTGCATGTTCTCGTTGGTCTGCATCTGCTGTTCCAGAGAGGAGAACTGCGCGAGCTGGGCCACAAACTCCCGGTCTTCCATCGGGTTGAGCGGGTCCTGATGCTTGAATTCGGTCACGAGCAGAAGCAGGAAGGAATCCTTGTCCAGCATGCTGCTGCCGGTAGCCGAACTCAGAGCCGAACCCATTGCGGAACTCAGGGCCGAGGAAGAATCAAGAGCGGATGTGGTCGTTGCCATGGTGCTTTCCTTTTGGAAGGACTTTCCTCTGCGGCAATTCCTGCCGCGCGGGATGTCGTTCGCCTATCCTTTTGCATTTATCGGGCCAAAATGCTTTTACCGCCGAAGATTTTCAACAAGCAATTGAAATTTCAACTAAAATACAAAAAACAAAAAACGCGGAGGAAGGTCTCCCCCGCGGAAAAGAGTGCCGGACGCCCCTGCCCGCACGCTGGCCTCTGGAACTCATTTCATAATTCAGCCTTTGGGGTGAATTATGAAGATCATTCGCCCAAAAACGTGGTTTTTGGCTCATTCACGGCGCTTTTCGCGCCGCGCCAGACTCTCGTCTGGCGTTGGAAGCCATTTCATGCGAATCATGAAATGACTTCTAATCACATTCTTTTTTTCAGGAAACTCTTGAGCAGGTTCAACCTGGCAGGCACCGGCTGTCTTTGGATTGTGCGGACGATGAAAGGCGGCGGTTCGCCTTCAGGAGCAAATTGCACACATGATCCGTTCCCGTCTGCGACGGTTGCGCCCAAAGCCGCAAAAAGCGCTTCCATCGAGGAACAAAACAGCCGCCCCCGGAAGTGTCGACACACCCGGGGCCGCCCGTCTGGAATTTTGCGATCGAGCGGCAGCTGTCTGTTCACGCAAGTAAAGGGGGGCTCTGGCCGCCACAACCCCTTGACAATCAATTGAAAATTGAAAATATGCTCATAAAAAGGATGGAGTCATTCCATGAGCACGTTGCAATATATTACGGATTCTCAAGGCAGCCCAAAGGCCGTAATCGTCCCTTTTGCGGAATGGACAGCCATCATGGCTCGCGTTCAAAGCCTGGAGACATCCCGCAACGATACGGAGTACCTGCTTTCCAGCTCCGAAATGAAAAAACGGCTTTTGCAGGCAAAGGAGCGCATGTCCGAACCTGCAAAGACATGGGAAGAGGTTCGGAATGCGCTTGACCTTTGATGAAAACGCATTCGACGATCTTTCATGGTGGCTTTTGCATGACGCCAAGGTCGCAAAGCGTCTTGTTTCCCTTATCCAGGAAACTGCCAGAACACCCTTTTCCGGACGCGGAAAACCCGAACCTCTAAAACATGATCTTGCCGGATGTTGGTCCCGGCGCATTGATGATGCGAACAGACTTGTTTACATGGTTACGGAGAATGAAATCCGCATCCTCGCCTGTCGTTTTCACTATGCCAGATAGTTTTGCCCGGCCTCCCGTATCAAGCGCGTGAAAGAGGCCGCGCTCCCGGTTCACGCCACCAGGTGCAGTCCGCTTCCGGCCGCGGAGAAGTGCGAGATGCCGGCCAGCGGCGAGGGTTGCGCCACGGCGGCGAGGCGGCCGCCGCTCATGCCGCGCCCTGATCCCACCCGGCCGAGCCGGCGCAGGCGGTCCAGTTCTTCGGTGCGGTTGCGCTGATCGCGCGCGGCGTTGTGCTGTTCCATGCCCTGCCAGGTCGTGCCGTGCTCGTCCCGCACCTGAGTCTGCACATCCACCTTGTCCACCCTGATGCCCTGCTGCTCCAGTTCGGCCCGCAGATCGCCAAGCTGTTGCATGAGGAGGGAGGCGGTTTCCGGCCGTTCGGGGCGCAACAGGGCGCTCACCTCACCGTTTTTGGTGCTGAGCAGCACGTTCACCGCGCCGAGTTCCGCGGGGTGGAGCTGAAGCTCAAGCCGTGTCGTGCCGTTGGACAGAGCGGAAAGCAAGCCCTTTTCCACCTGATTGAGCACCTGAGCGGAATAGGGGGAAGGCGTGGCCGTGCGCGCCGCGCTGGCGGCGGCAGCGGGGGCGTTGGGGGACGCGGCAAGGGGCGAGGTCATGCCCGGAGCGCGGCTGGCCGCGTCAAGGCGATCCAGCAGACTTTCCCAGGGGTTGGCCGACGTTTCCGTCCGTCTGGCCGTTTCACGCGCGGCGTCGGCAGTCGCGCCGGAGTTCCTGCCGTCGCGTCCGGTGAGGCCCTCTTCCCGCTGATCTCGCGGATCCCGCTGATCCCGGCCGGTTCTGTCAGCCGTCTTGTTCGCAGAGGTCTGGAGCGCGCGGGCTTCGGCCGCAAGTTCATCCGCCGTGCGGGCGGCCGTCTCCCCGGTCTTGCGAGCGGTCTCGGCGTCTGTTGCGGCATGACGATTGAAGCCGTTGCGCGTCACGGTATCCTCAATGAGCGTCTGGCTCTGCTCCACACGACGGGAGCCACGGCCGGCGGCTTGCGCCTCCAGTTCAAGGCGCTTGCGCGCGTCGCGCACAACGTCCTTCATGGCGGTTTCGAGCGTGGCGGCCAGCTTCACGCGGGCTTCAAGCTTTTCCGTCACGCCCTGCTGCATGGGGGCGAGGAACTTCTTCAGCCCGTCGGGAGTGAAGGAAAGCTCCTCCGCGCCGCCAAAGGCCGCGCCAAGCCTGGTCAGCGTGGCCTGAGGAAGACGGAGCGCCTTGCCGAGGGAGAGGATCTGATCCTTGTTCACGGACAGGGCGGCATCCGGATCCAGGCCCTTGAGCGCGTTGCTCAGGCTGGCCCAGGCGCGCGCGACGTCGCCGTTGCGCAGATCCGCCAGAACGCTTTTGCCGAGTTCGCCCGTGGGATCAAGCTCGGTGGTCAGGGCTTCAATGCGGGCCAAATCGCCGTCAGTCAACTGGGCGGGTTCTTCACGGGCCACGGCGCTCACCACTTCGGCCACGCTGACCCCGCCGGGATGCCCGGCAAGTTCTTCCACCCGGCGGGCGGCTTCGGCATCTTCCTTGCGCAGATTGTCCGCGATCTGCTTCAGTTCCGCATCCGTAAAGCGAATATCGGCAGTGGGGATATCCGCGCCTTCCAGCGTGGACACGCCGGAAGCGTTTGCCGGATCATCCTGCCCGTCATAGGGATCGTTCGTGGCCATGAGATCGGCGTCGGCGTTCACATTGGCATAGACGTCCAGCGTGGGCGTGACGTGAGCCGCGGGCGAATCCATAAGCTCGGAAAGCAGCGAGGAAAAATGCGCGTCGTCCCGGCCGGCCGCGCTTGTTCCCGAGGCTGCCGCCGGAGAATTTCCGGCCAGGGCGAGGGCCGTGGCCGCATCATTTGCATACGAGGATCTGACAAGACTATCCATGGGACACTCCTTAGACAGCCTTTCTCATACAAGAATCGTTCCAGAATCCGGGAACATCAGTATTCGCGCTGAAATGCGCTTTTTGAGCGTGCGGAGAGGGGGAAAGCTTTGCCTACCCCGGCAAGATGGTTCAAGGATCAAAGCCCCAGGTCGGAATGAGAACCAAGCCGGAGCAGCGGCCTAGAGCGAATTGCCTTTGAAAAAGGCATTCGCTCCGGCGACCGCGAGAGCGGACGCCCGCGCCGAATGAGCCTGAAAACCGCGCTTTTCAGGCGCTTGTCCCGCTCTGCGGGGAAATGACGGCAGCGCCGCTTTTGATAGGAGGCAAAAGAAAAGCGGCCCTTGCGAGTCGCCCCGGGTCTGACTGGCAGCGAACGCCAGTTCATTTTTATTTGGATTGATCGCTCTTGCCGATGTGGAGTCCGTAAATGAACGCTCCAATGCACACGATGACAGTTGCGAGCCATGCAGCGGTCATTGCATCCTCCTTGTCATATAAACGCTTCCAACAAGAGCGCCGATACCGATAGCCACTGCCCAGAGATTGTTCTGAAACAACCCGATGAGCATTGCGCCCGCGCTGATTTTTTCAAGCCAGTCTGCGATTCGTTTCATACCCGTCCCATCTTTAAGATAACCGCTCTTTGCCGGGTTGTCGACTCTTTTGCAGGTTGCCGCCCTGTGAGGGTCAGGGTCAGACCTCATTAAACGCTGTTTTCCCCGATCCCACGGAGTTCCAAAGGGTAAGGACAAGGCAAATCGCCTCTCCCCATCCCCCGCCCCGGCAACGCGGGAGCGGCCGGGGCTTCGCCCGTGATTCCGGCGGGAGATCTCCGGGGGATCACGGGCGGAGCAGGGGAGAAAACGGCGCGGGGGGGGTTACGCGCAGGGTTACGCCTTGTCGCGCAGCATTTTCACGGCGCAGAAGTTGCCGCACATGGCGCACGCTTCCTCATGCTTGTGCGGTTCGCGCCGTTTGTCGAGGATGAGGGGATCAAGCGCCGCCGCCCTCATCCCGTCCCAGTCGAGTTTCATGCGGCTTTCGGCCATGCGGGCTTCCCGCGCAAGGGCGTGGGGCCGGCCAAGCGCCGCCTCGCCGGCCTGGGCCGCCACGCGCGACGCCATGACGCCCGCGCGCACGTCGTCCATGTCGGGCAGGGTAAGATGTTCGGCCGGGGTAAGGTAACAGAGAAAATCCACGCCGGCCCGCACCGCGAGCGCGCCGCCAATGGCCCCGGCGATGTGATCGTACCCGGGCGAACTGTCGATGACGAGCGGCCCGAGCACATAGAGGGGCGCATTATGGGTCAGCTTCTTGATGCCGCGGATCTGGGTCTCAACCTCGTGCAGGGGCACATGACCCGGCCCCTCGATCATGCACTGCACGCCGGCGGCAAGCCCTTCGGCCGCGAGCCGGCCAAGGGTGATCACTTCCTCCCACTGGGCGGCGTCGCCAGCGTCGCACCCCGCGCCGGGGCGGAGTCCGTCCCCGAGGGAAAGGGTGACGTTGTGCCTGCGGGCGATGTCGAGCAGGCGTCCGTAGTCGGTCAGCAGGGGATTTTCCCGATTGTTTTTCAGCATCCAGCGCGCCAGAATCGAGCCGCCGCGCGAAACCACGCCGAGCGCCCGGCCGCCGCGCGCCGCCCATTCCGCGCCCCTCCGGGTGATGCCGCAATGCAGGGTCATGAAGTCCACGCCCTGCTCGGCCTGCATTTCCACTTCGGCAAAAAGTTCCTCGGGATCGATGGTCGCGGGGTCGCGATCCCTGTCGATATAGCGTTGCGCCACCGAATAGAGCGGCACGGTGCCGAGCGGCAGGGGCGTCGCGTTCAGCATCTCCCGCCGAATGGCCGCGAGGTCTCCGGCGATGGAGAGATCCATCACGGTATCCGCGCCGGCTTCGCGCGCGACAGCAAGCTTGCGCATTTCGCAGGCGGGATGGTTCTGAAACGGCGAGGTTCCGATATTGGCGTTCACCTTGACCCGGGCCGGCTGCCCCACCAGCACGGGCGCAACGCCCGAGTGCGCGGGATTGCCGAGCAACACCATGCTCCCCACTTCAATAGCGGCGGCGATCACGTCGGCAGACAGGCCCTCCTGCCGGACCAGATCGGGCAGGCGTGTTTCCAGCAATGTGCGCAGAGCGGAATTTTGAGCGAGGATGGACACGAAAACATCTCCTTGGCGGCGGCCGGGGACGGCGCGCCGGAAGCGTTTGCGACGGACGCCGAAGGCTCCGCCGCCGGGTTCGCCCATTGTGCCGTATCCGCACATGCGCCGCAAGCCGCAATGTGACTGCAACTCATGGATCCCCCGACGGGCGATGCATGAGGCTCGCCTCGCCGGAAACCATGATTTTCGGCCCGGTCAGGACGGCGTTGCCGTCGTTTGGCGAAAAAGGCGCGATTTTTCCAGCGCCCCGGAACGGACGCCCGCTCCGCGCCCGCGGGGGCGCTCGTCTGTGTTCAACAGAAAGTCAATCTCCAAAGCAATGCCTGCCATTTCAACAAAGCTGTCCCTCACGCTTGAAGATCCGTCCTGACCTCATAACATCTTCAGTATCGAATAATGCAGCCGCCCGAGATGCATCAATCCGAAATTCACATCGCTTCCGCTCTTGACGCGACGCATACAGGAACTGTATCACAACCCGTAGAATCCGCCCGCGTGGCGTGAAGCTGTTTCCCGCCCCGTTCCGGCCCATCGCTGAAAACACACAAGGAGCTTCCCATGCCCCCTGCCCCGAGCGCATCCATTCCTGGCGCACCCGGTCACAAAAAACCGTCCTTCCTCTTTGCGATCACGGCATTGCTGCTTATCGTCGGCATCATTGCCGGGGGAATCATTTTCTTCAAGCTGCAACTCCAGTTGCTGATGCTGACGGGCTGGGTGGCGTGCGCCGTGCTCGGCAGGATGCTCGGCCGTTCCTACGAGGATCTGGAAGCGGGGGCCTTCGAGCTGATTCAAAAAGCCATGGGCGCGTGCCTCATTCTGGTCTGCGTGGGGGCGCTTATCGGCGCGTGGATCGCCTCGGGCACGGTGCCGGTGATGATCTACGCCGGCCTCAAGCTGATTTCGCCCAGTCTCTTTCTGGTGACAAGCCTCATTGTCTGTTCCCTGACGTCCATCTTTACCGGCACGTCCTGGGGCACCATCGGCACGGTGGGCGTGGCCCTCATGGGCATCGGCGCGGGGCTTGGCTTCGCCCCCGGCCTCATCGCCGCGACGATCATCTGCGGATCGTTCTTCGGGGACAAGATGTCCCCCCTGTCCGACACCACGAACATGGCCGCGGCCGTCACGGGAACACCCCTGTTCCGGCACATCCGGCACATGTGGTTCACCATCACCCCGGCCTATGTCATCACCTTTGTCATCTATCTGGTGATGGGCTTCAAACAGACGCCGGAAGGCATGGCTCCGGACCAGATCAATGTTATTCTGAACGGTCTTTCCCACCATTTCAATCTCGGGGTGGGCGCGGTCATCCCCATGGCGCTTGTTCTGGTCATGCTGCTCAAGCGGTGCAGCCCCATTCTGGCCATCACGACAGGGGCGCTGTGCGGCGTGGTTGTGGCCGTCGTGTTCAACGGCATGGAAGTGACGGCGGCGTTCAACGCGATGTGGGGCGGCTTCAAGGGCGACTTCGGAGACTCGCCCATGCTGGCCAAACTGCTCAACCGCGGCGGCGTCACCAGTATGCTCAACATCATGTGCCTTGTCGTGCTTGCCTGCGGCCTTGGCGGAATGCTGCGCCGCATGGGCATCATCGAAGCGGCCCTCGAACCGCTCGCGCGCTGGGCGGACAACGGCTTCAAGCTGGTGGTCTCCACGCTTGTCATCGGTTACGGCACGCTGATGCTCACGGCCGCCATCTATTTCAGCATCGTCATGACCGGCACGCTCATGGCCCCGGTGTTCCGCCGGCACGGTTTCCGCTCCGAAAACTGCTCGCGCGTGGTGGAAGACGCCAGCACCCTCGGCGGTCCGCTCGTGCCCTGGGCCAACAACGCGCTGTTCCCCATGACCACGCTTGGCGTGGCCTACCTTGACTATGTGCCCTATGTGTACCTGCTTGTTCTGACGCCGTGTTTCTCCCTGCTCTACGCGCTGTTCAACATCACCATGACGCGCCTCACGCCGGAGGAAATGCGCGAGGAGAACGCCACGCTGCCCGGAAACGCCTGAGGACACTCATTGCAACGCCGTCCCGCCGCAATGCCCCGGTCATGCCGCCCCGGCTCGGACTCTGTTTCGCCGGGGCGCGCGGCGGACCGGCCGCCCTGAACGAGCCGGAGACCACGCCCGGCAGGGCGCGCCGCGTCAAGCATTCAGAACCTCGTGAAACAGTTGCAAACGCAGAAAAGGATCGCCCGTGAACGCCGCCATTATCCGCAACGCCGTCGTGTATGCGCCCGAGCCGCTGGGCCGGGCGAACATTGTGATCATCAACGACAAAATCGCCGCGATAGGTCCACATGCGGAACTTCCCGACTGGGCGAGTCCCGCCGTGGAAGTGGACGCGCGCGGCCGCATGACCACGCCCGGCCTTATCGACGCGCATGTGCACATCACCGGCGGAGGCGGGGAAGCGGGGTTTCATACCCAGGTTCCGCCCCTGCCGCTTTCCGTGCCGGTGAGCGGCGGAGTGACCACAATCGGCGGCCTGCTCGGAACCGACGGCGTCACCCGCCATGTGGACAACGTGCTGGCCAAGGCCTGCTCGCTGGAAGAGGAAGGGCTTTCCACCTTTATCATGACAGGCGGCTATCCGTTGCCGTCGCCCACGCTCACGGGATCGATCCAGCGCGATTTCGCCTGCGTGCACAAGGTGCGCGGCGTCAAGGCGGCCATAGCCGATCACCGCGTGGCCCCGGTGGACGCGCGCCAGATCGCCGCGCTGGCTACCGACGCCCGCGTCGGCGGCATGTTGCGCGGCATTGTGGGGATGGTTGTACTGCATGTCGGCGCGGCGTCCGAAGGCTTGTCCCACGTTTTCGAGGCGCTGGATCGCTGCCCGTACCTGGGGCGGCACATCATCGTCACCCACATCAACCGTTCCCCCGCCGCTTTTGCGCAGGCGGAAGATCTGACCCGGCGCAACGGCTTCATGGACGTATCGTCCGGGCTGACGCCCGCCACCCTCGGGCCGGACTGCATCAAGCCTTCCCATGCGCTCGCCCGCGCCTTGCGGGACGGCGTGCGCCCGGAGCAGATCCTCATGAGTTCGGACGGGTACGGAAGCGCGGCCCGCTATGACGATCACGGCAATGTGGACGGCCTCGTGGCTTCGGATCTGCACACTCTGGCGGCGGAATTTCGCGATCTTGTCCGGCAGGAAGGTCTCCCCCCGGAAGTCGCTCTGCTCCCTGTCACGCGCAACCCGGCGCGGGCGTTTTCGCTGCATCCGGCCAAGGGCGAATTGACGCCGGGCGCCGATGCCGATATCCTCGTATGGGATGAGGATCTCCGGCCGCACAGTCTGTTCGCGCGTGGCGAACTGCTTTTGCGCGAAGGTGAGGTGCTCCGCAAGGGAACTTTCGAAGAGTAACAACAAGGAATCAGGCGCGCTGCCGCCAGAGCAGCAGCCGGGACTGTTTCGCCGTTTTCGCCGGAGGAAGCATGGTTTCAAAAGCCGAATCGGGAGTGGGGCTGTACCGCGCCGGATCCAATTGCGCCCAGGCCGTGTTGACGACCTTCTGCTGGAGGTACGGCCTCAACCGCGAACTTGGCTGCAAGCTGGCGTGTGGCCTCGGAGGCGGCCTCTCCTCCGGCGAAGTCTGTGGAGCCGTTACGGCCGGAGCGCTGGTGATCGGGCTGAAATACGGGAACAGCCTTCCTGACGACAAGCTTTCACGGCAGCGTTGCCGCGAGCTGACCCGCCAGTTTGTGGAGGCGTTCAGGGCGCGGCACGGCTCCATCCTGTGCCGTGAATTGGCCCCCCGCGTTCCGGCGCGCGACAGCGCGCCAGCGAACACGCAGACGGACGGGCAGACAAACAGCCAGGTATCCAGGGCAGCCTGCCCCGGCCTTGTGGCCGACGCCATCAGCCTGCTCGAAGCGGCCGGCTGCTGAGACCGCCGGCCGCCGCATTTTCCATCCGACAAGTCTCAGGCCGGCTGACCGAGCGGGTCCATCGTTGCGTGCGCCTCGCGCAGGCATTCACGGATGGGCAGGTTTTGCGGGCAGGCCTGTTCGCACGCGCCGCAGTCCCGGCAGGCGTCCGCGCGCTCGTTGTTGGAAGCGAGCGACATGTTGTACATGACGTCGGCCCAGGACCTGTCGCCAAACAGGCGATACTGGTTGTAGATCTGGAATATGGCCGGAATGTTCACGCCGGCCGGGCAGGGCATGCAGTAGGAACAGCCCGTGCAGCCCACCGTGTTGCGGGCGGCAAAACGTTCCGCCGCGGCGGCGTAGGCCGCAAGTTCACGCCCGGTGAGCGATTGGGGCTGGTGCGCCGACGCCGCGCCCACATTGGCGTGCAGTTCCGCGCTTGTGCCCATGCCGCTCAGGGCGCAGGAAACGCCCGGCTTGTCCAGCACCCAGCGCAGGGCGCGCTCGGCCGGGGGCGTTGCCGATCCCACCGGGCTTTCCGGCCCCAGTTCCGCCCATGCGGCCTCCACGTCGGCCGGTTGCGGCCGCGCAAGGGAACCGCCCTTGAGCGTCTCCATGCTGACCACCCCAAGTCCGGCGGCCACGGCGTAGGCATAGCCTTCATCCCCGGCCTGAAAGGAGGTATCCACATAATTGTACTGAATCTGGCAGAAGTCCCAGGGGAAGGCGTCCACAATGGCCTTGAACGTCTCCAGGTTGTCGTGGAAGGAGAAGCCCACGGCCCGCACCCGGCCCGAGGCTTTCAGTCCGGCCAGGAATTCAAGCCCGCCGTGCGCGGTGAAGGTTTCCCATCTCGTTTTGGTCATGGAATGGGCCAGATAGGCGTCGATGTAGTCTGTGCGGAGGCGGGCGCACTGCGCGGCGAAGGTTCCTTCCCAGGCTTCAGGTCTGCTGAAAACATTGCGGGAGATTTTCGTTGCGATGCACACCCTGTCGCGCGCGTGGGCTTCGGCAAGTCCGCGCCCCAGAGCCGCCTCGCTCGTGCCCTGATGGTAGGGATAGGCTGTGTCGAAATAGGTGACGCCAAGATCCACAGCCTCTGCGATCAGTCTGGCCGCGGCCGGCTCGTCCACCGGAAGAGAACGATCGGCCCCGCCGCCGACTGTCGGCAATCTCATACAGCCAAGACCCAGCGCGGACACCCGGATTCCGGTCTTGCCCAGTTCACGGTACAACATGCGGTATTCCTCCCGAGGTTCTCAACGTGTTGGCCTTTCATCACCGCCGGACGCAAACATCTTTGCGGCAGACGGATTCATGATTGCCGCCACCAAATCCTGTTGACTCCGCAACAAGAACATTTGTTCCCCGCCAGGGAAACTTTTTATGACCAGGCGTCGGCCCGGCGCAAGGTCTCCGACCATTGAGGATGCAGGGGAATCATTCCCCTCCCGAGGGATTGGAGAGAAGCCCCCACCAGCTCAAACAGAGCCGCCATCCAGCAAACCGTGCGAGCGAAGGCACGCGGCATACGAGCGCGCCACCGGAGAGTCAGGGCGCATGGACGAAAAATACGCGCCCAGATCGGCCGGGGGCGCGGGGCGTTCCCGAACTCTTGTCGTGCTCTCGGGCGGCAGGGAAAGCGGACGCATGCCCATGAGCAGACGCAATTCCACACGGACAAAGACGGGATCGTCGAGCGGGGCGTCCATGAACGCGTTGACGCGCTCCAGAATTTCCGGCGTCTGGAACGAAAGTTCCTGCAAGGCCATATTGTCCTCGCCGCCAACGATAAGCAGATTCTTGCGCCGGCCAAGGGGAAAGGCCAGGGGGGCAAGCTCCGGCCCCATGACCATCTCCCAGTTGCGCCACAATTCCACCAGATGACGCGGATCAACGGTGTCGATCCATGCCTGAGGCTCCCGGATCGCGCCGGCGGCCCCTGTCCCCTCTTCACCCCGCGACGGAGGGAAGGGGAGGTTCGGCGCACGCCGTCGCGCTGTCCCGGCCAGATTTTCCAGCAGGCTCCCCAGCCGTTCGCCCACGCCGCGCGCGGCGTTGACGCGATCCGGCGCATTCCATCGGCGCGGCGGCGGAGTGAGGCCAAGCCGCAGCAGGGGGGGGAGCGCGGCCATCATTCGCCCCGGGCCACCGGCCTGCCGCCCTGGAAATACAACGTCACCCGCCGCAAACGACGCAGGGGGATCTCCTTCCACTCCACGGCCCGGCCCTCGCGGTTTTCAACGCGAATGTCCCACCATATGGCGCGCGCCCCCCAGGGAAAGGTCACGTCCAGTTGCTCCCCCTCGTCCAGACGCCGGCCGGCCAGCAAATCCTCGCCCCAGGCCCCGCTCCCTGTCGGGGCAAGGAAGAGGCCGTACAGATCCGTCCCTGTTCTGTTGCGCACGGCCACCACCCGCGAACCGTCACTCTCGCTCCTGCCCTGTCGCGCCGGCATGACAAGAACGACGAACAGAACGGCCAGCAGAACAACGCAAACGCGGCGACCGAGTGACAGCATCTCAGTTGGCGCGCGGCTCGCCGACGATTTCCGTCCCCACGCCCTGCTCGGTGAGCAGTTCCAGCAGGACGCTGTTTTCCACCCGGCCATCGACGATCATCACCTTTTCCACGCCCTGCTCGATCGCTTCAATGCAGCAGTTGAGCTTGGGGATCATGCCGCCGCTCACCGTGCCGTCCTCGAACAGGCCGGCCGCGTCGCGCACGCGAATGGATCGGATGAGCCGCCCTTCCCTGTCGAGCACCCCGGCCACGTCGGTAAGCAGAATGAGCCGCCGCGCCCGCAGAGCGCCGGCCACGGCTCCGGCCACGGAGTCGGCATTGATGTTGTAGGTGTGGCCGGCCCCGTCCACGCCCACCGGAGCGATGACCGGAACAAAGCCGTCCTGCATGAGGGAATGCAGCAGCGTCGTCTCCACCCGCGTCACCCGGCCCACGTTGCCGAGATCGATGATCTCGGGCGGCAGGTTCTCGCGGTTGACCACCATCGCCTTTTTCTCCGCGCGCAGGAGCATCCCGTCCTTGCCGGACAGGCCCACGGCCCTGGCCCCGGCCTGGTTGATCTGGTTGACGATATCCTTGTTCACGGATCCGACAAGAACCATTTCCACAACATTCATGGTGGCGTCGTCCGTGACGCGAAGCCCCTCCCGGAATTCGGAACGGATTTCGAGCTTTTCCAGCATGGTTCCGATCTGGGGGCCGCCGCCGTGCACCACCACCGGGTGAATGCCGACAAGCTTCAGCAGCGCCACGCTCCGCGCGAAGGAAGCCTTCAGCGCTTCGTCCTTCATGGCGTGGCCGCCGTATTTGATAACCACTGTTTCGCCGTGAAACTGCCGCAGATAGGGCAGACTTTCGATCAGGATGCGTGATTGCAGCTCCGCGCTCACCCCTTCCATGTCTCCTCCGAATCACATTGCGGGTATTGTTATGTCGAGGGTGCAGGGAAATCATTCCCCTGCCGGGGGTTGGGGGCAGCGCCCCCAAATGACAAGCCAGGACTCCGCCGTTACAGAATAAAGCGGCTCATTTCCACGTCCGCGGCCACATCGGCCAGATGCGAGCGGACAAGCTCGCGATCCACCACCAGCGTGGCGCCGGGCGTGTCCGGCGCGTCAAAGGAAATGTCCGCCAGGATCTTTTCCATGATGGTGTGCAGCCGCCGCGCGCCGATGTTTTCCGTGCGGGCGTTGACCTCCTCGGCAAAGGCGGCGATTTCCCGCAGACCGTCGTCAGCGAATTCCACGCGCACGCCCTCGGTGGCCAGAAGCGCCTCATACTGGCGGGTCAGCGCGTTGTGCGGCTCGGTCAGGATGCGGTAAAACTCGTCCCTGCCCAGGGCTTCCAGCTCCGCCCGCAAGGGGAAACGCCCCTGCAATTCGGGGATGAGATCTGACGGCTTGGACAAATGAAACGCCCCGGCCGCGATGAAGAGGATATGATCCGTGCTGACCATGCCGTATTTGGTGTTGACGGAACTGCCTTCCACCACCGGGAGCAGATCGCGCTGCACGCCCTCGCGGGAGATATCGGCCGAACGGCTGCTCGCGGTGCTGGCCAGCTTGTCCAGTTCGTCAATGAAGACAATGCCCATCTGCTCCACCCGCTCCCGGGCCAGATCCGCGATCTTGTCTTCATCAACAAGTTTGGAGGCTTCATCGTCCACCAGGTGCCGCCACGCGGCCCCCACTTTCATTTTCCGACGGTGGGCGCGTTTGGGGAAGAGCTTGCCGAAGGCGTCGCGCATCTGCCCGCCAAGCTGTTCCATGCCGGGAATGCTCATGATCCCGATGGGCTGGGATTGCTCCTTGACTTCCACTTCCACCTCGCGATCGTCCAGGTGGCCCTGCCGGAAAAGCCCGCGCAGTTTTTCCCGCGTGCCTTCCCGACCGTCCCCGGGCAGGAGGAGATCGAGCAGACGCTCCTCGGCGGCGGCCTCGGCGCGCGAACGCACAGCCTCCGCCTCTTCCGCGCGGACAAGATTCACGCTGATATCCATGAGATCGCGGATCATGGATTCCACATCGCGGCCCACATAGCCCACTTCCGTATATTTGGTGGCTTCAACCTTGATGAACGGAGCCTGGCAGAGCTTCGCCAGCCGCCGGGCGATCTCGGTTTTGCCCACGCCGGTGGGACCCATCATGATGATGTTGCGCGGCGCGACTTCGTCACGCAGCTCCACGGGCAGGCGCTGCCGCCGCCAGCGGTTGCGCACCGCCACGGCCACCATGCGTTTGGCCTGTTCCTGCCCCACAATGTACTTGTCGAGTTCCGCCACGATCTGGCGGGGAGTGAGTTCGCTCATCGTCGTGTCCTTTGCGCGCCGCCGTTCGGGGCGCGGCATCGCGCCGGGCGGGGTCGCCCCCAACGCGGCGCTACGCTCCGAGGTAGGCTTTCCGTATGCTCGGATTGTCCAGCAGGCTGGCGGCGGAGTCTTCCATGACCACCCGGCCGAGTTCAAGCACATACCCTCGGGTGGCGAGCTTGAGGGCGGCGCGGGCGTTCTGCTCCACAATGAGGATGGTCACGCCGCTCTCGTTGATGGCCCTGACGGTTTCAAAAATGGACTTCACCAGCAACGGCGCAAGCCCGAGCGAGGGTTCGTCCAGCAACAGCAGGCGCGGCTGCCCCATCAGCGCCCTGCCGATGGCGAGCATTTGCTGTTCGCCGCCGGAGAGCGTGCCGGCAAGCTGATCCTTGCGCTCGTCGAGCCGGGGGAAGAGGTCGAAAATCCAGTCAAGGGTCTGTTCCGTCCTTGCCGAATCGCGCACGGTGAAGGCCCCGAGGCGGAGGTTTTCCAGCACGGACAGCGTGCCGAACACGCGCCGCCCCTCCGGAGACTGCAACAGCCCCCGCCGCACCACCTCGTGGCTGGGGAGCGCGTGAAGATCTTCACCCAGAAAGCGCACCGCGCCGCCCGAAGGGCGCACAAGGCCGCTGATGGTCAGCAGCGTCGTGGTCTTGCCCGCGCCGTTCGCACCAAGAATGCTCACGATTTCGCCTTCGTCAACCCGCAGGCTGACGCCGTGCAGCACCTCTTCCGATCCGTAGCCGGCCCGCAATTCCTCAACTTCCAGAAACACGCTTCCTCCAGACGGACATTCCGCCGCGCAACCCGCCCGGCCGGCAACGGCTCCCCTCGGGGCGCGCCGCACGGCCGCGCGCCTCAGTCATCCTGCCCGAGATACGCCTCAATGACCTTCGGGTCGCGGCGCACCACATCCGGCGAACCCGCGGCAATGAGCGCGCCGTGCTCCAGCACCAGGAGTTTTTCGCACACCCGCATGACAAGCCCCATGTCGTGCTCGATGAGCAGCACCGTGACGCCGCGCTTGCGGATGGCGTGGATAAGCTCGATCAGTACGGCTGTTTCCGGATCGTTCATGCTCCCGGCCGGCTCGTCCAGGATGATCAGCCGCGGGTCCGAGGCCAGGGCGCGCGCCATTTCCAGCAGCCGCTGGTTGCCGTAGGAAAGGCTCCCGGCCGCATCCGCCCAGGCGCCGGCCAGCCCCACGAACTCAAGCTCGCTCATGGCCCGTTCCAGGGCGGCCCGCTCCTCCCGGCGTTGCGCCGGGGTGTGGAACATGGAACCGAGAATGCCCGCATGCATCCGGCAATGCCGCCCGGCCAGCACGTTTTCCACAACAGGCAGGGTGGGGAAAAGGCGGATGGACTGGAACGTCCGCGCAATGCCGAGGCCGACGATGGTGTGCGGCTTCATGCCCCGGATGGACTGCCCGGCAAAGCGGATATCCCCGCCGTCCGGCACATAATTGCCGGTGATCAGGTTGAACACCGTGGTCTTGCCCGCGCCGTTGGGGCCGATCAGCCCGACGATGCCCCCCTGCTCCACCTCGAAGGACACATCATTGACGGCCACCAGCCCGCCGAAAATCTTGCTCACTCCGTCCAGGGTCAGCAGGCTCATGCCGCGCCTCCCGCGGGGCCGGCGTCCGCTTCGCCCCGCCCGCCTGTCTCGCCCGTCCTCTTTTCCGGCGTGCGCGGGGGCACAGGCGTGCCGAAATCGCGCGTGCCCCGCCCCTTGAGCAGGCGGCGCACGTCGTACACGCGCGGCAGGGGCGGCAACAGCCCCTGCGGGCGAACCACCATCATGATCATCATGGCCAGGCCGAAAATGAGCATCCGGGCGCTTGCGAACTCGCGGAACATCTCCGGCAGGGCCACAAGGAGAAAGGTGCCCGCCAGCACGCCGATCTGGCTCCCGCCGGACAGGATGACCACCGCGAAAATCACGACTGATTCCCAGAAGGTGAACGACGTCGGTGAGATGATCGTCATCTTCGCGGCGTACAGGTTCCCCGCCATGCCCGCCCAGAACGCGCCGATGACAAAGGCCGTGAGCTTCAACTGCGCCACATTGATGCCGCAGCCCTCGGCCGCCACGTCATCCTCCTTGATGCAGTTGAGCGCCCTTCCGTAGCGGGACGAAGCAAGCCAGGAGAAAAGCAGGACCGTCACCCCCACCAGCGCCCAGATCAGATAGTAGAACTGCACCCCGGTGCGGATGCGCACGCCAAGGAGCACAGGCCGCGCAATGCCGAAAATGCCGTTGGATCCGCCGGTAAGCCCGGCGATATCGTTGACCAGGGCGATGCGCACGATCTCCACAATCCCGATGGTCACGATCAGCAGATAGTCGCCCCGCAGGTGGATGATGGGCCGCGCCACAATCAGGGCGAAGAGCGCGGCGGCCGCCCCGCTCACGGGCAGAAGCCAGAGCACGGGGATCTGGTACTGGGTGTTGAGAATGGCCGTGACGTACGCGCCCACGGCATAGAAGGCGGCATGTCCCATGTGGAAGATGCCGGCCTGCCCCAGGATGACGTTGAGCGAGAGCGCGAGCAGGGCGTACAGCCCCACGCTCACCGCCACCTCGATCCAGTAGGCGTTGAGCGCAAGCGGGAGCACGGCCACCAGCGCCGCCAGAGCCAGAAACGAATAACGGCGAAGAAGATTCACAACTTGTCGGCCACCCTTTCGCCGAGCAGTCCGGTAGGCCGGATGATGAGAATGAGAATGAGCACCAGAAAGGCAATGGCGTCCTTCCAGGCCATGGCCAGATAGGATGCCCCGAGCGCCTCGATGACCCCGAGCAGCAGCCCGCCGAGCATCGCGCCCGGAATGTTGCCGATGCCGCCGAGAATGGCCGCGGTGAACGCCTTGAGGCCGTAGGTCCAGCCCATGGTGAAATCGATCTGCCCGTAGTACATGCCCACCATGACGCCCGCCGCGCCTCCCAGCCCGGCCCCGAGGAAAAAGACGAGCGAAATCACCCTGTCCACATTGATGCCCATGAGCCGCGCCGCGCCCTGATCGATGGCCACGGCGCGAATGGCCGCGCCCATGCGCGTGCGATGAATGAAAGCGTACAGCGCAAGCATCAGCAGCACGGAACCGACAATGACCACCAGCCGCATGACCGGCACGGAGAGACCGAAGACATGCAGGGCCAGAGAGGGCCGCAATTCCTCCGGGTATACATAGAAACGCGCTCCGTACACCAGCATGACCGCGTTTTGCAGCATGATCGAGGCCCCGAGCGCCGACACCACGGCCGAAAGCCGGTTGGCCTTGCGCAGGGGGCGATACGCCACCCGCTCCAGCGCCACGCCGAGCGCCGCCACCATGAGCAGCACGAGCAGGAGCGCCAGCGCCACGGCCGCGGCCGGCGGCAAACCGGCCGCCAGCCCGCCCGAGGCCAGGAGCGTCAGACCAAAATACGCCCCGATGGTGAACAGATCGCCGTGCGCGAAGTTGATGAGCTTCAGCACTCCGTACACCATGGTGTACCCAAGGGCCACCAGGGCATAGATGCCGCCCACGGCCAGCCCGTTGGTCAATTGCTGGAAGAATTCATTCATCCGCGCGGCCCTAGTTCTTCTGCAGCACGAACGCGCCCGTTTCGTCCACTTCGTACACCTTGTACAAGTCACCGATCCTGTCGCCCTTGGCGTTGAAGCCGAGCGGGCCGGTCAGGCCGGGGTAGTCGCGCAGATCCTTCTTGAGCCAGGCCGAAACCGCTTCCGGGGCCGCGTCCACGCCGGCTTCCAGCGCCGCCACGATCACCTTGAAGGCGTCGCCGGCCAGCACGGACCACACGGAACTCGGCAGGCTCTTGTACGTCGCCTGATAGCGCGAGAAAAAGTCCCTGGCTTCGGGGCTGTCAAAATCGTGCGCGGAAGGCGGGCTGACGAAGAAGTAGCCCTTTGCGGCCGCCGTGCCGGCGATCTTGACCAGATCCGTATTGTTGGCCGCGTCGCCGCCCATCATGGGCACATCCCAGTGCATCTCGGCCTTCTGGCGAAGGAGCATGCCCACTTCGGGAAAATAGCCGGTGAAGAAGATGAGATCGGGGTTGGCGGCCTTCAGCTTGGTCAGAATGGCCGTGTAGTCGCGCTCGCTCGGGGTGAGCGCGTCATGAAAGACCACGGGCACGCCCTTTTCCTTGAGCACGCGCGCGCTTTCATCGGCAAGGCCCTTGGCGTAGGAAGAATTGTCGTGCAGCAGAGCCACGGCCTTGTAGCCCTTGGCGGCGATGACGCCGCCGGCCACCCGGCCCTGCTCGTCGTCACGCGGGCAGGTGCGGAAAAAGAGGGGAAGCCCCTTTTCCGTCAGGCGCACGCTGGTGGAGCCGGTGGCGATCTGGAGGATGCCGGCCTCGTCGATGATGTTCTGGGAGGCTTCGGTCACGGCCGAGCCGTAGGTGCCGATGATCGCCATGACCCCGGCGCTCGCCAGCTTTTGCGCGGCCAGGGAGGCCGTGCGCGGATCGCCTGCGTCGTCCTCGACGATCAGCTCGATCTTTCTGCCCTTGTTCGGCCCTTGCGCAATGCCGCCGGCCTTGTTCACGTCCTCCGCGAGCAGGGTCACGATCTGGCGCATGTCCTGCCCTTCGCTGGCCCATTTGCCGGTGAGCGGGCACATGAGACCGATGCGGATCGGCTCCGCCGCCCGCGCCTCGCCGCCGCACAACAGCAGCCCGAGCGCGCAGAGCGCCGCCGGAACCGCCAGCAAAGCCGAAAACCTGTGTCTTGCCGCCGTCAAGATGTGCATGATGCCTCCCGAAAAATCCCCAGAATATGGCGAACGCCATGTATGAAACGGCTTCTACCCTATAATCCGCAAAAACGGAAGGCGCGCCGCCCGGCCGGTCTCCGGCTTGCGGGCCGGGGAGAATCCCTCTACAATGTCGCCGTCAAAACTCATCGTATGGAGCGCCCATGTACCGCAATACAAAGAATGTGCCCTACTACGTCTTCGGCAGGGGAGCCTTCGCCCAGCTTGGCGATCTCCTCCGCCCCCGCCGGGAACACGGCGGCCCGGCCGTCTTCTTTCTCGATCATTTTTTTCGCGGGCATGAAGTGGAGGGCCGGCTCCCCCTCGAAAAGGGCGATCAGGTCCATTATGTGGACAGTTCCGAAGAGCCGGAGGTCACGCGCATCGACGCGTTCACGGCCGCCGTGCGCGCGGCCGCGCCCGTGGCGGACGGCGTTCCGCCCTGCTGCGTGATCGGGATCGGCGGCGGCGCGGCCCTGGATACGGCCAAGGCTGTGGCCAACCTGCTGACCAACCCCGGTCGGGCGGAAGACTACCAGGGCTGGGAGCTTGTCCGGCATCCGGCCGTGTACAAGATCGGCGTGCCCACGCTTTCCGGCACCGGGGCCGAATGCTCGCGCACCTGCGTGCTGACCAACATTCCCAAAAGGCTCAAGCTCGGCATGAACAGCGACTACACCATGTACGATCAGTTGCTGCTCGACCCCGAACTGACGCGCACCGTGCCGCGCGATCAATACTTCTTTACCGGCATGGACACCTTCATGCACTGCATTGAAACCCTGCACGGCAGTTTCCGCGACGCCATTGTGGACGCCCTTTCCGTGCGGGCCGTGGACATGTGCGCCGAAATCTTCCTTTCCGACGACATGATGAGCGACGACAACCGCGAAAAGATGATGATCGCCTCCTACGTCGGCGGCATGGCCGCCGGCAACGTGGGCGTGGTGCATCCGCTTTCCGCCGGGCTTGGCGTGGCCCTGCATGTGCATCACGGTCTGGCCAACTGCCTCGCCCTCAACGTGCTGGAAGACATTTACCCCGAGGCGCACCGGCAGTTCCGCGCCATGCTGGAACGCCAGGGCGTGGCCCTGCCCGAGGGGATCTGCCGCGATCTCTCCCCCGAACAGTATGAAGAACTGTACGCGGGGAGCATCGTGCATGAAAAACCACTGACCAACGCGCTCGGCCCCGATTTCAGAAAAATCCTGACCAGGGAAAACGTGCTGGAGCGTTTCAGACGCATGTAGGAGATACGCTTCATGGATCTCAGAGTGGATTTCAGCGGCCGGGGCATCCTGTACACGGAAGAGGAAATCGCCGTCGTGGCCGAGGTGATGCGGCATGGCAAAACCCTCACCCAGGGCGAGCACATGCGCGCCTTCGAGCAGGGCTTTGCCGACTATCTCGGCGCGGGCCAGTGCTTCACCGCCATGAACGGGGTTTCGGCCCTGGAGCTTTCGGCCCAGTTGTGCGGGTTCAGGCCCGGCGACGAGGTTGTCGTGCCCTCGCACACCTTCACGGCCTCGGCCTATCCCTACCTCAAGAAGGGGGCAAAACTGGTCTGGGCGGACATTGACCCCGTCACCCGCGTGGTCAGCGCCGAAACCCTGGAAAAGGTTCTCACGCCCCGCACCCGGGCCATTGTCGTGGTCCATCTCTACGGCTATGTGGCGGACATGCCCGCGATCATGGATCTGGCGCGCTCGCGCGGCATTCTCGTCATCGAGGACGCGGCCCAGTCCATCGGCGCGGACGTGGCCGGCGTGAAGTCCGGCGCGTGGGGCGACATGGCGATCTTTTCCTTCCACTCGCACAAGAACATGACCACCCTTGGCGAGGGCGGCATGCTTGTGGTGCGGGATCCGGAACTGGCGGCGCTCGTGCCCATGCTGCGGCACAACGGGCATTGCGCGTACCCCGATCCCCGGCCGGGCGGCGGCAGGGACTACTGGATCCCGGCCATGGGCAATGTGGATCTGCCGGAACGCGACGGCACGTTCCTCATGCCCAACAACTACTGTCTTGGCGAAGTCGAATGCGCCCTCGGCCTCAAGCTGCTGGAACGCATCGATCGCATCAATGCGGAAAAGCGGGAACGCGCCCTGCGCTTCATCGACGCCCTGGCCGATTTTCCGGAACTCGAATTCCACAGGGTGGACAGCACGCGGCACAATTACCACCTGCTCGCGGCCTGTATGCGCAACGGCCGGCGCGACGCCTTCATCCGCTCCATGTACCATGACAAGGGCGTCAGGTGCGTGGTGCAGTATCTCCCCCTGAACCGTTACGACTTCTACCGGAAGCTCGGCCTGGACAGGGCGGACTGCCCCAATGCCGACGCCTTTTTCGACGGGCAGATTTCCTTTCCCTTCCAGCACAGCCTCAGCGAGGCGGAATTCGACATCATGCTTGAAGCGACGCGGGAGACGCTCGCCAGTCTGCGCGAAACCGGCGGCGGGCAGGAGTCCGGCGCGGCATGACAGCCTTGCGGCGGTGCGTGGTCATCCCCGCGATCAAGAAAAACGCGGTCATTCCCGACCAGCTCGTCAAACGGCTGGCCGGGAAGACGCTCATTCAGCGCGCGCTTGACACAGCCCTGGCCGTCGCCCCTGGCAGGGACGTGATCGTCGTCACCGACAGCGAGGAGATCTCCCTCATCTGCGAGCGCAACGGCGCGCGCTTCCATTACGACAAGACGCTCCGCCTCCTCTCTCTCGATCTCGCGGCGGAACTTCGCCCCATTCTGGCCGGGCTGGCGGACGAATACGAGAGCCTGATCATCTGCCGCGCCAGTTGCCCTCTGGTGACCGCCGCGGATATCGAGGAGGCGCACGCCGCCTTTCTTGCCTCCGGCGCGGACGCTCTGGTCACGGTGCGCAGCGTGCGTCACAGGATCTGGGAGGCGCGCGAGGGCGGCCTCGGGCGTTTCGCCGCTGACGGGGAAGCCGAATTGCTGGTGGAAAGCAAGGCGCTGATCATGCTCACGCGGCAGGCCGCGCGCACCGGCCGCGCCGAGCGCGTGATCCCCTGCTTTCTCAATGACAGGGCAGTGGAAATCAACAGCTATCAGGACTGGTGGATCTGCGAGCGCCTGCTTGAGCGGCGGCATGTGGTCTTCGTGGTGGCGGGTTACCCCGCCATAGGCATGGGGCATGTGTACCGGGCGCTCATGCTGGCGCATGAAATCGCCAACCACAAGATTTCCTTTGTCTGCACGCGAGAGAGCGAACTGGCCGCCGGCAACATCGCGGCCCGCGATTACCGGACCGTCATCCAGAGCCAGGACGAGGATCTCGCCGCAACAGTCCTGCGGCAAAAGCCCGATCTGGTGATCAACGACATGCTGAACACCGATGCCGCCTACATGCGCCGCCTCAAGGCCGGAGGCGGGCCGGTGGTCAACTTCGAGGACGAAGGATCCGGCGCGGATCTGGCGGACATGGTCTTCAACGCCCTGTACGAAACCGCGCCCTCCCCGGAACGCCAGACCTCGCGCTTTCACTACGGACGGCGCTTTTTCTGCCTGCGGGATGAATTCCTCACGGCCGAACGCAACGTCTTCCGCCCCGGGTTCGGGCGCGGGAGCGGCTGCCTGCTCGTGACGTTCGGCGGCACGGATCAGCCGGATTTCACCCGGCAGACCCTTGATCTTGTCGAGCCGCTGTGCCGCGAACGCGGGGTGGCCGTGCGCGTGGTCACCGGGCCGGGCTACGCGCACAGGGACAGCCTGGCCGAACATGTCGCCCGCCTGGACAACCCGCTGATCCGCTTTGAATACGCCACCAACATCATGTCCCGCATGATGGAAGGGGCGGATCTCGCCATCTGTTCGGCCGGGCGCACGGTGTACGAGCTGGCGCACATGCGCGTGCCCGGCATCGTGCTCGCCCAGCACGCCCGCGAGGCGCAACATACCTTCGCCAGAGCAAGGAACGGCTTTGTCTACCTGGGGATCATGCGCGACTTCAGGCCGGGCCGTCTGGAACAGGCGTTTCGCCGCCTGCTGGACGATCCGGAACGCCGGCGCGCCCTGTACGAGCGACAGAGCCGCATCGACTTCCGCGCCAACAAGACAAAGGTGGTGAAGAGCATCCTCGGGCTGATCGGCGGCTGAGCGCCGCCGGCCGGGCACGCCGGCTTTTCAATGAATCCCGCCACCAGAGCGGAGTCCGTGGAATGCACGAAAAACGCGCCGCACATTTCTCGTAGCGTGAACACGCCCTACTCGGCGCTCGCCCCGCTCAGATGCTCAAGAAAAAAGGCGCACGCCGCGCGGGCGAGTTTGTCCTGCACGTCCCGTCGCAGGCGGGCGTCCGCACCCCGGCAGAGTTCCGGCCAGGTTTCGGCCAGGCTTGGCGAACAGGGCGAAAGCAGGGAAGCGGCGTCAGCGTCGGGCAGAACGACATGCGCCGGCGGATTGGGCAGGGCCTTGCGGATCGCCTCCACATGGAAAAGCGACGGATTGCGCCTGTCGTTTTCCGCGCTGACAAGCAGAACGGGGATGCGCACAGACGCAAGCGCCTCCGCGGAAAAAAACATGCCATACCACGGGGCCACAACGGCGACGGCCCGCACGCGGCCATCCCGCCGGCTTTTCGGCAGTTCGGGATCGGCGGCCGTCGCGGCCATGCGGGGAACAGCCCAGTCGCTGCAATACAGCAGGGCGTCGGCCTTGTCCCGGCTGGAAGCCTGGCCGGCGGCCTGTCTGGCCAGGGCGGCTCTGGCGCAATAGTCGGTCCAGCCTGCCGGATCGGGGCAGGCTCCCGCCGCCAGCAGAGCCGCCGCGCCGCCGGGTCCGACGCCGAGAAGGCCGACGCGCGTCGGGTCCGTCATGGCTTCCAGAACCGGCGTGTCGAAAATCACGTCAAGCGTGGCGCTGATATCGCGCGCCCGTCCCGTCAATTGCTCCGTCGTGAACAGCCAACTCAAATCGTCAAGATTGTCGCCGGGATGTGTGGGCGCGACAACGACAAAGCCCTCGCGCGCCAGAGCGCCCGCAAGCTGATGCAGGGAGAAGCGGGATCCCGAACTGTCATGGGAAAGGATGATGAGCGGATGTTTCCCCGTGACAGGGGAGGCGTTACGGCTGGCGCGGAATGTCCAGTCCCCGTAATCCAACTGGGTGGGGGTCCGCCGGGCCGGATACCAGATCGCCAGATTGAGGCGCAGACTGGTTTCAGACTTCCAGACGCCGAGCGTGCGAAAGCCCGGCTGAACCGCCGGCGCGGCGGACACGGCCCCGGCCGCGGCAAGGCAGAGGAAGCACAGCAAAAAAAATTGTTTCAGGAGATGCACTTGCAACCTATAGCCGCCCCGCCGGGAAAGCGCAAGCGGATTCGCCGGGCGGCAGCCCCCCCTGCGTGACTGGCGACTGGACAAAGCAGGACCTCCATGCTATAAACGCTGCATATTCACTATATCTGGATACATTGATATGGATCCGATCCACAAGGAGACGCCATGAATCCGACCAGCGGCAAATACTTTTTCACCTCCGAATCCGTGACGGAAGGCCATCCGGACAAGGTGGCCGATCAGATTTCCGACGCCGTTCTCGACACCCTCATCGCTCAGGACCCCGATTCCCGCGTGGCCTGCGAAACGCTGGTGACCACGGGCATGGCCGTTATCGCCGGGGAAATCAGCACCAGAGGCTATGCGGACCTGCCGAGCGTGGTGCGCGAAACCATCCGCAATATCGGCTACACAAGCTCGGAAATGGGCTTTGACGCGCAGACCTGCTCCGTCATTTCCTCCATCGACAAGCAATCGCCCGATATCGCCCAGGGCGTGGACCGCTCCGCTCCGGAAGATCAGGGCGCGGGCGACCAGGGGATGATGTTCGGCTTTGCCTGCACCGAAACGCCGACATTGATGCCCGCTCCCATTTACTGGGCGCACCAGCTCTCGCAGCAGCTCACCAAGGTGCGCAAGAGCGGGGAGGTGGACTTCTTCCGCCCCGACGGCAAGACCCAGGTTTCGTTTGAATACGACGGCGCGCGGCCGGTGCGCATCAACAACGTGGTTGTTTCCACCCAGCACGCGGCTTCCGCCTCCCACGACGACATCGTGGAAGCGGTGAAGAGCAAGGTCATCCGGCCGATTCTCGAACCTTCCGGCCTTTTTGACGAAAAGGATTGCGAAATCTTCATCAACACCACCGGCCGCTTTGTGATCGGCGGCCCCATGGGCGATTGCGGCCTGACCGGGCGCAAAATCATTCAGGATACCTACGGAGGCAGCGGTCACCACGGCGGCGGCGCGTTCTCCGGCAAGGATCCCTCCAAGGTGGACCGCTCGGCCGCGTACATGGGCCGCTATGTGGCGAAAAACGTCGTCGCGGCCGGGCTTGCCCCGCGTTGCGAAGTGCAGATCGCCTATTGCATCGGCGTCGCCCAGCCGGTATCCGTGCTGGTCTCCTCCCTCGGCACCGGCGAAATCCCGGACGAGGTGCTGACCCGCGCCGTGCGTGAAGTCTTTGACCTGCGTCCCTACATGATCACCAAGCGGCTTGACCTCCTGCGCCCCATTTACCTGAAAAGCTCCTGCTACGGCCACTTCGGCCGCGAACTCCCCGAATTCACCTGGGAAAAAACGGACGCCGTCGCGGATCTCCGCGCCGCCGCCAAAATCTGAAGTCTGAACGGAACCGAAAGGATCCGAAACGCAACCTTGTGACACTGCGGGTTGTCCGCCCCTCCGGCGGGCAACCCTTCCGGGCGGACAGTCGCCGGCCCCGTGCGGCAACATCTCCGCATACGCCGGCGTCCGCGGCCCGGACAATCCGCCTTCAGGTGATGCATCAGGATACGCGCCATGATCTCCATTGACCTGCACACGCACACCAGCGCCTCGCACGGCGAGAACAGCGTCGCGGAAATGCGGGCCGCGGCCCGTTTGCGCGGCATCAAGATTCAGGGCTTTTCCGAACACTCTCCCCGCCCGCGGGACTATGTGTACCCCTCCGACTACGGGGCGCACCTCCTCGCCGCCTTTCCCCGCTATGCGGAAGAAGTTCTTGCGGCGCGCGCCGGTGAAGATGCACCCCGGGCGCTCTTCGGCATGGAACTGGACTGGCTCCCGGCGGAACGCGCCTTCATGGAACAGGCCGCTGACGCCTACCCCTTCGACTATATCATCGGGGGCATCCACTTCCTCGGGCACTGGGGCTTTGACGCTTCCGCGGCGGACTGGGAAAAGCTGAACCCGGACGAACGCGACGGGATATACGCCCGGTACTTTGACGAACTCCGCAACATGGCCACAGCCCGGCACAATGGAAAACGCCTGGCGGACATCGCGGCGCACCCCGATATCATCAAGCTGTTCAGCATAAGCGACTTCCGCCGCTGGATCGCCCTGCCGGCCAGCCTGCGACAGGCAAGCGACGCGCTCGTCGCCATCCGCGATGCGGGCATGGCCATGGAAATTTCCTCCGCCGGTCTGCGCAAACCCTGCGCCGAAATCTACCCCCACCCCGCGATCATGGGACTGGCCGCGGAGATCGGCGTCGCCATAAGCTTCGGCTCGGACGCGCATTGCGTGAACACCCCCGCGTATGCCTTTGATCAGCTGGAGGCCTACGCCGCCTCCTTCGGCTACACCGAAAGCCGCTACTTCGTGGGCCGTGAAGCGCGCGCCCTGCCATTTTCCGGCTGACCCCCCGCTCGGGCATATTTTCCGTTGACGCGAAGCCTCAAAAAAGCTATTTCAACTCCCGTTGATGCGCCCGTAGCTCAGTTGGATAGAGCGTTGGCCTCCGGAGCCAAAGGCCACAAGTTCGAATCTTGTCGGGCGCGCCATATTTGAGCGCAATGCAGAATGCCAGGGTCCAGAAGACCTTGGCATTCCCTGTTTTCTTCTTCCAGTACGGTTCCCGGAAGTCCGTGGAAGCACGTTTGCATCCGGATATTCCCTGGGCATATTGGAAACCGGTTCCATTCCGCGCGGTCAGTCCTCGTTAAAACGCCGTCCGCGAAAAGCCGGTTTTTTCCGGCCGGCAAAAAGCAAACAGCGGGTGAAGCCGTATTGAACACATCGCAAGGCCAATGCTGGTCGCGCGACACCGCCGGACGCAAAGAAGGCTTTGCGGCAGGCGGATTCATGAGGACTGCCCCTGGGAAAAGTATCCCATACTGTCCATTGGCAACCTCCACAAGAACAAAAGGAATGACCCCATAATGCGGCTACGCTTCACGTTCCTGCTGCGCGGGGCCTTGTTCGCGGGACTTGGCCTTGCGCTCGCCGGAGCCATTGTTGTGACTCTTTTTGGTTTCAGGGAAACGCTATTTGCCGCTGATGCCGCGGTGGTTCCCGGCAACCAGGTGTTTCCAGACGGCGTTCCTTCCCGCCGCCTTGCGGCCAGACTGGACAGGGCCGTGGCGCTCTACAGACAGGGAAGCTGCCCCGTCATTATCGTTAGCGGAGGCATTGGCAGGGAAGGCGTTGACGAGGCCAGGGCGATGGCTTCCTACCTGTTCCGGCGCGGAATCCCCGAACACACTGTCGTCGTTGATTCATCAGGCGTGAACACAGCGGCCACAGCGCGCTTTGCCGCGCGCTGGCTATCAGAAAATAATGGCTCATCCATCATTGTTGTCAGTCAGTTTTTTCATTTGCCGCGAACAATGCTTGCCATGAAAAAACAGGGCATCTCCTCAACAGGCACTGCCCGCGCCGAGTATCATGAGTGGAGAGATGTCTTTTCAGTCTTCCGGGAACTGCCCGCGCTGGCTGTCTATTTTTTTCGCGGGGATATCTGAACAGCGCCGCTGACAGGCGTATCGGATCGCAGCCCTTTTTCTTTTTCCCCACGCGCGCCTGATTTTTCTTCCGGTCACATGATGCGGCTGATACATGGCATGGCGCGCGGCATCTCATTCATTCGGCACGGGCGGATGTGGCGTCCGGCTCGATCATGCGGCCTGATCTGTCCGCCAGGCCCGCCAGCAGGCATCTGTTGCGTTTGTCGCAACGCAGCACGGCATAGCAGGCATCTTCATACAGCCCTGCCAGACCTTCCTCAAAATAATACCGGCGCGGCAGGCGCGCCACGGCCCGCCTGTCATGCTGCTCGATGGTCAGGGCCGGAACCCGCGCCCTGTCGCAGCTTGCCTCTGGCATGAACAGCGTTTCGTCCGGCCAGGCGACACCAGGGACAACGCCGTGTTCGTCCAGTTTCAGAGGCAAGCAGCCGGGTCCCGCTTTCCAGCCGGCAAGCTGCCGTTCCAGGTCGTAGCGCAGTTCCATGTAATCGCCCAGCATGAAGGCGCGGGGGTCACGCGGGGCAAGCTCCAGCAAACAGTCGGAGCCGTCCCGCAATATGGCGCGCCTGTCCGCTGCCGCCGCGAAAAACAGAACCGGCATCAGCACTGCCGTCAGGGCGAGGGGCGCGGCGCGGCGCGCAACGGCCCCGGCAGGCGCCCCGTGTCGGGACAAGGCTGACCGGGGCTGGCCGCAAGAACGCTCCAGCAGGATGCCGCCTGCCAGCAGACAAAGACCCGGGATGCCCATGCGCGGAATCTTGTCCGGAAAGGGAATTTCGAGCTGGTAATAGAACGCGCCAAGACTGGCGGCCAGCAGGAGCAGGCCGGTCATGAAGAGCGGCAGGCTGTACCACTTGCGTTCCGCCGCGTGCGCCGCGAATTTGCCCACAAGAACAAGGTTCAGGGCCAGCAGCGTTTCCGCCGGCGCGAAAAAACAAAGCAGGCTCAGGGTCAGGCTTCCGGCAACCGGCAGAGCGAAGCCCGGCAGGCGTCGCGTTGCGCGCAACAACGGCGAACGCCAGGCCAGCAGCACAAGATTGGCCGCGCACAACGCGGTTATGAGTCCGGCAGGCAGTCGCAAGGCGTTTGCGGTACCGTACGAGTGCCTGCCGAAAATATCCTGAAAAAGGGGCAGGAGCGGAAAAACCGCCCAGATTGCGGCAAAAGCGGCGGGCCGCAGCCGGCGCGCCAAAGCAGTATGCAGGCTTTCCGGCACAATGGGCCGGCCCCAGGCGGCCAGCACAAGCGGAAGCAGGCAGACCAGGCCGAGAGCATCTATGGCTGCCGGCGCGACGGGTTCCGGCAGAATATTGAAAAACCGGAAGGTCGCCAGGATCGCCCAGAAGGCCAGCCCAAAACGCAGTGGCGCGCAATCCATCGCCAGGTACAGCGCCACAGCGGCCAGCCACTTCCCGATCAGAACGGATCCCGGGGAGTGATAGAAAAAGGCGCTCAGCGCGCTTTCATAAAAAAACACGCCGGCTGCCGCCAAGATAGGGGCCAGAGTCAGAACAAAGACGCCGCGTCGGCGTGAGCGCCATAAAAGCACGCCGGCAGTCATATAGAAGACACCCAGCAACATGAAGCCCTGATCCGATGCCCGCCCGATTTCCAGCCCGAGTAGAAGCGTGGTGAAGGAAACGAGAAAGCAGGCGGAAACCACGCCGCCCAGTCCGGCGAGAATGGTGGGAAACAGTCTGCGGCGGGGTCTGCCGGGGTCCGGCTCCTGTTCAGCCGGGAGACT
This sequence comes from uncultured Bilophila sp., assembly GCA_910585945.1. Lineage (GTDB taxonomy): Bacteria > Desulfobacterota > Desulfovibrionia > Desulfovibrionales > Desulfovibrionaceae > Bilophila. The sequence goes on from CAJUHZ010000001.1 coordinate 158,056, forward strand.
GTCGGCCGCCGAAGGACGGACCGCGGCATTTCTCCTGAACAGTCCGGGCATAACGGCGACAAGCAGCAAGGTGTAGGCGATATTGCCAACCGTAAAAATGCCGGCAGTTGTTGTGTCTGTCGCTGTTGGAGAAGTCAGCATCAGCTTTGCCAGGCAGGCGTTGAGCAGGACAAGCCCGACAAGGCCGAATTCGCCCATTGCCAGCGGATTCCGGCTCCGCACGGCAGGAATCAGGGCCGCAAGGAGCACGGCCGGGCCAGCCATGAGCGCGGGATAGCGCTCGGCAAGCTGGCCTTCGATAATCAGCAGCAGCGTATAGCCGGTTCCCAGAGCAAGCAGCGCGGTCAGGGGCAGGGCCAGCCAGGCGTTCAGCCCCTGCTTGCGGCGCAGGATGCCGGGCGGGACAACGGCGATGCCGCACAAGGCCGCCGCCAGAGCGAGCGGCGGCAGGGGGCTGACTGTGGCAAGGCTTTTGTCCGCGACGGCAGCCAGAAGCAGAACGGCCCACAGGTTCCAGAGGCTGGCCGTGCGCCTGAACAGCACAAACGGGGTCACGCACGCCGCCCAGACAAGGCAGAAATCCTGCGCTGTGGCTCCGCTCTGGAATGTCTGGCCGAACACGGCCCAGAACATGCCCATGAACAGACAGGCCGCGAGCAGGGCCAGATCCGCGGGGACGGACCTGTCATGCCGTTCCGCCGCAAGCGAGCCTGCCACGCAGGCCAGAAAACCGCCGACAGCCAGCGCAAACTTTGCGGTATCGCTCAGACTCCGCCAGTTCCAGGCAAAAAAACAGATCGCCGCGGCCAGAACGAGCGCCGCGCCCACAACCAGCAACAGCCTGCCAAGCCAGACCAGGGGAGGTGCGGCTGACGAATCGGGAGCCGCTCCGGGAGAGAAAAATCCGGCCATGATCACCACTTCCATTTGGGAAAACGTCCAGGCTCAGCCCGCATCAGATCGCCTGCCGATACGGCATATCCGCTTTTTTACGTCCTTTCCACAGGATGTTTCAATTGCAAATGTCCATTTCAATCGCGGCATTGTCGTCACTTCCCCGCGGAGCGGGACAAGCGCGGCAAAACGCGGTTTGCCCGCCTGTTCGGCACGGGCGTCCGCTCGCGCGGCCGTCGGGCGTTTGCCCGCAATTCATCGGGAAAACGCTCCAAAGCACATCCGCATGGTACACAGATGTTTTTACGCATAACAGCATAGCGCCACCTGCCGTATAACGTCAAACCAGTCCGGAAAAACACGAGAGACAAGGCGCGGCATTATCACGTTTGCAAACACAAAAAATGCGCTCTTTTTCTGTTGTCAGTGCAAAAAGTCTCATGTGAGACTTGTTCCGAGACCTTTTTTTGTTACCGTTTCATAAACCTGAATATCGGAGCGCATGAAATGACACCTTCCAGTCTGTACGTTCTTGAACATCTGCATCATGCTCTGGATATGCATGTTCATGCCGCTCCCGATATCATCAATCGCATATGTGATGACGTGGACATGGCCCGTGCCGTCATGGCGACGGGCATGGACGGCGCCGTCATCAAAAATCATTATGGCGGCACCACCCAGGGCACACTGGATGTGAACAGACTTGCGGGCAAGGCCGCCCTCTTCGGTTCGCTCACTCTGAATCATTATGTAGGCGGTTTCAATCCCTATGCCGTCGAAGCCGCGCTGGGGCTGGGCGCGCGCGTCATCTGGTTCCCCACCAGACATGCCGAAAATCACACCCGTCAAAAACTCCGTGCCGGATGCGACTTCAATGCCTCCATTCCGTTGCGGCAGGCCCAGGGGTTGCGCGCTGTGGGCAAAAATGGCGAACTGACTGAACAGGTCATCGATATTATTGAACTAATAGCCAGCAAAGACGCGTGTCTGTGCACCGGGCACATCTCCAATGAAGAAGCTCTGGCCGTCTGTGGAGAAGCCCTGCGCCGGGGGGTGCGCCGCATCGTTCTCACCCATCCTGACTTCACCCTGAACAGGCTCCCCGTGGAAACGCAGATCCATCTTGCCCGCCAGGGCGTCTACATTGAGAAAACCCTCTTCACGGCCTCCGCCGGCATTGTTTCCGCCGCGGAACTCCTGATCGGCGCCCGGAAAGCAGGTCTGCACAGGTGCTTTCTGTCTTCCGACTACGGCATGGTCACCAAACCGGCCCCCTGGAAAGGCATGGCCCAATGGGTGTCGCTTGCCGCTGAAAACGGCTTCTCCGAACAGGAAACAGCCCTGCTTGTCAGCCGGGTCCCCCGCTTCCTTGTCGGGCTTGATGACGATCCGCCCTCCCCGTAGGGGATGCCAGCCTCGCCCCAGCGCAAAAGGATGCTCATGAACGCTCCCAACGCCAATATTCTTTTTCTGCCCAACGGCATGTTTCGCACGGATCAGCAGGATCTGATCATCTCCGAGCATACGGTTCCGCTGTGGCTCGGCAATCTGAACCTTCCGTGGGAGGAAGTTCTGCATCTCGGCGTCTGCTGCATCTATAAAAAAGGGCAGTCCATCTTTTCTTCAGAAGGCAATACCCGCTACTTCTTCTATCTGCAATCGGGCAGCGTCCAGTCGCTTTTTGAAGATGATCAGGGAGAAATTCACGTCAACCTCTACATGCAGTCGGGCATGTTGTTCAATGAAATGATATGCATGGCCGGAATTCACAAAAAGGACTTTTATATATTTGTCAAAGATTCAAAGGTGGTCAGATTTGACAGGGAGACGCTCTTCTCGCCGCAGTTTCTGCGCGACTATCCGCACCTTACGGTCAATCTGGCCTGTTCGCTGGCTCGCAAGGCGCTCATTCTTGCCGAATTCAAGCCCAAGGGAAAGCCGCTGGAAACCATCCACAAGGTGGCGCGTCTCCTGTACACGCTGGCGGCAAGCCGTCAGCATCTGGACACATATCCGTCCCACAATGAAATGGCGCGCATCCTCAATGTGCACCGCAGCTCCATAGCCCGGGTCATCAAGCAGCTCAAGGAAATGGGCATCGTCATCAGATCGACCAAACATCACTTGCTCATCAGCGATATGGACAGGCTGAAACGGCTCGCCATCGGTGATATTTCCATAACCCTTTAGGGTCAGCCCTCATGAAAACGCCGTCCGCGAAAAGCTGATTGTTTTCCGGCCGGCAAGGCGCAAGGCAAACATTGGACGAAGCTGTATTGAACATACCGCAAGATCAATGTTGGCGTTGCAACGCCGCCGGACGCAAAAAGGCGGCTTTGCGGCAGGCGGGTTCATGAGGGCTGACCAAGCATCCGCCCGGCCGGGCAAAACGGACACGCCGCGTGTTGTCGCGCGGTCAACGTCGCGATTGAGCGCGGATACGCTCAATCACAACCAACTTGAAGAGGAGAACTTATGAAACGGCATTCCATCCTCCTGGCGGCTCTGTGCGCGCTCCTGCTCATGGTTCCCGGAGAAAGCCGCGCCGCCAGCGTGTACAAGCTGAGCATGACGACGCTCTACCCCACCACGCACCCTACCTGCGCCAATGTCTGGCTCCCCTGGATCAGGCAAATCAACAGGGAAACCAACGGCCGCGTGGTCATCAACTACTTTGACCCCAATACCATCTGCCCGAACAACGAAATGTACGCTTCCGTGGTTTCGGGCGCCGTGGACATTGCCGGGCATCTGTGCGGGGCCACTCCCGGCAAGTTCCCCAGCATGGAAGCGCCCGCGCTTCCCCTGCTGGTGGAAAGCGCCCTGGCCGGCAGCCTGACCGTGTGGGATTTCTATGACAGGGAAGAACAGGCCAAAAAGGATTTCAGGGATGTGAAGATCCTGTGGATGTGGTCTTCCGCCGATTTCCATATTCAAACCATTTCCAAACCCGTGCGCACGCTGGAAGATATCCGGGGTCTCAAGCTCATCTGCTGGACTCAGGACAACGCCGAACTCTGCAAGGCGCTTGGCGGCATCCCCATCAATATCCCCACGCAGGACACCTATCTGGCCCTGCAACGCGGCATGGCCGACGGACTGCTGACGCCCATCGCCTCCATGCGCTCCTACAAGACTTCCGAAGTGTGCACATACACGACAATGTGTTCGCTGATGGTCAATCCCATATGGATGGCCATGAACAAAACAAGATGGAATTCCCTGCCCGACGATATCAAGGCTGTCTTTGAAAAAAACTCCGGCCGGGTCATGGCCCATGCCTCCGGCAAGTCGCTTGATGACGGTTCCATGCTCGACTACACATACCTTGCCGAAAAAGAAGGCAAAGTCTTCTACATCCTCCCCGCGGAAGAACGCGCCCGCTGGCAGGAAGCCGTGCGCCCGCTCCATGAAAAATGGCTGAAGAAAATGGCTGGCGCATTCGATGCCGAACAGTTGCGCAAGGACGTGCTCGACATCTCCGCCAGAAATGCCCAGGACGCGCCCCGTCGTTACTGACTCCGACCTCCGCCCCCGCGCGAAGATGCCTTTGCGCGGGGGCGCCCCGTTGCGTATTCACCATCACCACCGGGATGAAAGGCATGAGCATAGAACAGATCTGCACCGCGCTCGGACAGCATCTTTCCCGCATGTCGCGGAAAGTGAACATTGTTTTTTTCAGCATCGCCACAGTTCTTCTGATTCTCATGGCCCTGCCTGCCACAGCCGATGTGCTTGCCCGCTACCTCTTCAGTTATTCCGTGCCCGGAACTGTAGATATCACCGAACTGGCGCTGGCCATGATCATCTTTGGCGTCATGGGGTATGTGAACGACAATGACAGCCACATCCGCGTCACCCTCCTGCTGGAAAAACTGCCGGAACATGTCCGCGCGGTTCTTCGCTACAGCAGCAGCGGACTTTCCGTCGCGCTGTTCGCCTGCATGACATACTGCATGTATGCAAACGGCGTGAACAAGTTTCTGGGAAACGAAGGCAGCTACTCCATCAGCCTGCCGTTGTACATCTTTGTTTTCATCTGCACCGCGTTCCTCATCGGCCATGTGCTTTCGCTGAGCGCCCAGACGCTGCTTCATCTGGCGGATCTGCTCAGGAGCAGGCGCTACGCGGGTCTCCTCGCCGGAACCGCGCTTGTCGCGGCGGGCATGGCCGCGCCCTTCTTCCTTCAGGATACCGTGCTGGGGGGCGATCCCGCCGCATTGGGCATAACGGGCGTCAGCGCCCTCATGGTTCTGCTTTTTCTGGGAATGCCCATCGGCACGGCCATGGCGGGCATCGGTTTTCTCGGTATGCTCATTTTCTACCCCACCCCCAGAACCGCCCTGTCCATGCTGGGCGTTTCCCCCTTTTCCACAGCCTCGTCCTATGTCTACGGCGTGGTCCCCATGTTCATCCTCATGGGAAACCTAGCCATGCACTCCGGCATCAGCCGCGATCTCTTCAATGCCGCAAGCTGCTGGCTGGGGCGTCTGCCGGGCGGCCTCGCCATCTCCACGGTGGCGGGCTGTGCGGGCTTTTCCGCCGTTTCGGGCGACAGCATGGCCACAGCCGTCACCATGGCTTCGGTCGCCCTGCCTGAAATGAAACGCAAACGCTATGATCAACCGTTCGCCTGCGCCACGCTGGCCTGCGGCGGCACGCTGGGCATCCTCATCCCGCCCAGCACAGGGTTCATCTTCTACTCGCTCGTTACGGAAGCAAGCATCGGGAAGCTCTTCATGGCCGGGGTCATTCCCGGCGTGCTGCTTGCCCTTTTCTTCATGGCCGCCGTCTTCATCTTTTCCCGGCGTCATCCGGATCTCGCGCCCGTTGGCGATCCGACGACATTCCGGCAGAAACTTCGTTCCCTCCGTGGCGTCCTGCCCATGCTGGCGCTCATTTTCATCATTCTGGGCGGCATTCTCGGTGGTCTGTTCAGCCCCAACGCCGGCGGCGCCGTGGGCGTGGTCTGTGTGGCGCTGTACGCCTTCGTTACCCGGAAACTCCGCTGGAGCACGTTTGTCGCGGCCCTGCGCGACAGTGCCGATGTGACCGGCAGGCTGCTCTACATCCTCATCGGCGTCACCCTGCTCGGCTATTTCTTCGCCGCCACCCGGCTTCCCTATGAGCTTGCCGAGGCGCTTGCGGGCATGCAGACCAGCCGTTGGGTCATCTTTGCCGGCATCGTGGTCTTTTATATTCTTCTGGGCGCGCTCCTCAACGTCATCCCCATGGTTCTGCTCACCCTGCCGGCCATGTATCCTTCCGTTCTGACCCTTGGCTTTGATCCGATCTGGTTTGGGGTGCAATGCGTCATCCTCATGGAAATGGGACAGATCACCCCTCCTGTCGGCATCAACGTGTTTGCCCTGTCCACCATGACCCGGGATGTGCCCATGTTTCAGATCTTCCGCCATATCACGCCCTACTTTCTGTGTATGCTGCTCCTTGTCGTCCTGCTGTGTTTCTTCCCGCAACTGGCGCTCTGGCTTCCCGGCGGGAGCATGTGATTCCGGCATTCCTTCACTCGGGAGGTCACTATGCCCACCCTGTTTTCTCCTCTGCGCATCAACACGCTGAACCTGAAAAACCGTATTCAGTTCCCGCCCATCAGCACCAACTTTGCCGATGCCGGCGAGGCTTCGGCCATTCATGCCGCCTACCATGCGGAACGCGCCGCGTTCGGGTGCGGCCTGAACATGGTGGAAGCCACCTTCCCGGAAACAACCCGACACAATTACCGCATGGCGCTGGATGACGACAGGCTTGTTCCGGGCCTTCGCCGTCTGGCGGACGCCGTGCACGCGCACGGGGGCGCGCTCGGCATTCAAATCCAGCATCACGGGCGCTGCGCCTCACCCGAAGGGACAGGCTGCCGCAAACGGCTGGTCTCCGTCGTTCCGGGTCTCACGGACGACGATCCCGATCTGGTCATGACCGCCGCCGAGATCCGGCATCAGATCGATATCCATGTTCAGGCCGTCCGCCGTGCGGTGGAAGCAGGCGTGGATCTCGTCGAACTGCATGGAGCGCACGGCTACCTCATCGCCCAGTTTCTTTCGCCCATGACCAATCGCCGTACGGACGCCTATGGAGGTTCTCCCGAACGACGGCTGCGCTTTCCGCTGGAACTGCTCCGGGCCGTGCGCGAGGAAGTGGGGCCGGACTATCCCATTGGCATCCGCCTCAGCCTGGACGAAAAGATGCCCGGCGGCCTGGATCTTGAGCAGAACAAGTTCATCTGCTCCGCGCTGGTCGAACACGGCATCGACGTCATCAGTTTTTCGGCGGCAGTGCGCGAAAGCTACGAGTGGGCCATTCCGCCGGCCTGTGTTCCCGAAGGCTGGCTGATACAGGGCGTGGCCGCCATACGCCGCCATATCCGCGGCGCTGTCCCTGTTGTGGCGGCCGGGCGGATCGTCTCCCCGGAAATGGCCGAAGCCATTGTGCGCGAAGGCATGTCGGATATGGTGGGCATTGGCCGCGCCCTGATCGCGGACCCGCAATGGATAGCCAAATCGCAAAACCAGAACAGCGCCGACATCACGCCCTGCCTCGGCTGCAACGCCATGTGCATACGGCGCCTGGAACAGGGCGATCCCATACGGTGCGCCGTCAATCCCCGCGCGGGACGTGAAAAGCTGTTTCCCGACCTTCCCGCGGACGTGCGACGCCGTGTCGTCATTGTCGGAGGCGGGCCAGCCGGAATGCAGGCGGCGATTACCGCGGCCCGGCGCGGTCATGAGGTCACGCTGTTTGAAAAACAGGATCGCCTGGGCGGCTTGCTGAACGTTGCCGACAAACCGCCCTTCAAGGAACGCTATGCCCTGCTCCGGGATGTGCTCGCTGCAAGAATCCGGCGCGCCGGCATCCGCCTTCATCTGGACACGGAGGCTGGCCCTGAAGAGATTGCCGCCCTGTCGCCCGACGCCGTCATTCTGGCAACCGGCAGCCTGCCCGTTGTCCCAGACTTCTGCCGAAGCGGCAGAACGATCCCGGCCGAACGCTTTCTGGCCGGCGCTCCCGCCGGGAAAAAACTCGTGATCCTCGGCGGCGGAAGCGTGGGCTGCGAAACTGCGGAATATGCGGCGGAACGCGGGCATGAAGTCACCATTGTGGAAATGCGTTCCGAGCTTGCCCCCGACATGGAATGGCGCTGGCGTCGCTTTCTCCTCCCCCGGCTTCAGAAAAGCGGCGTCACAACCCTGCTCCGGACGCGCGTTCTTTCCGTTGAAAAAGACGGAAGCGTCTTTGTCCGCACCTGCGGCAGACAGCCGGAGATTCACCGTCTGAAACAGTTCGACACGATCGTCGTCGCTCTGGGATACCGCCCCGCAAACGCCCTGAAAACCGCGCTTGAAGCCTCCGGACATACCGTGTTTTTCATAGGGGATTGCAACCGGGGCGGCCTTGTGGGCGACGCCATCCATGCCGGTTTTGAAACCGCGTATGCCCTGGGTCAGCCCTCATGACGACGCCCGCGAAAGACCGTTTTTTCAGTCGGCAAGAGGCAAACAGTGGCCGGATCTGCCTTGAACAGACTGCCACTGCTGACCTTGCAACGCCGCCGGACGTGCAACCGGCGGTGCAGCAGGCGGATTCATGAAGATTGCCCCGATGACGTGGAGTGCAGAGAGCGGATGTTGTTGCAGACAGGGAGAGCCAGGGCACAACGCGGAACGGCCGCCTCATCGTGAGGCGGCCGTTCTGTACAGATGCGAAAGAATTGCGTTATTTCGCGGCAGGCTCAGGCGTTTCCCCCGGCTTGCGCGTGAATTCGAGAACGGCCATGGGCGCGCAGTCTCCCTTGCGGGGCAGGGCCAGCCGGGTGATCCGGGTATAGCCGCCGGGCACGCCGGCAAAAACCGGAGCCACTTCATCAAAAAGGCGCTTCACCAGCGCGTGATCGCCCAAACGCTGGTAGGCCAGACGGCGGGAATGCAGATCGTTGCGCAAGGCAAGCGTGATAAGGGGTTCGACCACGCGGCGCAGTTCCTTGGCTTTGACTTCCGTGGTGCGGATTTTGCCATAGGTGATCATCGCGCACGCCATGTTGCGGAACAGAGCCTTGCGATGCGAAGGCGTTCTGCCGAGCTTCTTGCCGGAATTGCTATGCCTCATGGTGTTGTTTCCTCTTCCATTCCTGGTATTTCTTCTCGAAGCCGTCAACCTTCATGCCGAAGTCAAGCCCCATGCTCGAAAGCACGGCCTTGATTTCATCCAGCGACTTCTTGCCGAAATTCTTTGTTTTGAGCATTTCGGCCTCGGCCCGCTGCACCAGTTCGCCCACAGTGGCGATATTGGCGCTACGCAGACAATTGGTGGCGCGCACCGACAATTCAAGTTCGTCAATGCCCTTGAACAGATTGTCATTGACGTCGGCGTTGCCGCCGCCTTCGCCTCCGCTTTCGCCCGACACCCGTTCATCAAAATTGATGAACACGGAAATCTGATCCTTGATGATCTTCGCGCTGTAGGCGATAGCGTCTTCGGGCATGACGGAGCCGTCGGTCCACACTTCCAGAATCAGCTTGTCATAGTTCGTCATCTGGCCGACGCGGGCCTGCTCCACCGTGTAGGCGACCTTGCGCACAGGCGAAAAGCTCGCGTCCAGCTTGATAAGCCCGATCTCGTCAGCCAGACCGTCGTGCATGTCCGCAGGCACATAGCCCATGCCCATGCGAACCTCAAACTCCATGCGAAGCTCGATATCCTCGGTCAGCGTGGCAAGGTGCAGATCCGGGTTCAGGATTTCCACGTTCTGGTTCGTCTGGATATCGGCGGCGGTCACCGGTCCCTTTCTGGAAACGGCGAGGCTGAGCCTCTGCGGTTCGTCCGTGAGCATCCCCAGCCGCACCTGCTTGATGTTCAGGATAATGTCCGTCACATCCTCAAGAACGCCCGGAATGGTGGTGAACTCGTGCTGCACGCCCTCAATGCGCACGGCCACGAACGCCGCCCCCTGCAATGACGAGAGCAGCACGCGGCGCAGAGCATTGCCGATGGTCACCCCGTAGCCGCGCTCAAGCGGCTCGTAGGAGAACTTGCCGTACATCGGATCGTTCGGTTCGCTCTCGCAAACGATCTGCTCGGGCCGCACGAGTTTGACCCAGTTGCGAGAATTGATGAGCCTGTTGCCTTGTCTGAAGAGCATGTACGCCCCCGCTTATTTGGAGTAGAGCTCGACGATGAGATGCTCGTTGATGGGGAACTGGATATCGTCGCGCTGAGGCAAGGCTTTCACAATACCTTTGAAGTTCGGAGCATCCATTTCAAGCCACGCGGGGCAGCCGCGCCGAGCGACAGCTTCCTGCGCTTCGGCCAGAACGGGGATCGTTCTGCTCGCTTCGGGCACTTCCACGCTGTCGCCCACCCGCACCTGAAGGGACGGAATGGTGACCTTGTGGCCGTTCAGCGTAAAGACGCCGTGGCGAACCAGCTGACGAGCCTGCACGCGCGAATTGGCAAAGCCGAGCCGGTACACCACGTTGTCCAGGCGGCGCTCAAGATACGCAAGCAGGTTTGTGCCGGTCACGCCCTTGGCCATATCGGCGCGGACGAAATACTGATGGAACTGCTTTTCCAGCACGCCGTACACGCGACGGACTTTCTGCTTTTCCCGCAACTGCACGGCATAGTCGCTCAGCTTTTTGCGCGCGCGGCCGTGCTGGCCGGGGGCATAGGGGCGGCGATCATAGGCGCACTTGTCAGTGAAGCAGCGATCGCCCTTCAAAAAGAGCTTCGTCCCTTCGCGACGGCACAAACGGCATTTGGCATCATTATATTTGGCCAAGGTGAGTCCTCCTCAATGAGCCGCCCCTCATGTGTGAGGGGAACGGCGTCAAGCCGATTCGCCGCCCCGCGGGCGGCATGGCAATCCGGCGCGGATCCTCCGAAAGCAGAGGAGACAAGCCGGCGATATATCCTCATCCGCCGCAAAAAAACATGACCCGTGAAAAGTGTTTTTTGCGGAAGGCTCGCCTGAAGCATCCCCGAAACCGGGCATCCCTGAAGCGAGCTGACGCCGCAACAGCGGCTCGCCGGCCGGACCGGCGCGTGAAGCACGCGGACAACGCGGCCGCAAGGGCCGCTTGTCCGCCAGAAAAAATCAGACGCGGCGACGCTTGGGCGGGCGGCAGCCGTTGTGCGGAATAGGCGTGACGTCACGAATGAACGCCACCTTGAAGCCGGCGGCGTTGATCGCGCGCATGGCCGCTTCACGCCCGGATCCGGGGCCTTTCACATACACGCCTACCGTGCGCATGCCGTTGTCCTGGGCACGGCGCGCCGCCTGCTCCGCCGCAACCTGGGCGGCAAAGGGCGTGGACTTGCGCGACCCCTTGAAACCGCTCTGCCCGGCGCTCGCCCAGCTCACGGTATTGCCGCGGGTATCGGTGAACGTGACAATCGTATTGTTGAACGAAGCCTGAATATGGGCTACGCCCATGGGCACGTTTTTCTTTTCTCTCTTCTTCGCAACACGTTTCGCTCTGGCCATATCTCTCTTCCGTACGTTGAAAGCGCCGCCGACATGCGCCGCCCGGAAAGCGGCCCTGCCTGACGAAACGCCGTTACTTCTTCTTGCCCACAGCGCCGCGCCGCGGACCCTTGCGGGTGCGGGCATTGGTGTGGGTGCGCTGGCCATGCACAGGCAGGCCCTTGCGGTGACGCAGTCCGCGATAGCAGCCGATATCCATGAGCCGCTTGATATTGGCCGTGATCTCGCGGCGCAAGTCGCCTTCCACCTTGTAGTGCTGTTCAAGCTCCTTGCGGACCTCGTTCAGCTCCTCGGCGGAAAGATCGTCAATGCCGCGAGTCCAGTTGACGCCGGTGGCGTCAAGGATCTTCAGCGCCGTCGCCCGGCCGATGCCGTAAATGTAGGTGAGCGCGATATCCGCGCGTTTGCCTCTGGGCAAATCAACACCAGCTATTCTGGCCACAGTCTTTCTCCTGACGCTTTATCCCTGGCGCTGCTTGTGCCGGGGGTTTTCGCAGATGACCCGAAGGACGCCCCTACGCCGAATGACTTTGCATTTGGGGCATATTTTCTTTACGGATGGCCTGACTTTCATGACAAGTCTCCACAGGTTTCGTCCGGCCGTCTTCCTGGCGGTAGAGAAATACCGTTGCCGGAACGAAAAGCCTTATCTTGTTTTTCACATTCTGTCAATGCGCATACGCGCTTTCCAATCTTGCCGCGGCAGGCGTCGGCGTGCCGAAGAACGGCTCGCCCTGTCCGCACATATCCCGTACTCTCCAGTCAGGGCAAATCCAGAATATGCGGCCCGTCCGGCAGGATCGCCACGCTGTGTTCCCAGTGGGCGGCAAGGCTCCGATCCTTCGTCACCGCCGTCCACTTGTCGTCCAGAATCTCCACCTCCGGCGTGCCCACCGTGATCATCGGCTCAATGGCCAGCACCATGCCGACCTTGAGCGGCGGGCCGGGACGCCCTGCCGGCACGAAATTGGGAACTTCCGGCTTTTCATGCAGGGAAGCCCCCACTCCGTGCCCGACAAACCGGCGAACCACATGAAAGCCCGCCCCTTCCGCATGGCGCTGCACAGCCTCGGAAATCGCATAAAGATCATTCCCGGGCCGCGCCTCGGCCACGCCAAGAGCAAGGCTCTCCTCAGTCACCCGCACAAGGCGGGCGGCCTCGTCGGAAACCTCGCCGATCATGAAGGTTCTGGCCGCATCGCCGTTCATGCCCTGATAGACGACGCCCATGTCAAAGCTGACGATGTCGCCCTCCTTCAGAACACATTCCTCCGAGGGGAAACCGTGCACGATAACTTCATTCACCGCGCAGCAAAGCGCGTAGGGGTAGCCGTACAACCCCTGAAAGCCCGGTTTCACCTTGAACTCGGCGCACATCTTCTGGACGATTTCCTCACAGGCCATTGTCGACAGACCGGGGCGGACCTGCCTGCCCAATTCATCCAGAATCAGCGCCACCATTCGGTTCGCTTCGCGAAGAAGGCCAATTTCCCTCTCGTTCTTGAGGAAAACGCCGCGGTACTTCTTCACCTTACGCCCGCCCCTTGATGCGCGTCTTGTTCATAAGCCCTTCGTACTGCCGCGAAATGCGGTGAGACTCGAGCTGCGACATGAAGTCCATCGCCACCCCCACAAGAATGAGGATGCTCGTGCCGCCGAAATAGAACGGCACGTTGAACTTTCCGATCAGCAGCATGGGCAAGACGGAAATGATTGAGATGTATACCCCGCCCCACAGGGTCAGGCGGGACAGCACGCCGTCCAGATACTCCTGCGTCTTTTCCCCCGGTCTGATCCCGGGGATGAAGCCGCCGCTCTTCTTCAGATTTTCGGCCACATCCTTGGGATCAAAAATGATCGCGGTGTAAAAGAAGCAGAAAAAGAAGATCAGCGCGACAAAGACGACATTGTACAAAACCGACGAGGGCGAAAACCACGAAGCCGCGTTCTTGAGCCAGTCGGCAATGTCGAAATTGGCCATTGTCGCCGGGAAGAGCAGAAGGCTTGACGCGAAGATGGGCGGGATGACCCCGGCCGTGTTCACGCGCAGGGGCAGATGCGTGGACTGCCCGCCGTACATCTTTCGCCCGACCTGACGCTTGGCGTATTGAATGGGAATACGCCGTTGCGCCCGCTCCATGAAAACCACGCCGGCCAGCACGGCCAGCATGAAGACAAGCAGGGCTATGGCGATGAAGATGCTTATTTCGCCCATGGAAATGAGCTGGTACGACTTCACCGCCGCACCGGGAATCCCCACGACGATCCCCGAAAAGATGATCAGCGAGATGCCGTTGCCGATGCCCTTTTCCGTAATCTGCTCGCCAAGCCACATGATGAGCACCGTGCCGGCCGTGAGCGTCAGGATCGTCATGATCCGGAACGTCCAGCCGGGCACGGGCACAACCGCCGCGCCGGAATTGCTGTACATGGTTTCAAGGCCGACAGCGATGCCGAAGCCCTGAATGATGGTGATGAGCACTGTGCCGTAGCGCGTGTACTGGGTGATCTTGCGACGTCCCGCCGCGCCCTCTTCCTTGGCCATGCGCTTCAGTTCGGGACTCACCACCTGCAGAAGCTGAATGATGATTGACGACGAAATGTAGGGCATGATCCCGAGGGCGAACACCGAGACGTTGCTCAACGCTCCCCCCGAAAACATGTCAAACAGGCCGAAGAGCGTGCCCGCCACGCTTTCAAAAAAGCTGTTCAGGGCCGCTCCGTCCACGCCGGGTACGGGGATGTGCACCCCGATCCGGTAGGCGCAGAGCAGGCCCAGCGTCCACAGCAGTTTTGGAAGCAGCTCGGGCGAGCGGGCAAGATTTTGCGCACCACCAAAAGCCACGGTTCACCTACCCTTCCTGAGCCTGGGAAGACTCGGCCTCGCAAGCGCAGACTTCAAGCTCCCTGACTTCGCCGCCGGCCGCGCGGATCTTTTCCGCCGCCGACTTGCTGAACTTGTGCGCCTCGACCGCGAGGGCCGCGCCCACTTCGCCCACACCGAGGATTTTCACCGCCGCGCCGAACTTGCACAGCCCGCGCTCGTAAATATCCTCCAGCGAAATTTCGCGCTTGCCCTCAAAGGAGGCGATCAGGCGATCCAGGTTGATCACCGCGTACTCCACCTTGAAGGGGAAGTTCTTGAAGCCGCGCTTGGGCAGACGGCGCTGCAACGGCATCTGGCCGCCTTCAAAACCGGGGCGCACGCCGCCGCCGGCCCGGGCGTTCTGCCCCTTGTTGCCTTTGCCCGCGGTGCAGCCGAGGCCGGAACCGGCCCCCCGCCCGACGCGCTTGCGCGATTTGCGCTCTTCCGGGAACGGATACAGCTCATTCAGATTCATGACTTGGCAACCTCAACAACCAGGTGGGACACCTTGGCGATCATGCCGCGGACGGCAGGGTTATCCGGAAACGTCTTCTCCGTTTCACGACGGCGCAGACCGAGCGCGTCAAGAACTCTCTTCTGCGCCGGATTGCAGCCGATGCGGCTTTTGACCAGTTTGACAGTGATCTGCGACATACGACTTCTCCGGCCCTACTTGCGGGGGGCTTCGAGTTTCTTGCCGCGGACTTCGCTCACGGCTTCGGCGCTGCGCAGGGACGACAGGCCGACCATGGTGGCGCGCAGCACATTGTGGGGGTTGTTGGTGCCGATGGCCTTGGCCAGCACGTCGTTCACCCCGGCCGCTTCCATCACGGCGCGCACCGCGCCGCCAGCAATGATGCCGGTACCGCGCGAGGCGGGCTTGAGCATCACGCGCCCCGCGCCGAAGCGCCCGAGAATTTCATAGGGGAGCGTTCCCTCAACAAGGGGAATCCTCACCATGGTCTTGCGGGCATGTTCGGTGGCCTTGCGGAGAGCTTCGGGCACTTCCTGCGCCTTGCCGAGGCCGAAGCCCACGCTGCCCTTGCCGTCGCCCACCACAACCAGCGCGCTGAAGCTGAAACGTCGACCGCCCTTCACCACCTTCGCGACCCGGTTCAGGGAGACGATTTTCTCAATGAAACCCAGTTCGTTCTGTTCCATGAATTTTCTCCGCTTAGAACTCGAGGCCGCCTTCGCGGGCGCCGTCGGCCACGGCCTTGATCTTGCCGTGGTAGAGATATCCGTTACGGTCAAAGACCACCTTGTCGATGTTCTTTTCCTTGGCCAGGCGGGCGATTTCCTTGCCTACGGCTTCGGCGCCGGCCTTGTTGCAGCCGAACTTTTCGCCCTGACGCGAAAGCGTCAGGGTGGAAGCGGCCGCCAGGGTGGAGCCGGTCACATCGTCCACCACCTGCGCGTACATGTGCAGGTTGGAGCGAAACACCACCAGACGCGGCCGATCCGCCGTTCCGGAAATCTTCTTGCGGATGCGGATTTTTCTGCGCTGTCTGGCTTCATTCTTGGTCATAGTGCTCATGGCGCGCCCCGATTATTTGCCCTTGCCGCCGGACTTGCCGGCCTTGCGGCGGATGGTTTCGGTTTCGTACTTGATGCCCTTGCCCTTGTACGGTTCGGGCTTGCGGATACGGCGGATACGGGCCGCCGTTTCGCCCACGAGCTCCTTGTCGGCGCCCGAAATGGTCAGCTTCTGCCCTTCGGCCTTGGCGGAAAGACCGGCAGGCAATTCCACGAGAACCGGGTGGGAAAAACCGACGGCAAGCTCGATCACGTTGCCCTTGACGGCCACGCGGTAGCCGACGCCGATGACTTCAAGCGTTTTGGAGAAGCCCTTGGTCACGCCCTCAATGCAGTTGGCGAGCAGCGTGCGGCGCAAGCCGTGCTGGGAACGGGATTCCCGCGTTTCCACCTTGCGGGTCAGGGTCACATGGCCGTCGGCCACTTCATAGGAGAGGAGGTCGCACACCGGAGTGGTGAGCGTGGTCTTCGCTCCCTTGACTTCAACGACGTCGGCCCCCACCTTCACCTCGACGCCCGAGGGAATGGCGATGGGCAATTTTCCGATTCTTGACATGACGCACCCGCCTACCAGATTTCACACAAAAGTTCGCCGCCCACTTTGGCCTCCTGCGCGGAAAGACCGTCGAGAACGCCGTGGGACGTGGACAGAATGCAGATGCCAAGGCCGTTCTGCACGCGGGGAATCCCGCGGAAATTCACATAGACCCGGCGGCCGGGCTTGCTCATCCGCTTCAGACCGAGAATGGCGGGCTTGCCCTGATGGTATTTGAGCTGGATGGTGATGCTGCGGTCTTCCACGGCTACGTCTTCGACGTACCCTTCCTGCTTGAGGATGGCAGCAATGGCTTCCTTCATCTTCGAGCGCGGCACACTCACTTCCTTGTGCAGGGCCAAGTGCGCGTTGCGGATACGCGTGAGCATATCTGCAATAGGATCAGTCATCATCGATGAGACTCCTTAAGAAATGTAGCCGGACAATCCGGCAAAAGGCGCGTTGCCGCGCCTGTTGACGCTTACCAACTGGATTTCCTGATGCCCGGGAGCTCGCCCCGCAACGCCATCTGGCGGAAGCAGACGCGGCACAGGCCGAACGCGCGCATGTAGGCGCGGGCGCGGCCGCAAATGGGGCAACGATTGTACGCGCGGGCCGAAAACTTCGGCTTGCGCCTCGCTTTCACTTCAAGAGACGTACGCGACACGTTCTACTCCTTACTTTCTGAAAGGCATGCCGAGCTGCTCGAGGAGCAGCTTGCCTTCCTTGTCCGTCGTGGCCGTGGTCACGATGGTGATGTTCATGCCCTTGGGATTTTCGATGCGATCCGCTTCCATTTCGGGGAAAATCGCGTGCTCCTTGATCCCGAGGGTGAAATTGCCCCGGCCGTCAAAGCCGCGATCCGGAATGCCGCGGAAGTCGCGCACGCGCGGAAGCGCGAAGTTCATGAGCTTGTCGAGGAAATCCCACATCCGGTCATGGCGCAACGTCACGCGGCAGCCGATCGGCATGCCTTCACGCAGTTTGAACGCCGCGATGGACTTTTTCGCGCGGGTGATGACGGCCTTCTGCCCTGCGATGGCGGTCAACTCGTTCATGGCTTCTTCCATGAGCTTGTTGTTCTGGCTCGCGGAGCCAAGGCCGATGTTCAGCGAAATCTTCTCGATCCCGGGAATCTGCATGGGGGAACCGTAGGCGAATTCCTTCTGCAATACCGGAACCACTTTCTCGCGGTAAATCGTTTCAAGACGGGTCATGGCGGGTCACCTACAGCGTTTCGTTGCACTTCTTGCAGAAGCGGATTTTCTTGCCTTCCTCCGTGTGGCGATACCCCACGCGGGTGGGCGCGGCGCAGTGAGAGCACACGACCATGAGATTGGACACATGGATGGGCATTTCCTTGTCGACGATGCCGCCAGGCTCGCGCCGATAGGGATTGGGCTTCACATGGCGCTTGGCCACGTTGACCTTTTCCACCACCACCTGGTCATGCTTGCGCAGGATCTTGAGGACTTTTCCAATCTTCCCCTTGTCCTTGCCGGCGATGACCATCACCTTGTCATCCTTGCGGATACGAACTTGCTTCATGGCTTGCGACTCCTAAAGGACCTCGGGTGCGAGAGAGACGATCTTCATGAAGTTGCGGCCGCGCAGTTCACGGGCAACGGGTCCGAAGATGCGGGTTCCCAGCGGCTCACCCTGCTTGGACAGCAGCACGGCGGCATTGGAGTCGAACTTGATGTAGCTCCCGTCAACGCGGCGCACTTCCTTGCGCGTGCGCACGATGACGGCCTGCATCACATCGCCCTTTTTCACCTTGCTGTGGGGGATGGCTTCCTTGACGGAAACCATGATGATGTCGCCCACGGTGGCGTAACGCCGGTGAGAGCCGCCCAGCACCTTGATGCAGGCCACTTTCTTGGCGCCGGAGTTGTCGGCGACCTGGAGCGTGGATTCTACCTGGATCATGACGAAACTCCTACACGGCCTTTTCGAGGATGGTCACCAGATGCCAGCGCTTGTTGCGGCTCATGGGACGAAATTCCACAATTTTCACCTTGTCGCCGATGCCGCATTCGTTCATCGGATCATGGGCCGTGAATTTCTTGCGGCGGCGCACGAACTTTTTGAGCAGCGGGTGCTTCACCAGGGTCTCAACGCGCACGACAATCGTCTTGTCGTTTTTGTCGCTGACCACGGTGCCGACGAGCATCCGGCCTTTCCGGTTTTCCATGGTTTGAGACATGGCGTTATTCCTTTTCCTTCAGGATGGTCAAAATCCGCGCGATGTTCTTCCGCGCCGCCGGGATGGCGGCGGTCTTCTCCAACTGGGCCGTGGCGTGCTGGAAGCGCAGATTGAAAAGTTCCTGCCGCTCGGCGGCGAGTTTGCTCTTCAGCTCGTCGACGCTCAGCTCTTTCAGAGCCTTCAGTTCCTTGGCTTTCATGTTACAGCCCCTCCCTCACCACGATGACGGTTTTGACCGGCAGCTTGTGCGCGGCGCGGGTAAGAGCCTCCTTGGCCAGTTCAAGGCTGACGCCCTTGATTTCATACAGGATGCGGCCGGGCTTCACCGGAGCGCACCAGCCCACGGGCGCGCCTTTCCCGCTTCCCTGACGGGTTTCCAGGGGCTTGGCCGTGATCGGATGATCGGGGAACACCCGGATCCACACTTTGCCGCCGCGCCGGATGTGGCGCATCATGGCGATACGGGCGGCTTCGATCTGCTGGTTGGTCAGCTTCCCGTGCTCCACCGTCTTCAGGCCGATGTCGCCGAACGCGATGGTCGCGCCGCGAAGCGCCGGACCGCGCAGACGGCCCTTCTGCCACTTGCGGAATTTAACTTTTTTGGGGGCAAGCATTACCTTTCAACCTCTTTGTCAAGGATTTCACCTTTGTAAATCCACGCCTTGACCCCGATGACGCCATAGGTGGTCCGCGCTTCGGCAAAACCGTAGTCAATGTCGGCGCGCAGGGTCTGCAACGGCACGCGGCCGTCGCGGTACCATTCGGTACGGGCGATTTCCGCTCCGGCCAGGCGGCCGGCGCACGTCACCTTGATGCCTTCCGCCCCGAACTTGCGGGCCATGCTCACAGTGCGCTTCATGGCGCGACGGAACGCGACGCGACGCTCAAGCTGCATGGCGATGTTTTCGGCCACGAGCTGGGCGTCCACTTCCGGGCGGCGGATTTCGTTCACTTCAAGCGAGAACTCGCGCCCGAACTTTTTGCGAAGATCGCCGCGAAGTTTCTCGATTTCCACGCCCTTGCGCCCGATGACGATGCCGGGCCGGGCCGTGGAGAGAATGAGGCGGATCTTCCCGCCCGCGCGTTCGATTTCCATTTTGGAGACGCCGGCGCTGTACAGAAGCTTTTTCACGTGCTTGCGAATCTGGTGATCCTCAAACACAAAAGCCGGATATTCCTTCTTGCTGAACCAGCGGGACTGCCAGTTCTTGTTGTACCCAAGCCGGAATCCGTACGGATGAACTTTCTGACCCATGACTATTCCTGCCCCTCTGCGAGTATCACGGTGATGTGGCTGGTGCGTTTGCGGATATGGCTGGCGCGGCCCTGGGCGCGCGGCATGAAGCGCTTCCAGGTGGGGCCTTCGTTCACCAGAATCTCGCGAACGACCAGGGCGTCAACGTCCATGCTGGCGTTGTGTTCCGCGTTGGCCAGAGCCGAGCGGACGACACCGAGAATCACCCCGGCGGGCTTGTTGGGCGTGAACCGCAACACATTCATCGCATCCTCGACGGGCATGCCCTTCACGTTCCGGGCAACCAGCCTGGTCTTGCGCGGCGAAACACGCACGAATTTGGCAGTAGCTTTTGATTCCATGACGGCACCCGTTACTTCTTGGCCTTGGTCTTCTTGTCGGCGGCATGGCCGTGGAAGGTGCGCGTGGGCGCGAATTCCCCAAGCTTGTGTCCCACCATGTTCTCCGTCACGAAGACCGGCAGGAACTTCTTGCCGTTGTGCACGGCGAAGGTGAGGCCCACCATTTCAGGCAGAACCGTGGAGCGGCGAGACCAGGTTTTGATCACGCGCCGGTCGCTGTTGGCAACGGCCGTATCCACCTTCTTCATCAGATGATCGTCCACAAAGGGACCTTTTTTCAGCGATCTGGGCATAACAGCTCCTACTTCTGGCCGCGGCGCTTGACGATGAGCCGGGTCGAGGGCTTCTTCTTGTCACGGGTCTTGTAGCCTTTGGTGGGCATACCCCACGGCGACACGGGGTGACGGCCGCCGGAGCTTCTGCCCTCACCGCCGCCAAGCGGGTGATCGACGGGGTTCATGGCCACGCCGCGGACCTTGGGGCGACGTCCGAGCCAGCGGTTGCGGCCGGCCTTGCCCAGAGAAATGTTCTCGTGCTGGATATTGCCGACCTGCCCGACAGTGGCGAGGCACGTCGCGAGCACCTTGCGCACTTCGCCCGAGGGCATGCGCAGCAGCGCGTACTTGCCTTCCTTGGCCACAAGCTGGGCGTAGGTTCCGGCCGCGCGACAGAACTGCCCGCCCCGACCGGGGTTCAGCTCGATGTTGTGCAGCACCGTTCCCACGGGAATGCGGGCCATGGGCAGCGCGTTGCCGGGCTTGATATCGGCCTTGTCGCCGGCCTCGATCACATCGCCCTGCTTCACGCCGAGGGGCGCGAGGATATAGCGCTTTTCGCCGTCGGCATAGTGCAGCAGCGCGATCCGGGCCGTGCGGTTGGGATCGTATTCGATATGCGCCACAGTGGCCGGAATGCCGACCTTGTCGCGCTTGAAGTCAATGATCCGGTACAGCCGCTTCACCCCGCCGCCGCGGCGACGGCTGGTGACTCTGCCGTAGTTGTTCCGCCCCGCCTTTTTGGAGAGACCTTCCGTCAGGGACTTCTCGGGCGTGGATCGGGTGATTTCCTCAAAATCGGACACCGTCTGGAAGCGACGCCCCGCGGAGGTGGGTTTGAGCTTGCGCACAGCCATGACTACACTCCCTCGAAGAACTCGATCTTTTCACCCGGCGCGAGGGTCACATATGCCTTGCGCCAGCCGGCCACATGGCTCGCCCTGCGGTTTCTGAGCCGCTCCGAGGGCTTTTTCATGACCACGTTCACGCCGGTCACCTTCACGTTGAACGCGGCTTCCACGGCCTTTTTGATTTCAATCTTGTTGGCGTCGGCGTGAACGAAAAAGGAAACCTGGTTCGCGCCGTCGCGCAGTGCGGTCGCCTTTTCGGTCACCACGGGCCGCAAGAGTATCTGCGTGTGATCCATGACAACCTCTTATTTCAACCGGGTTTCAACGTGTTGCACGGCGCCTTCGAGCAGCACGAGCTGCTTGTGCCGGAGGATTTCGTACACGCTGAGCTGATCCGGAGTGGTCAGGGTGATGCCGGGGATGTTGCGGGAAGAAAGCGCAAGCTCGCGCGTTTCTTCCGGCGCGATGATGAGGGCCTTTTCAAGACCGAGCGCGCCGGCCACCTTGGCGAAGAGCTTCGTCTTGGCTTCGGGCAGGGCGATATCATTCACCACCAGCAGCTTGTCGCCGGCAAGACGCGAGGAAAGCGCCATGCACAGCGCGAGCTTCCTCACCTTCTTGTTCACCTTGAACGAGTAGTCGCGGGGCTGGGGGCCGAAAACAATCGCCCCGCCGCGCCACACAGGCGAACGGTTGGAACCGGAACGGGCGCGGCCGGTGCCCTTCTGACGCCAGGGCTTGACCCCGCCGCCGGAGACGTACGCGCGCGTTTTGGCCGCATGAGTGCCGGCGCGCCGCGCGGCGAGCTGGGCGCGCACCACGAGGTGGAGAATCTCCGGCCTCACCGCGACCTCGAACACTTCCGGAGCAAGCGCGATTTCGCCCTTCTCCGTCTTGTCCTGATCGTATACTTTTACGACAGCCATTGCTTCTCTCCCTGAGCTACTGCTTGCGCACCAGAACGAGGCCGTTCTTGGGGCCGGGCACGGAACCGCGCACGAGAATGACGTTGTCTTCCGGGCGCACATCAACAACAGTGAGGTTCTGCACGGTCACGCGCTCGGCTCCCCACTGTCCGGCCATCTTCTTGCCCTTGAACACATGACCGGGGAACGTGTTGTTCCCGATGGAACCGCCGGAGCGGTGCACCTTTTCGCAGCCGTGCGTGTCCTTGGAACCCTTGAAATTCCAGCGGCGCATCACGCCCTGATAGCCCTTGCCGAGGCTTGTGCCCGTCACCTTGACCTTGTCGCCGGCGGCGAACAGTTCGGCCGTGAGGGTCTGCCCCACTTCATGCGCAGCCGGGCCGTCCAGGCGGATTTCGCGCAGGGTGCGGAAAAGGCCCGCCCCGGCCTTGGCGAAATGGCCGCGCAGAGGTTTGGTGACATGTTTTTCTTTCGCCGCCTCAAAGGCGATTTGCAGCGCGTTGTAGCCGTCTTTTTCGGCCGTCTTGACCTGCGTCACAGGGCAGGGACCGGCCTCAATGACCGTTACGGGCACCGCGGAGCCATCTCCAGCGAAGATGCGGGTCATGCCAAGCTTGCGACCCAGAATTCCCATTTTCTCAGCCATGACACTCCTCGCTAAAGCTTGATTTCCACATCCACGCCCGCAGGCAGGCTGAGCTTGCCCAAGGCATCCACGGTCTGCTGCGTGGGCTCCAGGATGTCCATAAGCCGTTTGTGAATCCGCATTTCAAACTGTTCGCGGGACTTTTTGTCCACATGCACGGAACGGTTCACGGTAAATTTGTGGATATTGGTGGGCAAGGGGATCGGCCCCGCCACGCCCGCGCCCGTATTCCGGGCCGTATCGACGATTTCCGCCACAGCCTTGTCAAGGATGCGGTAATCGTAAGCCTTGAGCTTTATCCGGATACGATCACTGCTCACTGTCGTCATTGTGTCCACTCCGTTATCTCAGAAACACATCCCCGGCCTGAACCATACCGGCCCGGTTCCGGAGATCCACAGCAAAGCCGGCGCGCGGCCGGCTCCAAAGCGCGCACGGCGCGCCCCGGAACTGATGACAAAACGCGTCGCGGCGAACCCGACCCCGGCCGGCTCCGCGGCGCTTCGCGCCGGCCTGTCGCGCGGCAACAGGCACGACCCTGCCAGAACGGGACGTCCGAGGCTCGCATGGCGCGTGATGCGTCCGTGCTGCTTCATATGTTTCATGCGGAAAATAGGGACGAAAGAAACGCCACGCTGACGACATCCGGCCCGCTTTCCATAATTCCATATGAAGCCAACCCCATGTTTCGCCAGCCTGGCCTTGTGGCGGACGAGAGTCCGACAAGACAGGTGGTCCCGCAGGGTCACCAATCGGGGAGCACGCTCCCCATCCATACTCCAAGTCCTTTACAGCCCACACTCGAAGGGGCTGGAACGGCTTGACATCCTTCCGGCAATCAGTGACGCCTGCAAAATGTCAAAGCTGGCCTTGCAGCCAGCAAGCAGGACGGTACAAACCGCCCTTCCCTGCCGCACAGGGAGTCCCGACAACGTCGGGAGAGGCTTTATTTACGAAAAGACCGCCCTTCCGTCAAGCGGCAGGACGGCCTTTTCACACATTTTTCGATTTCCTCCGCAAGGAGAGGCTCAGGACGCCTTCGTTACCCGGCAAGGCCGGTCTGCTCCAGCCGGAAGGGCAAAACAGGGTGAAGCGGTTTGAACATACGGTTCATCCTGTCTTGCAACCCTGCCCTGCAACACCGAGCGGGATCGACGCAGGCAGAGGGCAAAAGAATCGTAGAGTGAACACTCCCTAATGCATCAGCCGGGGCAGGAAGGTGACAATACCGGGGAAGTACGTCATGACGATCAGCGAACCCAGCAGGGCAATGAGGTACGGCATGACCTTCACCGTGATCTGGTCGACGGAAATCTTGGTGATGGACGACACGACAAAGAGATCCAGCCCCACAGGCGGAGTGATGCAGCCAATGGCGAGGTTCACAACCATGATGACGCCGAAGAACAGCGGATCGATGCCAAGGCCGAGGGCCACCGGAAGCAGAATGGGCGTGACGATGACCACGGCGGCGGAAGCGTTGACCAGCGTGCCGATGAAGAGCAGCAGCACGTTGACCATCATCAGGAACACGAAAGGATTGTCGGTGATGGTGGCGAACTGTTGCGCCAGCGTGTGGGGAACCTGCGCCCAGGTGAGAATCCAGCCGAACACATTGGACGCGCCCACCACAAACATGATCATGGTGGTGCTCTTGGCGGCGGAAAGCAGCGTCCGGGGCAGATCCTTCCACTTCAGTTCCCTGTAGATGAACAGCCCGACGAACGCGCCGTACACCGCGGCCACGGCCGCGGCTTCGGTGGGGGTAAAAATGCCGAGATAAATGCCGCCAAGGATGATGACGGGCATCATCAGCGCCCAGACGCATTCCCTGAACGAACGCAGAATGCGCATGAAGGAAAAGGTTCCCTCCCCCTTGTAGCCCTTTCTCTTGGAGATGACCCAGCTCACCAGGCACATGACCACGCCCATGAGCAGGCCGGGAACAACGCCGCCGATGAAGAGATCGGCAATGGAGGTGTTGGCGATGGACCCGTACACCACAAGCGTGACCGAGGGAGGAATGACGATCCCCACCGTGCCGCCCGAAGCGACAACGGCGGCCGCGAACGTGCGCGGGTACCCGCGGCGCTCCATTTCATCGATCATCGAAGCGCCGATGGCGGCCGTCGTCGCGGCGGAAGATCCGGACAGCGCGGCAAAGAACATGCCGGCCACAGCCACCACCAGCGCCAGGCCGCCGGCCAGAGCGCCCACCAGGGCCATGGAAAAGTCCACGATGCGGCGGGTGACGCCGCCGTCCGACATGAACGCCCCTGCCAGCATGAAGAACGGCACGGCCAGGAAGGAATACGAGTCAACAGCGGTGAACATCTTCTGCACCACGGCAATGAGCGGCGTGCCCATGACCGTGGACATGGTGATGGCGGACGAAAGGCCAAGCCCCACGCCGATGGAAGCGCCGCTGGCCAGAATGACGGCAAAAGACGAAAGAATGACCCACAATGCCATGACGCGCCGCCTCCTACTTGACCTCATCCGCCGGAGTGCGGATGACCTTTATGAAATTCTCGATCGTATACAGCAGCATGACGAAACACCCGAAGGGAATGACGCAGTAAACATATGACATGGGGATCAGCATGGCCGGGGAAGTCTGAAAGCGGGCAAGCAGCATCATCTTGCAGCCGTACCACACCATGATGCCGAGAAAACAGAAGGAAAACACGTCGGCAAGCAGGCGGCAGGTTTTCAGCTTCGCGCCGTGGAGGCGGTTGGTCAGCGTTTCAATGGCCATGTGCCCGCCGGAACGCGCCAGCAACGGCAGGGACAGAAACACCGTCCACACAAAAAGATAACGGGACAATTCCTCACCGAAGCTCGGCGTATAGTTGAAGCAGTACCGGGTGATCACCTGAGCGAACACGATGACGAGCATGAGCGCGATGCAGACTATCGTCAGCCGTTTCAAAAGGGTATCAATGAGGTTCAGCAGCCTGGACATGGGCAGCCTCCGTTTGCAGGGCGGAAAAAAAGCCGGGCCTCCCCGGAAGGCGGCCCGGCCCGGAAAATCAACCTACTGAATGGCCTGAATGGCCTTGATGGAAGCGTCACCGAACTTGTCGGTGTACAGCTTGTACACGGGGGCGGTGGCCTTCATGAACGCGGCGATGTCCACATCGTCATTGATGGCGGCGTGGCCTCTTTCCTTGATGGTCTGCATGAACTTGCCTTCGGAATCTCGGCAGAGCTGGCGCTGCCATTCGCGGGTGTCTTCGGCGGCCTTGCGGACGAGGGCCTGCTGATCGGGGGTGAGCTTGTTCCAGGCCATGGAACCGATGAGCACGACTTCGGGTGCGTAGGTATGGCCGGTGAGGGAGATGTACTTCTGCACCTCGTCAAAACGCTTGGTGGCGATCTGGGCGAGCGGGTTTTCCTGCGCGTCCACCACGCCCTTCTGCAGGGCGGTGTACAGTTCGCTCATGGCCATGGGCGTGGGGCTGGCGCCGAGAGCCTTCATCATTTCAATGTACACGGGCTGTTCCATGACGCGGACCTTGAGGCCCTTCATGTCTTCGGGCGTCCGGATGGGCTGGCGGTTGTTCGTCATGTGGCGCACGCCGTTTTCCCAGATGGCGAGGGTGATCATCCCCTGCTTTTCGCCAAGCTTGCACAGATCCATGCCCACAGTGTCAAGGGCCTTGTAGGCGTGGGGAATGTCGCGGAAAATGAAGGGCAGGTCAAAGACGGCCACTTCGGGCACAAAGTTGCCGAGCACGGCAGTGCCGGTGAGCGTCATGTCGACAGTGCCGAACACAAGCCCTTCGACAAGATCACGCTGGTTGCCGAGCTGGCTGGAAGGGAAAACCTGGATTTCGATTTCGCCGTTGGAGCGTTCTTTCACCAGTTTGGCGAAATAATCCGCGCCCTGCCCGTAGGGGTTTTCAGGTTCGGCGATATGCCCGAGCTTCAGGGTGATGGGAGCGGCCAGACAGAGCGAAGCGCTGAGGAGCACCGCGGAGAAGGCGGTCAACAACGTGCGTACCATGTGAATCTCCTTGAGGTTGCAGGGTTGTGCGAGGCGCGGAAGGCGCCCTTTCCGGGCCGCCCTCCGTCGGAAAACTCGCTTACTTCCGGTAGCTGTCGATGAACGGCACAATGCGCGCGTGGGAAGCCTTGACGCGCTCTTCCAGTTCCCGGGCGTAGGCGTCCAGATCCCTGATGGGGCGACGGGCCACGCCGCTTTCCATGGCGGCCCCGGCCACAGCGGGCGTCACCGCCGTGAGGATGCGCGAATCAAGCGGCTTGGGAATGACGTAATCCACTCCGTAGCTGATGGAATCCACGCCATACGCCTTGAGGATATCGGCGGGGACAGGCTCCCTGGCCAGAGCGGCCAGAGCCTTTGCCGCGGCGATCTTCATCGCATCGTTGATCTCGGTGGCCTCCACATCCAGCGCGCCGCGGAAGATGTACGGGAAGCCGGAAACATTGTTGATCTGGTTCGGGTAGTCGGAACGCCCCGTGCCCATGATGCACTCGGGGCGGGCCGCCTTGGCGTCTTCATAGCTGATTTCGGGCACGGGATTGGCCATGGCGAAAATCACGGGGTGATCGGCCATGGAACGGACCATGTCCTTGCTGACCAGGTTGCCCTTGGAAAGGCCGAGGAAGAGGTGCGCCCCCTTCATGCACGCGGCAAGATCGCCCACGTTGTCCTTTTGCGCGAATTCGGCCTTGTACTGGTTCAAATCCTTGCGGCCCTGATGAATGAGACCGCGGGAATCGAACATGAACACGTTTTCACGCTTCACGCCGAGGGAACAGTAGAACTTGCAGCAGGCGATGCCGGCAGCGCCCGCGCCCATGACGACGACGCGCAGATCTTCCGGCTTGCGGCCGCTGATTTCGCAGGCGTTGAGCAGCGCCGCGCCGGAGATGACGGCGGTTCCGTGCTGGTCGTCATGGAAGACGGGGATGTTCATTTCCCTCTTGAGCTTCTCTTCGATGTAGAAGCATTCGGGAGCCTTGATGTCTTCAAGGTTGATCCCGCCGAAGGTCGGCTCCAGCGCCTTCACCACGGCGCAGAGTTTGTCGGGATCGGTCTCGCCCACTTCAAGGTCAAACACGTCCACGTCGGCAAAGAATTTGAACAGCACGCCCTTGCCTTCCATGACGGGCTTGCCGGCCACGGCCCCGATATCGCCAAGCCCGAGGACGGCAGTGCCGTTGGAGACGACAGCGACAAGGTTGGATCGCCCCGTGTACACGGACGCCAGGGCCGGATCGCGATGGATCTCCATGCAGGCTTCGGCCACGCCGGGGGAATAGGCCATTGACAGGTCTTTCTGGGTGGCGAAAGGCTTTGTCAGCACAGTTTCGATTTTGCCCGGACGCGGCGAGCTGTGGTAGGCGAGCGCCTCTTCTTTCGTGTAGAGCGAAGACATGATTCCTCCCTGTTTCAATCCGCGCTTGCCCTGAATCCGCTGGCCGGATGGGCTTGCGGAAGGCGGCGCGGATTGCGGACTGATTGTGGCGGCACGACAAGTCGGCCCCTGGTCGACAAGCCGTGCGGCAGTTCTTGCCGGGGGTCGCATCTGCCCCGGCACAGGTTTATACGATTCTATATAACAGCCCAAAACAAAATCAAGCTCCGGATAACGGGCAATGCGCACATGAAGAGCGGGGAAGGCTTCCGCCTGACCCCGCCGGGGCATCCGGAGAGAACAGGCGGGGCGGTCGCGCATATGTACGCAACCGCCCCGCCTGTTTCGTCTTGCAGTCAAAGCCGCACGCCTTGTGCATCCCCGCCCGGGGGATATGCGATGCTATTTCACTTCGGTGAAGTCGGCGTCAACCACGTCGTCCTTGCCTGTCGCGCCAGCGGCCGATCCCGAAGCGCCCGCCGCGCCGGCGGCGGCTTCAGGCCCGCCCTGGGCCTGGGTGTACAACTGCTCGGCCAGCTTGTGCGAGGCCTGGGCCAGTTCTTCGGCCGCCTTCTTGATGGCCGGAGCGTCTTCGCTTTCCATGAGCTTGCGAAGGGCGGCGATCTTGCCTTCGATATCGCTCTTCAGGCCGGCGTCAACCTTGTCGCCAAGATCCCGGATCGACTTTTCAGTGCCGTAGATCAGGCTGTCGGCCTGGTTGCGGGCTTCAATGAGTTCCTGTTTCTTCTTGTCGTCGGACGCATGGGCTTCGGCCTCGCGCACCAGCTTTTCAATGTCCGCCTCGGAGAGACCGGACGAAGCCGTGATCTGGATCGACTGTTCCTTGCCGGTGCCGAGATCCTTGGCGGACACGTTCACGATGCCGTTGGCGTCGATGTTGAACGCCACTTCAATCTGCGGCACGCCGCGCGGCGCCGGCGGGATGCCGGTCAGGTCAAAACGGGCCAGGGTCATGTTGTCCGCCGCCATGGGGCGTTCGCCCTGCAGGACATGGATGGAGACCGAAGGCTGGTTGTCCGCCGCGGTGGTGAAGGTCTGGCTCTTGCGCGTCGGGATGGTCGTGTTGCGCTCGATGAGCCGGGTGAACACGCCGCCCATGGTTTCAATGCCGAGAGAGAGCGGGGTGACGTCGAGCAGCAGCACGTCCTTCACGTCGCCGGCCAGAATGCCGCCCTGAATCGCCGCGCCCATCGACACCACTTCGTCCGGGTTGACGGAGCGGTTCGGCTCCTTGCCGAAGAAATCGGCCACCTTCTTCTGCACCAGAGGCATGCGGGTCATGCCGCCCACCAGGAGAACCTCGTCGATGTCCGCCGCCTTGAGTCCGGCGTCGGCCAGCGCCTTGCGGCACGGCTCCATGGTTTTTTCCACCAGGTCGCTCACAAGCTGTTCAAGCTTGGCGCGGGACAGCTTCATGAGCAGGTGTTTGGGGCCGTTCTGGTCCGCCGTGATGAAGGGCAGGTTGATCTCCGTCTCCATGGAGGTGGAAAGCTCTTTCTTGGCCGATTCGGCCGCGTCCTTCAGGCGTTGCAGGGCCATGCTGTCCTTGGCGAGATCGATGCCCTGCTCCTTGCGGAATTCTTCCACCAGATAGTTGATGACGCGCTGGTCAAAGTCTTCCCCGCCGAGGAAGGTGTCGCCATTTGTCGCGCGCACTTCCACGACATTGTCGCCCACTTCCAGAATGGACACGTCAAAGGTTCCGCCGCCGAGGTCGAAGACGACGATCTTTTCGTTCGCCTTCTTGTCGAAGCCATAGGCCAGAGAAGCGGCCGTGGGTTCGTTGATGATGCGTTTCACGTCAAGGCCGGCGATGCGCCCCGCGTCCTTGGTGGCCTGGCGCTGGGCGTCGTTGAAATATGCGGGAACGGTGATCACCGCCTCGCTCACGCTTTCTCCCAGGTAGGCTTCGGCGTCGGCCTTGAGCTTGCCGAGGATCATGGCCGAAATTTCCTGCGGGCTGTACTCCCGCCCGTCGATCTCAACCATGGCGTCCCCGTTGGCTGCCGCGACGATCCTGTACGGAGCGTGCTCTTTCCAGTGCACGACTTCGGGAGAATCCGCCCGGCGGCCCATCAGACGCTTCACGGCGAACACGGTGCGGTTGGAGTTCGTCACGGCCTGACGCTTGGCGGCGTCTCCCACCAGACGTTCCTTCTCCGTGAAGGCCACGACGGACGGCGTGGTGCGCCCCCCGTTGGGATTGGTGACGCACTTCGGATCCTTGCCTTCCATGACATAGACGCAACTGTTCGTCGTGCCGAGGTCGATACCGATGATTTTACCCATAATGAATTGCTCCTCCTCGCGGACTCACACCTTGGAGAGAGGTGATGATGTCAAGTTTGAAGAGAGAATAACGCATACAGCGTGGTCGTCCAGAGGGCGACGGCTATTTTTTTGATCGAATCATGCCAAAAATCCCAGCTTCGTTTCGATGTGACATATTCTGTTTATTTTTCAACATGTTAAAAAAAGTCTTGAAAATTTGCCTCCAGGAGGGGCTTTCCCCTTGTCATTGATTTCTCCTTGCCCTACACTCGTTGTAATCAAGCGGGTTCATTTCCCAGAAGTGAACAGCAATATGGGATGCCCATGCGAAACGCGCTTCACGTTCTGCATATCTGCCTTTTGTCGGCCCTGCTGTGCCTTGCGCCGGTCTTCCCCGCGCTCTGCACGGGGGGGGCTGACGCATCGGGCGCGGCCCAGGCGGCAGGCCGGCGCGACGTCAACGTGCGATCCGCCATTGTGCTTGACGTGAAAACCGGGCGCGTCCTTTTCGAGCAGAATGCGGATGCGCGCATTCCGCCCGCTTCATTGACCAAAATCATGTCCATGCTCGTCACGCTGGACAAGGTGAGCGCCCGCCGGGTTTCCCTGAAGGACAAGGTCCGCGTCAGCCGGAAGGCCGCGCGGGAGGGCGGATCAAAAATGCACATCCGGCAAGGGGAGATCGTCACGCTCGATCGCCTGCTCATGGGCATGGCTGTTTCCTCGGGCAACGACGCCTCGGTAGCCGTTGCCGAGCATGTGGCCGGCTCCACCCCCGCCTTTGTGCGCCTCATGAACGCCCAGGCGCGCAAGCTGGGCATGAAGAACACCTCCTTCAAAAATCCCAACGGCCTGCCGGCCCCCGGCCAGTTCACCAGCGCCCGCGACATGGGCCGGCTTGCCCGCTATTACCTGAAAATGTATCCCAACGCCCTGCGCTACCACCGCACCCGCCGCATTACCCACAACGGGCGGACGACCACCAACAAAAACCCGCTGCTCGGCGTCTGCCCCGGAGCGGACGGACTGAAAACCGGGTGGATCAACGCATCCGGCTACAACATCATTTCCACGGTGAAACGCAAGGGCGTGCGCCTGCTGGTTGTGGCGTTGGGAGCGCGCACGCCCGCCGTTCGCGCCGCCGAAGTAAGACGCCTTGTGGAAGCCGGCTTCGAGGCGCGAAAACGCGGCGTTTCAGTCGCGGCGGCCTTGCGCGGCGAGCGCGAAGGCGAAAAGAAGCTTGCCTCCTCCAGCCGGCGGCCGGCATCAAAAAGCGATCCGGCGGCCGTCAAGAGCAGCGCCGGGACAAAAAGCGGACAGAAGAAAAAAAGCCCGCCCGCCCGGCAAAACCGGGCAAAGAGCAATGTCCGCGCCGGGAAGAGCACGTCGACGGCGCAAAAGAGCGCCGCCAGCAACAAGCGCCCTGCCCGGCAGACCAGCACTGCCGCGCGGACGCGGACAACGCCGCCGCAGACGGGAACAAGCGTGACTGCCGACCACTCCAGAAGGCCGAAACCCCTTGCCAACTCCGTCCGGGAGCGCAATACCCGCGGCGATGCGGGTACGGGCAGTCTGGACAAGGCCAGGGCTGACGCCTCCCGCAATGTGAACCTTTAGGGTCAGCCCTCATTACCCCGCCTGCTGCAAGGATTTCACGCCCACCCCAACTGAGGGGGTTCGGGGGGCATCATGCCCCCCGACGGGGCGTGGGGCAGCGCCCCACA
>CAJUHZ010000002.1 GCA_910585945.1 uncultured Bilophila sp.
TCGCTTATCGCCCTGGCTGTGGTGCTGTTGCTGGCGACTGACGCCAGATAGCAGAGCGCCCCGGCCCATTATCACGCGATGGGCCGGGGCTGTGAAAAAATGAAACCTCGGCAGCCGTGCGGGGCGCTGTAACGCGCCGCGCCAGCCCCGGTTTCTGTTGACGCAGGAACCGGGGTTCCCTTTTCATATACGCCTTCCTCGCGGGCTTGGCAAGATCCGGCTCGAAGCCACAGAAAGCATCCGGAACAGGCAGTCGATCAAAACATCAAGTAATTTTACATAGCTACAATAATGCGATCAGCGCCCGGGGCGGCATGCTTCACTCCTCAAGCAGGGCAGGGAAAATGGGGTGCCTGTCAGGGCATAGTGCCTTGAGAGCTTGCCCCATGCACTATCTGACGCGATCAAATTTTTCAACATACGTTTTCGGTATTACCGAGTCAAGCATTCATCGACAGATGCACTGTCAATGAAATTTTAAGAAATCAATATCCTCAATCAGCGTTTCAGACAAGAACATTTTTCGGAACGGCCTTAATCTTCCCCACCTTTCCATATAAAATAAATATCATTTCAAATAATTAGATCCCATCTAAAAATTTTTTCCTGTCAAAAACCGACAGTGCATCTGTCGATGAGCATGGGGTTTGCATACCAAAAATGTATAACAAAATTTGAGACTATCCTGAGATAGTCTCATCAATGGCCTTCTCATGTGCGCAGGCTCTACCGGGACTTGTGCATATGCCGGCCTGATGCGTGAGGAAGCGAGTGGTTTCCAAAACATTAAGAAGGGGGGTCAAATGAGATCAACCAGGCGCGTTGCAACATTGACGCTGGCAGGCGCTGCCTTGCTGGGGTTGCTTGGGACAGGGCACGCGGGAGCCGCAACGTACGATACCGTGTACTATGGCGGCAAGATTTACACCATGACCGAAGATACGCAGGACGGCAAAAACATGAAGGCACTGGATCCTTCCAAGGCCATCACTGTGGAAGCTGTCGGCGTCAGGAACGGCAAGATCATCTATGCGGGACCGCTGTCGGGCATCAATGTGAATGACAGCGCCAACAAGGTTGATCTCCAGGGCAAGACCATGCTGCCCGGCTTTGTGGACGGTCACGGCCACTTTCCCGGACAGGGCGCACGCGACCTGTACCGGATTGACCTTGGCAGCCCGCCGCTCGGCGCCATGACAAGCATCGACGATTACAAGGTCGCGCTCAAGGCCGCGTGCGACGATCCCAATATGGACCCCGAGGGCATCATTGGCGAAGGGTATGACGACACCCTGATCAGGGAGATGCGCCATCCCACGGCGGCCGATATTGAAGAAGTCTGCCCCGGCAAAAAGGTTCGTCTCTCCCATATTTCCGGTCACGTGGCCGTGGCCAGCTATGCCCTGCTCGATGCAGGCGGCCTGATCGACAGCGTCGCGTCGCCCACGCCGACGACAAAGGCCAACGGGCTTGCCGGCGTCGAAAAAAAGGACGGCAAGGTGACGGGGGTTCTCTTTGAAATGGACGCCATGGCCGCCGCTCCCACCCCGCAGCCCACGCAGGACAGTCAACGGAGCCTGGCTCGCGCTTCCGAAGTGTTTCTCTCCAAGGGCGTAACCCTCGCGGATGAAGGCGCTTCCGTTTTGGGCGCTTACGGATCCGATGCCACTTATCAGACAGGTCTGGCCAAGGGGAATCTTAATCTCAGAGTGGCAATGCATCCGTTGCTGATGACCGTTGG
Source organism: uncultured Bilophila sp. (assembly GCA_910585945.1). Lineage (GTDB taxonomy): Bacteria > Desulfobacterota > Desulfovibrionia > Desulfovibrionales > Desulfovibrionaceae > Bilophila. The sequence continues at coordinate 1,742 of CAJUHZ010000002.1, forward strand.
TCAGTACGCTGCCATAACCAAGATGAACTTCAGCGCCATGAAGTGGCAGAAGCTGCCCTCGGATGCAAGCCCCGCTGCGGGTGACTATCTTGCCAGCGGCGCTGTTCCCGCTCCGGATTCTCCGCGTACCGGCGATGATATTACATCGTTCCAGTTCGGCTCCACTGCTCCCGCCGCAAATTTGGGACCGGATCGCATCTTCCTTGGCGCGTTCAAGATTCTCGGTGACGGTTCGCCCCAGGCCTATACCGCCTGGATGAAGGATCCCGGTTTTTATGACTGGGCTGACTACACGGCTGACGAGCGTTGCACATTGCCGTTGAAAGACACCAAGTATGATACGGATAGCGCGCCCGGACCGTATTTCAACGGCCTTGACGGGACGTTCAACGTCCTCCCGGAAGAGTTGCAGGACTCGATTGAGCTGGCGCACAAGAACGGCTACAGCACGGAAACCCATACCAACGGGTCCGCCTATGCGGAAGCCTGGATAGAAGCTCTGGAACTGGCGGTGGCCAAGTACCCCGATATTACGGATACCCGGCACACCTCCATCCATGCCCAGACGTTCGAGCGTGACATAGTGGAACGCCTTGTCGGCAGTTACAACACTGTCGAACCGGGCATGTCCAACCAGATGTTCGGCGCTTTCGGCAACAGCACCGACGGCACGCCCGGCAACTACAATGCCGCGCAGGTCCACAACGTCGCGAAGAGCGCTCTGGCCGAACGCATGCGGGCACAGAACTTCTTTGCCTCCTTCTTCATGACCCACACCTACTACTACGGCGAACGTCATCGGGATATCTTCTTCGGTCCCGGGCGCGCCTACAACATCAGCCCGGCCGGCTGGGCCAACGCCTTCGGCCTGAACTACAGCCTGCACAACGACAATACGGTAACGCCGATCGAACCCTTGCAGAGCGTGGAGTCGGCCGTGACGCGCCTGTCGGCCAAATCCCTCGTCTCTGACGGCGGGCAGCCCATCTATTACACCGGCACGCAGGTCAAGGACAACGTGAACGCCACGGATACCTTCCCGCAGCGCAAGATCGACGGCGTGGAGCAGGACAATCGGGAATTCTATGTCTACGATCAGCGCATCAACGTGCTCCAGGCCCTGCACGCCGTGACCATCAATCCGGCGTACCAGAACAAGATCAGCGACCGTATCGGTTCCATCGCCGTGGGCAAGTATGCGGACTTCGTCATCCTTGACGACGATCCCATCACCGTGGCCGAGGCCGATCCCACCAGGCTGTCCGACATTCGCGTCGCCTCCACCATCGTAAACGACGATCTGAAGTACGGCGTACTGCCGGGCACGGCCACCTTTGCCTCGGACGTGAAGGCCGGTTATCTGCCCGGCGCGGTTCAGCCCACCGATGTGACCGCCGCTCCCGTGGAAGGCGATGCCGCCGACAGGCAGCACGGGCTGGACAAGGGGCAGGCGCGCCTCGCCTGCTTCAGCATCGCGGCAAATACTCCGTCGGCCGGCGACACGGTTCTCTTCCAGATGAACATGCTGGGCAACGGCAAGACAGTCGCTGATATTCGCCTGTATGACGTTACCGACTCCAGCAGAGCCGCGCCGTTTGCCTTTACCGACACCGCCGCTATCGACGAAGCCAACAAGTTCTGGATTGCCGACCAGAAGGCTCCCAAGACGCCTCTGGCTGCTGATGCGCCCCTGAGCATGGATGGCTCGTACATCGTGTACTTCACGCTGGAGGATGCGGATCAGGACAGCGCGATCGTCGCCGCTGTCGATCTGGTGAGCAACAGCGGCACGCGGCCCAACAACAACACCTCCGTGCTCGGCGCGTCCGGCGACGGCGGCAATGATGGCAGCGGAGGCGGTTGCACCGTGGGCACGAAGCCCGCGCACGATCTGACCATTCTGTTCGGCATGCTGGTCGGTCTGGCCGGTCTGCGCGGCCTGCGCCGTCGCTTCTTCGGCGGAGCCAACCAGTAGCAATTCAGCAACATACTGTCTGACCGCACCGGTCATTGCGGAGCGTCCGTGATGACCGGCGCGGCAGTCCTTGCCGGAGCGGGACTGTCCAGAAGGGATGACGGAGCGGGATCATGGCCAATTTCACTTACCGGGCGCTCGATCAGGAAGGAAAGATCCGCAAGGGCATGATTGACGCGCCATCCCGCACGCAGGCCATTGCCAGGATGCGCGACAGGAAGCTCCTTCCCATTGAAGTGCTTCCCTCGCGAACGGGATCAGGAGCCAGCGGAAGCAGGGCCGGGATGCCGATGACTGCCGGCGCGCCGCTTCCCCCTGGCGGCAGGCGCTTCTTCCGGAAATCTGTTCCACGAGCCGCCGTTGCCGGCATGGCGCGTCAACTGGCAACGCTGCTGCGTGCCGGGCTGCCGCTGGATCAGGCCCTGCACGGACTCTGCGGCGAGGGAGAAAAATCGCCCATGACAGCCGTCATCAGCGAGTTGCGCGAGCACATCCTTTCCGGTCACGAACTGGCTGACGGGCTTGCGGCCTTTCCCGGCGTGTTCTCGTCCACGTTTGTGGCCATGGTGCGGGCGGGAGAATCCTCCGGCACGCTTGAGCTGATCATGGAACGCCTCGCCGCGCACCTTGAGCGACAGGTGGAGTTGCAGCGCAAGGTGCGCGCGGCGCTTGCCTACCCGATGCTCATGCTCATTGTGGGAACGGCGGTGATCATATTCCTCCTGTATTTCGTCATTCCGCAAGTCACCAGAATTTTTGCCGACATGGGCCGGGATCTTCCTGTCCCCACCCAAATTCTGCTGGGATTGAGCGACGTTTTGCGCTCGTCATGGCAGGCGCTTCTTCTGCTTGCCCTGCTTGCCGGCGTCGGACTCTGGCGGGCGGGGCGCACGGAGAGGGGAAAGCGCTTCCTCCAGCGGGGGCTGCTGCGTCTTCCCCTCTTCAGCGGCATTTATGCGCCGATCCTGCTGGGCAACATGTCGCGGACGCTGGGGATGCTCCTGAAAAACGGGGTTTCGCTCCTCAAGTCGCTGATCATCGTCAGGTCGATTTCCGACAACATTATTTTGCGCGCCTCCATAGAGCGCATGATCGACGGCGTGCAGGCCGGGCACGAGCTTTCGGGCTTCATGGTCAACGAGCTGATCTACCCGCACATCGCCCGGCAGATGGTGACGGCGGGCGAAAGGAGCGGGCGGCTTGAGGACATGCTGCTCTGGATCGCTGACGACTGCGACAGCCGGGTGGCGGCGCGCCTTCACATGCTCACGGCGCTTCTTGAGCCTGTCATGATTCTGGTTCTGGGAAGCATTGTCGGTTTCCTTGTCATTGCCATTATTCTGCCCATATTTGAAATGAGCACCCTTGCCGGTTAGACGATGAAAGCCCGTTATCTGCACAAGGCTGCCGCCATAACGCTCTGTGTCGGCGTTTCCTATTTCACGGCGCGTGCGGCGGCTCATTTCTGGGCGCCGCCCGTTGCGCCGTTCGCCAGACCTGCCCCGGCCGGATCGTCCGGCGCAAGAGAGGCCCGTCACTCCGCGGACCGGGACATTGCCGTCATCCTCAGGCGCAATCTCCTGCACGCGCGGGTCAATCCTCCCGCCGCCATGTCGGGCATGATCGACAGCGCCGGCAACCCCATTGCACAGGATCGGCAGGCCGCGCTGGCTGCCGCCGAAATGGAGAAGCTTCCGCTCAGCAAGCTCGGCGGGGATCTGCTGGGAACCGTTGTCGACACGTCCGGAGATTTTCAGAGCCGGGCCATCATTTCCCTTGAAGGCGCACAGAAGGCCTATCCCGTCGGCAGTGAGATCAAGGGTTGGCGCATCATCTTTATCGACAGGCGAACCGTCGTGCTGGAAAAGGCGAGCCGCCGCGAAAGGATGCTGGTAGGCGGCAGGCCGGTCGAGGGCGCGCCTTCCGGCACGCCGGGCGGCGCGGCCGTCAGCATGACCCTCCGCCGGGGCGAGGTGGAGGAACAGATGCGGGATCTTCCGGGACTGATGCGGCAGGTCGGCTTCATGCCGGGCGAGGCGGGAGGCATGTACGGTCTTTCCATCACGCGGATCGAGTCCGGAAGCTGGTTCGCCCGGCTCGGCCTGCAAAAGAACGATCTGCTTGTTCAGGCGAACGGACAGCCCATGACGAGTTTCGGTGATCTGGCAAGCCTCTCCGGCATCGCCCGGCAAAAGGAATTTCGCATCGAGGCCCTCCGCAACGGAAAGCCCCTCATCATGGAATACAGGATAAGCGAGTAAGGCCATGCCCACACTACGGCAAAAACTGTTTCGGCCGTTGTGCCGGCTGCTTCTGCTGGCAGGCATCTGCCTCTATGGCGCAACAGCCGCCCCCGCTGCCGGTGGCAGTATCTCGATGGATTTTGAAAACGTCGATATCCATACGTTCATCAGGTACATCAGCGAATCCACAAACAGGAATTTCATTACCGATCCGTCCGTCAAGGGAAAGGTTACCGTCTACTCGCCGGTCAGGATCAGTCCGGAAGAGGCGTTTGAAACATTTGTTTCCATCCTGCGCGTCCACGGCTATGCAGTGCAGCGGAGCGGCTCCAGCTGGAAAATCGTCCCCATGAAGGAAGGGCTGGGACAGGGGAGCGAGGCGACGGTCAATGAGCGGGGCAACGCGCCCGGCGACGCCGTCACCACGCATATCGTGCAACTCAGAGTCGGCGTGGCGTCCGAACTGGCCAAGGTGCTGCCTTCCCTGCTCGGCAGGGATTACGCCATATCGTCCTACACGCCGTCGAACACGCTGGCGATCACGGCGACAGCCAGCGGGATCGACAAGGCGCTGGCCTTCATCGGGCAGGTGGAGTCGAGCAAATCCCGCGGGCAAACCATCACGATTCCGCTCCAACACGGCGATTCCAAGACGCTGGCCGAAAACCTTTCCAAGATTCTCAAGGGCAAGGATGAAGAGGACGGCAAGAAGGGACGCCTTTCCCTGAGCCTTGTGGTGGCCGACGAGCGCACCAACTCCCTCATGATCTATGGGGACAGCGAGACTCTGGTCATGGCCCGTTCGACGCTTGCCTCCCTTGATATCCCCACGCCCAAGGGCAAGGGGGACGTGCACATGGTCACGCTGGACAACGCCAGGGCCGTCGACCTTGCCCAGGTGATCAATACCCTTGTGGAGCGTCAGCTTTCTTCCGCGACGGAAAAGGAAAAGGCCGACATCATTCTTTCCAGGGATATCAAGGTAGTGGCCGATCCCTCCACCAACAGCCTGGTCATCACGGCCCGTCCCGACGAATTCGACGCCCTCAACAACATTATCAAGCGTCTTGATATCGTCCGCAAGCAGGTCTTTATCGAAGCCCTGATCATGGAAGTGAACAGCGAACGCTCCATGAACTTCGGCGTGAGCTGGGCTTTGGGCGGCAATTACAACGACATTACCGGGATCGGCGGCGTAAACCTGTCCGACAGTTCCATAGCCCTCGGCACGAACAAGATGGTCGGCCTGCCCAGCGGCATTTCGCTGGGGGCAATCTTTCATGACGCCTTCAGCGTGGGCGGCACTTCCTACAATATCCAGTCCATCCTGAACGCGACAAGGGGGGACACGGACGTCGAGGTGCTCTCCACCCCACAGTTGCTGACGCTGGATAATGAAGAGGCCACCGTGGAGGTTGTGGACAACATTCCCTATACCAAGGAATCCACGACTCGCAACGACAATGACTTTACAACCCAGTCCATGGATTACAAGGACGTCGGCGTAAAGCTCAAGATCACCCCGCGGATCAGCGACAGCGGAGCGCTGCGTCTGGAAGTCGAGCAGGAAGTGAGCCGGGTGACGCAGGGGCTTGTCTCGTTGAGCAACGGGAACCAGATTGTGGCCCCCACCACACGCAAGAGGGCCATCAAGTCCACCATTCGCCTGCTGGACGGACAAACCGCCGTCATCGGGGGGCTGCTGGACGATTCCCTGACCTACAATGAGCAGAAGGTCCCCCTTCTGGGGGATATCCCGTTTCTCGGCTGGCTGTTCAAGAAGAGGAGCAGGGAAACAGCGCGCACCAACCTGTACGTCTTCATTACGCCAAAGGTTATCCGATCCTTTGATGACGCCGCGGATCTGACCGGTGACAAGCAGCTTTTTCTGCATGAAGCCGGCATTGACGGCTCCGGTCTCGGCCTTCCGGCCATGAGCCGTCCCAAACTGCTCAAGCCTGTCTGGGTCAGGTAGGGGAAGCCATGCCGCTGGAACGACTGCTCCGGGAAGGGGCGCTGGACCCGGATGCCCTGTCCGCCTGCATGGACAGGGCGGAGGCGGAGAACGTGCCGCTTGAACAGGCGCTTTTCGAGGCCGGACATATCGGGGAACAACAGTTCCTTGCCATATGCGGCGAACGCTACGGCATGCCCTTTGAGCCGGATCTGGGCGCTTCCGTATGGAACGGGGAAAGCCGCTGGCGGATCGATGCGGATCTGATGCGGCGGTTCTCCTTTGCCTGGCTGAAAAAGCGTCAGGCGATTCCGTTGCGGGATGCGGACGGGAACATGGTCATTGCCGCCGCCCGTCCTTCCGGCTGGCTCCATGCGCAGGAGTTCGGCGTTCTGACCGGAGAGCGCCCGCGCTTCCGCCTCCTTGCCCCGGAGGCCGCCATAGGGGGGATCATCAACCGGGTGTTCGGAGAGGGGGCGGAGGATGACGGGGACTCCGTGGCGCATACGCTGGACGGAGCCGAGATTGTTGAGGGCGAGGACGACGGCGTCGAGGATCTCCTTGAGAACGTCAGCGATCTGCCGTTCATCAAGACCGTCAACCTGATCCTTGCCCAGGCCCTGCGGGCGGGAGCCAGCGACATTCATATCGAGCCGTTCCGCGATGTTTCCCGTGTCCGTTTCCGCCTTGACGGCGTGCTGTACGAACGACATGCCCTCAACAAGGCGCACCATGCCGCTGTCGTTTCCCGCATCAAGGTCATGGCCAGGCTGAATATTGCCGAAAAGCGCCTCCCTCAGGACGGGCGCATCGCCATTGCGCTGGGCGGACGGCAGGCGGGATTGCGCGTCTCCACACTGCCGACGTCGTTTGGCGAGCGCGTGGTGCTGCGTGTGCTGGAGAAAAACGAACGCATCCTCTCCCTCAGCGAGCTGGGGCTTGCCGAAACGGATTTTTCGCTGGTGACGCGGCTTGTCTCCTCCATGCACGGGATTGTGCTGGCGACAGGCCCCACCGGCAGCGGCAAGACAACCACGCTCTATGCCGTGCTCCAGCAAATCGCCTCGCCGGACAGGAATATCCTGACCATCGAAGACCCCGTGGAATACGAGCTGGACGGCATCGGACAAATGCAGGTCAATTCCCGGATCAACCTGACCTTTGCCGACGGCCTGCGCGCCCTGGTGCGGCAAGACCCCGACGTCATCCTCATCGGTGAAATCCGCGACGGAGAAACCGCCTCCATCGCCGTGCAGTCCGCCCTGACGGGGCATCTTGTTCTTTCGACGCTGCACACCAACGACGCCCCGAGCGCCGTGGTTCGGCTCATCGACATGGGGGTGGAGCCGTTTCTGCTCTCCTCGGTGTTGCGAGGGGTCATTGCCCAGCGCCTGATCCGCGTGCTTTGCCCTGAATGCAAGAGGGCGGATACCCTGACTTCGGCCGAAATGGAGACCTTCCGGGCCGCCGGCTTTGCCGTGGACCGCCGGACGACGGCGTATCGTCCCGCGGGCTGTCCGGCCTGCATGCATACCGGCTACCGGGGAAGAATGGCCATTTACGAGATCATGCAGGTGAGCGACGCAATCAAGCGTCTTGTTGTTGAGCGGGCGGACGCCGTCGCCATTCGCTCCCGGGCGGAAAGGGAGGCCATGCGCTCCCTGCGCCATGACGGCCTGGGCAAGGTTCTTGCGGGCATGTCCAGCATTGAGGAAGTCGAGAGAGTCGTTCGGATATGAGATTTTTCGACGAGATCACACCAATGAGAGGATTTCTGTCCGCCCTGAGCGCCTTTGGGAACGCTTTTGAGGGCGCCCCCGGGGCATCTTTTTCGGGAGGGGCAAGATGGCGGCCCCGCGCGCGGCACGTCCTGTATCTTGTCCTTTTTCTGAGCAGTTGGGCGATTTTCTTTGCCTACAGTTACGGGTGCCGCCTCCTTGAGGCAAGCCTTGCCGCCGCCGTGAACAGGGGGGCGGAGCGGGGCGTTCTGGTGGACTCGCCACGGCTGGAGGGGGTGCTCCCCACCCTGTCCGCACGGGAAATTGTCCTGGATACGGACACGGCGCGCCTTTCCCTTGAGGAGGTCAGGGCCGGTGTGCATCTCTTTCCTCCACATGTCTCCGTTTCCTCCCGCCTTGCCGGCGGCTCGGCCGCGTTGCGTCTGGAACCGGCCTCGCCCTTCTCGCCCTTTCCCCTGCGCGTGCGCGGGGAGCTGAAAGGCGTTTCCCTGCCGGATCTCATGACCGGCATACGCAAGGAACTGCCGATAACCGTCAACGACGGCACGATCGGTCTCCATATGGACGTATCCGTGGCAAAGGCTCCCCGCAATGCCGGCGCTCTGTCCGGCAGGATTTCCCTCACCCTTTCGGAGGGACGGCTGCGGCACGGCCTGCCCGTGCTGCGCGTCGAGGAGCTGACCAACATCCGGGGAAGGGCGGAGATTGCGCTCTCCGCGGGCAACGTGGGCATAGAGCGTCTGTTCGTGGAATCGGGAGACATTGCCCTTGAGGCCAGCGGCACACTGCGCCTTGCCGGAAAGCCCGCACAGACGGGTCTTGACCTCAGGGCCACGCTTGCGCTGCCGCCGGAGCGGGCGAATCTTGAACTCCTGCCCAGACGGACCCGCCGGCAGATGGAAACGAAGGGCAAGGTTCTTGTCCGTATCGGCGGCACGGTCGCTTCGCCGTTGCCGAACCTGGTGGAACGGTAGAGCGTTTTCCCAATGAATTTGGGCAAACGCTCGGCGGCCGCGAGAGCGGACGCCCGTGCCGAACAGGCGGGCAAACCGCGTTTTGCCTGCGAAGTGACGGCAACGCCGCGATTGAAAATGAATAGTTTCAATCGCAAATGCTCTATAGGAGCCGGCAGTGGATCGACTTGTTCTTGTTCACGGGCAGTATTCTCTTTCGGCGGAAGTGTGCCGCACAGGCTTCCGCGCATGTGAGGTTGTCCATGCGGAGACTGTCACATGGAGCGGCAGGGGCGACCTCGCCGCAAGCGTGAGCGAACTCAGGCGGCTGTGCCGCAACGCGGGCCATGCGGGCGTGTGGAGCGGGACGGCGTTTGTCTGCCTGGCTCCCGATACGGCCATGTTTCATGACCGGGAAACGCCGAGCACGTCGGCCTCGGTTGTGCGGAAGTCGGTCAGCGTGCTGCTTGAGGCGGATTTTCCCTGCGACGCCACGGAACTCCAGCACCGGATAACCCTTGTCGGCCGCGCGCGGGGAAAGGGGATCCGTTCCGTTTCGACAAGCGTGCGGAGTGACGTTCTCCGGGCGTGGCACGCGGCCCTGCAACAGAACGGCGTCACGGACTGCCGCATCACCGCTGCTCCGTGGCCGATTCTGGCCGGACTTCCTCCCCTGAAGGAACAGGCCCTGCTGCTGTATGTCAGGGAAGGCCGATGCGTCGCCGTCGCGCTCGGCAGTCGGGGCGAACCGCTCCGTATCTGCCCCCTGGGCTTTCAGGAACCACTGCCGGCAGGCGGGGAAGCGGCCGGAGACAGCGGAACCGGCAACGCCTCCCTGTCTCCGGAGACGCGCCGGCACAGCGATGAAGCCGCCATTGCCGCGTCGATCCGGCGGGAATGCGCCCTGGTCTTCAGCGGACTGGATCACCACCCCCGACAGCTTCTGCTGTATGGAGACGCGGCGTCCGGCGGTCTGGCAAATCGGCTTGGCGAACGTTTCGATCTGCCTGTCGCGCTGCCGGGGCGCGATCTGCCGCTTGCGCGTCACCATGCCCGGCCCGGCGAGACGGACAGTGACCGACTGCTGGCGATCTGCCTGCTGACGTCCTCTCTTCGCCCGCTGTCCTCCCTCAGACCGCCGCTCTTTTCCGCCCGGCTGCAGCAACGCCCCCTGTCCGGAATGCGTGCGCGCTTCCGGCCGCTTGTGGCCGGCGTCGTCTGTCTTGTCGCCAGCTGGATGGCTTCCGTGGGCATTGACGGTTTCGGCAAGCTTGAGCAGGCGGAACGCCTGGAGGCGGACATGCTGCGAGATCTGCGCGCGGCCCTGCCGGACAGGCCCCGCAACGCCTCTCTGATGAAGTTGCGAACAATCCTGCGCGCCCGGGCGGCGGAACAGGGGCCAGCCGCTTCCGCCTCCGGCAGGACAGTCCTCGGCTTTCTGCGCCTGCTGCATACGCGGGTTCCGGATGATGCCGGAATCCATGTCGGACGCCTCAGCTATGACGCCGGGATATTCCGTCTTGTCGGCACGGCCTCGAAATATGAGGAACTCGCCATGCTGCGGGATGCGCTGCTGGGACAGGACGGCATAGCGAACGTGCAGCTTGTGAATGCCGCCTACCGGGAAACGCCCGGCACTGCCTCGTCCGGCTCCCGAACCGAGCCGCAACGTGGAAACGTGCATTTTGAAATGAGCGTGACATGGGACAGATAGATATGCAAAAAAATCTCCCTCTTGTCCTGATTTCGGCAGGGGCGGCGCTTCTGCTTCCTGTCATTTTCTGGATGCAAAGCTGGTCAGGAGAATGCGATGCCGCCCTGAAACGAACCGTACAGCAGTATGGAGAACTGCAATCTCTCCTTTCAACCTGTGCGGCGCGGCAACATGATACGCCGCGATCTTCCCGAACAGAATCCGAAAATCTGTTCAGATTGCTCAATGAAAAGGGAAAGGAACTCGGCATTGCCCGACGAATCGAGGGAATGCGCCCCCTTTCCGGAAGGGACGCCGCCGTGGAGCTGCTTGATGTCCGTATCCGCCCCCTGTACCTTTCGGAATGCGTGAAACTCATTGAATCGCTTGAGCAGACGGAACATGTCGCTATCGACAGCATGAACATGCAGGTGACAGACAAGGGACTTCTCAATGTCGACATGCGCATATCCAGAAAAAAGGAATAGCCCCCTCCACAGGCGGACCGAAACGGGGTTTACGCTTCTGGAAGTGCTGGTCGCGCTTTCCCTTCTGGCCATTGTCGCGCTTGCCGTCATCCGGGCGTGCGGCGAGGGACTTGTACAGGTGGGGGATTCCGGATGGACGGATACGGCCGTTCGCGTCGGGCGCGCCAGAATGTATGAAATCGTCCTGTCCGGCGGCAATGGAAACCTCCAGGGGACGTTTGCGCCGCAATATCCCGAAATGCGCTGGCGGGCACATGTGCACGACTTGCGGGATTTGCCCGGCCGAAGACTGGAATTCATCATCACGGAAGGAGAAGAGAAGGCGCGCCATGAAATTTCCCTGGAGCAAATCCTGTATCCCTGAGTCTCCGGGCGATCCGCCGGGAGGCTTCACCCTCTTTGAAATGCTGATCGCCATGGCGTTGACTGCCGTCATCGGCGCCGTGCTGTTCCGCACATGGGACATGGTCGCCCTGAGCGGCAGGCAGGCGCAACAGGCGGTTGCCGCCCGCGAGCGGGAACGCATTGTCTTCGGGATCATTGATAACGACATGGCCGCCCTCCACATCGCCTCCGGGGGGATCTCGACGCTCCCCCCCCTGGGGAAAAGCGCCATACTTCCCTCGGAGGCGTATCACACCGAAACGGGGACGGAGGCCCCGGAGCCGGAAGAAGGGGAAAGCGTTCTCCTTTCCTTTGCCACGAGGGTTTCCGCCCTGCCGGAAGCCGCTTCCACGGCAGAGGACGTGTTTTGCGTGGAGTACAGGTTGCGGCCCGTCTCGCCCAACCGGAAGATGCTCGTCCGGCGGGAAAGAGCGTTTTGCGGGGTTTCCGGGGAGTTTCCCTGGCGGGAGATCGTGCTTTTTCCCTCGCTTGTGACTGCCAGATTCGATCTTGTTCTCCCTGGAGGGCGGACGGCGACGGAATGGGCCGGGGACGGATCGGACAGCGCGAATGCCGTCGGATTGCGGCTGGTCTGCAAGATATCCGAAACGGAAGATGAAGAATGCTTTTATTCCCATATAATGGCAAGGAGAACGGAAATTGGCTGGGAATGAACGGAGGAAGCGTCAGCGCGGCGTTGTCCTTATCCTTGTCCTGTTCATCATCTCGGGATTGTCTCTTGTCAGCATCGAGCTGAACAGAACCATTCTGCTTGATCATGTTTTCTCCCTGACGAGTCGTTCAATCCTTGCGTCAAAACCTCTTTTGAACAGTTGCGAGACCGTGGCGGCTCTTTTTCTCGTCAGAAAGGAACAGGCAAATGGAGAAAACGAACGTATCGCCAGCTTTGCCCATACGCAGAACGAGTTTTCCCTGTTTGTCAACATGTATAATGACCAGCTCAAAAGCGGATCCATACGCATCAGCCTGGAAGATGAAAATTCGCGCTTTCCGCTCAAGGCCCTGTATGCCGAAGGTTCGGCAGGAACGCAAAAGGCCGAAATCTGCCGGTTGATGTTTGAAAGAATGCTCTCCTTCCTGTTGCTGCGGCACGGCTATGAAGGCAGCCATGACGCCGCCAGGCTGTGCGCGCGGGAATTTCTTGACGGTCTCCTGAGCTGGGGAGGAGAAACGCCGCTGTCGACGGAGGCCCGTGCGTGGTACCTGGAACGCGAGCCGCTGTATTTTCCCCCCTTCCGCCCGCCGGAAAGCATGGCCGAGCTGCTTCTGATCCACTGGCCAAGCATAAACCACGAACTGGCGCGGCGGGTGATAACGGGATCGGGGGACATTCCGGGGCTGGCGGACTGCTGCACGCTATGGTCAACAGGGCCGCTGAACATCAATACCCTTCAGCCGGCCGTAGTTTACGGATTTGTCGACAACAGCGCTGTCGCTTCCGAATTTGTGGAGACGTTTCTGCGCCTGCGAGCGAATCAGGGAGAAGAAGCAATCCCGGGGTGGTACAGAGCCGTTTTCGAGTCCTACGGCATTGCCCTGCCTTCCACACTGATCCTGAGCGAACAAAGCCGCTGGCGTCGCGTAACAAGCGAGGCCGGCACAGGGGCCAGGCGGTTGCGCTGCGTTTCCGTAGGCTGGCTTACCAAATCATATATGCAGTGGGTCACCCGTTTTCTCTTGTGAAGGAGCAGGACATGCAACGTATTGGAAAAATTCGCGGACAGGACGGTTTCACCCTTCTTGAACTGATGATTGTCATCGTCATTCTGGGCATCCTGGGGGCGGTTGTAGCGCCGCGGTTCATGGACGAGCCGGACAAGGCGCGCGTTGTTCAGGCAAAAATGCAGATTGAAAATCTTTCCACCGCGGTAAAGAAATTTTATCTGGACAATGCGTTTTATCCTTCCACGGAACAAGGGCTGGAAGCGCTGGTCACAAAGCCTGACACGGGCCGCGCGCCCCGCAACTATCCTCCCAACGGGTACATGTCAAAAATCCCCCGGGATCCCTGGGGCAATGACTATGTCTATGTTGCGCCCGGCAGGAAGACGCCCTTCGAGATCATGAGTCTCGGCGCCGACGGCGTCGAGGGCGGAGACGGCTTCGATGCCGATATCTGGAACGATGATGTTCCCGAAGACAGATAGAGGCGGACCGGGCGGGGAAGGCGGCTTTACGCTGCTTGAGCTTCTTCTCGTTCTGCTCATCATGGGAACGACGCTGGCATTGAGCATCGGCGCATGGGGCGTCCACGACAGCCCGCTGGAAAGCGAGAGCAGGCGGTTGCTGCATCTTGTCCGGCGGGCAAAGAGCGAAGCCATGCTGACGGGGCGCGAGGTCAGGCTTGAGCTGAAGGGAACGGAGATTTTCAGAATCGACGAGGGGCGGAAAACACGGATTGCCGCCTTTCCCAGCGGCATCGGCATTGCGCTTGAGACGGAGGGCGGCCCCGCGGCCCGGTCCGGCCATATTCTCTTTGCCGGAACGGGCGTTTCCTCGGAGCGCCTGTTGCGGCTGTATGCGGATCGGGAGACGGCTGCCATTCATATTCCCGCTGTGGGAAGCATTGTGCTCAAACACGGCGAACACAGCCTGAACGACTTTGCAAGGGGAGAACCATGAAAAAGCGTTTTTCCTGTGCCGCCGCGGCGCGCCGCATCTGCCGGCTTGCCCTGCTGGCGGCCCTGTTGCCGGCAACGGCATGTGTGAAACAGACCCCTCCGCCCCAAATGCATCAGATGCGCCGGATGCAGGCGGAAGACGCCGTTACACAGGCCATGAGCGCCTACGCCAGGGGGGATTGCCGGGAAAGCATCCGTCTGTTTTCCTCTGTTCCGGACTCTCAGACGCACCCTGTGGCGCTGAACGGACTGGGAATGGCGCAACTCCTCTGCAATCAGCCGCAACAGGCCATTGCCAGCTTCAGGAAGGCCGTTTCCCTCTCACCGACATCCGCGGCGCTGCATGCCAATCTGGGATCCGCCTATTTTGCCGCCAGGGAATACACGCGCGCGGCCAACGAGTTTGAAACAGCCCTGCGTTCGGATCCCGCCAATCCGGAAGCGCTTGTCGGCAAGGCCGGCGTGCTGCTGGAGCAGGACAGGCCCGACGAAGCGCTCAGGTTTCTCCAGATGGTGGACGACAGGGACAAGGACGCCCCGGCGGTGCTTTTCAACCGGGCGCTTGTCCTGTACAGGCTGAACCTGTTCGGTGACGCCGAACGGATCATGTCCGAATATCTGAACAAGGTGACGGATGATCCCGATGCCTACAACGCCTGCGGCGTCATCCTGCTCAGGCTGGGCAGGCATGAAGAGGCGCGGGCGGCCCTGGACACGGCCATTCGGCTCAGGCCGGATGATGCCGTCTATTATTACAACCGGGGGAATATCTGCCGGGCCGATCGGAAGTTCCGGGATGCCGTCGAGGATTACAGCCGGGCGATCGCCTGCCGGCCCGACTTTGCCGAAGCGTTCGTGAACCGGGGGGACATGCGCTTTCTGCTGAAAGACGCGAAGCAGGGGTGCGCCGATCTTGAACGTGCCTGCGCGCTCGGCCTGTGCGAACGGCTGGAAAGCTATCAGGAACTCGGCCGTTGCGCCACAGGCGTCTGGAAGTAGACAGCGCCATGCCTTCCCTCATCAGCGAGCTTGCCGCCTCGTTCCGTCTGCAACCATTCTGGCAGGGACTGCGGGATCGCCGTTTCTGGATCTGCTGTCTGGGCGGGGTCTGCGGGCTTTTTTTCGACTATCGGCCCGGAATCAGCCCGTTTTTCTTCCTTGCCGCGCCGCTGCTGGAGGAAGTGACCTGGCGCGCCCTGTGCCAGGCGGAACTGGAAAAGATCCTGCCGGGGAGGCTCTTCCTGTTCAGTCGGGCAAACGTGTTCGCATCCTGTCTGTTTGCGCTGAGCCATGTGTTTTTTGCTCCGCATGTCGTCTCGCTGCTGACGTTTTTCCCTTCCCTCTGCATCGGTTTTTTGTGGACGCGCTTTCGATCCGTCCTGCTGTGCACCCTGTTGCACATCTATTATAACGCCATACTCCTCTGGTGACATGCCCATATGGCTCTTCACTACCGCTCCGGGTCTTTCTTCCGTGATGCGAAAAACGGCAGGCGCGGTGTGCCCTTCATCAGTGACACGACGAACCTTTTCAAACGCCTTTCCGGGGTAATGTCATGATGATGGCGGTCTTTTTCCTTCTGGGCGGCGGGCTGGCCAGCTTTGCGCTCTGGCTGGCCCAAACCTATATAAACGGCGCTTCCTGGCTCCGTGCCCGGTCGCGTTGCCCGCATTGCGGGAAAAACCTTTGCGCATATGATATGATTCCCGTTTTCAGTTACCTTTTGTTACGGGGAAAATGTCGCCACTGCGGAAAACAGATTTCCGCCGTGCATCTCATGACGGAAAGCCTGTGCGGACTGCTCTCCGCAGCAATATATGCCTGCTTCGGCATGTCTTCGGCAACCATTATTCTTCTGCTGCTGTTGTTGTTCCTTTTCACTATTTCCCTTGTGGACTGTTACAGTACTCTCTTGCCGGATGTCATGCTTCTGCCGGCCTTCCTGATTTTCCCCCCGCTTTTTGTTTTCTGCGACTTTCTTTCGGCCGGGGATGCCCTGACGGGCTTCCTGACAGCCCTCGGCAGCAGCGCGGGCCTGCGAAGCGCATTCTTCCTGCTGCGAAGGAAGGAGGGGCTGGGACTGGGCGACGTCAAGCTTTTCGCCCTGGCGGGAGCGCTGTGCGGCTGGCAACTTTTACCCTTGATCTTCTTCCTGTCGGCAGGTCTTGCGCTTCTGGCGCTGGTGGGGCTGCTTGCGACTGGCAGAATGGACAGCCGCGCGATCTGGCGCTGCCGGTTCCCCTTCGGCCCCTTCATTGCCGCAAGCCTTGTGAGCGTCTTTCTGTTGCGACAGGTGAGCGCCCAGGCGCTGTTCCTTTAATAATCTGTAAACATTCATGAGTCACTTATTTTGATATGCTGAAATTCCAGTCAGCATCAAAAGGAAGAGGCACCCGATCTGAAGCATAAAAGTAGAGATTGTGTCTGTCGGGATAATCTGTTTCAAATATTTTAACTCGTTGAAAATAAGGGGAAAGAAAGCGCATTAAGTCTTCTTTTGAAGAAAATTCATACTCATGATCATGGTGCATTTTTTGGCCATCGGGACGAGCTGTGATTGTATAGCCAGATAATATACCTTTATCTGTCAGACGATCTTTGATATCGGACATTATTTTGTTTATCTCAGATTCAGTAAAATGTTCTATTGCGGCATCCCATATCACGTTATCGAACTTTCCAATCGGAATTGAACTCCTTATATCACAAATCTCATATCTTATTTTAGAATTTTTGAAATTCTTTCTGGCATGCTCAATTGCTGCCCTATCAAAATCGACAGATATTATTGATTCAAGATGAATAGCATAAAAATGATAGGCGTTAAAACCATCCCCACAACAAAGTTCAAGAGCTTTGCCATTCTTTTTAAGAGCAATGGAAGAAAATATTCCACGTTCCCATGGCATACCTGTACCAATTTTTGACCATCCCCAATATTGATCAAGAAAATGATCATACCACTCTGGATTAGGAGAAGAACCCCATTCAACTAAATGTTGAAAGTGATGTGTAGTGGTAGAAAATTTGCGAATGACACAGTTAAATGATTTTACTAGAGAAATTGCGTTTATTCTTTTCGTTAATCTAGCAAATTTATTGAAAAAACCCATGAGAATATTCCTTCATAAAATATTATACTTCAAATCATCCCCAAGAAAAGATCGAATAGAGAGCATCTCTTCGTGAGATGTACACTCGTGAAGACATTCATCGACAGATGCACTGTCGATTTTGGGTAGTCCAAAAAATTAAATATTTGATATAATATAGTGAAATAATAAGATTATTTCTAAAACAATAAAATATCGATAAACTTTTATTTTCGACAAAGTCTTGCCAAAAACAGTTGTTAACTGTAGATATTTCTACGGCTTCTCGACAGTGCATCTGTCAATGAATGTCTCCACAACACACGTCCCCCCATATGACTCAGCTTTCCTTTCAGGGAATCCATATCATTCTGACAAAATACAAAAAGAATTTCTGTATGATTCACACATGATTATGCAAAATTTGTTTTCAAGTGGACTATTTACTCGGAGAGTCTGGAATGGGAGCTTGCCCGCTTGGCAAGACGCAAAAGCTCGTGACTGAAAGCACCGGGTACACACTTCGTAACCTTGTGGATGTCGAGAAGAGAATGGAAGATCCAAGCGTTTTTCTTGCCCTCAGGGTGGCAGTGCCGCATGTGGTCAGCCCAAGGCTTTTTCATCGCTTTCGGGAGCTGTATGAATTCAACCTACACTTACCCAGAACGGCATCGACAACATGATCAGCGTCCAGGGCGGCATGCAGTCGCTCCTCAAGCAGGACAAGTAAATGTGAAGTAAAACAAAGCAGCACGAATGCTCCGGGCGGGGTTATATACGATTCTTCAGGGATTTCCTTCCTTTCGCAACCACCGGAGCGTTTGCCCGTCTTCAACAGGGAAACACCGGCAAACATTTTGAATCATTTGCATTGCGAAAGGCAAACGATGAGGCTATAACGCAAAACGCACGGCTGCTTCTTTTCACTCGACTGCCTGCGCTCGGCGCGGCGCAAGCCGGAAAAGGAGCACGGCCATGAGACGTTTGATCATGGTCTCGCTTATCGCTTTGGCTGTGGTGCTGTTGCTGGCGTCTGACGCCAGATAACAGAGCGCCCCGGCCCATTATGTGCGATGGGCCGGGGCTGTTGATAAAAACCTCTACCTGGCAGCCGTGCGGGGCGCTGTAACGCGCCGCGCCAGCCCCGGTTTCTGTTGACAGCAGGAACCGGGGTTCCCCTGTTATGTACGCCTTCCCTGCCGACTTGGCAAGATTTGGGCAAGGGCTGGTCCGAAGCGCCGGCGGACAAGAGATAAAACGGTTGTGCGGCAGGTGGAATGACGAGAGATTGTCCCCCTCCGCTTTGCGGCCCCCGGAGGACGGCAGTCCCCCGGAGGCTGTTTTTATTCAGGATTTTTTCAGGCTCGAGGCTCCCCCTGCCTGATCGAGTCCGCCACCAGGCGGATAAGGCGGACAAGCTGATTGGTGAAGCCGGCCTCGTTGTCGTACCAGACGAGCATCTTGAGCAGTCTGTCGCCCATGACGCGGGTGGAGAGCGCGTCCACCACGCCGCCGTGCGTGTCTCCGATGTAGTCGACAGAGACAAGCGGCTCCTCGCTGTAGCCTAGCGTGTCCTTGAGCGGGCCTTCGGCGGCGGCCTTCATGGCCGCGTTGACGGCTTCCGCCGTGACGGGCTGTTGCACGACGCAGACAAGATCCACAAGCGATCCGTCCGGCGTGGGCACGCGCATGGCGGTTCCGTCGAGCCGGCCCTTGAGTTCGGGAATGACCAGGGCCACGGCCTTGGCCGCTCCCGTGGTGGTGGGGATGATCGACATGGCGGCGGCGCGGGCGCGGCGAATGTCCTTCTGCGAGCCGTCGAGCAGGCGCTGGCTCATGGTGTAGGAATGCACGGTGGTGGTTGTGCCGTGCTCGATGCCGAACGCCTCGTGCAGCGCCTTGACCGCCGGAGCAAGGCAGTTGGTGGTGCAGGAGGCGGCCGAAATGACGTCGTGCCGGGCGGGATCGTACATGGCGTTGTTCACGCCGTAGACGATGGTCACGTCCGCATCGGGCACGGGCGCGCTCATGATCACCTTTTTCGCGCCGCAGGCGAGATGACCGGCCAGACCTTCCCGCTTTTTCACCGAGCCGGAGGTTTCCACCACCAGATCGACCTGATGGCGATCCCAGACCCACTCTCCCGTCTTGCAGCGGGTCACGGCGACATGTCGGCCGTTGATGATCAGCCCGTTCTCGTCATGATCCACCGTGCCGTTGAAACGGCCGTGCACCGAGTCGTACTTGAAGAGATGGGCCAGCTGCGCGTTGTCGGCACGGGCATTGACGACAACCACCGGCATGTCGTCGCAATCCGCAAGCAAACGCATCAGGTACCTGCCGATCCGGCCGAAGCCGTTGATTCCAAGCCGCACTGTCATGTTTTTCTCCTTGCGCCGCACGCGCGGGCATGTGTGTTTTCACAAAAAAACGGCGGCCGAGACCCCGGCCGCCGAATGCCTTGTCACATGCGCTCAGGCTTTGCCGGAGCAGCCGAGCACGGCGCGCATCTTGTGCCGCACCATGTTTCGCACGGCCTCCCGCGCCGGCTTCAGGTAGGCGCGAGGGTCGAATTCCTCCGGATGTTCCGCAAGAGCCTTGCGAATGCTGGCCGTTATGGCCAGACGAATATCCGTATCAATATTGATCTTGCACACGGCCATGGATGCGGCCTTGCGCAGAAGATCCTCGGGCACGCCTGCCGCGCCGGCGACATGGCCGCCGTACTCGTTGCAGGCGCGCACAAATTCCTGGGGCACGCTGGACGCCCCGTGCAGGACGAGGGGGTAGCCCGGCAGAAGATCGCCTATGGTTTTGAGACGGTCAAAGTCCAGTTTCGCCTCGCCCTTGAACTTGTACGCCCCGTGGCTGGTGCCGATAGCCACCGCCAGCGAGTCGCAGCCCGAACGCCGCACGAACTCCACAGCCTGATCCGGGTCCGTATACACGCTGTGCTCGGCGTGAACATCCTCTTCCACGCCAGCCAGACGGCCCAGTTCCGCCTCTACCCACACGCCGCGCTCGTGCGCGTAGTCGACGACACGGCGGGTGAGCGCGATGTTTTCCTCAAACGGCAGATGCGAGCCGTCGATCATGACGGACGTGAAGCCGCCGTCCACGCAGTCCCTGCAGATCTCGAAGTCGGCCCCGTGATCCAGATGCAGCACCACCGGGAGATCGCTCTCCATGAGGCCCGCCTCGACGAGCCTGACGATGTAGTTCTGGCCCGCGTACTTGCGCGCGCCGGCCGAAACCTGAAGAATCACCGGAGCGTCTTCTTCCGCTCCGGCCTGCAGGATGCCCTGGATGATTTCCATGTTGTTGACGTTGAACGCGCCGACGGCAAAGCCCTCTTTCAGGGCGCGATCAAACATGTTCCGGGGGGAAGTAAGCGGCATGGTTCCTCCTCTCCGCCCTGCGGCGGGCAAGGCGCGAAATATGGGCGATCCGGCTTCACGCCGGATAACAGGGGAGGCGGAAGAACCGGTTTTTTTCCTGTACTCCATTGTTCCCTTCAAGACAAGGGCGCTGCATCGCCCCCTTCCTCCGTCCCCAGGCGGGCGAGCGTCGCGCGGTCCGTGCGGTCAAGAAGCAGGGGCGTCAGCACAACCCAGCCGGCCCGCACCAGGGCAATGTCCGTTTCGGTTCCGTCCTCGGGCGGCATGGAGCCGACAAGCTCCCAGCCGGGCTGCCCGTCCGGCTCTTCATGCCGGTCGTAGCTGTGGCTCCAGGGCGTGAGCGACATGGCCGCGGCGCGCACCCCGCGCCATTCCGCCGCCGGACGCCGGGGGTAGTTGATGTTGAGCACCCGCCCGCGGGGGAAGCCGGCCCAGTCGAACGCCGTGATCAGACGCGCCGCATGGGCCGCGCAGGCGGCGGGAGGTTCTTCCGCCGGACGCCCCCGGGAAACCGCGGCGGCGGGCAGGCCGAACATGCAGGCTTCAACAGCGGCGCCCACCGTGCCGGAATAAAAAACGTCCGTGCCAAGGTTCCCGCCGTTGTTCAGACCGGCCACGACCAGATCGGGGGCGTCGCGCAACAGGGTGGTCAGCGCGAGCTTGACGCAGTCCGCCGGCGTGCCGTCCACCGCCCGGCCGACAAGACCGTCTTCCTCAACGTCATAAACATGGAGCCGGCCCCGCAGGGTAAGCGAGGCGCTGACCCCGGAGTTTTCCTTCAGCGGCGCGACGACATGCACCTCATGCCCGCATTCGCGAAGAGCGGCGTGCAGGGCATGGATGCCGGGCGCGTGGATGCCGTCGTCATTGGTCAGAAGAATGCGCATGGCGTGAATCCGCGAGAGTTCCGGCCGCCGGCAGGCTTGCGGTTGACCCGCTCCCCCCTTCCGGAAACCGTTGACAGAAAGAGAAAAAGAGTTGCATTTTCACACAACCGCCCTTTCCGGACTGTCGGGCATTGCCTGACGCTTCCGGCTGGACGGGGATTACCGCGACTGTAGGTTGTTCATGGAAAAAACACAATGGATCAGGGATATCGACGCGGGCGACGACGTGCGCTCGCTCTTTCTCGTCAGCGCCGCCTCGCAGCTTCAGGCAAAGAACGGCCCGTTCTGGAAACTGGAACTCAAGGACGCCTCGGGCTGCCTTGAAGCGCGGATCTGGAGTCCCGCCAGCCAGTCCTGCCCCGACGTGCGGGCCGGTTCGCTGGCCGAAGTGGAAGGCCGGGCCGAAAGCTACCGGGATCAGCTCCAGATCAATGTCGGCCGCCTGCGTCTGCTCACGGCGGAAGAAACGGAACAGGCGGATCTCGCGGCCTTTCTGCCTGCCGGGGATCGCCCGGCGGCGGATCTGCTGGAAGAGGCGGAGGCCCTCTGCCGGCGCGAGCTGACGCACAAGCCGTGGCGCGCCTTCGCCCTTGCCGTGCTTGGCGATCCGGAGATCCGGCCCCGCCTGCTCACGGCCACGGCGGCCAAGGGCGTCCACCACGCCTGGGTGGGCGGCCTGCTGGAACACAGCCTCTCGGTGGCGACGCTCTGCCTGCGCCTGTGCGATCACTACCCGGAACTGGACCGCCAGACGCTGTTCACGGGCGCGCTCTTTCACGATATCGGCAAGATTGCCGAACTCTCCGGCGGCCTCGCCAACGACTACACCGATGAAGGCCGGCTTGTGGGGCACATCAACCTCGGCCTGGAACTGCTCGCCCCACACCTGAAAAAGGCCAGGGTGGAACCGGAACTGGCCCTCCACTTCCGGCATCTTGTCCTCAGTCACCACGGGCTGTATGAATACGGCTCGCCGCGTCTTCCCCAGACGGCGGAAGCCCTGGCCCTGCACTACGCCGACAATCTGGACGCCAAGCTCGCCCAGACCCGCGCCCTGTTCAGGGACGTGAACGAAGGCGAAAGCGCGTGGTCCCCGTACCAGAGAACGCTTGATCGCGCCCTCTATCAGGCTCCGCGCACGCCCCGTCGGGAAAAAAACCGGGCGGAACCCGCCCCGCCCCGCGACGATCAATGCTCCCTGCTCGGATAGACGTCATTCAACATAGGGGGAATCATGCGCTGGCTGCACGCGATGGCCAACGGCGAAACGAAACTGTACAAGGCGTTCTGGCCCGGTCTGATCGTCTTTGCCGTGGTCAACATCCTGTACCTGCGGATCATGGGCGCGGCCGTCGTCTATGAACAGAACCTGTTTGAAAATCCGCTGCTGGCGGACAAGAGCGTTCTGCAACTGGCCCTGCCGGCCATGCTCCTGCTTGCGGCGGGAATCGCGCTCGGACTGTGCGTCACAGTGGTTTCGGCCGGGGTCTGGCAGGCGGCGGATCGCTACGAGGGCAAGTGGCCGCTGTGGCCGAACCTCGCCTTTTTCTTCGTGATGCTCGGCAACGCCTTTGCGCTGGCCGAATCCCTGGTGGGCATCAGCCTTGTCGCCTCGACCTTCGGCAAGATCTTCGGCGGCATGGCGGGGGTGTAGGGTGATGAGTTGTAACGAGAAGGACGGTCTCATGGACGTTTCGGACCCGGCTCCCGCGCCGGCGGCAAGACGCGCTCTCGCCCTTGCCGTGGACGCCTGCATCTGCGCGGCCCTGTATCTGATCCTGGATCTGATGGGAGCGCGCGGCTCGCGCATGCTCATCTTTTTCATCTTCACCGGCTGGCTGTGCTTCGCCGTGCCCACGGCGCGCCTCGGCGCAAGCCCCGGAATGCGCGCGGCCGGGCTGATGGTGACGGATCTCGGGGGGCGGCGGCCGCGCATCGTGCGCGCCTCGTGCCGCTCCCTGCTCTCGGTATTGTCCACAGGGCTGTTCGGCATGGGCTTCATGCTTTTTTTCCTCACCCGCAAGCGCCAGACCCTGCACGACATGTTCACGAACACGCTTGTGCTTGACGCCCGCCGTCCGCGCGCGAGCCTCCTGCCGGAAAGCGCCGTCGTGCAGAGCACGGAAGAAGCGCGCGCCGCCGGGGGGGACCAGCCATGAAAGACGTCACCGCCTTTACCGACGGTTCCTGCCTCGGCAACCCCGGCCGGGGCGGCTGGGCGGCCATTCTCCGCTGTTGCGGCGCGGAGCGGGAGCTTTCCGGCGGCTGCGGGCTGACCACAAACAACCGCATGGAAATCATGGCCGCCCTGGCCGCCCTGGAAACCCTGAAGGAACCCTGCCGCGTCGCCCTGTACACGGATTCGCAGTACCTGCACCACGCGGTGGAAAAAAAATGGCTGGCGGGCTGGCTGAAAAACGGCTGGAAGACGGCGGCCAAAAAGCCGGTCAAGAACCGCGACCTGTGGGAGCGCCTGCACGCGCAACTGACGCGGCACGCGGTAAGCTTCCACTGGGTGCGCGGGCACAACGGCCATGCGGAAAACGAGCGTTGCGACGAACTCGCCCGCGCCCAGTCCGCCCGCCGGGATCTCCCGCCGGACGCAGGCTACGAGGCCGATCGCTGATCCGCCGGGCGCTCCCGCACGACGACAGCCCCTCCCGCGGCCCCCGATCCGGCGCAAAACGCGCGCCGGGGCGGGATCCCGCGACAATCGCGCTTGCCAAAACAAAGTTCCCCTGATAAAGGGAGTGACCCCTTCAGAAGGGGGGAAAATGCTTGTCGGCCTGGAGGCTGTATGGAAACCAAGGAAACCATGGAAAACCACGGTATGGACGCGGAATTTGATTTCGCCAGCGCGCTGGACGGCTACCTCAGCACCGATTTCGGGGATCTTGAGGAAGGGACCATCGTCAAGGGCGAGATTGTCCGCGTAGATGACGACAATGTGCTTGTAGACGTGAATTTCAAGTCGGAAGGGCAGATCCCCACGGCCGAATTCCGGGATGCCGAAGGCAACCTTGTCGTGAAAGTGGGCGATCGGGTGGATGTTTTCGTGGCTCGCAAGAACGAGCAGGAAGGCACCATCACCCTGTCCTTTGAAAAAGCCAAGCGGATGCAGCTCTTCGACCAGCTCGAAGACGTGCAGGAAAAGAACGGCGTCATCAAGGGCCGCATCATGCGCCGCATCAAGGGCGGCTACACGGTGGATCTGGGCGGCGTGGAAGCCTTCCTGCCCGGTTCGCATGTGGATTTGCGCCCCGTTCCGGACATGGACGCCCTGGTGAACCAGGAGTTCGAATTCCGCGTGCTCAAAATCAACCGCCGGCGCAGCAACGTCATCGTTTCCCGTCGCGTGCTGCTTGAAGAGGAACGCGACTCCAAGCGGCAGGAACTGCTCCAGACCCTGTGCGAAGGCCAGACAGTCACCGGCAAGGCGAAAAACATCACCGAATACGGCGTGTTTGTGGATCTCGGCGGGCTTGACGGCCTGCTGCACATCACCGACATGTCCTGGAAGCGCATCCGTCACCCGCGCGAAATGGTCACCCTCGGGCAGGATCTGGAACTGAAAGTCCTCTCCTTCGACAAGGAAAACCAGAAGGTCTCCCTCGGCCTCAAGCAGCTTGTGCCCGATCCCTGGCATGACATCACCGCGCGTTTCCCCGAAGGTTCCCGCCACAACGGCAAGGTGACGAACCTTGTCGATTACGGCGCGTTCGTGGAGCTTGAACCCGGCGTGGAAGGTCTGGTGCATATCTCCGAAATGTCCTGGACGCGCAAACTGCGTCATCCTTCCCAGATGGTCCGCCAGGGCGACGAAGTGGAAGTCGTCATCCTCGGCGTCGATCCGGACAAGAAGCGCATCTCCCTCGGCATGAAGCAGGTGCGGCCCAATCCGTGGGAGCTTGTGGGCGAAAAATACCCCGAAGGCACCATCCTTGAGGGCGTCATCAAGAACATCACCGACTTCGGCATGTTCATCGGCATCGAGGACGGCATCGACGGCCTCATCCATGTGTCCGACATCAGCTGGACCAAGAAGATCCGTCATCCCAACGAACTCTTCAAGGTCGGTGACACCGTGCAGGCCAAGGTCATCACCGTGGATCAGGAAAGCGAGAAGTTCACGCTCGGCATCAAGCAGCTTTCCGACGATCCGTGGTTCAACGTGCCGACTGCCTACCCCGTGGGCGGCATCGTCAAGGGGACCATCACCAATATCACCGACTTCGGCCTGTTCGTTGAAGTGGAAGAAGGCATTGAAGGTCTTGTCCACGTCTCCGAACTCAGCTCCAAGAAGGTGAAATCCCCCGCCGAACTGTACAAGGAAGGCGAGGAAATCCAGGCGAAGATCATCCATGTGAGCGCGGAGGACCGCCGTCTCGGCCTGTCCATCAAGCAGCTCAAGGAAGAGGAAGAACGCCGCAAACCGCGCGAATACAGCCGCTCCGGCCCCGAAGCCGGGCAGAGCCTCGGTGACCTGCTGAAGCAGAAGCTGGAAGAAAGCGCGGACAACTGAGTTCCGCAAAGGCCGCGCCCCGCAAGGGCGCGGCTTTTTTTCGCGCCGCTTCAATACCGCTTCGCCCAATGGTTCCCCTTGCCGGCCAAAAAATCGGCTTTTCGCGGACGGCGTTGCGACGAGATCTGACCCCAAGCAAAAAGCCCGGGAGGATGCCGATGACCTGCTCGCAACCGGAAAGCCGGATAACGCGCCTCCACACCCTGCTCGATCGGATGGAACAAGGCGGGGAGCAGGATCCCGGGCCGGCGGAAGAGGCGCGCCATCTGGCCGCCGCGCTCCTTGCCGATCTCCCGGCCGCGCCTGCCGACATGGAGGAAGATACCGCCGGGCTGGACGAAGCGTTGCGGCGGATGTTCCGGATCGGCGTCTTCAACACGCCGCCGCTCTCCGGCACGCCGTATGACGCCTGGCGCCGCCTGTACGAAACGACGCCCGCCCGCCCGGCACGGGAGATCCCCGCTTTCGTGAACGACGCAGGCCGGAACAGCCCGGAACACGCCCTCGCCTCCGAAGGGGAAGGCCCGCTCCTCTCGCTGATCATGCCCGTATACAACCCCTGCCCGGCCTTTCTCGAAGCCGCGCTGTGGTCCGTGCGGAACCAGACCGCCCCCTACTGGGAACTCTGCGTGGCGGACGACGCTTCAACGGATGAAAGGGTAAAAAGGATCCTGCTCCGGCACATGGCCGAGGACGCCCGCATTCGCGTTGCGTTCCGCGAACGGAACGGCCACATCAGCGCGGCCAGCAATACGGCCCTGGATCTGGTGCGGGGCGAATGGTGCGGCCTTGTGGATCATGACGACGTCCTTTCGCCGCTGGCCGTGGCGCTGGTGCGACAGACCCTGGCCGCCCATCCCGAGGCCGCCGTGCTGTTTACGGACGAAGACCGCCTCGAAACGGACGCCTCCGGCGCGACGCGGCGCGCCAGCCCGTTCTTCAAGGCGGGCATCGATCCCGATCTGCTGCTGGCCTGCAATGCGGCAAGCCATTTCGGCGTGTACCGCACCTCCCTGCTCAAACGGCTTGGCGGCTTCCGCCAGGGCATGGAAGGCGCGCAGGATCACGATCTGGCCTTGCGCTGTCTGCGGGCGGCGGGACCGGGAGCCTTCATTCACCTTCCCCATGTGCTGTACCACTGGCGGATGCACGAAGACAGCACCTCTCGCACCATCAGCGCCAAACCCTACGCGCGGGAAGCCGGCCTCAGGGCGCGTCAGGCGTTTGCCGCCGAACACAATGCCGCCGTGCCGCCGGACAATGACACGCCGGCCCCGGGTTGTGTCCGGCAGGAAGCATCCATCCACATGACCATGCGGCCGAACTCCGGCTTTGCCGATGTGCGTTTCCGCCTGCCCGCGCCCGCCCCGCTGGTGACGCTGATCATCGCCCCGTGGGACGCCCTGCCCGTCGCTTCCAGCCGTCCGGGCGACGCCGATGCGAGCGCGGCAGCGGGCAAAACAGCGGGCAAAACAGCGGGCAATGTCGCCCTCCTGCTGAAGAATCTTTCGCTCGTCAAGAGAGAAGCGCTGCTCCTTGTTCCGGAAGGGGAGGAGTGGGCGGCCTATGCGCGTGCGCTGCAACGCGCTGTTTCCCGGCTGGACGGCGGAGCAGGAGTAAGGATGGTTGCCGCGCCCGGCGATCTGTCGCCGGCCAAAGCCGCCAATCTGGCCGTCTCCCTGGCGCGGGGCGCGATAGTGGGGTTGATCCGCGCCGGCGACATCCCCCTGCACCCGGACTGGGCGCATGCCGTCGCCGCCGCCTGCTGGCGAAACGACGTGGCCGCGGCCGGATGCCGGGGCGTCACGGAACAGGGCTTCCTGGCGCACGCGGGGTATGCCGTGGGCCACGGACCGCGCACGAACCCCGGGCTGTGGCTGTGCCCGGCCTACGCCGGCCTGCACACGGCCGCGCCAGGCTACTATTCGCAGGCGCATCTGCTGCATTCCGTGCCGGCCCTGCCCCTGGCCGGCCTGTTCTGCCGGACGGACGTCTGGCGGGAAGCAGGCGGCCTTGACCCCGCGGCCGGCGCGCTGGCGGCGGCGGACTTCTGCCTGAGGGCATGGCGCGACGGAAAAAAACGGAGCATTGTCGTGCCCGGCGCGGATCTGCTGACAGACGCCGCCCTGCACCCACAGCCCGTCTCCGGCGTATTCGCGCGGCGTTGGGAACGACTGCTGGACCACACCCCGCCTTTCCAAAGCCGCCACCTTTCCTGGACCCCGGGCGGCTGGCGCTTCCGCCCCCGCTAAACACAACCCTTGAGGGATCGCCAATACCGGGCGCGGCATATTTTGTGCTGGATTCTTTTGCTAAAAAAAATTATTCTCATTTTTCCGGATGAGGATAAATCATTGAACGCATGCACGAAGCCGCGTAGTGAATCTTGCCAGGTACGGTATGTAACCGGCATGTATGCTTAACAAAAAAATAAAGGGCGGTACAACGACATGACTGAACAGTTTGCAGTGTACAAGTGTGACGTCTGTGGCAATATTGTTGAACTCCTGTACGGAACGCACGACGGACTGGTCTGCTGCGGCAAACCCATGCAGCGCCTGACGGAAAATACGGTCGACGCGGCCAGGGAAAAACATGTTCCCGTCATTGAAGCGTGCGACGGAGGCTGCAAGGTCAAGGTAGGCTCCGCGCCTCACCCGATGGAAGAGAAACACTGGATTCAGTTCATTGAAATCATCACCAGGGAAGGTTGCCGTTGCGTGAAAACCCTCAAGCCGGGCGAAGCGCCGGAGGCGAAATTCTCCGTCACGCCGGACAAGGTGGCCTGCGCGCGCGAATACTGCAATCTGCACGGGCTGTGGCGCTCGTAACGCCGGGACGCTGTCGTGACTATTGCGCAGCCGTTCCGGATTCGGATTTTTTCTGGCGGGGCGCACGAAACGGCGAAACAGCAATCCGATTGCGGGGGCGCCGCACAGCACGGTCTGGGTGCGGCGCCCCATTTTGCGTATGGTAAAGCAATCCCTTTTCTGATACACGCGTTTTGCAACTCGTCGAATCCCCCTCGGGGGGATTTGTGAGGATCGCTTCGCCGGAAAACATGGTTTTCGGCGGGCGAACCCGGCGTTGCCGCCGCGTCAGGCTCTGAAAAGACGGCGCGGAGTCTTTTCGCAACCATCAAACATTTCAGGAGAACGTCATGCAGAAATATGTATGCGACGTGTGCGGCTATGAATACGATCCCGCGGAAGGCGACCCCCAGGCGGGCGTCGCTCCGGGCACGGCGTTCGCCGATCTGCCGGAAGACTGGGTATGCCCGGTCTGCGGCGCGGCCAAATCGGAATTCAAGCCCGCGTAGGGTTCGGCCGGCTGACCCGGCATGAACGCGAGCAGGCTGTCACTTTGGGTTTCACGAACGCCCGCGGGCAATTCCGGAACATGCCGGGATCGCCTGCAACGCGTTCAGGTGAAGTGCAGGGGCGCGGCGGGGAGTCCCGCCGCGCCTTTTGCAGCCGTGCATGACGGCAATGCCGCCGATGCGCCGGCGCGATTGATCCGCGCTGTTCAATGCCGGAACCGGCCTTGCAAGGCCTTGAGGACGGACCACCTCAAGGCGAATCTGTTCCACAAAGGATGTAAAGATGAAACCTGTTGAAATCACAAAAGATGTTTTCTGGATCGGGGCGGTTGACTTCAACAAGCGCAACTTCCACGGCTACAGCCGCTCTCCGCACGGCACAACGTACAACTCCTACCTCATTCGGGACGAAAAAAACGTCGTCTTCGATACCGTCGACAACGACTACGCGGGAGCCATGTTCTGCCGGCTGGCCAAGGCCCTGCCGCTGGAAAAAGTCGACTACATCGTGGTCAACCATACGGAAAAGGACCACGCCGGCGCGCTGTGTCAGCTTGTGGAACGCTGCAAGCCCGAAAAAATCATCACTTCCGTCACGGGGAAACGCTTCATGGAAGCCCAGTTCGACACTGCCGGCTGGCCCATTGAAGTGGTGAAGACGGGCGACTCCATCAGCATCGGCAAACGCAGCATCCATTTTGTGGACACCAAAATGCTGCACTGGCCGGACAGCATGGTTTCCTACATTCCCGAGGAAAAGCTGCTCATCTCCAACGACATTTTCGGCCAGAACATCGCCTCCAGCGAGCGTTATGTGGATCAATACAACCAGTCTGACCTGCTGCACGCCATCAAGGAATACTATTACAATATCGTGCTGCCCTTCTCTCCGCTGGTGCTCAAGACGCTCGACGCCGTGGCCGCGATGAACCTGGATATTGAAATCATCGCGCCGGATCACGGGCTTATTTACCGCCGCAAGGAAGACTGCGCCTTCATCGTCGATACCTACCGGAAACTGGCCGAACAGAAGCCGCAACAGCGGGCCGTCATCGTGTACGACAGCATGTGGGGTTCCACCGGCAAGATGGCCGCGGCGATCATGTCCGGCATGGTGGATGAAGGCGTGCCGTGCCAGCTCATTGACATTCAGAAAAACCACCACAGCGACGTCATGACGGCCCTGGCCGACTGCGGCGCGGTGCTTGTCGGTTCTCCCACCCACAACAACTCGATTCTGCCCGCGATTGCCGATGTTCTCACCTACATGAAGGGTCTGCGGCCCCTGAACAGGGTGGGGGCGGCCTTTGGTTCCTACGGCTGGTCGGGCGAGGCTCCCAAGCACATCCAGGAATGGCTGGCCGGCATGAACATCGAGCTTCCGGCCGAACCGCTCAAGCTCCAGTTCGTGCCCAGGCACGAGGGGCTGGTTCAGTGCCGCGCGCTCGGCGTGACCGTGGCGCAGGCGCTGAAGGCGAAGTGCGGGACCAACGCCGCCTGCTGATTTCGGATGCGCCGGGGTTGCGCGCCCCGGCGCGGAACAATGACGCGCAAGCAAAAGGGGGAAAGTATGGATGTAGTCATGCTGTCGCGGCTCCAGTTCGCCGTGGCCGTCTTTTTCCACTTCATCTTTGTTCCGCTGACGCTCGGCCTGAGCGTTCTTATTGCGATCATGGAAACAAAGTATGTTCGCACGGGCGATGAAACGTACAAGAAGATGGCCAAATTCTGGGGAAAACTTTTCCTCATCAACTTCGCCCTCGGCGTGGTGACAGGCATCACGCTGGAATTCCAGTTCGGAACCAACTGGTCGCGGTACTCCGAATATGTGGGCGATATTTTCGGCTCGCTGCTGGCCATTGAAGCCACTGTCGCCTTCTTCCTCGAATCCACGTTCATCGCCGTGTGGGCGTTCGGCTGGGAGCGCGTCAGCAAAAAGGTCCACCTCGCGGCGATCTGGCTTGTGGCCCTGGCGGGCAACCTGTCGGCGCTGTGGATCATTCTGGCCAACGGCTGGATGCAGCATCCCGTCGGCTATGTCTTGCGCAACGGGCGCGCCGAGCTGAGCGACTTCCTCTCGGTCGTCGTCAACCCCTTTGCGTGGGGGCAGTACGGGCATACGATCTTCGCGTCGTGGATGCTCTCGGGCTTTTTCGTCCTCGGCGTTTCCGCCTGGCATCTGGCGCGCAAGAGCCATCTTGATTTCTTCAGGCTCTCGGTGCGCATCGCCGCGCCCTTTACGCTGATCTTCGCGCTGCTCGTGGCCGTGCAGGGGCACAACCACGCGCAAATCGTCGCCAAATACCAGCCGGCCAAGCTGGCGGCGATGGAATCCCACTGGGAAACCGGAAAGAACGTGCCCATGTACCTGCTGGCCTGGCCGGATCAGGACGGGCGCAAGAACGCCATTGAAGCGCTGCCCATCCCGAACATGCTGAGCATTCTGGCTTTTGACGCGGCGGACGCCGAGGTCAAGGGGCTTGACGCCTTCCCGGCCGAAGACGTTCCGCCGGTTCTGCCAACCTTCCTTTCCTTCCGCTTCATGGCGGGCTGCGGGGCCGTCTTTATCCTGCTCGCCGCCGCGGCCTGGTGGAAGCGCAAGGATCTGGAAGAACACCCCCGCCTGCTCAAGGCGCTCACCCTGCTCATTCCGCTCCCCTACCTCTCCATCATGGCGGGCTGGGCCGTGGCGGAAATCGGGCGGCAACCCTGGATCGTCTACAACCTTATGCGTACCTCCGACGCGGCGTCGCCCGTGCCCTCTTCGTCAGTAGGGCTTTCCCTGGCGGCGTTTGTCGTGGTCTACACGTTCCTCGGCATTGTGGACATTTACCTGCTGAGGAAATACGCGCGCAAGGGGCCGCAGGACTAGAGCGTTTTCCCAATGAATTGCGGGCAAACGCCCGACGGCCGCAAGAGCGAACGCCCGTGCCGAACAAGCGGGCAAACCGCGTTTTGCCGCGCCTGTCCCGCCCCGCGGGGAAGTGACGGCAACGCCGCGATTGAAAACGAACAGTTTCAATCGCACAATGCTCTGAGGCCCGGACGGTCTTGCGGCCGCCCGCCGCGGAACCGCTTCGCGCCCGCCCGCCGGACGCGACACGGGAGCAAAGTCTTTGCCCGAACTCCCAAAGAGAGGAGATACATATGCTTGAGACCATCTGGTTTGTTGTATGGGGACTGCTCTGGGCGATCTATTTCACCCTGGACGGTTTTGACCTCGGCATGGGCACGCTTTTGCCCTTTCTCGCCAGGAACGACGAGGAAAAACGGGTGATCTACAACGCGGCCGGCCCGTACTGGGACGGCAACGAAGTCTGGCTGATCACCGCCGGCGGCGTGACCTTCGCCGCGTTTCCCAAGGCGTACGCGGTGATGTTCAGCGCGCTGTACGCGCCGCTGCTCATCCTGCTGTTCGCCCTGATCTTCCGGGCTGTATCCTTCGAGTTTCGCAACAAAAGGACGGACGCCGGCTGGAAAAAGCTGTGGGACACCTGCCAGTTTCTCGGCAGTGCGCTCCCGGCCGTGCTGTTCGGCGTGGCCTTCGCCAACCTGTTCATGGGCATCCCCATTGACGGCGAAGGGGTGTACCACGGCAACATTCTGAAACTGCTCAATCCCTACGGCCTTGCCGGGGGCGTGTTCTTCCTCGTCATCTTCTGCACGCACGGCGCCTTGTGGCTCAGCCTGAAGAGCGAGGGGGCAATCCGCGAGCGGGCCGTGCGCGCGGCGTGCGGCCTCTGGCCGGTCCTGCTTGTGCTGTCCGTGGCCTTTCTCGCGCTCACGGCATCCTTTACCCGGCTGTACGACAACTACCTGGCTCATCCGGCCCTGCTCATCTTCCCCATCCTGGCCGTGACGGCCCTGCTCACCATGCGCGCCATGCTGGCCGGCGCGAACTGCCTGGGCGCATGGCTGTGCAGCGCGCTGTTCATCATCAGCGTCACGTTCTTTGGCGTGCTCGGCATGTTCCCGGGCATCATCCTGTCAAGCCTTGATCCGGCGTACAGCATCACGGTGCTGAACGGCGCTTCCAGCCCCCTGACGCTGAAGATCATGCTTGGCGTGGCGCTTGTCTGCGTGCCGGTGGTCATCTGCTACCAGGCCTGGGTGTTCTACACCTTCGCCCACCGGGTGACGCCCGAAAGCATCAGCAGGGACGACCATGCCTACTGATCCGGCCGCGTTTCGGCAGTCTCCGGGGCTGTGAACGGCTCCGGAGCGGATGACGCAGACTGCTCCTGATCATCTGCCGGAGCCTGTGCAGGAACAACCTTTGCGATGTGCAACCAGACCGGGAAGGCCCGTTTCAACGGGCCTCCCTGACTGATGGCAAACTCCGCCTTGCGGAGTTTGCGCCGTCCACCCGCAGGGCGGCTTGACGGAAAGCACGAAAACCAGTCGCTTGCGGCGCGGCAAAGCCGCTGCCTGCTCCTGTTTTTCGAGGCTGCCGACTTTGGTCAGCAGCCCCAGAAGGCCCGTTGAAACGGGCCTTCTGAGTATCAGGCGCGCCACGGCGGATACTCATTGCGACGGGGTGGAAAGCCGGTAAGCTTGTTTGCAAACCAAGGAGGTTTCCATGACCAAGTTCGCTCTGTGCGCGGCTGTGCTGTCTCTGCCGCTCGTGCTGGCCACGGCTCCCGCTTTTTCCGCCGACAACGATCCCATGACCGTTGACGCCCGTACGGGATTGAACCAGAACGACACCGGCAACGCCGTCTCCGGGAAGGATCTGTTTGAAAAAAATTGCGTCTCCTGCCACGGCCCCAACGGCAAGAGCATCGGCGGGCAAAAAGTCGATGTGTTGCTGGAAAAGATGAAGCTCTACCACCAGCAGAAGACTTTCGACAATCCCAAGGTTCAGGCCATGCATGAGGCGCTGGTTCCCATGAACCCGCAGAACCTGGAAGATCTCGCCGCCTATATCCACAGCCTGTAGGACCTGGCGCGTTTTCAGCGTGAGGTTGCTCAAACAGTTTCACGAAATCCAAATATGTCCGGTTGTCATGTTATTTCAGCATGTGAACTGGACATATTTGCTTCATGTCATCCGCCAGAATCCTCCTGAAGCCAGAAAAAATGCTCTATGACAGGCCCAGCGATTTCATCCGTTTCCAGAGGGTGACGCGTGATATGCCCAGTTCCGCGGCTGTCCGGCCACGATGGTAGCAATTGCGTTGCAACGCTTCGTGGAGCCGATATCGTTCTTGCATGGCGACGTCCGTCTCTCGGACTCCGCCGGGAGCTTCTCGCAGCAGGTCCTCGTCAAAACAGATGCTTTCCGGGCCAATGCGCTGGCTTGCGCTGATGATGTGGGCGCGATCGAGAATATGGAGCAATTCACGCACATTGCCGGGCCACACACGTTCCGAGAGTTTGCCCAGAGCTTCGCGGGAAAGGCGCGTCCCCCTTGCGGCGCAATAGGAATTGGCGATGAGCGGAATGTCTTCCCGGCGTTCCGCAAGGGCGGGAATACGCAGGATGAGCGTATTGATGCGATAGAAGAGATCCGCGCGGAATTGTCCCTCTCCCGCCATGGCGAAAATGTTTCTGTTCGTGGCGCAAATGATGCGGATATCCACAGACATGGAGCCTGTGCCACCAAGGCGGGTCACCATTTTGTCCTGCAGGACGCGAAGGAGCCTGGCCTGTACGGCAAGCGGCATTTCACCGATCTCATCAAGAAAAACCGTACCCCCGTGCGCCACTTCCAGCAGACCCGGCTTGCCCCCGCGTCGCGCGCTGGTGAACGCGCCTTCTTCATAGCCGAAAAGCTCACTCTCCAGCAGCGTTTCCGATAGGGAGGCGCAGTTGAGCGAAATGAACGGCGCTGCGGCGCGAGAACTCAGGACATGCATGGCCTGAGCGAACATTTCCTTGCCTGTGCCCGTGGCGCCCACAATGAGAATGGGCGCGTCGCTGGCCGCGAATTTTGCCGCCAGGGATTTTGCCCGCATCATGAGCGGACTTTTGCCGAGAATGTCGCTCAGCGTGAAATACGGAGGTCTGCCCTGCTTGCCCAATCGACGCTGTCTGTTGCTTTCTCCCTTGCGGATAGCCTGAACGCTGCTCAAGGAAAGAATGTAGCCTTCAGGGCCGCCCTGAAAGCGCAACCTCGTCACTTCAAAGAGAAATTCCCTGTGCAGTTTGTCAGTAAGAATGTCTGGTTCTTCTCTGAGCAGCGACGCGGTGAACAGCGTCCCGAAATCTGTTTCCGGAAAGACTTCGGACAGCGGAATGCCAAGAAGTTCCGGGTGGATCGCGGCAAAGGCGCTTTGGGCGCTGTTGTTGGCGTAGGCGACAGTGTATTCGTCATCCACCTGAATGATGATGTTGGGATTGGCGTCCAGGATGGTCCTGATGAAGCTGTGCCTCTCCGCATTGACAGCTTCCATTGCCAGCATGGCGCGTGCATCAAGAAAGGTCTGCCTGATTTCCTCCCGGTTTTCCGCGAGCAGGGGAATGCCGTGAAAGCCCTTTCTCCGGGCGGCGCTGATGAGGCCGAGTCCTCCGACAAGCAGATCGATGCGCATCTTGCGTGCGCTGTTCAGCGCCGCATCAAGATTGTTCCTGTCTTCCACTTCCAGCCGTCTGCCCTTGAGGCCGAGAAGTTTGGCGATTTTCATGAATTTCTGGTTCTGACCGGGAAAACAGAGATGCCCGACAGTCATGCCAGAATTCTGATAAGGCAGCAGGGTTTCAAAGAAATTTTCCGCGGAATACCCGATAGCCAGAATCGGAACCTTGGTTTTCCGCCGCAGAATGTATTCTGGATAACCACGTGTGGCGAGCAGCCTGACGCCTTCATGGCGGATCATTTCCAGCGCCGTTTCAACATCATTGTCAACCTGGGAAAGGGCAATGCAGGCGGGGATGTTCATCTCTCTGGCGAGTTCTTCGGCATACTGCGCCACCGCCGGCAATGGCGTCACAATACAAAAGTCTCGAGAGCGTTCACCGATATGCACGAGGGGTTTTCTCAAAAGCGCGGTCATGGCGTGTTCCTTTCGGTGACATGGAGAATGGTTGCCGGACTGGCAAACTGCCAAACAAAATGTCTATAGCTGTTTTTGATCAAACTGCTTTTTATAACAATGGGTTACCTTTTATATTTCTGAATCTGGAAACAACATGTTTTTTCGCTTTCCAGAGCGTTTTTTATAACAATATGGAATAAAAGATTATTTCTTGGGGCACGCAATTTGCTCTTCCGGGTATGTGCAACGCACTGAAACAGAATTAGAGCAATTTTTCATAAAAAATTGCTCTGGCGGACGCGTACAAGCGGACGCCCGCGCCGTAATGAGCTTGAAAACCGCGTTTTTCAAGCGAAATGAAGGCAGCGAAGTGTTTGAATTTGAAAAAAATTCAAACGCAAAATGCTCTAAGGCCGCAAGGAGGTCAACATGTCCAGAGCCAACTGTATGAAATGGGTCCTGAGTCTTGCTCTGCCCGCTGCCGTCTATTTCGGAATGCCGGAACTGAAAGTGGCCAGCGCCAAAATACCTCTCTTTTTCGCATTCACCCTCTGGGCAGTCATTGCCTGGGCTGCGGAAATTCTGCCGTCCGCCGTGGTGGCGGCCATACTCACATTCTGCTACGCGCTTTTTGTCGCCAAACCGGAAGTGGCATTTTCGAGCTGGACCACATTTCTTCCCTGGATGTGCTTTGCCGCTCTGATCATTGCCGAAGTGCTCAACCGCACAGGTCTCGGCAAACGCATTGCCCTGCACTGCATGTTGCTCATGGGATCGTCGTTCAGGAACACCATGATTGGGCTGATGCTTGCGGGGGTCGCCCTGACGCTCCTTGTGCCTTCCGGTCTTGCGCGCGCCGTCATTTTTGTAGCCATTGCCCAGGGGCTTATCCAGGCCCTGAATGTGGACTCCAGATCCAGAATGTCCTCCGCAATCATAATGGGCGGCTATTTTGCGGCCATTGCTCCCGGTCTTTTCTGCATAACCGGCACGGAAATGAATCTGCTGGCCTTGCAGGTCGTTTCCGACACGACAGGCAAGGCGGTTCCCTATCTTGACTTCATCATTCAAATGGCGCCGTTTTCCGTGTTCTACATGGCCTTTTCCGTTCTGCTCATCTTTGTGATTCGCGGCAAGGAGCGCCTTTCCGATGAGAGACGCCTCAAGGAAGTGCTGGAAGAACGACTGCGGGAGATGGGACCTGTTTCCCGCGACGAGATAAAAATCTTCATCGTGCTTGTCTCAGGTTTTTTGGGGTTTGTGCTGGAGACCAAGCACCATCTGCCGGGCGCGTTTGTTTTTGCCCTGATCGGAATGGCCTGTTTTTTGCCGGGCGTGAACCTGGCCGGAGAAAAAGAGCTGCGCAAGGTCAATCTGGCCTTCCTCATTTTCCTTTGCGCCTGCATGTCCATCGGGGCCGTCGCTCAGGAGTGCAACATTCCCAAATGGATAGCCGGCCATATGTCGGCCTTTTTCGAGGGGCGAGGCGCGGTGGCGGCAATCAGCTTCTCCTATGTCCTGGGAGTGCTGGCCAACTTTCTCATGACGCCAATGGCTGCCGTAGGCGCGTTGGGCAGTCCGCTTTCCCAGCTTGCGCTCAGTCTCGGACTGGATCCCTACACGCTGGTCTATTCCCTGCTCTATGGACTGGACCAACTGCTCTTTCCCTATGAAATCGGCTACATGCTCTATACATTCATGAGCGGCGACGTGACCCTCAAACACATCATCGGCGCGCTGGCCGTCCGCATGATCGCCATGGCGCTTTTCATCCCCCTCCTGCTTGTGCCGTACTGGAAATGGATCGGTTTTCTCCAGTGAGAGTGAGGTTTTCCAGCGCAAGTCCGTTTGGGGAGCTTGAGACAACCCTGCGGCAGGTGGAGCCATGGCCTTTGCCCCGGCTGTCCCGGAAGGAATTCTGGTCAAGAACGCCCTGCGGCTGTTCAGAAACGTCTTTACGGAACAGACTGACGCTGTTCCAAACGCATACCGCTGACAACATGATTTTCCAAGGAGGATCCACATGCCGCCCACAGCCCTCTATGCCCTGACCTTCGGCAAAAAACCCGTCAATCCGGCCAATCATTACTATGGCATGCCCACACCACCGCAAAACCTGTACACACAGTTCTATTTCTGGTGCATTCTGGATGACCAGAAAGGCCCGATCCTGGTGGATCAGGGCTGCACAGAAGTCACGGTGCGCGAAATGGGCATAGCGCCGTGCCTGAGCGCCCATCCTCTGGAGAGACTGCGCGGCGTCGGAGTCGCGCCGGAAGCTGTAAGGCATGTGATTCTGAGCCACTTGCACTGGGATCATTATGCCGGAGACGACTTTTTTCCCAACGCCGTCTACTGGCTTCACGCGAGGGAATTTGCGCATGTGACCGGCCCCCTGATGCGATTCGCCACATACAGCCAGCACTATTGGCGGCCTGCCATTGAGAAGATACGCACCTTGCACGCGGAAGGACGCTGCCGCCTGATCGACGGGGAGAGCCATTCGCCTGTGCCGGGGGTGGAATGCCGGCGGAGCGGCGGGCACTCGCCCGGGCTGCTTTCCGTAGTCGTGCAGGGGCGGCAGGGAGCCGGGATCATCTGCGGTGATGTCGCGCCGCGCTATGACAATCTGGAAAAAGGCATTCCCTGCGGCATTCATTATGATGTCACCGAGGCTTTGACGGCTCTTGAACAAATGGGGGCGGAGACGGGTTCACTTCCGGGTCATGATCCCCTGCTCACGGAAAGATTCCCGGAGACAGCGCCGGGGGCGTATCGCATCTTCTGATAAGGCGGCTTTGCAGCAGGCGGGTTCAATGAGGGCTGCCCCTGGACCGTGCGCGATACAAAACATCTCCGGGCATGGCAGGCTCGCCTGCACACGCCCGGAGATGCTTCCTTACGGGATATCGGGATACTGGACGGGCGGGCTACCCCACCTTCATGTCGTTCACGAGTCTGCTCAGGTTTTGCGCCTGTGCGGTAAGCTCGGCCACGGCCTGCGCGGCTTCGTCCATGGCGTCGGCCGTCTTGGCGGAAATGGAATTGACTTCCATGATGGCGCGATTGATTTCCTCGCTGCTCGCTGATTGCTCCTCGCTGGCCGTGGCGATGGCGCTCACCTGATCCGCCGTGGCGTCGGCATTGGTGACGATATCCTCAAGCGCGTGTCCGGACTGCGTGGCGAACGCCGTGGCCTGCTCGATCTGCTGCACGGCGCTGTCCACCGAAGCCATGTTCTTGTAGGCGCTGTTCTGAATGGCCTCAATGGCGCTGCTCACCTTGGTGGTGGAGGCCATGGTCTTTTCGGCCAGTTTGCGCACTTCGTCAGCCACCACAGCAAAACCGCGCCCGGCTTCGCCCGCGCGGGCCGCCTCAATGGCGGCGTTCAGCGCCAGAAGATTGGTCTGATCCGCAATATCGGAAATCACGCCCATGATCTGGGTGATGGCCTGGGAGTGCTCGTTCAACTGGCTCATGCTGGTTTTGAGATCGAGCGAAACCCGGAGCACCTGCTCGATGCTGGACAGGGAGCGTTGCACAATCTGCGCGCCCTCGCCGGCCTTGTTCTTGGTTTCGGCCGAAACGTCGGAGGCCGAAGCGGCGTTGCGCGCCACGTCCTGCACGGTGGCGTTCATCTGCCCCATGGCGGTAGCCGCCTGCTCCAGGCGTTCGGCCGCCTGCCGCGAGAGCATGTTCGACTGGTCCACCTGAGTGGAAAGCCGGGAGGATGCGGAAGAAAGCGCCCTGACCACGCTCTCAAGCTGCCCCGCCGCCGCCAGCATTCCCTCTCGCCGGGCGTTTTCGGCCTGCCGGCGCGCCGCTTCGGCTTCCGACATGGCCTTTTCCGCCTCAATGGTCTTGCTTTCGGCTTCCGCCGTTTTCTGCGCCGACGTGTTCACCATCCGGCGCAGATTGTCCACCATGCCGTTGATCGAACGCTGCAGGTGGGCCAGTTCGCCGTAATAATCCGCCGGATTGAGTTTGGCGTCCAGGTTGCCGCTGGAGATTTCGTCAGCGGTGGTCATCATGCTTGAAAGGGGCTTGCTGATCGAATGCGAAAGAAGCACGCCGCCCACGAGCGACGCCAGCACGAGGCTCAGCGTGATCAGGATCACCGTCCGGGTAGTGGAGTTGCTGAGGGCGAAGATGGCGGCTTCCGACTGTACGGAAACCAGCTTCCACCCAAAACTGGTTGTGCTGACGTTGGCCCAGAACGCCTCGCCATCGATTGTCACGGGCACGATGCCCTGCTGGACGGACATGACCTTGAGCAGCGCCGGATCGGTGATATCCTTGCCCATGACCTTGCCTACCAGGCCGGGATTCTGCGGGTCGCACAGCACCCTTCCGGTATTTTCGATAAGCACGAAATACCCGGAGTCTCCCTTGCTCAGTTCCGCGAACTGTTTGGCAAGGCCGGCCAGCGTCACGTCAATGCCGAGAACGCCCGTCAGATTTCCCCTGGAATCCTTCAGCTTGTGGGTTATGGCAAAAACGGTCTCCCCGGACATGGACGTGTAGGCCGGAACCAGGCCGGCGTCTTCCGCGGCGTTGGCGCGCGCCTGATACCAGGGGCGCTTGCTCATATCGAAGTTGGGGGGAAACTCCAGCCCGTCGAGCGTGGAGAGAAAACTGCCGTCGGCATAGCCGACATACACTTCGACATACTCGTCGTGCTTCCGTTCAAAGTCCAGCAGGGGCGAGGCCAGATGCTTCGCCTCGGGGTCAAGGGCGTTCAGGCGGTAGACGGTTTTGGTCGGCTTGTCCACCAGACGGGGGAAGATATCCTTTGCCGTCACCAGCTCGTCGCTTTGGGCCAGGGCGGAAATATTGCCCATGGCGGCCTGCATGAAGGCTTCGATATAGTCGGTCATCAATCGCAGTTGCGTGCCTGATGATGAAATATAGTTATTCCTGGCGTCATTGCGCATCTGTATCGTCACATAGCCGATGACGCCGCTGGAAATAAGCAAACCCGAGAGAACAAAAGCGAATACGATCCGCGCCTTGATCGACATGGAACCTCCCCAAAAATGAAATAGTGCAGAGTGTTACGTCACTCCCAGGAAGGACGAGGCACAACCGGGATTTTTTTGGCTCTGTACGCCAAACGCCCCGCGAAGGCAAGCCGCCCTCCCCTCTGGCGGCAGGACGAGCAAGGGATCGCGCTCTGGACACCCGTCCCGAAATGCCGTATAGATGACGCCCTCACTTTGTGTGATTCGGGCGCTCGTAGCTCAGTCGGATAGAGCGACAGCCTCCTAAGCTGTAGGCCGCAGGTTCGATTCCTGCCGGGCGCACCAGAAATTCCAGCAGATTATATCCTTACTCACAAGAAAATCGCTCTGGGGCACATGACGTCGGGCACATGGCGATGTGGGCTTCTTCGTCCCCACGCGCCACGCCACGCAAAAATTCCCCAATGATTATAACCCATGCTCGATACAGAGCATTGCCGCCTTGTCTGAAGAGATGACCCGCTATCCCGCACGCCATTCACACCGGCAGATCGTGCAAGGCCGTTCGGTGGAATGTCACGGCGGAACGCAGGAAAATCCCCCGCTGGCGCGAACACGCGTCTTGACCACGTCTTGAGCTTGATCTATAAAGCACTCCGCACGCCGGGATGGTGGAATTGGTAGACGCAGCGGACTCAAAATCCGCCGGTGGCAACACCTTGCGAGTTCAAGTCTCGCTCCCGGTACCAATTTTTCAGGGGGTTGCATGGATGCAGCCCCTTTTTGCATTTTTGCCTCACCGTGCCTTGCCAGCTCCAAATCGTCGGCCCGAGCGC
This sequence comes from uncultured Bilophila sp., assembly GCA_910585945.1. Taxonomy (GTDB): domain Bacteria; phylum Desulfobacterota; class Desulfovibrionia; order Desulfovibrionales; family Desulfovibrionaceae; genus Bilophila. Next base: position 43,805 of record CAJUHZ010000002.1, read on the forward strand.
GCCGCACGCGCTTGTCTTCGGGCCGTCCATGGGCGCGGGTTCTTCCAGGGAAAGACCAGGTTCAGCCCGAGGACGGACCGCATTGAAACGCCGTCCGCGAAAAGCCGGTTTTTCCGGCCGGCAAGGGCGGAACAATGGCTGAAGCGGAACAGCGGCAGGGGTGGGAAGGGGTGATTTCATCTTCCCGGGGTGACGGCAAGACTTCGGGGCGGGGGCGGACAGCCTGCCCCGGGATCAATATCAGCCGCAAAAGACAAGCGGATACAACGAGTTGCGGAATACCGGGCATGTCAAACAGTATTTCAACAGTGGACGTTCCCGCGGAAGACGCCCTCCGGCTTGACGACGCCGCGGCCATGCTTCGGCTGGGAGAGGCGACAGGGCGAGTTCTGGCCGGGGATCATCGCGCGGCAAAGCCGGCGGAGCATGTGCGCGCGGTCTTGCTGCACGGCCCTCTCGGCGCGGGCAAAACAACGTTTGTCCGGGGATTTGTGGAAGCCCTGCCCGGCAGTGAGGCGGCCGAGGTGTCAAGCCCGAGCTTCACCCTGTGCAACAGCTACCCCACCCGGCCGGCCGTGCTGCACTGCGATCTGTACCGTTCCGAAGACCTGACCCCGGACGGCACGCTGGCGAATCTGCCCGAGGAGGTGGACGAAGCGCTCGAAGCCGGGGAAGGGATCGTCCTTGTCGAATGGGCGGAGCGCCTGCCCGCCGCCGTCAGACCGGCGCAACGGCTGGACATCTATTTTCAGGTGTGCCAGAACAGCCGCTTCGCGCTGCTTGTTCCCCACGGAGCGGCGGCCGCCCGGGCGCTTGCCGCCCTGAAACAGGCGTTATGAAAACGCCGCCCCATCGGGCCGCGCGGGAAGCAGGGAGACGACACAACCGTCGAGACGGCGAAACGCCTCCGGGAATGCCCGGCAGGCCGTGAAACCGACGCGCAAAACCGTTTTCTGCAAGGATTAGGACTATGCGTATTCTGGTGCAAAAATTCGGCGGAACCTCCGTCGCCGACATTGACCGCCTGAAGATGGTGCGCGGCAAGGTCACGGCGGCGCTTGACCGCGGCTATAAAGTGCTTGTGGTGCTTTCGGCCAAATCCGGAAAAACCAACAAACTGCTTGCCCTTGCCGGGCGCTGGGCCGAAACCCCGGACCTTGCCGAGGTCGACAGTCTGCTCTCTACCGGGGAACAGGCGTCGGTGACGCTGTTCAGCATGCTCCTGCGGGATGGCGGCATCAAGGCCCGCTCCCTGCTCGGCTGGCAGATCCCCATTGTTACGGACGACACCTTCGGCAACGCGCGCATCCTGTCTATTGACGATGCGAAACTGCGCGAAGCGTTTGAAGAAAACGACGTGCTTGTGGTCGCGGGCTTTCAGGGCGTCACGAGAGAAGGGCGGATCACCACGCTCGGCCGCGGCGGCTCGGACACCTCGGCCGTGGCCCTGGCCGCGGCCCTGGGATCATGCGAATGCGAAATTTATACGGATGTGGAAGGGGTATTCACCACAGACCCCAACCTCTGTTCCACCGCGCGCAAGCTTGACCGCATCAGTTACGACGAAATGCTGGAAATGGCGTCCATGGGCGCCAAGGTTCTGCAAATCCGTTCCGTGGAGTTCGCCAAGAAGTATGGGGTTCCCGTGCATGTGCGCTCCACGTTCACCGACAATCCTGGAACGATGGTCACTCAGGAGGATTCCATGATGGAAGCCGTGCTCGTCTCCGGCGTCGCCTACGACAAGGATCAGGCCCGTGTAACGCTGGAAGGCGTTCCCGATCAGCCGGGCATTTCCGCGGCGATTTTCCAACCTCTGGCCGCTTCGGGGATCATGGTGGACATGATCATCCAGACGGCCAGCCGCGGCGGCGTCACCGACATGACCTTCACCGTGCCGCGCAAGGCTCTGGCCGACGCTATCGGCATCATGGAAAGCGTGCTGAAAAGCGTGGGCGGCGCGCGCGTCGTGTCGTCCGGCAATGTGGCCAAGGTTTCGGTCATCGGCGTGGGCATGCGCAACCATACCGGCGTGGCGTCCAAGGCTTTCGCCGCCCTGTACAGGGAAAACATCAACATCCTGATGATCAGCACCTCGGAAATCAAGATTTCCTGCCTGATTGAGGAAAAATATGCCGAGCTTGCGGTCCGTACCCTGCACGACGCCTTCAAGCTCGGGGAAAAGCCGCTGGATCAGGCATCGTAACGCCTCGCCGCATTGACTTCCGGGCGGACGCGCCTGGCGCGTCCGCCCGGCACGTTTTTGCGTCCGGCGGCGTTGCCGCTTGCCAGCGCGCGGGTGATACGCTATGAAGGCGTTTCATGCGACATTTTCAGCCCGGACACGCGGGAACAGTTTATTTTCAATCCATACGGAGCGTGGCGCAGTCTGGTAGCGCACCTGCTTTGGGAGCAGGGGGTCGCTGGTTCGAATCCAGTCGCTCCGACCAGCGATTTCAACGGGCTGGATGGCGTCATCCAGCCCGTTTCAAAATTTTGGCGCGCTTGCCGGCCGGAACGGGGCAAGAAGGCCCGGACAGATCAGGACGGACAGGTTGACCAGAGTTGGCCGGAAGGGATCAGGGCTGAACAGGCTCACCCGGGCTGCGTTGGGGCCGGCCCCGCTGAAACGCCGTCCGTGAAAAACCGACGGTTTCCAGCCGGCAGAGAAAAATCGGACAACGCCGCAAGACGGCGGCAATGCTTGCCGTGCGACGCCGCCGGACGCGCCGGAGCGGCCCTGTGGCGGACGGGGAACGAGGCTGTTCCGGCCGCGAGCCAGAAATCAGGCCCGGACAGAAACAAGCCCGTCAAAAACAAGCCGCCTCAAAAATCAAGCCCGTCGAGGAGGCGCATGGCGCGGCCCATATCAAGGCCGGAATGCACGGCAAGCGCGTCTCCGGCATTGCCGGAAAGCATGCCGAGCGTGGACGAAAGCAGGCTCTGAACTTCTTCCTCGCCCATATCGACGACGCGCGGCGTCGACAGCGTCACGCGATCTTCCTCGGAAAGCGCGGCTGCCGCGGCGCGGGGATTTTCCGATTCCGCCTGGTTCTGGCCGCGCACTGCGGCAAGGAAATCATTGTGGCTGACGGACGAAGAAACAACGGACTGAACGTACATGGGAAACCCCCTGGCAGTGCATGGCAAAAATGAGTATGCACGGAAGGCGAAGCGGCAAATTTGACCCTCGCTCCGGGCATGTCAAAAAACATGCAAATTTCGATCCATAAACCCTCGCCGGCATGGCGTCCCCAATGCTCCTCCTCATTTTGACCGTTTGCGGCGTTGTCCTGATTTCGGCCCTGTGCTCCACGACTGAGGCCGCCCTGTACTCCGTGCCCTGGACCTACATTGAAACCCTGCGCGCGAAGGGGAGCAAGGCGGGGGAACTGCTGTTCCGCCTGCGTTCCCATGTGGATCAGCCCATTGCCGCGGTGCTCACCCTGAATACAGTCGCCAACACGGCCGGCGCGGCCCTGGCCGGGGCGCTTGCGGCCGATGTGCTGGGGAGCCGGTGGATGCCCTGGTTCGCGGCGGCCCTGACCCTGCTCATTCTGGCTTTTGGGGAAATCGTGCCCAAAACGCTTGGCGTGGCCTACGCCTCGGGCTTTTCGGCCTTCATGGCGCGGCCGCTTGCTCTCATGGTCGTCGTGTTCAAGCCGTTCATCTGGCTGTCGGGGCTGTTCGCCCGGCTGCTGGCCCCGGCGGGCAGCGCGCCCACCGCGACGGAGGACGATATCCGGGCCATCACCAGCCTGTCCCGCGCCTCGGGCGGCATCCAGCCCTATGAGGAACACGCGATCCGCAACATCCTGTCGCTGGACGCCAAACGCGTGTACGAAATCATGACCCCGCGCACCGTCGTTTTCTCCCTCCAGGAAGACACCACCATCGACGAAGCCTACACCCACCCTCAAATCTGGAATTACAGCCGCATTCCGGTATACGGGGAAAACAACGAGGATATCGTGGGCATCGTGCTCCGCAAGGAGATCGCCCGCTGCAAGTCGGACGGCAAGAGCGGGGCCGTGCTCGGTGACATCATGCGCCCTGTCCGCTTTGTGCTGGAAAGCCAGACAGTGGACAAGCTGCTTCTGGAATTCCTCGAATCGCGGCTGCACCTGTTCATCGTGCTTGACGAATACGGCGGCCTTGCCGGCGTGGTTTCGCTGGAAGACGTGCTCGAGGAAATGCTCGGCCGGGAAATCGTGGACGAAAGCGACGCCGTGGCCGATCTGCGTCAGGCCGCGCGCGAGCGGCGCAACCGCCTTGCCCAACGGCGCGAGCAGGCGACGCGCCTGGCGGCAGGCCCCGCGGAACATGGGACCGGAGCGTGAACCTACATGGGGCGCAACGATATTCTTTTTTTATGACATTCAGGGCATTGGGAAGGAATTCCCATGCCCTTTTGACTTGTCCATTCATGCTCGCAGTCCATACATTTGCATCTGTAGATGACATCCCTTTTTTCATTCAATGTATTTTTCGCTTTTTCAGCCATACTCTCACCCTTCCGACAGGGAACAACATGTCATGCCAATGGAACCGGGTCATTTCTTTCCATTCACCGACAGTCATACTGTCGATGAACTGGTGGAAAATACCATAGATCAAAGGATATTTCTTGGCAAGATCGCTTTGCGCGGGGCGTTCGATTTATCCGTTGACCATAAAAATCAACCATAAATTCATTGTGTTAGCGGAGATTCGTCATTGTGTCCGGCTAAGGATTCATCGACAGTATGACTGTCGATGAACTTCTGACGGTTTTGCCCCTGCCGCCCGGCAGGGGTGACGTCGTGCCTGCCTTATGCGCCGCTTGCCCATCAAGCCCGCCTGCCCCCCAGATGAAGTCATGAAATACCTTGCGGCCGCCGGCGGATGCGCCGCGTGCGGCGTGAGCGAGACGCGCGCAAGCGGAACATGGTTCAGCGTGCATCTGTGCGTGACGGAGCGGGTGGACATGGCCGGCTGGCGCTTTGCGCCGGGCCGGCATCTGAGGGTGCAGGGGAATCATTCCCCTGCCGAGGGGTTTGGGGGCGAGAAGCCCCCAAAAATCCAAACCGCTCCACTGCCGGCCGTATCCCGCGTTTGACTTTGCCCGGCGCACATGCTATCCGATTCAATGGAAGTGAGGGGAGGAGCAGCCGAAACAGGAATCGCTATGAGCAAACAATCCGGCAAGGGCATGTATCTTGTGGCCCTCCTTCTTTTTCTCGGCGGCGTCGGGTATCTGACATATACCGGCTTTTCCGAGAACAGTGTCTATTTCCTCAATGTATCCGAAGCATTGGCCGCGCCGGCAGATCAATTGAAGGCCGCCCGGCTGTTCGGAACCGTTGCGGAGGACGGTCTGACTCCGGCCGAAGACGGCCTGGGAGTGCGTTTCAAGCTTGAGGACAAGGATCACGCAGCCACCACTCTGTGGGTTGAGTACCGGGGCGCCGTGCCGGACACGTTCAAGGCCGGGGCGGAAGTCATTGTGGAAGGGGGCGTGGCCGATCCCGGCGCATGTTTTCAGGCAAAGACGCTCATGACCAAGTGTCCCTCCAAATACCAGAAAGAAAACAGGGGCTGAACGCCCGCGCTTTCCGTTCCGGATCACGCCCGAACCCGGGCACGGTTCACGCCGGATCCATGATGGATGCTCCGGGGATCTGTCCGGGCGGCTGGAGTCAGCCCTCATGCAAACGCCGTCCGTGAAAAGCCGTTTTATCCGGCCGGCAAGGGGCACATGGTGGACGAAGCTGGAGTGAATCCGGCACGGGGTCAGTGCTGGCCCTGCAACGCCGCCGGACAAAAAAGGCAGCCTTGCAGCAGGGGGGTTCATGAGGGCTGACCGATGGCCCCCGGCATCGGCTTGCCCATAACGCCCGCCGGAAAGACGGAACCAGACCCGGAACAGACCCGGGGGCAGGCTCCGGAGGGCATGTCCGGAACAGGCGGAAGATGCTCCCGGCCGGAACGCGGGCCGCGTTTGATGCCGACGGACTGGAATTTCAGGAGACCGCATGTATACCTTCGCCTTTTTGTGCATCACCCTGGCCATGTTCGCGTGCCTGTGCGGCGCGGCGTTCACGGCTGTTTTCCTCTGGCGACGGCCTGTCGCAACGGCGACGCCAAACGCCGGCGGGAAACGACGCGGAGCGCGCGCCGCCCTTGTCGCGGCCGGGCCGGAGCAGGGAGGGCGGGAACTGGCCGCCCTTGAACGGGTCAACCTGTGGGTGACGCTCGGCTTTGTCCTTGCCTCGCTCATTCTTGTCCGCGCCCTGTACGCGCACGATTTTTCCCTGGTCTATGTGGCCAGTTACACCGATCGCGTCCTGCCGCTTTTCTACCGGCTGACGGCCTTCTGGGCGGGGCAGGCCGGCTCCATGCTGTTCTGGGCGCTGGCCGTGGTCCTGTGCGGGGCGGCCTTTCAGTTCACCGCGTCCTACCGGGGCCTGAGCGTGGAAACCCGGCTGTGGTACTGGACTTTCTACCTTTCGCTCATCGCCTTTTTCGGCCTGCTGCTCGTGACCTGGAACAACCCCTTTCTTGTTTCCCATGCCGTGCCGCGCGACGGCAACGGCCTGAACCCCCTGCTGCAAAATCCGGGCATGATCTTCCACCCGCCGCTGCTCCTGCTCGGCTACGGCGGCTTTGTCATTCCCGGCTGTCTGGCACTGGCCCAAAGCATGAGCGCCCGCGGAACGGAAGAAACGCCGTGGCCCGATGTGGCGCGGCCCTTCACCATGTCCGGCTGGGCCTTTCTCACCGCGGGCATCGCGCTCGGAGCCTGGTGGGCGTACATGGAACTCGGCTGGGGCGGTTACTGGGCGTGGGACCCGGTGGAAAACGCCTCGCTCATTCCCTGGCTGACGGCCACCGCGGCCCTGCACACCCTGGTCATTCAGACCCGGCGCGGCAAACTGCACGGGGTCAACGTCTTTCTCATGGCCCTGACCACGATTTCCGCGCTGTTCGCCACCTATCTGGTGCGGAGCGGCGTGGTGCAGTCGGTTCATGCGTTCGGACAGGGGCAGATCGGTTCCATGCTCCTTGCCTTCATTGCGTTCAGCACGGTTGCGGCGCTCCTCATCGCCCGGCGCGCCACGCACAGGAACAGTTCCGGGCTGGCGGGCGCGGACAGCCGCGATTTTTACCTCCTGCTCACCACATGGACGCTGCTCGCCCTTGCCGCGATCATCCTCATCGCCACGCTCTGGCCTGTTCTGACCGCATTCTGGCAGGAGACGGTGCAGGGTCTCGCGCCCGCGCGCCAGCTTGACGCGGCCGGGCATGATCACGGCGGCGCAAAGGGTCTGACGCCCGCCTTTTACAACCGGGTGTGCATGCCGCTCTTCGCCGGAGTGGTCCTGCTGCTCGCGATCTGCCCCTGGATCGGCTGGAAGGGGGGGATAACCCGCAAACGCTCCTTCTTCATCGCCCTGGGCGCGATTGTCGCGTCCGGCGTCGTCCTGTTCGCGCTGGGCTATACCCTGCCGGTTCCGCTTGCCGGCATGGCCGGCGGCATCGGCTGCATCGCGAGCCTCGCCCTGCTCGCCGCGCAAAGACGCTTTCGGATGGATCGCGGCACACTCGCCGCGCTCGGCATCCACCTCGGGCTGGCTCTCATCGCCGTGGGCATCGCGTTTTCCGGCCCGTACAAGAAGGAAACGCAATCGTCCCTCGCCGTGGGCGAACGCGTGCAGGTCGGCCCGTTCGATGTGCTGTTCAAAAACCTCTATGAAGGACAAGGCCCCGGCTACGTCTTTGTGGAAGGCGAACTTGAAGTGAGCCGGGACGGCAGGGTGATCGGCATTGCCTCGCCGCAACGGCGCGTCTACAGCAAATGGGGGCAGATGCAGTTTGCCGAAGCGGCGACGGTTCCCTCACTTGGCGAAGAATTCTACGCCTCGCTCGCGGCTGTGGATCGCCAGGGGAAGGCCATGTTCAGCCTGAGCGTGCATCCTCTGGTCAACTGGCTGTGGATCGGCGGCGCGCTCATGTCGCTCCTGCCCTTCCTCAGCCTGCGCGCCCGGCATGGTCACAGGACGAAGGGCAACGGCGCGGCCGATTGCGCGGAATCCGGAGACGTCACGCCCTGCTCCGGACTTGCTTCCGAATCCTGCTCCAGGCCGGATCCCGGGGCATGCGGAACGGATGAATCTGATCTGAAGGATGCCGTGCCCGGCAGGGCCGGCCCGAAATCGACCCCGGTCCGGAAGAAAAAGTCCGGAGGCAGGGCGTGAAGCTTTCCGGCGTGGGGATGCGCTACGGCAGTCGCGTGATCCTGCGGAACGTGTGCCTGGAAATTGTTCCCGGCACGGTCACCCTGCTCGTCGGCCCCAACGGCGCGGGCAAGAGCACGCTCCTGCGGATCATGGCCGGGCTGACCAGACCGAGCGCGGGCACGGTGGAAACCACTTTTGAACGTCCCTCGCCCGGCCGCGGCGCGGGCATCGGGTACCTGGGGCACGCCACCTTCATTTATCCCGGCCTGTCGGCTCTGGAAAACCTGGCCTTCTGGAGCGGACTGCACGGGCTTGACGCCGGCAAAAAAACGCTGACGGCCGCCCTTGCCCGCGTGGGTCTGGCCCGCTACGCGGCGGAACGGGCCGGCGGCTTTTCCCGAGGCATGGCTCAGCGCCTCAATCTGGCGCGCGTGCTGCTGCTGGAGCCGGATCTCCTCCTGCTGGACGAACCCGGAACCGGACTTGATCAAGGCTCCCTGACCATGCTGCGGCAGGAAATCTCCCTGGCCAGAACGCGCGGCGCGGGCGTGGTGTGGATCAGCCACGACGTCACGGCGGACGCGACGCAGGCCGACAGAATCGTCGCACTGGCGGATCGCGGCGTGGCCTTTGACGGCGCGCCGGCCGACTACGCCCCCGCAACGGGCAGGACGGGAACAGACAGGACGGAAGCGGACGCGGCAAGGGCGGACGATACGCCGGGGAGGCCGGCATGATGAACGCGGCGCGCGCGGCCCTGGCTGTGACCCGCAAGGATCTGCGCCTTGTCCTTGTGCGGGGGGCGGGATTGTCCCAGGCGCTGCTGCTCGGGCTGCTCCTCGTCTTTGTCTTCAGTCTGGCCCAACGCACGGGCGAGAGCATGAGCGGTCAGGGCGCGGCCACGGTGTTCTGGCTGGCCTCGGCCTTCTGCCAGACGCTCGCGTTCAACATGCTCTACGGCCTGGAAGAAAGCAACGGCGCGCGGGCCGGGCTGCTGCTCATGCCCGCTCCGGTGCAGGCGGTGTGGATCGGCAAGGCCGTCGCCGGGCTTGTGATCATCCTGATCGCTCAGGCGGTTTTTCTGCCCGCGGCCGTGGTCTTTCTGGGGCAGAGCGTGGGCGGGGCATGGCCCGAGGCCCTTGCCGCCGTGCTGCTGGTGGACGTGGGCATGGCCGCGCTCGGCTCGCTTCTCGGCGCGCTTTCGCAGGGACAGGCCGCGCGGGAATCGCTCCTTTCGGTCGTGCTCTTCCCCCTGATCGTTCCGCTGCTTCTGGCCGGCATCCGCGCCGGCGCGGGCGGGCTGGGCGAGGCCGCGCCGGCCGAAGCCGCCTCCTGGATCGGGCTGGCCGCCGCCTTTGACGCCGTGTTTCTGGCCGCCGGCCTGATTTTGTTCCCCTTTGTCTTTTCGGGAGACGAGTGAGCGGGCGCGGCCCGCCAACCTCAAGCAACGAGCCAGTCATGCGACATTCCAGCCGGATTTTCCCCCTTGCCCTGTGCGGCGGCGCGCTCATGGCGATCAGCCAGTGGTTCATCTGTCATTATGCGCCGGTTGAAGCGCAACTCGGCGTGATGCAAAAGATTTTCTACACGCACCTGCCCCTGGCCTGGTGGGCTTTCGCCAGCTTTTTCACGGTGTGCGCGGCGGGCGTGCTCTACCTGGCGCGGCGCAATCCCTTCTGGGACGCGCTGGCCGGCGCGGCCGCCGAAATCGGCGTGGCGTTGTGTACGCTCGCGCTGGTCACCGGCTCCATCTGGGCGCGGCATTCGTGGAACGTGTGGTGGACGTGGGATCCGCGCCTGACCACGGCGCTTGTCCTGTGGTTTCTCTACGCCGGCTATCTGGTTCTCCGCCGCATGGATCTGCCGGAACCGCGCCGCGCCGCGCTGTGCGCGGTTGTCGGCATTGTGGCCTTTGCCGACGTGCCGCTTGTCTTTCTCTCGGCCCGGCTGTGGCGATCCATCCATCCGGCCGTGTTCGCGTCCAAAGGCGGCGGTCTGGAACCGGAAATGCTGACGGCCCTGCTGGTATCCCTGCTGTCTTTCGGTGTGTTCTGGGCCGCGCTGCTCTGCGTGCGGACCAGCCAGATCCGCGCCGGCCAGCGGCTCGACGCACTGACCTTCAAATGAAATCCGCCCATTGAAGATGCAAGAAGAAACCATGCTCCGCCTGCACCGTCTCCGCGCTTCGGACACGCCGGCCTGCCGCTTCATGGAACAGGTGCTGACCGAAGCCTTTCCGGTGGAAGAATACCGCGAACTTTCGGAACTGCGGGAATTGACCGGAAACAGGGATATTTTTTACAACAATCTTGTCCTTGACGGCGCGACGCCTGTGGGCCTGATCACCTGGTGGGACTTTGAATGGTTTCGCTATGTGGAACATTTCGCCATTGCCCCCGCCTTCCGCAACAAAGAATACGGGCACAGGACGCTTGCCCTTGTCCGGGCGCAAACGCGCACGCCGCTTGTGCTGGAAGTCGAGCGCCCTGTTCAGGAAATGGCGCGGCGGCGCATCGGCTTTTACCAGCGGCAGGGCTTCACCCTGTGGGAGAAGGACTACCAGCAGCCGCCCTACAGCCCCGGCGCGGGCTTCCTGCCCATGTACCTGATGGCACACGGCGATCTGGACCCCGAACAGGACTACGCCCGGGTGCGGGCCACAATCCACAGCGAAGTCTACCGTGTCGAACAGGGGCGGAACTCATGAAAACGCCGTCCGCGACACGCTCGCGTTTTCCGGCCGGCAGGGCCGAACATTGGGCAAGGACGGAGCAGCCGGGGATGGCACCCCGTACTCCGTAACATGATCGGGGCACGAGACCTGACGCGGCGGCGCAGCCGTCATGAGCGCGCCGAAACGTCGGCCAGGCGATCGTAAACATTGCGCACGGACATGTCCGCCCCGACGCCGCGGCATGAGGGCGTCAGGAAGGCATTTCATACGAATCATGGACTGATTCCGTACAACAGATTCCGCAGGAGGTTGTCGCATGTCCGGACTGGACTGGCTCATGTACGCCAATATCGCCGTATGGCTCGGCCTTGGCGCGTATCTGGCCTTTGTGGCCCGCGCCCAGAGCGCTCTGGCCCATCGGCTGGAACATATGGAAGTGGAAGCGGACGACGAACACAGCGAGGCCCGGCATGTCTGATCCCGCGATCTCCCTGCCCGCCCGCCGCGTTCCGCTCGGCATCGTGCTGGCCGGGCTTGTGCTCATGTTCTTCTCGGCGGCAGGCTATCTGGTGGAACATCCTTCCCTGACTGTCCATTCCCAGGTGCAGGAGGCGGCCGCGCCGACCGGGGCCGACGCCCCGACAGCGGCCGCTCCCCCCGCCGGAATGCCGGGCGCGGGGATGCCGGAGGGCGTGATCGAATTCATGCGCCGTCTCCAGCAAAACCCCACGGATCAACACGCCCTGCTCAGCCTGGCCGAACACTTTGTGCACAGCGAAGACTGGATCAGGGCCGAAACCTTCGCCCTCCGCGCGGTGGCGGCCGATCCCGCCGCGAGCCGCCCCCTCTACCTGCTCGGGATCATCCAGCACAACCAGAACCGGCACGCCGAAGCGGCCGCCAGCCTGCGCAAGGCGCTGGCGTCCGGCGAAGACGCTTCCATCCGCTACAGCCTGGGGCTTCTGGCCGCCTACTACCTGGACAAGCCGGAAGAAGGACTGGCCGAATTGCGGAAAGCGGCGGACAACCCCGCCGCCTCGCCCGAACTCAAGGCGTCCGCCCGGGAAGAAATGGAGAAACTCAGGGAACACATGCGGCACGCGCCGCGGTGAACATCAAAATCATTCGCCAGAAAACACGGGTTTTGCCCCATTCACGGCGCTTTTCGCGCCGCGCCGGATTCGCGTCTGGCGGTAGAAGTCATTTCGCATGAAATGACTTCTATTTTTTGAAAAAGGATGCCCTGACAGAACAAACAAGAACAAAAAGCAGGAGGAAACAGCCGGCAACGCCCGCTCCCGCCTCCACAAGAGCAGTCAGATTGTGGGGAACCGCCCTGTATTCAGCCCACATTTCCAGAATATAACAACACTCCCGTGTCAGTGGAAAACAGATCGATATCACCCGGCGTCAGAATTTCGATATTCTCGCCCAGGGTCAGATCGACGCTGGCAGGCTGCACGTTATTGGGCGTCAGCGGGGTTATGCCCAATACGCCGTTTTCAATTGCCTCCAGAATCGCCTTATCGCTGTAAACCGGCATGACATACTCCAAAAGTTACAAGATCGCCGCGAGCATGGCGACATTGCGGTCTGTTGTCAACAGCACGGGAAAACAGCGCCGGGGCGGGCACATCGGCACGACTGCCAAAAAGTTCTCTTGCCGGAAATTGCCGTCAGCGCGACTCCCCGCACTCTCCGTCCAGAATACAGCACAGCACGGCGTCAGCCTCCAGGGCGGCGGCCATGACCACGCGCGGCGCAAGGGCGGGGCGATCCGGCGTCACTTCGCTCAGGAGATCCCCGACGACGATCAGTCGCGAGCCAATCCGTCGCGTCGTCATGGGCGGGCCGCCCCAGCCGGCCATGCCCGAGGCCGACACCACGACATGCCCGGCCCGGAGCAGGGCTTCCACCAGTTCCTTTTTGATCCTGGCGTCGTCCACCGCCTCCACCACAACGGAACAGCCGGCAAAGACCGCGGCGACATTTTCGGCGCTCAGCCGCTCCCGGCGCAGATCAGGGCGGATCGCCGGATTGAGACCGTGCAGGATCTCGCCCAGAGCGTCCACCTTGGGCCGCCCCACATGACGCGGCCAGTAAAACTGACGGTTCAGATTGGAGAGGCTCACCACGTCATGATCCGCAATGGTCAGGCGGATCACGCCGCTCCGCGCCAGCAGAACCGCGCAATTGGAGCCAAGCCCGCCCGCCCCGGCGATGCCCACGCGGGCTTCCGCCAGACGTCGCCGTTGCGCCGCGTCAAGGTGGGAGGCCAACACGCCGTCCAGGAACAGGTCTCCCACTTCCGGCGCGGCGGGCATGGCGGCCACAGGAGCGCGCTGGTCAGGCATGGTTCCTCGCGTCCATCCGTGCGATCAGTTCCGTCCGCAGGCGTAGGAAGCGCCTTCCAGCGGTTCCCAGTGCTTGAACACAGGCTGATAGCCGCGGGCGCGAATGGCCGCGGCCATTTCATCCACGGAGCGGCTGTCCGAAATGTCGAACTGCCCCACATCGGGCGCGTCGCCGCCGCTGTGTTCCGCCGCCGAGGCCACCGCATGTCCTCCCACGGCTGTGGACACCCCGGCCGAAACCCGGGTCACCCCGAGTTCGATCAGGCGATCCCGCAGAAAGGCCCGCTCGCGCGAGGAAACCGTGATCCCGGCCGCCGGCAGAAAGAGGCGCAGGGCGGTGATGTACTGCACCAGATCCCGATCCGAAACCGGAAAGACCCTGTCGAACACCCCTGCGTGCGGCCTCATGCGCGGCACGGAAAGCGAAAGCTCCACGGCCGGGTATCTTTCCTGCAACCAGGCCGCGTGCAGGCCGGAGAAAAACGCGTCGCGCCGCCATTCGTCCAGCCCGAGCAGGGCGCCGATGCCGATGCAGCGCATCCCGGCTTCCGCCCCGCGCTGAGGCGCGTCCAGCCGGAAGCGGAAATCGCGCTTCGGCCCGGCCGGGTGCAGCCCGGCGTACAGTTCCTCGTTGTAGGTCTCCTGAAACATGGTCAGGGAGTCCACGCCGGCGGCGGTGAGCAGGCGGTATTCTTCCACGGTCATGGCGTAGACTTCCACGCCGATGCCGGGGAAGAAGGCGCGCAGGCGGCGGGCGGCTTCCGCAATATACTCGGGGCCGGTCTTTTTCGGGGCGTCGCCGGTCAACAGCAGGATATGCCGCAGACCCGTGGCCGCAATGGCCCGGCCTTCCCGTTCGATTTCCTCAGGGGAAAGCATGGAACGCCGGATGCGATTGCCCGTGTTGAAGCCGCAATACACGCAACGGTTCGTGCAGTAGTTGGCCAGATACAGCGGGGTGAAGAGCTGAACGGAGCGCCCGAACTGACGCAGGGTGATCGCTTGCGCCGCGCGCGCCATGTCTTCCAGAAGCGGCGCGGCCGCAGGAGAGAGCAGCGCCATGAAATCGCGGGGGGTCAGGGCTTCGCCCCGTTCGGCGGCAGCGACAGCCCCGCGGGCGGCTGTTTCCGAAGCGTGGGCAAGCCCCGCGCTCACCTCCTCGCCCGGCCAGCGCCGCAGCTCGTCATAAAAGGAAGCGTCGCTCACCTGTCCGCCTCCGGCGTTTCGTCAAGAAAGCCCGTCAGCGGCGAGGAGGCGGACGCCCCCTGCTCCAGCACCGGCCCTGTCCCGGCCAGCCGCGCCGCGCGCCCGGCGCGCACCGCCTCTCCAAAGGCGGCGGCCATGCGCACGGGATCGCCGGCCGTGGCGATGGCGGTATTCACCAGACAGGCGGCCGCGCCCATTTCCAGCGCCTCACACGCCTGCGACGGCTTGCCGATCCCGGCGTCCACCACAACGGGCAGGCGGATTTCCTCTATCAGGATGCGGATCATTTCCCGCGTTTGCAGGCCCCGATTAGTGCCGATGGGCGCGCCGAGCGGCATCACCGCGGCCGCCCCGGCATTGACGAGATCACGCGCGACATACAGATCCGGATTCATGTACGGGAGCACGGTAAAGCCCTCCCGCGCCAGAATCTCGGTGGCGCGGGCCGTCTCGTAGCCGTCGGGCAAAAGGTGGCGGGCGTCGGAGATCACTTCAATCTTGATCCAGTCTCCGCAACCGGCGGCGCGCGCCAGCCGGGCGATGCGCACAGCCTCGTCCGCCGTGCGCGCGCCCGAGGTGTTGGGCAGCAGGCGTACGCCCTCGGGGATGTGCGCGAGCACGTTGTCCTCCGGGTGCGCCAGATCCACGCGCCGCAAGGCCACGGTGATCACTTCCGCGCCGGACGCGGCAATGACCCCGGGGATCAGGCTGTCCGATCCGTATTTGCCCGTGCCCACAAAAAGACGGCTGTGCAGCGCCGTCGCGCCGATGTACAGCACATCCGAATCATCCATGTGCGTATCCCTGCAACTCATTTCGTAAATCCCCTGCGGACGATGTATGAGGTTTCGCCGGCTCATGCCCCGCCTGCCGCAAGACCGTCTTCCCGCGTCCGGCGGCGTCCGGACCGCTACCCCCCCCCGACAAACTGGAGCAATTCCAGCCGATCGCCTTCGGCCAGCACCGTGTCGGCAAAGGCCGCGGCAGGAAGAATCGCCGTGTTGAGCTCCACAACCACCCTTTCCGGGTTCAGCCCCAACCGGCGGATCAGCATGAGGACGGATGTGCCCGCTTCGCAGACCGTTTCCTCATTGTTCACAACAACGCGCATACAGCCTCCCCGCGCATGACGCGGCACGCACATACGCAAAAAGCCCGTCGCAGGGACGGGCGGACAAAAAACGGGTGTCGCTTCCCTACGGCAGCGCGAACTGCGTCAGGTTCCAAGGGTCTGGGCCGTGCACGCCCACTCTCAGCCCGCCTCCGGGCTCCCCCAGCGTGATCGTTGTCGCATCAGGCGACAAGGCAAAGATAGATCGTCATCCCCGCGCTGTAAAGGCATGAGGAAGTTGGAGAGCGGCTCAGTTTGAAGTATTGGGGGCTGCTCGCCCCCAACCCCCTCGGCAGGGGAATGATTCCCCCGCACCCCCAATGGCCGACTCTTCGCGGACGGCGTTGAGGCCGTCTCTGGAACCCATTTCATGATTCAGCCTTTGGGCTGAATCATGAAGATCATTCGCCAAAAAACGTGGTTTTTGGCTCATTCACGGCGCTTTTCGCGCCGCGCCAGACTCTCGTCTGGCGTTGGAAGCCATTTCATGCGAATCATGAAATGACTTCTACTTGCGGATCACCAGAACCTCATCCAGCGCCCGTTTGGGCACATAATGCACCCCGGCCGCATCCCGCCAGTAGGTGAGGGAACCGCTCTCCGGCACAGGGGCCACCCGGCGTTCCTCAAGCTCCAGCCCGAACGCCAGAGGCATGATGACTTCAAGCCCTTCGGGCGCGTCGATCACGGATCGGATCAGGGCCGCATCGTATGTCTGAAACATGCAGCAGCCCACGCCGCGCGTGGCCGCGGCAAGCTGCATGGTCTGCGCGGCAATGCCGAGATCAATGGAAAGAAGATGCCCCTTGTTCTCCGGCGCGGCCAGAATCACGACATAGCCGGTGGGGCGTTCGCCTTCCACCGGTCCCGGCCAGTCGGGCAACGCGCCTGCCCAGCGGAGAGCGGGGAAAAGAGCGGCCCGCCCCTCGGGGCTTTCCACAACGGCAAACCGTAACGCCTGCTGGTTCTTGGCGCTCGGGGCCAGACGCGCGCAATCCACAAGCCATGTCAGAAACCCCGCCGGCAACGGCTCGGACTGCCGGAAACGCCGGCAGGTGCGGGCAGCGGCGACCTGTTCGAGAAAATCCATATGTCCTCCCTGCTTTTCTGATCCTGAACATCAGCTCTCATGAAAACCCGTCCGCGAAAAGGCGTTTTTTCCGGCCGGCAAGAAACCATTGGACGGAGCCGTATTGAATCTGCCGCAAGGTCAATGCTGGCCTTGCAACGCCGCCGGACGCAAAAACGGCCTTGCAGCAGGCGGATTCATGAGGGCTGACTAAAACCCGAGCCAGCCGAAACCTTTCGCCATGACGGCGGCGAGGGCGACCCAGCCGCCAATCTGCCATTTGAGCAGGTCATATTTGGCTCTTTCCACTCCGGCGCGCACCTTTTCAATCTCAAGGCGCACGTCCTGAATATCGCCTTTGGTGGCGAGTTCACGGCGTGAGGCTTCGTCATACCTGTCCAACGCTCTTTGCAGGGCGGCACTCTGCGCGTCAGCCTGCCGCCGCATGGTCTCGGCCTGAATCTTCGCCAGTTCTTCAGGCATTCCGGCGGCTTTCAACCTCTCAAAATATTCGAGCGCATCAAATGCCGTGACGGTCATGCGGGCCTCCCAGTGTTTGATTGACCTTAAAACCCGAGCCAGCCGAAACCCTTCGCCATGATGGCGATGATGGCCAGGGCAAGTCCAATCTGCCACTTCAGGAGCCGCATTTCCATCGACTTCATCTCAAGGCGCACGTCCTGGATATCGCCTTTGGTGGCGAGTTCGCGGCGTGAGGCTTCGTCATACCTGTCCAGCGCTCTTTGCAGGGCGGCGCTCTGCGCGTCAGCCTGCCGCCGCATGGTCTCGGCCTGAACTTTAGCCAGTTCTTCAGGCATTCCGGCGGCTTTCAACCTCTCAAAATATTCGAGCGCATCAAAGGCCGTGACGGTCATGCGGGCCTCCCCATGTTGAAAACCATTTCAGCAGATCATTTTTCCTGATGGGTTGGATCATGCCTGTCAATTTCAATGAAGGGAATATTCCGCTTTTTCAAAATTTCATCCCGAAGGTAGACCCCGAATATTGTCCAGATGTCATCGACCAGAAGTCCCATAGCAAAGGCCGCGTTTTTGATCGTGTTGATTTCCTCGGCAGTTAATAGTGTCGGGATCGTATTCTTGGCTATGTCCAGCGCCTCCAGCTGAATATCATAGGCGTTGGTATCCTGTGGACATTTTTTTTCTATTGCGTCAAGCAGGCCAGGCAGTAAACGTGCAAAGATCTCTTCCGCACGGATTTTACCAGCCAGATCCCGACCCAATGCCGTAAGAGCCAGGGGACTGTGCGCGGCCACCAGTTTACGCGGATTGGTATTGTCATAGATAAGCTGAACCTTGAAAGACAACTCGGACAGTTTTGCATCCATGCTGTCAAGCTTGCCGAGCTTTTCGTCATGATGGCGAAATTTTTCTTTCCAGCCGCCTATCTTGAGCAGGGCATAACCGATTGCCGCCAGAATAAGGAGCAATACAAAGACGCTTGAATTCAATTCCTGAAGAATTCGTTCGATGATGGGACTCATGGCTCACTCCGTCATGTGTCTCCGGCATTGGCCTTCGCCCCTGCCTGACTTCGTCGGCAAAAAGGCGCGCCCAAAAGGGAGGTGACCCCAGCATGGGGCGCATGGATCCTGCCCCCAATCACAGCGTGATTCGCTCGGCGGACGAGGCCAGCGGGGGAAGGCGACGAAATTTTTTGTATGCCTTCTGATCTCCTGTATAAGCATTTTATTGAATTTTAGTAGTTAAAAACACACTTTATTATTACTAATATAATAATATTATTTTATTTCAACATGATTTAATATCAATGTTTTCAATATGTTATACATATAACTTCTACCTGCCCCCGACGGCGGCATTCTCTCGCAAGTATTTCGGCAACGCCTGCCCGGCCCGGCCTCTTCTGCTCACCCCGTCCCCCACGTAGACGAGTCCCACCCCGCATCAGGCGGCCGCGCAAAAAAAATCTTCAGTCAATACACAGATATGCACATCTTACGAACAAAAAAGCAACAAAAAGAAAACAGAAAAAAGACAGAAAGAATACAGTTTAAGCGCGCATTACGCATGGCTGATAAACAAAAAAAGAACAGGATGAGGCAAGGCTCGGGGCGGAACCGGGGCAATCGGATGATCCATGATAACACATTGAAATAAAAGATATTCTATCCTGAACCTGAAAGATTTTTATCGATTATTTCAGAATGTTATCCATATTCATGCGATTGCCCTGGGGGCGGGACGGGCTGATCGCCCGAAGCCACGGCCTCAAGGCGCAAGGCGTCTTCTCAAGTCAGCCCTCATGAAAACGCCTGCTGCAAAGCCGTTTGTGCGTCCGGCGGCGTTGCAGGGTCAATATTGACCGTATGTTCAAGACAGCTTCGTCCAATGTTTGCCCCTTGCGGCCGGAAAAAACGGCTTTTCGCGGACGGCATTTTCATGAGGGTGCAGGGGAATGATTCCCCTGCCGAGGGGTTTGGGACGGGCGCGGACGGTCGAACAGACGCCCGTCCGCGGGAGCGGAGGCTGCCATGCTGAAAAGCCTCAGCCGGCGGGACAGGTCCGCGCGTCAAAGGAATTGCGGCGTACACGTCTGTCCGCAAGGGGGGGGAGGAGCGAACAGGGCGCACGCCGCAAGGGGGGCCGTGAGGAAGAAAGCTTATCGGCCGGCAGTCGGCGGCGCGAGAGGGCCTTCTTCATTCAGGGATTTCAGAAAGCTGTCGTTCAGAAAGTCGAACGTGTTCAGGCGCGTCACGTCCTCGGGCGAAATGTCTCCGATTTCGCCGTAGAAGGTGATGATTCCGTCAAGCCATTTGCGGAGACTGCCGGATTGCGGATGGAACAGGGCGATTTGCTCCCCGAGCGAGAACACGGGATGGGCGAGAAGATCCTCCAGCGCCTCCTCGGGGGTCATCGTCTTTCCGGCCCACGTTCTGTTGAAACGAACGTACTGGTCCACAAAGGCTTCCGGGCCGCGGCTGTGCAGGGCGTCCACAACCCGCAGGTACATGGCAAGGAACGCGCGCACCTGCTCGGGATGTTCCGCGGCAAAGGCGCGATCCGCCAGCAGCAACACGGGCTGGCGGACGCCGCATGCCGGGGAGTCGGCGGCGGGCTTGAACCCCTTGCGGTTCGCCGTATAGGTGGCCGGGGCCCAGATGGCGATGGCGTCCCCGAAATGTTTGGCGAACATGTCCACGGCCGGGTCGGGCAGGACATTCTGCACCTTCACGTCCTCGTCCCGCAGGCCGATGATCCGCAACCATGTGCTGAGCAGGTAGTGGGCGGACGTTTTTTCCGGACACAGGACAAGCGCCCCGCGCACGCTTTCCGCATCGCCGTACACGTCGGGATAGAGCGGGTTGACGCCCCGGCTCCGCAGAACAGGGCTGTCGGGCCGCACATAGATCGCATTGAGGGCGGACTCGTCGTTGCCGATGCCGATGACCTCAAAGCGCCCCTCGCGGGCGGCCATAAGGGCCGGGACCGCCCCGCATCCGGCGATTTTCCACTCATAGTCGCCCTGGCGGGAAACGATCTTTTCGCCGGAGCCAAAACGCAACATGCGCAGATCGACGCCCGCCTCCCTGTCCCATCCCTGTTCCTTGGCGTACCAGACGAGGAACGCCTCATGCTCGCCGATCCAGGCCGTCTGCATGGGTTCGGCGGCTTGCGCGGGAGCGGACGGGACAATCAGGGCCAACAGCAGCAGGCTTGCCAGTAAATGGAATTTCATGCGTCACCCCCCGCGGCAATGCCGCACGGTTCAAAGGTTGCCAGGGGCCTGCCCCTGCCGTCTGCCCCCCGGCGTCGCCTCACAAGCGCCGGGGGGAGCGGGCCAGCCGGATCGGGCGGGCCCCATCAGATTGGTCAAATCGGGCGAATCCGCCGGTTCAGGGAGGCAGGACGGAGCAGCGCCGATCACGCGGCCGGGAGCAGCTCGCGCAGGAGCATGCCCACTTCGCTGGGGCGCCTGGCGACTTTGCCGCCGGCCTTGATCAGGGCCTTTGTCTTGCCCTGCACCGTGCCGCGCCCGCCGGTCACAATGGCCCCGGCATGGCCCATGCGCTTGCCTTCGGGCGCGGTGCGGCCGCCCATGAAGGCCACCAGAGGCTTGGTGAACGTCCCGGCTTCCATGGCTTCGGCAACTTCCTCTTCCATCGTGCCGCCAAGCTCACCGATGATCACCACGGCGCGGGTGTCCGGATCGGCCTCGTACAGGGGCAGAAGCTCGGCAAAACGGGTTCCGGGCACAGGGTCGCCGCCCACGCCGACAAGCGTGGTCACCCCAAAGCCGCCGCGCACGATCTCGGCCGTGACCTCGTTGGTCAGCGAACCGCTCCGCGTCATGACGCCGATGTGCCCCTTTTTGTACACGCGCTCGATCCAGTACGGAATGGTGCCGAGCATGGCTTCGCCAACAGAAATGATGCCCGAGGTGTTGCCCCCTACCACCATTGCCCCGCAGGAAAGCGCGGCCCGGCGGATCTGCACCGCCTCATGCAGGGGGATGCCGTCCGCGATGGTGCAGATCCTTGTGATGCCCGCGTCCAGCGCCTCGAACACGGCGTCTTTGGTGAAACGCGGGGGGACAAAGAGCATGGCCGTGTCGGCCGGGTACTCCCGCAAGCCGCGGCGGACGGTATGGTAGACCGGGATGCCGTCCACTTCCTGCCCTTCCTTGCCCGGCGTGCAGCCAAAGACGACCTGCGTGCCCATAGCCTTCATGCGGCCGGCCCAGAATGCGCCTTCCTTGCCGGTGACGCCCTGCACAAGCACTCGCGAATCCCTGTGAATGAAAATGCTCATCACTGCCTCCCCGCGGCGATATCCACAGCCCGCCGCACGGCTTCTTCCGTATCGGTCAGGGGTTCAAGCCCGGCCTCGCGCAGAATGCGGAACGCCTCTTCCTCGTTGGTCCCGCGGATGCAGGTGACGATGGGTTGCGGCGGCTGGTGCGCCCTGATCGCTTCCACCAGCCCTTGCGCCATGACGTCGGCCCGGGCGATGGTGCCGAAGGTGACCACAAGGATCACCCGGCTCGGCGTCTTGAGGCAGAGTTCCATGGTGCGGACAGCCCTGGTGTAATTGGCCCCGCCGAATTCCACATACGTTGCGGGCCGCCCGCCGGCGTCGTTGATCAGGTCGAACACCGTGGTGGTCAGGCCGGCGCCGGCGCACATCAGCGCGATATCGCCGTCAAAGCGAAGATAGGGGATGCCCTCCTGCGCGGCTTCAAACTCCACATCCGAGTCAAAGTGGGAGCGGGTGAGGGGGTAGCCGGGCTGACGCCACACGGAATTGTCGTCGATGATCAGTTTTCCGTCGCCGGCCACGGCCTTCCCTTCCCCGGTGATGAAGAGGGGATTGATCTCCGCAAGCTGGGCGTCAAAATCCCGAAAGACGCGGTACAGCCCGCGCGCGATCGCAGCGACGGCCTTGCCTGTTTCACCGCTCAGGCCCATGCCGTAGATGAGATTATTGACATGGTAGGCCCCAAGCCCCTCGGCAATGTCCACCGGCACGGTGACGATCTTTTCCGGAGCGGTGGCGGCCAGGGTTTCGATCTCCACCCCGCCCTCGGCACACCCGATCAGCAGGGCGCGGGAAGAAACAGGGTCCACGGTGATCGAGAGGTAGATTTCCCGGGCGATATCCACGGCCTCTTCAACCAGAAGCATCCGCACCTGATGCTCGGAGGCGAACAACCCGGCCGCGGCGCTTCTGGCGCTTGCGGCGTCGCGCGCCACCTTGATCAGCCCGGCCTTGCCCCGCCCGCCGCGCAGAACCTGCGCCTTGAGCACACAGGGAAAGCCTGTCCGGGCGAGCGCGTCGTCCAGCTCGCCCATGCCGTGAATCAGCACGCCTTCCGGAGTGGGCAGACCCTTTTGGCGAAACGCTTCCTTTGCCTGGTATTCAAACAGTTTCATGACAGCCCCTCTGCCTTTTCAAGGCGCTTTATTTCCCGTGCCTTTTCCAGAAATCGCCCCACATTTCCTCGTCGGAGAAGGACCAGGGTTCCACCGGCTCGTTGACCCAGGTGACGTTGATGAAGTGCCGCCAGTGGACGTTTTCCGTAGTGATGTTGCCGCCCCAGGTGCCGCAGCCCAGAGTGGCCGTGGAGGGCATCCGGTTGAAGGGGTGCCCGCCGTTGCCCGCGCTCATGGCCTGACGCACGGTGATGCGCGAGGACTTCATGTTGGCCCCGAGGAAGTCGATGTAGTCCCGCTTCCAGGTATGGATGCCGCAGGAATGGCCGCGCCCCACCGTATCGGTCAGTTCGACAAGGATGCGGTAGGCGTCCCTGAAATCGGCGGCCTTGTACACGGCCAGCACCGGGGAAATCTTTTCGTCATGAAAGCGATCGTCGAGGATCGGCTCCGTGCCTTCCACAAGCAGAATATCCGTGCCTTCGGGGATGGCGATGCCCGCGCCCCGCGCGATGTGCGCGGCCGATTTGGCGATGATGTCGGGGTTGAGCGCGTACTTGCCCCTGGCGTTCAGCTTCCACATGTGGTTTTTCAGTTTTTCGCGATCCTCGCCGGCGACAAGGTGGCAGTGGTTCTTTTTCAATTCCGCCACAAAGGCGTCGTACACGGCCTCCACGGCAATGGCCGCGTTTTCCGAGGAACAGGACGTGGCGTAGTCAAAGAGCTTGCTGCCGCAAATCATGGTGGCGGCCTGGGCCACGTCGGCGTCTTCAGCGACAATGGCGACGGCGTTGCCCTGGCCGACGCCGTAGGCCGGCGTGCCACTGGAGTAGGCCGCCCGCACAACCTGCCCGCTGCCTGTGGCCACGATGAGATCAGCCTCCCGCATCAGTTCGTTGATGCCCTCGCGCCCCGGCTCTTCAAGGATCTGGATGAGGTTTTCCGGAGCGCCCACCTTGCGGAGGCCGGCGCGCATCATCTCCACGGTCTCAGTCGTGCTTTTGACGGCTCTGGAGCTTGGTTTGAAAATGACGGCGTTGCGCCCCTTGAGGATGCTTATGGCCTTGCCGCCGCAGGTGGCCGTGGGGTTCGTGGCCGGCAGAATGGCGCAGACCACGCCGACGGGCTTGGCAAATTTGGAAATGCCTGTCGCTTCGTCGCGCTCCATGAGGCCCACGCTCTTCGCGCCCCGGATATCGTGCAGCACACCGCCAACCTTGCGCTTGTGCTTGATGATCTTGCTCTCCGCGTTGCCGTAGCCGGTTTCTTCCGCCGCCATGTGCGCCAACCGGGCGATATTGTTGTCCTCGTAGACTTCCCAACCCACGGCAAGGCAAACGTCGTCGATCTGCTCCTGGGTGTAGTTGCTGACTTCGGCCTGTGCCTTGCGGGCCAGTTCCATCTGTTCCTTGACGCTTTTCATGAACAACCTCCGGTTTCGCACTGTCGGCCGACGCGGGAGCGCCGCACACGATGCGTTATTTTATAGCAATGTCCGTGCCATATTGTAGTCAACCAAATGTTTTGCTATTGGGGAACAGACCGGGGCGCAAGGTGTCCGGAAATATGGACATGAGTGCCGGATCGTCCGGAAAGGCGGACACTTTTCAGGGAGACGCGATGGACAGCGTGCAGCACGACCTTCTCGAACTGGCTATGGGCAGTCTGCCCACCGGGCTGTTCATCTGCGACAGGGAGGGCGTCATCCGCTTTATCAACGAGGCGTACGCCAATTATCTGGGGGTGCGCCCCGACGAGGCCATAGGCCGGCATATCACCGACTTTATTCCGGATTCCGGCATCCCGGCGGTGATCGCCTCGGGTGAGCCGGAGCTTGGAGCCTGGCGTCACCTGCACGGAAGCCGGAGAAAGCTGCTGGTCAA
Source organism: uncultured Bilophila sp. (assembly GCA_910585945.1). Taxonomy (GTDB): domain Bacteria; phylum Desulfobacterota; class Desulfovibrionia; order Desulfovibrionales; family Desulfovibrionaceae; genus Bilophila. The sequence continues at coordinate 68,235 of CAJUHZ010000002.1, forward strand.
CCGCATCCCCCTGCGTGACGAAAACGGCCGCGTCGCGGGCGCGCTCTCCATGACCCTGTTCGACACCCCGGAGCAGATGCAGGCTCTCTTGCGTCGCGTGGAGATTCTGGACAAAAAGGTCAACGCCTACGCCGGGCGCATCCGAAGCGCGCTCCGGGCCAGCCACACCATAGACTCCATGATCGGTGAGAGCCAGGGCATGACCGCGTTCAAATCATATCTGTTGCGCTATGCGCGGACGGACGCGCCCATTCTCATCCTCGGGGCCACCGGAACCGGCAAGGAACTGGCCGCCAGCGCCATCCACAGGGCGAGCGCCCGAGCCGACGGCCCGTTCGTCAGTCTCAATTGCGCGGCCATTCCCAAGGAACTGTTTGAATCGGAAGTCTTCGGCTACGCGCCGGGCGCGTTTTCCGGAGCGCACAGGGACGGCAAGATCGGCCAGATCGAACTGGCGGACAAGGGCACGCTGTTTCTGGACGAAATAGGCGATCTGCCTCCGCACGCACAGGTCAAGCTGCTCCGGGTGCTGGAAGAAAAAAGGATCGTGCGGCTCGGGGCTTCCCGCCCGCGCGAGGTGGACTTTCGCCTTGTCGCCGCCACCAACCGCGACCTCGGGGCCATGATCGCGGCCGGCACGTTCCGCGAGGATCTCTACTACCGGATCAGCCCCATGACGCTCCATCTCCCGCCGCTTGCCGAACGCGCCGGGGATATCCCCCTGCTCGTGCGCGATATCCTCAACCGCATGGGCGCGGAAGATATCCGCTGCACGGACGCGGCCCTGGCCGAGCTGGCGCGGTACGCCTGGCCCGGCAACGTGCGCGAACTCCGCAATGTGCTCGTCCGCGCCAGAACGCTGTGCCGCGACAACAGCATCGGCGTTGCCGATCTGCCGCCGGAAGTGCTCCGGCAGAACGCGGCGGCCCCCCCGGCTTCCGGCAGGCTGGAAGCCGTGGTCAAGACCAGCGAGGCGCAGGCGATCCTTTCCGCGCTGGACGCTCACCGCTGGAACGTGGTCAGAACCGCCAGCGCGCTTGGCGTCTCCCGCGCCAGCCTGTACGAGAAAATGCGCAAGCTCGGCATCCACAGACCCGCCGACAACCACTGAGGCCCCGCCCGCGTCAGCCTCGCGCCTGTCCGCGGTCTTCAACAGTATTGTCCGGCAGTCCGGACATCCCGCCAGACATGTCTTGAAATACAGACAGGCATTGCTATACCGCCGGACGACGAACACGCGTCCGGGGAGGGACACAGGCGCGTGTTTCGACTGCCCGCGCGCCGCGACGCCCCCCGGCGCGGGGCATGATTCTCATGGCATACCGTTTGCTAAAAAAAGAACAAACGTGACGTCGCCCGTAAAAAGCGAACCGCCTTCCAGGGCGAAACCAATGAGGGCCGCCCCCAAACAAAGGAGACCCCGTGGAACAGTTTTTTACCTACCTGCCTTCGGTTTTTACCCCGGGCAATCTGGCCGTGCTCATTCTGGGTTCCGCCGGCGGTCTTTTCTTCGGCGCCATGCCCGGCCTGAGTCCGACAATGGCTGTGGCGCTGCTGGTTCCGTTCACCTTTTATCTGTCGCCCGAGACCAGCCTGATCCTGCTTGGCGCGGTGTACACCAGCGCCGTCGCGGGAGGCTCCATTTCGGCCATTCTGCTGAGCATTCCGGGCGCGCCGTCAAGCATCGCCACGCTGTTTGACGGTTATCCCATGGCAAAGCAGGGCAGAGCGCAGGAGGCGCTGTACACGGTTTTCGTCAGTTCGCTGATCGGCGGCGTTTTCGGCGTGGTGGTCATGATCCTGTTTTCTCCGCCCATGGCCGAATTCGCCATGCGCTTCGGCCCGCCGGAACTGTTCTGGACGGCGATTTTCGGCATCACGGTGATCACCGGCCTGTCTTCCGGGGCCATGCTGAAAGGGCTGTTTGGCGGGGCGCTCGGCATGCTGCTCTCCACCGTGGGATACAGCACCCTGACCGGCGAGCCGAGGTTTGTCATCCATGAGGCGCTCAACGGCGGGATCGCGCTGGTTCCGGCCCTGATCGGCCTGTTCGCCGTCCCCCAGATCATTGACCTGATGGCCGACTCGCACCTCATTCTGGAAAAACTGAGCTTCAAGCCGAAAAAGGGCATGCTGCGTCAGGTGATCAGGGCGCACGCCCGTTATCTGCGCACCCTGACCATCGGCAGTCTGATCGGCACGATCATCGGGGTGATACCCGGCGCGGGCGGGCAGGTGGCCGGGCTTATGTCCTACGACCAGACCAAAAAGCTCGACAAACATCCGGACCGCTTCGGCACCGGCGACCCCGAAGGTCTCTGCGCGGCCGAAAGCGCCAACAACGCCACGGTGGCCCCGGCCATGATCCCCCTGCTCACGCTCAGCATTCCGGGCAGTCCCACGGCGGCGGTGCTGCTCGGCGGGCTGCTCATCCACGGCCTTTTCCCCGGGCCGGACCTGTTCACGGAAAAGGCGGACGTCACCTACACGTTCATCAGCGGCCTGCTGCTGGCCCAGTTCTGCATGTGCTTTTTCGGCCTGCTGGCTTCACGCTACTCGCATCTCGTGGCGAACGCGCCCAATTACATCATGTTCGGCGCGGTCATGATCCTGTGCGTGTTCGGATCGTACTGCGTGCAGAACAGTTACGAGGACGTGATCCTCATGTTCATCCTTGGCGTACTCATGTTCGCGCTCGGCAAGCTCGGCTTCCCCAGCGCGCCCATTGTGCTCGGCATCATCCTCGGGCCGATCGCGGAAGAAAATTTCCTGCGCGGCAAGATGATCGCTGAAACAGATGTGGGTGTCTTCGCCTACTTTTTCACCGGCGGCCTCAACATCGCCCTGATCCTCCTGTGCCTGCTCTCCCTGGTCTGGGGCATCTACAGCGAGGTCAGGTTCACGCGCCTTCAGTCGCAAAAAAACGCCGGAGCCGCCGGGAAGGAGTGAGCCATGCTGTACAAGGAATTCACAAGCGCCCTGATCATGAGCGCGATCATCGCGGCCTTTGCCGTTCCCCTGACGCAGCTTTCGGGCGAGTCGCAGCTCGTCCCCTTCCTTCTGCTGGCGTGCATGGGGGTGTTCAACGTCGGGCAATACATCCTCGCCGTGGTGCGGCACGCGGCGAAAATCGACGTCAAACTCAGCCTGCAGGGCTATCCCCTGCGACGCGTGGGCGCGCTCTTCGCCCTTACCGCGCTCTATCTGTTTCTTCTGGAATATGCCGGATTTTATCTTGACTCGCTCGTCTATTTCATCATTGCCTCGCTGGTCGCCCAGCCCATGCGCATAACGCCGGCGCTTGTGATCAAACGCATTCTTGTCTGCTTCGCCTGCATCGCCTTCCTGTACTGTCTGTTCACCGTGCTGCTGGCCGTCCAGATCCCGAAGGGATTCCTCGGCATCTGACGCCCCGCGCACGCCACGTTCACTTTTTGCCACTTTCACTTTGGGAGGAACCATGATGAAACGCCTTTTCGCCACACTGTCGTGCGCCGCCCTGCTTCTGGCGGGAGCGCCAGCCAGAGCGCAGGACCCCGCGGCCGCCTACCCGTCCGGACCGATCAGCCTGGTGGTCTGCTACACGCCCGGCGGGGCGACGGATCTGCAGGCCCGTCTTTCCGCCCTTGTCGCGCAGGACAAAAAGTATTTCGGCCAGCCCATCGTCATCCTCAACAAGCCGGGCGCCGGCGGCATGACCGGCTGGAACTGGACCATGGAACGCGGCAGCCGGGACGGCCTGACCATGACGGCCTACAACATGCCCCACTTCATCGCTCAATCCATTGTGAGCAAGACCAAGTTCAGCGTCGACACCTTTGAACCCCTGGGCAACTGGGGCGCGGACCCGGCCGTGCTCATCGTGCCGAAGGACAGCAAGATCAAAAGCGTCGACGATCTGGTGAAATACGCCAGGGAAAACCCCAAAAAGGTCACCATCAACGGGGCAGGACTGTATGTTGGCCACCATATCGCCACGCTGCAACTGCAAAAGGCCGCCGACATCAAACTGAGCTACATTCCGGAAAAGGGCGGAACCGAAGCCGTGCAAAACGTCCTGAGCGGCAAGGTCATGGCCGGCTTCAACAATCTGGCCGACGTGTACCGCTCGCGGGATCGCCTGACCGTTCTTGCCATTGCCGATGTGAAGCGCCACGAGTATTTGCCCGACGTGCCCACGCTGCTTGAGCTTGGCTACAACGTGGACGACACCAGCGTGAACTTCCGCGGCTACGCCCTGCCCAAGGGCGTGGACCAGGCCATTGTGGACAAGGCGGCCGGCATTGTGCCCGTCATGTTCAACGACCCGGAAGTGGTCAGGCGCATGAAGGAAAGCGGAAGCCCCATGCTGGTCCTGAGCCGGGAGCAGGTTCAGGAAATGTTCCGCCAGAAGCAGGCGACCCTGAAACCCCTGCTTGAGGAGCTTCGCAAGAACTAGAGCGTTTTCCCAATGAATTGTGGGAAACGTTCGGCGGCCGCGAGCGCGGCCGCCCGTGCCGAACCGGCGCGGCAAACCGCGGTTTGCCGCGCCTGTCCCGCTCTACGGGGAAGTGACGGCAACGCCGCGATGGAAAAATGGATATTTTCAATCGCAAAATGATCCAAGGTCAAGCCCCCATGAAAGCGCCGGCCGCGAAAAGCCGTTTTTTCCGGCCGGCAGGGGGCAAACATGGGGCGAAGCTGTCTTGAACATACAGTCAATGCTGGCCTTGCAACGCCGCCGGACGCAAAAGGCGGCTTTGCGGCGGGCGGATTCATGAGGGCTGACTACATCAGCCCTTCTTTCTTGCGTTCGCCGATAAGCGTATACGCGCGTTTGGCAAGGTAGGTGACTTCGGGCTTGGAAACCTGATCGTCCGCGCCGACGGAAACGCCCTTGTGGCGCTGCTTGTCCGTGATCAGGGAGGAGAAGAGCAGCACGGGCAGGTTGCGCATGCTCGGGTCGTCCTTGACGCGCTTGCACAGGTTGTGGCCGTCCATGCTGGGCATTTCAATGTCGGTGACGAGCACCTGCACATAGTCGGTAAGCCGCTTGCCCTCGCTTTCGGCCTTGGCCTTGAGTTCGCAGATGCGTTCCCAGGCTTCCCGGCCGTTCGGGACCACTTCAACCTCGAAATTGGCTTTTTGCAGCAGATCCTTCAGCATTTCGCGGATCAGCGTGGAGTCGTCCGCGACAAGCGCGCGGTAGCGCACTTCGCTCCCCCAGTCGAGGGCCTCGTCAAGGCGCAAACCAAGGGAAGGATTCAGGTCGGCCACGATCTTTTCCAGATCGAGCAGAAAGACAATGCGCCCCTCAAGCTTGACCACGCCGGTGACCGTATTTTTGGATACGGTGGAAACGTAGCGGTTCGGCGGCTCCACCTCTTCCCAACTGATGCGGTGGATGCGGTTCACGCCGGATACCCGGAAGGCGGTGGTGACGCTGTTGAATTCCGTCACGATGACCTTGGGCGCTTCCTCGTTTTGCACATGTTCCTTGCCGAGCCAGAGGCTCAAGTCCACAAGCGGCACGATATGCGAACGCAGGTTGAACGCGCCGAGCACGGCGGGGTGCTGCACTTCGGGCAGTTCCGTCACCTTGGGCATACGGCTGATTTCCAGAACCTTGGCCACGTTCACGCCGTAGTAGCCCCGGTAATCGGACTCCTCGGTCCCGCCTTCCACCGGCGGTTCCTCAAGATAGAATTCCACGATCTCGAGTTCGTTGGTTCCGGCTTCCAGCAAAATGTTTGTTTGCGACATGGGATGCCTCCGGCGATGACGCCCGATCGGCTGAAGCCGACGCGTTTATTTTCCCGCTTGTGTTTCCAGAAAGTGCTGCACCGCGTCGATAAGCTGTTTTGGGGTTGAGGCCCCGGCCGTTATACCCACAATGGCGTAATTCCGCAAGGAATCTTCCTCTCGCAGTTCCTCCGCGGTCTCCACATGCAATGCGGGAATGCCGGCGGCGCGGACCACGTCGGCCAGGCGGCGGGTGTTGCCGCTTTCGCGTCCGCCCACCACGATCACGGCGTCGGCCTCCCGCGCGAGGGCGGCCGCCTCGTCCTGCCGCCGGCGCGTGGCGTCGCAGATGGTGGAAAGCACAACGAGCGGCGCGCCGCCGGTCGCCAGGCGGGCGCACAGCGCCTCGAATTCGCTCCGTTCCTGCGTGGTCTGGGCGGCGACGGCGGCAGGTTCGTCCCTGCCGGGCGGGGAGGGCGCGTCCTGCCTGTCAAAGACAAGACATGGCCCGCCTGCATACGACACGAGGCCGCGCACTTCGGGGTGCTCCGCCTCTCCGAAAAGATAAAGCCGCCTGCCGTCGGCCGTGGCCTCGGCAATGGCGAGCTGGGCGCGTTTCACCTTGGGGCAGGTGGCGTCCACCACATTTGCGCCAAGCGCCGCGAGCCGGGTCTCGTCCTCCCGCGGGATGCCGTGCGCGCGGATCACGACAGTGTCGCCGGGACGGATGTCGTCCAGGCTGTCGGCGCGCAAAACCCCTTTGGCGGCATACGCCTCCAGCGCCTGGGGATTGTGGATGATCGGCCCGAGCATGAGCAGCCGCCCCGATCGCCCGGCCGAAGCCGCGACAGCCTCGTCAAGCTTGCGCAGGGCCAGCCCCACGCCCATGCAGAATCCGGCCGTTTTCGCCCGCATCACCTTCATTGTGTTCTCCGTTTGCGGCGTCAGGACTCCAGCCGCGAGCGTATCAGGCGCGCCGTATGCGGCGGGATGAGCACGTTTTCCGCCGCTCGCGCCGTTTCGTCCGTGATCAGCCGGCAACGGGCGATCCGGGTCAGCGCGCCGGGTTCGCGGCTGCAATCGTACAGGACAAGTTCCTCGTCTTCCACCCCTGAGCAGCAGGTCCAGTGCCGGATCAGCCCGTGCCCCACAGGCGCGAAGCGGATGAACTGGAAAAGCGCGCACCGCGCTTCCCCGCCCGTCAGCCAGGCCGTAAGCGTGCGCCAGAGCGTTTCGGGATTGGGGCCGGGAGCTTCGCCCGCCTGCCCGGACGCCTGTTCGGGCGCGCCGGCGTTGTCTTTGCCGGATGCGCGCCAGGGCGACGGAGTTCCGCCGTCAATGCCCAGACCCGGCCTTGGCGCGCGGGCAAAGGGCGCGTGCACGCACAGCCCGCCCCTGCGGATCTGGCGTTCGAGCATGGCGTCCACCCACTCCACATAATCTGTACGCTGATCAAGCGCGGTCTGGAAGACGATTGGATCGCGCGCGATGTCGCGCAACGCCTCGTGCAGGAAGAGGCGCGCCTCCAGCGGGCGAAGGCCGTGCAACAGGCGCAGGGCGTTGAGCACGGCATACGCGGCGCAAAACACGTCCAGTTGCCCCTGATAAAAGGCGCTTCGTTCCGGTTGCTTCATGACGCGTTCCTTTCCCGTACTTTGCCGGGTCGGCGTCGGAGCGTCAACCCGGCTCATTCATAACGCCAGGGCTGGCGCGCCATTGCCTTTGGGTCTGACGCCTTGCACCAGCCGGCCATTGGGGGCGCGGGGGAATCATTCCCCTGTCGCGGGGGTTGGGGCGGGAAGCCCCCGGGGGGTCAAACCGGGCGCTGCCCTCCGGGGTGGACATTGACAGCACATGCCGGGGTGGGTAGTCCTTAGAATAATGCGCGACTGATGTTGATCAGGGCAATTCCGCATTGTTCCACTCACCGCCCGAGGGCGGGAAAGGAGGCTTGAATGACTCTTTCACGACGAGACTTCGTCAAGCTCTGCTCGGGGACTGTGGCCGGCTTCGGCATATCACAGATGTTTCACCCGGCGGTGCACGAGGTCTTTGCGCAAACGCTGACCGGCGAGCTGCCCCCCGTGTTCTGGGTGCAGGGGCAGGGCTGCACCGGCTGTTCGGTGACGCTGCTCAACAGCGCGCACCCGAGCATCGCGGATGTGCTGCTCAAGGTGATCAGCCTTGAGTTTCATCCAACCGTCATGGCCGGCGAAGGCGAGGGCGCGTACGAGCACATGCTCCATGTCGCCGCGGCCAACAAGGGCAAATACGTCTTTGCGGTGGAAGGCTCCGTGCCCGTGAAGTACGACGGCAAATGCTGCGTTGTGGCCGAAGCCGGGCACAAAGAAATCACCATGACGCAGATCACCAAAGAGCTTGCGGCCAACGCCGCCGCGGTGCTCGCCGTGGGCACCTGCGCGGCCTACGGCGGCATTCCGGCGGCCAAGGGCGGGGAAACCGGGGCGATGGGCGTCGGCGCGTACCTGAAACAGCAGGGCGTCGCCACGCCGGTGGTGAACATCCCCGGCTGCCCGCCGCACCCGGACTGGATTGTCGGGACCATCGCCATCGCCCTTCAGGCGCTCGCCACCAACACTCTTGATCTCTTCGTCAGGCAGGGGCTGGACGCCACGGGCCGGCCCAAGGCCTTTTACGGCCGCAACGTGCACATGCACTGTCCGCATCTTGCCGAGTTTGAAAGCGGAAAGATGTGCGCCAGCATGACGGACAAGGACGGCTGCCGCTACACGCTTGGCTGCAAGGGGCCGAAGAGCGGCTGCGACTCCTTTGAGCGGCTGTGGAACAACAGGGTCAACTGGTGCGTGGACAACGCCACCTGCATCGGCTGCACGTCCCACAACTTCCCGGACGGCAAGTCGCCTTTCTACGTCAACTAGCCAGCACTCTGTTTGCAGGAGCATGTATTCATGACACAGCTTGCACAAGGCAAAACCACCATCGCCATTGATCCGGTGACGCGGATCGAGGGTCACCTCAAGGCCGAGGTTGTGGTGGAAAACGGCAAGGTTGTGGACGCCAGGCTTACCGGGGGCATGTACCGGGGCTTTGAGTCCATTCTGCACGGGCGACACCCGCGCGACGCCGTGCAAATCGTCCAGCGCATCTGCGGCGTCTGCCCCACGGCCCACGCCACGGCGTCCAGCATGGCTCTGGAAAAGGTCTGTGGAACCAGGGTTCCCGCCAACGGGCGCATCACCCGCAATCTCACACTGGGGGCCAACTACCTCCAGTCGCATCTTCTTCATTTCTATCATCTGGCCGGGCAGGATTTCATCCAGGGTCCGAACGTCGCGCCGTTCACCCCGCGTTACGCCAGGCCCGATCTGCGCCTGCCCCCGGCGATCAACGCCGAGGGCGTGGATCAGTACCTCCAGGCGCTGGAAGTGCGTCAGGTCTGCCACGAAATGGTGGCTCTCTTCGGCGGGCGCATGCCGCATGTGCACGGCATCCTGGCCGGCGGCGCGGCGGAGATCCCTTCCCGCGAAAAAATTCTCGAATACGCGGCCCGCTTCAAGAAGGTGCGCGCGTTCGTCGAGGAAAAATATCTGCCCGTGGTCTATCTGGTGGGGAGCCAGTACAAGGATCTGGCCACCTTCGGACAGGGCTACCGCAACGCGCTGTGCGTCGGGGTTTTCCCGCTGGATGACGAGGGCGGCAAGATGCTCTTCATGCCCGGCGTGTACCTGCACGGCAAGGACGAAGCCTTTGACATCGCCAGAGTGACGGAAGACGTCAAATACTCCTGGTTCGACGACGCGACGTCCGGGGAGAAGTTCACGCGCGGCCGCAACATTCTTGATGTGGACAAGGCGGGCGCGTACAGCTTCGGCAAATCGCCCCTGTACAAGGGCCAGCCCATGGAAGTGGGGCCGCTCGCGCGGATGTGGGTCAACAACAAGCCGCTGTCGCCCGTGGGACAGGCCATGCTCCGGGAGCATTTCGGCATCGACGCCGTCAACTTCCGCGATCTCGGGGAAGACGTGGCGTTCTCCCTGCTTGGCCGTCATATCGCCCGCGCTGAGGAAACGTACCTCATGCTGGACGTGATCGAGGGCTGGCTGCGGGAAGTGAAGGCCGGCGAGGAAACCTTCTCCACTCCCGTGATCCCGGGCAGCGGCGAAGGCTACGCCTGCACGGAAGCGCCGCGCGGCTCGCTCATGCACTTCACCAGGGTGCGGGGCGGGGTGATCGACAATTACCAGATCATGCCGGCCACGCTGTGGAACACCGCGCCGCGCAACGACAAGGGCGAACTCGGCCCCATCGAGAAATGCCTGATCGGCGTGCCCGTGCCGGATATCGAAAACCCCGTCAATGTGGCGCGCCTGATCCGCGCCTTTGACCCGTGACTGGGCTGTGCCGTGCACGTGTTGCACGCTGAAAGCGGCCGGGTTGCCGTGACCAGTCTCCAGGCCGCCTCCTGAGCGGCTTCCCCCAAGGCCCCCTGCGATATTGATCCGGGGGGCCTTTTCGGCCGCGCAGACGGCTGGCCTCCGCAAAAGACGTGGAGATTCTGTGGCTTCCTAAATATAGGTACAGAATTTGCATAATATCATGTACCCTGAAAGGCGAGGTGTGCGGGTAGTTGCCTTCTCAGGTCTCTTGTGGTTTGCTGTTTGCAGCAATCCAAACGTAAACCGGAAATTTTGAGAGTCATTGCCCCTTGAAACAGGCGACAGCATGAAAACAAAAATTTACAGCAAGATAGGCGGAAAGTCCTATAAGGACATCTTGCAAACGACAGAGAAAGTATCGTTTGAGAAGTTCACTGAGCTTCGTAAAAACAGGCAAATCGATTTTCGAGAGATGCACTTTGTGATGCCGGAAATTGATCATGATAATGATTTCGGATACTTTGAAATTGAAAAAGATATTCCGTCGTATCGATATAACATATTCTTTGAACCAAACTGTGCGAAGTGAGGAGAGTATCGGGTATATTGTTGGAGGTTTAGGCGGCGGCGCACTCATTTTCAGACCCAAAAAATAATGTACAGGGAGTTTGATCCATGCTCAACCGTTTCGATCTGACGAGTTTCGCCAAGGTTCGAGTGGTCTTCAAGACGCTGCTCGTGCAGGTGGCCCTGCTGTGCGCCATTCTTTTCATTGTCTGGGGGGCGCAACGTCTGTACGCGCTGGTGGACCCCGTGGTCTTTCCCGATCCCGTGGCTGTTCCCGATTCCGCGAGTCTGACGGAGAACGAGAAAGGCAAGATTCTGGTGGACGCCGTGACCCATCAGTTGCGCCGCGAGCTTGATTCGCCCCTTGGCTGGTCCATCAACGATATCGTGTTCAACCGCTACCTGATCGACAACAGGGCCTACCGCCAGTACGGCGTGTACCATGCCACCAAGGCGCTCATCGATCTTTATTCCATGCACATCGCCAAAATCGGTTCCAGCGGGCGGGAGAGCGAGTTTCTGTACAACGCGCGGCTGAACAGTTTCGCCATCAATCCGCGCAAGTTCTGGTTCCCGGCGGCCGAAAAATCCTACCGGCAGGGGCTTGCGCTGGTCGAGAAGTACAAGAAATCCCTGGATGACGGCACAGGCGTGTACAACGCCCGCACCGACGATCTCTACCTTGCGCTTGGCGTGGTGATTGGGGAAAACATGCTCGGCTATGCCATTGGCCTGCTGGAAGACGCCCAGAATCTGCCTTTCTACACCCTCGACAACCGCATTTACGAAGTGCAGGGCATTGTGCTTGTGGCCAGGGATTTCGTCCATACTCTCTATGGGCTGTATCCGGATCTCATGGCCAAGAACAATGCCGAAAACATGAATGCGGCCATGAAGGACATGAACGCGATCTGCACATACAATCCGCTGTACATCACCTCGGATCTCAATTCCGGCGAGCTGGTGCTTTCGCATCTGATTTTCGCCCGCAATCGCCTTATGGACATTCGCAACAGCCTCAGGGTGTAGGTTCAGCCCTTATTGACCCGCCTGCTGCAAAGCCGCCTTTTTGCGTCCGGCGGCGTTGCAAGGCCGACATTGACCTTGCGGCAGGTTCAATACGGCTTCGCCCAATGTTTGCCACTTGCCGTCCGCGAAAAACAATCTGCTTTTCGCGGACGGCGTTTACATGGATTCTGCCCTCGCGGGATCACGCCTCCCCGCATTCCTCTTGCGGATCGATCGTCCGCATTCCCGCGGCCAGGGCCGTTTCCCGCGCCCGCTCCGTCCAGCTTGCGCAGCCCCAGGCGGTGAGGAGGAGGGTGCCGCCTGCCGCTGTTTCCGCAAACTGCTCGGTGCTCAGAACGGGCACAGGCGGCGTCATGTTGAGGAAGCGCCCGATCTTGTTCGTATCGTCGTCAATGGCGCAGGAAACAAGATGGCTCAGGCCGCTGTAGTGGAGAAAATTCGTTTGCGGGTGGGATGCGCCGAGCAGGCAGACAGGGCGCGGCCAGGTCAGGGCCGCACGGTGCAGCGCGAGGCAACGGCGGCTCCAGCGTTCCCTGAAGGAAGCCAGCCCTGCGGGAACGCGCACGTCCACCCGGCTTTCGCTCTCGCCCGGCTTCTTCCTGCGGGCCTGAAACAGGATGTTGAACCCGCCCCTGTGGGGATGAACCGCCTGCCCGATCGTCATGAAGCCGGCCTTGTCCAGGATCAGACGGGCGGTGGAAAGGGAGTGGCAGTACAGGTGCTCCTCCCACAGTTCATGGGCCAGGCCGTATTCGACAATGCCCCGGCTGTCGGGCAGTTCCAGATGGAGCACGCCGTCTTCCGCCAGCAGATCGTGAACGGCGCGGAGCATGGCCAGCGGGTTCGCCACATGCTCCAGCACATGACGCAGAAAGATCGCGCCGGCGCGGCCGCGCTCCGCCGCTATGGCCGCGGCGGTTTCGCCGTCGAACGGCGCGCGCAGGGCCGGGCAGCCGGCCTCTTCGCTCTGGCGCGCCAGGAGGCGTGAAGGCTCCACATTCAGCGTGTTGACGTAGCCCTTGCGCCTCAGACGCAGGAGAAAGGAGCCGTCGTTCCCGCCGATATCCACAACAAGGCTTTCCCTGTCCGGACACAGCGCCGCGAACGCCTCTTCCACGCCCTCAAGATAGGCGGGAAGCTGGGCCGCGGTGGACCGGGCGACCTCCGTGTAATCGGGATCGGGCAGTTCGTCGCGCCGCCTCCTGATCAGACCGCAGGAGGGGCAATACTCGAAATCAAGATCCTGCCGGGGCACGACGGTCGGCGGCAGGTCCGGAAACAGGCCGGTCCGCGGGACGGCCTGAAAGGAAATGAACGGCTTCCAGGCGACAGCGTCGCAGCAGGGGCAGACGGCAGCGGGTGAAGACATGAAATCCCTCGATGGCTACAGCATGTTGAGGTGCGCCTGTTGCGCGGCGCGCCAGCGGTTTGTTTCGTCCGGGCGTTCCGCGTTCAGGCCGGCCAGCCAGACGGCCCGCGCCTCGTCGGAGCGCCCTTCGCGCGCCAGGGCGCGGGCAAGAACAAGACATGTTCCCAGCGCGTGCGGCGCTTTCTTGTGCACGGCCCGCCAGTAGGCGGAGCCGGGGCGGACACGGGCGGGCAGGCTGTCCAGATCATCGAGGACGACGGTAAGGATGCGCCTGTACTTGCGCGTGCGGATGCCGGGAAGGGCTCTCGCGTACCAGGCCAGAGCCTGTTCGGGCCTGTTTCGCTCAAGCAGACTGCGGGCGTGAAGAAACGCAAGTTCCGCCTGATAGGCGGAAACCTCCATGCGCGAAATCCGTGCTTCCTTGATCCGGTCAATGGCCTTGTCCAGCGGATCGACGCGGCGCATGGCGCGGATGCAGGCGCTCCGGACGGAGTGGCAGAAACGCATCACTTTTTTATGGCGTTTGCGCGTGTAGCCGACACGCCCCAAAACCTGAAAGGCGGACACATGCAGCCGTTCTTCCAGCGCGCGCTCGGTGCGAAACAGGGCGGGCGGCGGCAGGTACGGCGTGCGTGTCGCGCACCAGAAGGCCGGGATGCGCCAGCAGCGCCGCAGGCCGTGCCGGCTCGCCATGACGGCAAGCCGCACGGCGCGCATGAAGCGGCGGGCATCCTGTTCCGCCTCGCGCCAGAGCGGCTCGCTGAAGCGGCGGCCGCGGATGCGGATGGGGTGCTGCAAAAGCCAGTGGTGCTGGAGCGAATCACAAACCGGGTTGGCGTGCGCCACGGCCCAGCGCGCAAAACGGCGCGGCGTGGCCGGAAAGCCGTCCCCCCTTTCGCGTGAATTGATATCCGGCAGATCCGCGGCGGACAATTCCACACAGAGCATCTTTGCCGCGTCGTCCACCACATGGATGCGGCTCTGATCCGGGCAACAGCGATCCACATAATCCGCGTCAATGGTGATCGCGGGGCGTTCGCCGCGCCTGAGCGGGCGGACGAAGAGCGGGTGCAGGTAGGCGCAATGGGCGACAAAGCCCTCGTCTCCTGCCGGCCAGTACACATGGATGGGAAAACTGACAAGGGACGCGCCCCGGAAGTAGCCCTTTTCAATGGGGTGCAGGTGGCGGAGGGCGATCTCGCCAAGATCCGCCGGGGCGATGCCGCCCGATCCCGCCGAACTTTTCGCGCCGTCCGCACTTTCCGAGCCGCCCGCGAGTTCCCTTGCTTCCAGTTCCGCCAGAACGGATTCGCGGACCAGACGCGGGGTGAGCGTGTACACCACATTGTCGCCGCGCTCCCAGCGCCGCAGGCCGTAGGCCAGACAGCCCGTGGAGAACACAAAATCCGGGCTGAGAAAAATGAGCGAGGCGTCTTCGCGATCCGCCTGCCGAATGGCCGCGTTGTGGCATTCGGCCAGCCGATCCAGCTTGTCGCGGGCGTCGCCCGTGGCGGCCAGTGTTGAAAGAGGGACAAAGTCCACCCGGATGAGGGATTCCAGCCGGCGAAAGGCGGCATTTTGCCGCATCGCGGTCATGTCCGCTTCCGTGGTGAAAATGCGGTAGCGCGCGTGCGGATTGTCGCGCAAGGCCGGAATATTGCCTTCCGCCAACTGGCTCGGCAGGGAACAGCGCAAAAAAATGTCCGTATACGTTTTGCCCCATACGGCAAGAATGCAGTGAACAGGCGCGTGCATGGCCTCAATACTCCAGATGCAGCCGTTTTTTCAGCGCGCGCCACAGCCGCCGGCCGCCGGGCAGACGCGCCGCAAGCGCACTGTTTCGGGCGCTGTGGACAAGACCGCCGGCCCACAGTTTGACGGGGTTGTCCAGCCAGGCGATCGCGGGATCGCAGAATTCGGCGGCCAGCGTTTCCGCCCTGATCCAGTCGTGCGGATCGACAGGGCCGGCATGGATCCGGATGCTGTGCCGCAGGTAGAACAGATTGTGGCGTGAAATGCCCATGCTCAGCGCCCAGTTGGCCAGGGCGCGCCAGTTCCCCCGCGGGTAGGCCACGAGGTGGGCGGATTGTTCGGCCGGGGCCAGGGAAATGTGCATGGCCTGATCCGAGTCGGCCACGACATGGAGCCTTGAGCTGTCGGGGCACTGCTCGCGGATCAGAGAACCGGCGTCGATGGTTCGGCGCAACGCCCCCGGCCGGCGGGAAAGTTCCAGATACGCCGGGTGCAGGTGCAGGCAGCGCAGAACAAGGCCCTGTTCGCCGGCCTGCCAGAGCTGGAAGGATGCCGGTTGCGCCGTATTGTGCGCATCATGGACAAGGGCGCGATCCCAGGGGTGCAGGCGCGCGAAGGCAAGCCGGGCGAGGGTTTCCGGCGCAAGGCCCGCGCGGGAGGCGGCCAGGGCCGTTTCCAGATCCGGCCCGGCGGCTTCCAGCACGCGCAGGCCGGCGGCAAGCACGGCCCGCGCCCCGTGTGCCGCGCAGTCCAGAAGATGATCCAGGCTCCCGGCACTCCAGATCTGATCGGCGGTGAGCGGCATGACCGCGGCGCGATCCCGGTACGCCGCCCGCAGGGCGTCCAGATAGCAGGCGTTGAACGCGGCGTACCCTCCGCGCGCGAAATCCGCGCCTGCCGGCACGCGCACCTGAACCGGCAGGGTACGGGATGCGGCCGCCACGCCCGGGGCGGAGCGCAGCCGCGCCACGTCTTCCGGCCGGGTCATCAGCCACAGGGAGAGCCTTGCGTCGCTCCGGCGCGAGGCAAGATTGCCCGGCGCGCACAGCGCGGGAAGCCCCAGCCGCAAAAAGGCGTTTACATACTTCTCGCCCCACACGGGCACAATGACGCGGACGGTTTTCACGCTGTTTCCGCATCGTCTTGCAACAGACGGTACGAGGTCAGGCCCCGGATGCCGCGCGTGCCCAGGGACGCGCAGCGCGGCGCGTGCTCAAGCGCGATCCCGGATTCCGCCACGGTCTGCGGCCGAACCAGATCGGGCGAAACGCCGAGCCTCTCCGCCAGCCGCCGGGCCGCCTCCGCGTAGCTGATATCGCGCGGGGCGGACACATGGCGGATGCCGCTCGCGCCCGTGGCGGCGAGTTCCGCCAGAACGGCCGCTGCCGCCTCCAGGGACACGGGGGCGACAGGCATGTCGCTGAAGGGGCGGATCGTCTTTCCGGCCAGCAGATCCTTCCGCCATTGATCAAAGAGATCGCCGGGCGTGATCACCTTGGTCAGGCGGACCACAAGGACGTCGCCGCCCGATGCGCCCGGTGCGCCCGATGCGAGTGGCGCGTATGGGGCGAGCAGGGCGGCTTCGGCTTCCGCTTTCTGGCGGCCGTACTCGGTCATGGGGCATGTCGGCTCGTCCGTTTCCCGCAGGGGGCGGCTTCCGTCAAAGACGCTGCTTGAGGAAAGGTAGACAAGGCGCGTGCCTTGAGTCGCCAGGCGGCGGCGCAACAGGATCGGCGCCTGCACGTTGACCCGCCGGGACGCCCCGGGGTCCGCCGCGCACGCCTTCAGGCTGGTCACGCCGGCGCAGAAGAACGCGACGTCCGCCGGCGGGAGCGGGACGCTGTGCAGCGCCCGCTCGTCCGAAAGATCAAGCGGCAGGGCGGAGGGCAGGGCAGACGGCGGGACAGAGCACGAATCGGGGCGCGAACCGGGACAGGGATCGGGCGCGTCCGCCGCGCCCGGCCGGGCCGAGCCGACGATCTCCACGCCGGCGGCGGCGAGCCGGCCGGCCAACGCCCGGCCGATGTGCCCCGTACTGCCGAAAATGAGCGCGCGCCGCATGGTCTCTCCCTTGCAAAGGCTTTATTCCGGCATGGCGATCAGCACCCGGCCCGACAGACCGGCGCGCATGAGGTCCAGGCCCTCGTTGATCCGCTCCAGCGGGAATTCGTGGGTCACCAGGCCGTCAAGCGAGAGTTTGCCCGCGCGCAGCAGCCGCACCAGCCGGGGAATGACCACTTGCGGCTCGATGCTCCCGCCGTGCGAACCGGTGAGCGTCTTTTTGAAGTGCAGGGGCAGGGTATAGATGCAGGCCTTGTCTCCCCTGGCCGGCACGCCCACCAGAACGGTCCTGCCGTCGGGGTGGGTCATTTCGTACGCGCGTTCGATGACGCGGGCGTTTCCGGTGGTGTCCACAACCACGTCGGCCCCGGCCTCGCCCACAATGGCTTTCACCGCCGCGGCCACGTCCGTGGTCTCCCCGGCGAGCACGGTGTGGCTTGCGCCGAAGCGGCGGGCCATGTCCAGCTTGTTTTGGCGCACGTCAACGGCCACCACGGGATACGCGCCGGCAAGGGCGGCGAATTGCGCCACGTTCAGCCCCACCCCGCCGCTTCCGTACACCACGACGGATTGCCCTATGCCCACGGCCGCATCGTTGTTGACCACGCCAAGCGCCGTGGTCACGGCGCAGCCGAGCAGGGGAACAAGGCGGGAATCCAGATCGTCCGGCACCGGGGTCAGCCGGTTTTCCGAAACCACGGCGTAGCTGTTGAACGTGGTCACCCAGCCCGCATTGAGCCTTGCTCCGCGCCAGCCGTACACGGGCGTCGGGCTTTGATGTCCGTCGGACGGCCGCCAGTGCAGGCAGACCTTTTGCCCCGCCCTGACCGTGGTCACGCACGGCCCTGTTTCCACAACGCGGCCGCAGCCCTCATGCCCCAGAAGATGAGGCAGAAACTTGTCTTCGCCCTTGACCGCGGCGATTTCATTCAATTGCGCGCCGCAAATGCCCGAATACTCCACCTTGACCAGAACCTGACCAAAGGTCAGTTCGGCAGGGAGGTCAATGTCGTCAACGACAAGCGGTTGCCCGGTAGCGGCAAGAATGGCCGCGCGCGCTTTCCCTATCTGCATGTTCGCCTCTCCAGAACGCATGTACAAATGTATTTGGACCAGATTTGCCTTGACTTGTTGCAATCCAATGCACGTCATGGGATGACGTCTGGAACTCATTTCATAATTCAGCCTTTGGGTTGAATGATGAAGATCATTCGCCAACAAATGTGGTTTTTGGCTCATTCACGGCGTTTTTCGCGCCGCTTCAGACTCTCGTCTGGCGTTGGAAGCCATTTCATGCGAATTATGAAATGACGTCTATTCAAAGTAAATGAACTCGTAGTCTCCGGTATAGCCGAAGCGACTGTACAGCCAGATCCACTCCGCCGTGTCAAAGAAGGATTCCGCCGTCAGCGCCCAGCACTGGAGGTTGAACTGTTCCAGTTCGTTGCGGTAGCTTTCCACCATCAGGTAGTGCTGTTTGCCGACGCGTTGCATTTCGCGCAGGGCCGTCTCCAGTTCAAAGATCCGGAGGTTGTGGAAGCAGCCGAGGGAGATCACCAGATCAAAATGATCGTCGCCCCAGGGGTAGGCGTCCTGAGCCCGGTAGCGGAAAAGATGCGGGCGGATCTCGGGCGTGGCCGAGGCCAGACCGTGCTCGGAAATGTCAAAGCCGGTCACGTCCAGCCCGGGAAGCAGCAGCTTCATTTCATGCAGCAGATAGGCCTTGCCGCAGCCGATATCGAGCACCCTGGATTCGTTGGTCAGCCCGTAGGCGTCGACAAGCGCCTGCGCCACGGGCTTCCAGCGGCCGGGCATGTACTTGTAGCCGCCATAACCGTAACGGCGGTCTCCGTCCCAGTAGTCGAATTCGTATTCCTTGGCCTTGAGCATACATTCGACCTTGGAATCCACCATGCGGGCCAGATAGTCCCGCTGCGTCGCCTTGTGCAGCGGGGTGACGATGTTCAGCAGACGTCCCATACAGCCTCCTTTTGCGTTGCGTGCGTTTTGTGTTTGGAGCATGTCGCCCCCAAACCCGCATTTCCGGGGGTACAGGGGATCAGTTCCCTGCCGTGGGTTTGGGGACGAGCAGCCCCCCCTGTTTCAAAATGCCCTGCTGTCCTGTTACAGAACCGCATAAAAGACGCCCCCCCGCAACGCGCCCGGTTTGGCGAAGCCGAATTCCACGGCGCGGCGGATACGTTCGATGCGGCCAAGCGCCGGCATTGCGGCCCAGGCCGCGCACAGATTCCGATACGCCCGCGGCATGGCCGCGCCGTGCCGTTTCAGCAGGGTTTCCGCCTGACGTTGCGTGCGCCGGACCGCCGCGCGCGACGCCGCGAGCCGGGCGGCAAACGACGTTCGGGGCCAGCGCCGGCGCGCGCCGAGCGCATTGGCGCTGTGCTGCCGGTAGCGGACAAGCGCTGCCGGCACACAGGCAATGGCCCCCAGTGTGGCCGCGCACAGCAGCAGCCACCAGTCGTGCATGTAAATGGCGTTCGCTTCCGGCAAGGGGAGCGCGGCGCGGCGCAAGGCCGCATTCCCGAGCATGGTGCAGCCCGGAGCCGGCGACATGACAAGGAGGGAACGGATTTCCTTCTCCCAGTCGTCCGGAACCCCCAACACCCGGCGGAACGTGGTCCCCAGGCTCGCGCCCGCGCTGTCGATCAGCTCCGCGTCGGAATAAACGAGCAACGGGCGTTCCGGCCCGTGCCGTTCCTCCAGCCCGCGCATGGCCTCCAGCAGCACGGCGATCTTGTCCGGGCGCCAGATATCGTCCTGATCCGCCGGCATGAAGTAGGGGGCGGTTGACGCGCGCAACAGGGCGTCCATGCCCGCAATGACGCCGACATGCTCCCCCTCTGCCACGGATGCGCGACTGTCGACCCGGGCAAAGGCGGCAAGATGTTCCCTTGTCGCGTCATCCGATCCGTCATCCCGGATCAGCAGACGCCAACCCGGAACCGTTTGCCGCTGCACCGAAGCCAGCATTTCCTCAATGAAGCGCTGGCCGTTGCATGTCGGGAGGAGAATGTCGATAAGGACACACATTGGTGCTATATTGAAATAGATTCAGACTTTGGAAGGATACAATCAACTTCTGGTATTTGTTTTCGTATGTAATTATGGACATGAAAACCATATTTTTTACATTCTGTTATAAAATAAATCATATTATCTATCATATCTTGGTGAAGAGAATTCATTTCAAAATCATTTAGAGAAATAAATATATGGATGACTCCGCATGATTTCATTATATTTATAAATGAATCTATTTCTTTTTTATCTGAATTATATTCACAGAATAAATATTTTATATATATTGAATCTGGATTGATATCACAATATTTTTTTATATTTTCAACAACATTATAAAAATAATCCTTTCCCTTGATTTTAAGATATGTTTCTCTGGTTCCAGCGTCAATACTGCACATTATTCCTATACTTTCAGGCGTTGATTTTGGATATATATTACTATGATATGTAGTAAGATTGCTATAAATATTTAGATAGGTTGGCTTTAAAGATACAAGTTTTGAATAGAAAGAATCAAATTCAGGCAAAAGAAAAGGCTCTCCTCCAGTCCAACCAATTGAATTTAAAGAAGATTCAGGGATTGCATCCAAAAACTCCATGACCTTTTTTCTGACATGCTCTTTATGTTTCGTATCACGAATAAGCAATTTTCTTGTTTCAGGTGACGACATGAAGCAATATGAGCAACGTATATTACATGTTTTATCAAAAGAAAGTGAAATAACAGTTGTTATAAAATCTTTTTTCTCGATTTTATTATATTTTTTTATTCTATAACATTTACGACATATATGACTTGTGTCATTATTGATATTTTTAATAAGTTGTGTTTTACGTTTTATCAAATCTTCATACCCGGTATGATCATACAAGGAAATATTCAGTTCTCCGTTATGCGGCATTTCACAACATGGAGTAATAGCATCTATATCAAATACAAACCAGTTCAATATTCTGTCGCAGGCAAGAACATCAGTAAGCAACGTATGATTGAATTTATTTTTGATAAATTGAGTGAACATATTCATTTTTCTATTCTCCTTTACATTGAATGTGAAATGATCTGATGAATTTTTTCCCCGGTAATTCAATATATTTATAGGTCAGAAATGACAATCCTATTGTCAGGAACAGGGCTATTATACATTTAAATATAAACCAAACTATTATATATTTTTGGGGAGCAGCGGGAAAATATATCATGACAAAAGAGATAGTAAATGCTGAAAGCAAGTAAATTGAATAGCTTATAGCTCCAAGCTTTCCCAAAAGCGTGTTGTCCTGACCAGGATACGGGTATATTTGCCGATATGCGCCAATTGAGCAGAGCACGAGGAAGAAAGGAAAGGCCAATAAAAAATTCATTCTCATGAAAACCAAAAATTGAAATCCATCATAATATGTAAGAAACAGGATACTGATAAATACTACTAACACTATAATACTATTGTATATTTTGATAGAATTCTTTTTATTTTGTTTGAATGTCAAAACAAATTGCGCTGCCAGGCAGCCAGCTATAAATTCAAAAATCCGTATATATGGCGATAGATATATAAACCAATAATTAAATATATTTCTATTTTCTGGAGTTACAGAGAATATTGTTTCACCTATGGAAACAAGAATATTTTGATGCAAAAAGATCGAATACATAATTATATAGATTAATATAAAATAACATATACATATGATTATATGAATATTTCTGGTAATTTTATTAAAAATGAAATATGCAAGGAAAGGATAACAAAAATAAAAGAAAAATTCTGTGCTTACAGACCAGCTTATTCCTAAAAGTATTTGACTAAAATGATATAAATTATTATATGTAATAAAAATAAAAGATTGTGTCATTGTAATAAAATACAAAATATTTGATGATAAAAATGAATTTTCTGCATAGGCGGAATTTGGGCGAAGGCCAAATCGAAAACAAATCAGACATACTATAATACAAAGTATATAAAGTGGATATAAACGCGCAAATCTCAGCTTGATAAATTTAGGATAGTTTTTAAAGAGTGTATTCTTAAAAAATGTATTGTAATTATAATGGATAACAAAACCGCTCAAGACAAAGAAAAGCGGCATTCCAATTCCTGCAAGGCGCATGATGCAGGAGATAATGGAGGGAATAGGATCGTATTGATAGCAGAGCCAGTGAACCGTGTGGGCGACAAGTACGCAAAAGGCGGCGGCAAAACGCAGCCACGTCAACTCGGGAATTTCGGGTTTAGGCAGATGCGTCATTTTTTTGCTCCTTCATGGATGTCTTGTACGCCTCAAGCAACTCCCCGGCATTTCCGGAAGTCTTGACCGTTCCATCCCGCAACCAGAAAACGACGTCGCAGCGTTCAAGCGTCGTCAGGCGGTGAGCGATAAGGACAATGGTGATATCTCCCTTGCAGCGCTGCACGGTTTCCATGATGGCGTTTTCGTTTTTCTGATCGAGAGAACTGGTGGATTCGTCCAGAATGAGCAGTTCGGGGCGGCAGTACAGGGCGCGGGCAATGGAAAGGCGCTGGGCCTGGCCGCCGGAGAGGCCGGCCCCATTGGCGGCCACGCGCATGTCGAGGTCTTCGGGGCGGCGCACGAGATCGAATGCGGCGTCCGTGCAGGCCCGGTACGCGCGGGCGCGATCCGGCGGCCGGCCCCACTCGCTGAAGGCCACGTTTTCGGCAATGGTTCCTTCCAGAATGTACGGCGTTTGCGACACATAGGCGATTTTGCCGCGAAACGCGGCCAGATCCGCCTCGGTCAGGGGCTTGCCGTCCACCAGAATGCGCCCCTGCGACGGCGCAAGCAGTCCGCTCAGCAGGGCGGCCACCGTGCTCTTGCCCGTACCGGAAAGCCCCACGAAGCCTGCCTGCTCGCCCTTGCGAATGCGCAGATTGAGACCCCGGAGGACGAAATCCGTGCCGGCAGGGTAGCGGTACCAGACGTTCTCGAAGCGGATCTCCCGCTCAAAGACAAAATGCGGATTGGGCGCGGCCGTGGTTTTTTCCGCCGCGGCCAGAGCGATCTTCATCTGTTCGACGGCCGTCTCCGCCTGGGCGCGCACCGTGCGCGCAGCCAGCAGGGCGCTCAGAGAGCGGTTGACCATGGGCAGAATGCGCCATGCCGTGAGCATCACCATGCCCACCACCGCGGCCATGACTCCCATGTCCAGCCTGTCGCGCACCGCCAGCACCCATACGGACAGCGGAATGACGGCAATCCCGAGGATTTCCAGAATCCAGGTGGGAATGGTCCCGGCCATGGCCAGAAACGTGCGGTTGGGCAGTGCCGCCCGGCACACGTCCATGTACTTGCGGAAAAAAATCTCCTGCTGCCGGTAGATGATGACTTCACGAATGCCCTGCGCCGCATCCTGAAACGCCTTGTGCTCCTGAAGCGTCATTTTTCCGAGCGCTGTCCCGGCCCGATCCACCCTGTTTTTCAGCAGAAGATACAGGCCGACGCACAGGGCCGCGATGATCACGATAAGCGCGAGGATGATATCCGGCGTTGTGGAAAGCAGCGTTGCGATCAGCGCCACGGACGTGATCGCGTAGGCATGGACGCTCAGCATGTAGATCAGCAGCATGCCGAGCTGTTCCTTGCAGTTGATGGCGTCCTGCATCCGCCCGCCGGCCTCTGAAATGTGCCATTCGTACGGGCTGTTCAGAAAGCAATGCATCATGCTTCCGCCGAAAAAGACGCCGATTTCGGTTCCGACTTTGGCCGTGTGCCAGGTGAGAACCGCGCTGCTGATGTTTTTGGCCACAAACAGGATGAACACCGCGAGGGAAACGCCGAACACAAGATCGCCCTGATTCTCCAGCCATGCCGCCGCCGTGGGGAAGGCGCGCAGCACATGGGCGAGGATGAAGCTCCCCCGGGCGGCTTCCGGGCTGGCGATGCTCATGCCGAGGTAGGCCAGCGATCCGATGGAAGCCACTTCAAAAAAGGCCGCCGTCATCATGAGGCCGAAGAGCATGACGACCTGCACGCGCAGACGCCGGGGCAGGAGCGCGTAGCTCACGCGCAGATCCCGGAACAGCGTATCGTATACAGATCGGAAGAATCGTTTCATGGCCGTCAGCGTCCACGTTTCGGGAAGATCCGCCAGTGACGGCGCAACCGCGCGCCCACGCGCCCCCGGAACAGGGGGTTGCGCCACAGCTGGAACCCGGTCAGGCAGGCGGAGATCGCCAGTTGCAGGCCGCCCTGCCGATCCGGCCCGTGCTTGCGGGCGCGCAGGAGCGCCCAGATTCGATCAAAAGTTTCCCAGTCCTCGCGGAAAGCCCGGGGAAAGAGTTCGGGCAGGCTCTCCATGCGGGCAAGGGCGTTCCGGCGGAACGTCGCCGCCAGCTCCGGATCGAGCGACGCCCGGGAGTAACCGCCCGCCGCCTGCCGCACCCCGGCGAGCGGCCGGGCCGCCGTGGCCATGCCGTGCCGGAGCGCCACAACCTGACTGACGAACGAATCGGCCAGCGGCCCGAGCGAGGCGTCAAAACCGCCGGCAGCCCGCAGGGCGGGCACGGAAAACGCCGTGGTCATGCCCGCGAACCAGAAACCGTAGGCGCGCATCAAGGCCGCCGCCGCTTCGGGTGGACACCATGCTTCGTCCGGCAGATCCGGGCCGATCCAGGGGCGAACGATCCAGGGGAGGATGCTTCGGGGCCGGGTTCCGGCGGCTACCAGATAGTCGGCCGGAGCGGTGCACAGCCCGGCGTGCGGGTAACGCCGGATCAGCGCCGTCAGCCGCTCCACAAGATTGGGATAGGCCACATCGTCCATGGCGCTGTACAGAATCCACGGGCTGCTCACGATCTCAAGCCCCTGGTTCAGCACCGCGTGGATGCCCGTATTGCCGGGGTTGACCAGCAGGGTGACGTGCGGATTGTCGGCGGCCTGTTCGCGGATCAGGGCAGGGCTGTCGTCCGTGGAGCCATCGTCGATGACCAGCAGTCGCGCGTCCGGACCAAGCTGCCCCGCAAGAGCCCGCATGGCCTCGGGCACATGGCGGGCGTAATTGCAACTGGTCAGCACAATGGTCAGGAGCGGGCTGTTCATGCGCGTTTTCCGGCGCACAGGGCGATCAGGAAATGGCTCATGGGGGCGTAACCCGTATGCACCACTTCATCGTTCATCGAAAACAGGAACACAAAGTCGAAAAAGGGGAGAAGCGCGGCCTTCAGGCTGTCCCGGCTTTTCAGGTTGACGTGCCCCTGCCGGCTCAGCGGCGAGGCGTAGGCGTCCGCCGTGATGTTGGGCGTACCCACGATGCACACGCTCTCCCGCGTGAGACCGGCCGTGAGGTTGCCGAGAAACGCCTCTTCCCGCTCCGGCGGGACATGTTCGATGACATCCATGCAGAAAGCCGCGTCAAAGACGCCCTCGGGGCGCTCCCGGGTCAGATCCAGACAGGCGAAGGTGAGGCGATCCCCCCATTCGTTGCAGCGGGCGTTCTGATCGATGACTTGCGGTTCAATGTCCACGCAGTGCAGGGAGCCTACGGTCTGCAACACAATGGGCGCGCCAAAGGCGTCCCCGCAGCCGGCTTCCAGCACCCGTTGCCGGCCTTCCAGCATCTTGGCGCAGAACTTGTACCGGGCCAGAGAGAACAGAAGGTGCCGCGGGTCCGCGCGCATGGCGTGGCTGGTGCGCGGCCCTACCGGGTAGGGCGCGGAGTTTCGGTAGGCGTCGAACATCTCCTGATCGTAGTCCAGCCTTGTACGGTGGTCGCGTTGGTCGCATTGAACAGCCATTTTGTCTCCTGTCCGGGCCGAATGCTTCACCGGATCGTTTTCGGGGCGCTGCCCCGTACCCCGTCGGGGGAAATGATTTCCCCCGAACCTCCTCATGCTCCCTGACGCAGCGCGGCGACGCTCGCGGCAATCGCCTCCGGCGTGATGCCCCACAGGGCCAGGTGCTCGTTCTGACTTCCGTAATGGCAGGCAAAGGCGTCGCCAAAGCCGATCCGTCGGAAGCGCGGGAAGCGCGGCAGATCCGCCTCGGCCAGGGTTTCCGCCACAGCCGATCCCAGGCCGCCGGCGATTCCGTGTTCCTCCACCGTGAGCACGACCGGCACGTCGCGCACATGCGCAAGCAGCGCCTCCCTGTCCAGCGGCTTGACGGTGTGGAAGTGCAGCACGCTCACCCCCACGCCGTCCCGGCGCAGCAAATCGGCCGCGCCCAGGCAGGCTTGCAGCCCGATGCCGGTGGTGAGGAGCAGGGCGTCCCGGCCGCCCTCGAAAGGCACGGCCTTTCCCAGGGCCACAGGCGCGTCCGCCCGGCTGACGACAGGATCCCCGCCCTTGGCGAGTCGGATGTACACAGGGCCGTCCCAGTCCAGAGTCAGGGGCATGAGGCGCGCCATTTCTTCGGCGTCGCACGGAGCGACGACGGCCATGTTCGGAATCAGCCGCAGCAGCCCCATGTCTTCGGTGGTCACATGCGTGGGGCCGAGCGGGGCGTAGACAAGGCCGCCGCCGCTTCCGATCAGCCGGACTTTCGCCCGGTACAGGGCCAGATCAAGCATGAGCTGCTCGTAACAGCGCCGGGTGAGGAAGGTGGCCAGGGTGTTGACGTAGACAATTTTGCCTTCCAGAGCCAAACCGCCGGCCATGCCGATCACATGCTGTTCGCTCACGCCCTCGCGGAACAGCCGGTCCGGCATGTCCGCGCGAAAGTCGTCCATGACTCCGGCCCCGAGATCCGAGCCGATGAAACACACGCGGGGATCGCGCCGCGCCATTTCCGTCACGGCGCGCAGTGCCGTTTTTCTCATGACGCCGCTCCTTCCAGGGCTTCCAGCAGGGAGAGGTAGTCTTCCCCGCCCAGTTTGGTCTTGTGGTGCCAGGCCGGGTTGTTTTCCAGCAGCGGGATGCCGCGCCCCTTCACCGTATGCAGGATGACGACGGAAGGTTTGCCCGGCTCCACAGGCAGTGCCCTCAGCGTCGTTTCAAGAGCGTCGGGATCGTGCCCGTCCACTTCGGCCACGCCCGCGCCGAACGCGCGCCATTTGTCCGCATAGGGCGCGAGGGGCAGAATATCCGCCACCCTGCCCCAGGATTGCAGCTTGTTGTGATCGATGAGCAGCGTGAAGCGATCCAGCCGGTGCTTGGCGGCGGAGAGCATGGCCTCCCACACCGCCCCCTCGTCGCTTTCTCCGTCCCCGCAGATCACGAAGACGCGCGAGGGCCGCCCGTCCAGAGCCGCGGCCAGAGCCATGCCCACGCCGAGCGACGGCCCGTGCCCCAGGCTCCCGGTGCTTGCTTCGACGCCGGGGGTGTGCCCGCGCTCGGGGTGGCCGCCCAGGTGGGAGTCAAACGCGCAGAAGGCGTCCAGATCTTCGGCGGGAAAATAGCCCTTGTCCGCAAGGATGGCGTACAGGGCCAGACAGCCGTGCCCCTTGGACAGGATCAGGCGATCCCTTTCCGGCCACAGCGGACGCGCCGGATCATGGCTGAGAACCGAGTCGTACAGCACCTGCAGGACTTCGGTCAGGGAAAACGCCGAGGGAAGATGCCCCCGGCCGGCCTTGTACATGGCGTCCAGCATACGACGCCGCAGGGCGACGCCGCGCGGCCGCAACGGCGTGACAGGCTGATTCCAGGCAGTGGACGACATGTTCACATCCCCAGGTTGACGGTGCGCAAGAGACAACGGGCCGTTTCCAACTGTGTTTCCGGCGAGGGCGCGGCAGAGGGAGCGGATGGATCGCCGGAACGCCGCGCCCCGGCGTGCTCCGGCAGAAACACGTTCAACACAATGCAAATCCATCTGACGGCGAACAGCGGCAGCAGCGCGGGCAGGCGGGCAGGCGCGTCGCTTTCGGCAAACAGCCCCATGACGCGCGCGGCAAAACGCTCCTTTTGCTCCCGCGTCAGACGCATGGCCGGATGGAGCAGAAAATCCGCCGTAAGCTTGACTGGATCGTCCCAGCCGAAATACTCGAAGTCCACAAAGGCCAGACTTCCGTCAGGCCGGCGAATCGCGTTGTGCGCGCCGAAATCGGACGGGCTCAGCACCCGTTCCGCAGGTTCCAGCGCCTGATCCGGCGGCCGCCCGAGCCGCGCGTACGCCTCGCTCGCGGCGCGGAGCCGTTCCTCCCAGGCCGGGGCGACCTTGTTGCGCACAAGGTCCAGCATGGTCCGCGCCGCTTCCGTGTCCGGATCGCGCGCGAGCAGGCGGGAGAGCCGGTTTTCCACCTGCCTTTTCACATCCGCCAGGCACAGGCACGCCTCTGTCGCCAGAGGCAGGCGGGCCGCGTCAGGGATCGCGTCAGGGGCCGCGCCGATCCGGCGCAGGCGCTCGATCAGATCGGCAAAGGGGTCCACGGCTTCCGGCGCGTCCCCGAGCGGGGCCGCCGGCTCTCCCGCAATCCAGGAATAGACCGCCAGACGACGTTCGGGAAAAAGAGCGAGCGTCTCGGGCACGCACGTCAGCCCGTGCCGGCGCAGCAGGGCAAAGGCGGCGCTTTCCGCTCCCAGTCTGTCGCGCCCGTCGTCCGGGTAGCGCTTGACCGCCACAGGCGGGGCCGCTGCCGGCACGGCTTTCCACACCCGGCTGTTCCGCCCCCCGGCCACTCGCTCAAGCCGGCGCGCCGCGCTCCCTGTCGCGCGGGTCACGGCCGCGTCCGCTTCGGGATCCCAGGCGGCCGCCTCGGCCCAGGAACGGAAGATCAGGGCGGAGCAGTCCCGGACGTCCGGAACGCTGTCCGGCGCGTCGCCCGGCCGACCGGAAGAAGCCTCCTCCGGCGCGAAAAGAATCTTTCTGACCCCGGCGGGGAAGCCCGGTTCGTTCAGGACTTCGGGGAGATCGTCGATAAAGACGTCGCACCCGAGCCGCGCGATCCGTTCCAGTTTTTCCCGCCGGCTCGGGCAGAAAAACAGATCCTGTTCCGCCAGCAGGCCCTCGCGCATCAGGGCGCTTTCAGCGAGAAAGGCGCGGGCCGCCGCGTGGAGGTCATATCCGGCAGAGGATCGGCGCGTTTTGTGGCTGATGACGAAAATCTCGCGCCCCTGCTCGCGCCACAGGCGAAAGGCGTCGACAACCCCCGGAAAGAGCGCGGCGCTTGCGAGGCGCGGGCCGTAGGCCTCGGCCTGCAACGCCTGCCACTTTTCGTCGCCGTCGGGCAGCAGGCGCACCGCGCGCCGCACCGCGTCCTTGCGGACGGGGCGGGCGGGGCGGGCGGGCGCTATCCAGCCGCGCTCCAGCGCCAGGGCGTGGAACAGCGCGTCGTAGCAAATGATGGTGTTGTCGAGATCGACGCCGATACGCATGGCGACTAAATGAAGTTGACGTGCGCGGAAGGATGCCGCAATTCCCACAGGTACGCGTTCACCGCGTCCATGCGGCAGGCCACATGGCAGTCCCCAATCTCGCCGGATTCGCTCCATTCTTTCAGTTTTTTCAGTCGATTTGGATGGTTGAGCAGATCGGAGAACGAGCCGTCCGCCAGATTGCCGAAGTTGAACGCCTCTTCCCCGATGTGCCGCAGGCAGCCCCAGAGCGTCGCGCCGGAATCCACATAGCCCCAGAACGGCAGGGCGTGGCAGCGGGCGTAGGTGAGCCGGGGCTGTTCCCGACGCTGCATGGTTTCCTGCCGGAAGATGACCCTGAAGGCGTCCGTGCTCAGTTCCAGAGCCGCCAGCAGGTCGTCGCACGCGCCGTAGTGCAGATCGCGGTATTCGTCGTGCAGGGATTTGGGGCTGATCGAATACGGCTTGATGACCAGATAGTCCGCGCCGATATCTCTGGCCCGGGCGGCCAGCGCGGCCGCTTCGGCCCGGTTTTCCGGCAGAGCCAGCAACTGGAAGCCGATGACGCAGGGCGCGCCGCTTTGCGCCCGCCGGGCGCAGGCCGCTTCCATATTGCGCCACATGACGTCGAAATCGTCTTTGGACGTGCCGTGCACATGCGCGTACGTCCCGGCTGTGCCGGCGTTGCAGCTCACCTTGATCCAGGAAGCGACAGGCAGAACCTTTTCGGCCCTGTGCGGGGCGAGCAGAACGCCGTTGGTGGTGAACGCCACGTCAATGCCCGCCTCGCGCGCGGCAACGGCGATGCCTTCCATCTCCCTGTTCATGAACGGTTCGCCTTCGCCGGCGAACATGATCGCCCGGACGCCCGCCTCGCCCATTTCGGCCAGACGCGCGCGGAAAAGCTCGCCCGGCAGGCGCCGTTGAGGATAGCCGACGTAATCCATGCCGCAAAAGCGGCACCGGTGGTTGCACATGCCGGACGGGCTGACCTCAAGGTAGAGGGGAGCGATGGGCTTTCCCTCCAGCCAGTCGGCCACCCGGCGGGGATGAAAGAGCAGCTTGTGGGAATCGATGCGAAAGTCGTTCATCACTTCCGGCCTCCATAGCGGGCGACAAGACGGTCGGTCCAATGGTGCAGAATGGCGGCGTGCGCGGTTTCAACCATGCCGTAGGCGTCGGCGTCGACCCAGAAGTTCAGGTCGCCGAGGTCGCGCATCCTGTTGGCCGGACTCATGCCGGTCAGGGTCACGACGCGCAGGCCGGCCTGCCGCGCCGCTGTCGCGGCCGCGACGACATTGGGCGAATTGCCCGAGCTTGAGACCGCCACGAGCATGTCGCCGGGGCGCGCGTTGCGCCGCAACGGCTCGACAAAGATCTGCTCGAAGCAGATATCGTTGCCCAGGGCGGTCAGCAGGGCGGCGTCGCCAAACATCTGCGTCCTGAAACGGGCGTTTTTGCCCACGTCCAGCGCAAAGTGACTGCACATGCTGGAGGAGGCCCCGTTGCCGATGAAAAAGAGGATTCCTTCCTGTTCCCTCACCCTGGCGCAGAGATCTTCCCAGTGGGTGAAGCCCTCGGGGACCTCCAGCCGGACGGCCTCGCGCGTGGTGACCTGCACGGCCTGAAGGCAGACGTGCAGCCTGGTGAAAAAGCCCGGCCAGTCCTGTTGCGAACCCTGCCGCGCACAGTCGCGCGGGCCGTTGTCCGGCTTCGTCCAATCCCCTGCTGCCGATGTTCCCATCAATGTTTCCATAGCCAGGCCTCTCAGAACATGTTGCGGCACGCCGCCCGCGTGTCTTTTCGCGCTGTCGCGGGGGCGAACCCCGGCCGGGCGGCGGCTTCCGAACATTCGGGTTCGCCCGCATCCGCCTCACGGAGCGCGGTCCACAGCCGGGGCACGGTCAGCGCGTGATCGCCCCGCTCGTACAGGGCCTGCCCGCCGTCGGCCACCGTGCGCACCAGCATGGTTTTCCACGGACGGTAGTAGTAGGCGGCCGAGGTTTTCGGAGCTTCGGCGGAAACATCCGCCGGCAGTTCGCGCAAGTCGCAGACCAGGGACGTGATGCGGCGGATTTCCTTCCCTTCGCGGGCGGCCGCGTTGCGGGCCATGGCCAGAGCCTTGAGGAAGATCTCCGGGGCCATGACGGCGCTGCCGAAATTCATGATCACTCCACCTTCAAGGCGCTGGACTTCGGCGGCGAAGACGAGAAAATCCGTGTAGCTGGCCTTGCCCCAGGCCGCGCCGTCAAAATTCGGGTGTTCGGCCACAATGTCGTAGCCGATGCCCACATGCGCCGTTACCGGAACGCCAAGCTCCCACGCGGCGGCAAGCACGCTGATTTCCCTGTGGGGCGCGTCGCTTCCGGCCAGGGCTTCGCCCACGGCCTCGCCCACGCCCAGGCCCCGGGCGGCTCCGGCCGCGACAATGTCGTTCAGCCCGCCGGTTTCCCGCCACAGGCCGAACTGTCCTTCCCGGATGTAGCGGGCCACGGATTCGGTGGTGGCCCCGGCCAGCGCCAGTTCGTAGTCATGGATAACGCCGGCCCCGTTGACGGCCAGGCAGGAGACATGCCCCCGCCGCATCAGATCGATGAGGTAGCGCTGGCAGCCCTTGCGCAGGACGTGCGCGCCCATCATGAGGATTCTGGCCGCGCCCTTTTCCCGCGCCCGGAGCAGGGCCGCGCCCGCGCGGCGCAAGCCCTCGCTGACGTCCGGGGCGGGGGCCAGGGGCATCACCACATCCGCCGTCAGATCGTGCCGCCGTTCCGCCAGGGGCAGGAGGCGCAACGCGCTTCGATCAAAAAGAACATGCCGCGACATCGTTATTTCACCAGCGCGGTTATGAATTTTTCCAGCGAGGCGCGCGTGACCGGTTCGGAATTGCCGACAGTCTGCGTGGCCAGCGCGCCCGCCACATTGCCGAAAAACGCGACGACTTCCGCCGGCGCGCCGAGATACGCGGCCAGCGAACTCACGGAGAGCAGGGCGTCGCCCGCGCCTACCGTGTCCGTCGCCTTGACGGTGAGAGCCGGCGATTCGATGAAGCTCCCGTCCGGCATGCCGACGCACACCCCCTGCCTGCCGCGGGTGGCGGTGAAATACCGTGCGCCAAAGCGCGCGGCGGCGCGCGGGGCGAGGGTTCGCAGGTGGGTGTGCCTGTCGTGCGTGTCGCGCCGCAGTTCGTCTTCGGTAATGCTTGCGTAGTCGCAGCGGCGGTATTGGGAGATGGTGTGCATCATCCTGTTGCCGGCGTTGCACTGGGTATTCACGGCAAGAAAGGCGTCCAGCCCGCACGCCAGATCCCGCAGGGCCGGAAACACCGCCCCGTGCCCGAAATCGGCCATGAGAACCAGATCGCTTTCCCCCGCAAGCGCCCTGACCTGCTCAAGGCAGGCGGGCTGTTCCGCTTCGGGGATGGACACCGAGCCTGTATTGTAGACTTCGAGCAGCTTGGTGAAGGATCCGCTGTCGAAGTAGCGCAGTTTCCGCATGGTCTGGCCGGTCGGATCGATCAGGAAAAAGGGGCGGACGGCGGGCGACAGCCGGCTTTGTATCCATTCCCGCTCGGCCAGGTCGGGGCCGACGACGGTCAGCATGTCCACCTTTCCGGCAAATCCGGCCAGATGATTGGCGATAGCCAGCACGCCGCCGGGAAAGGAATCCGTCGACTGCCGTTGCAGGGCGATTGTCGGATGTTTTGACGCCGCGCCCAGCGTGGTGCAGTAGCAGTAGTCGTCCAGAATCGTGTCGCCAATGACCAGCACGCGAACGGCGCGCATGGCCTCCAGCGTTTCAATGAGCCGATCCAGAGAGTGACGCCGGCGGAACAGGCCGAGATATTCGCGCAATTCGTCGGGGTACCCGGCAAAAAACCTGTTGATAAGATTGGTGGACGAAAAAACGATATCGTCCGTAAACCGCAATTCGACGCCAAGCTCGGAGCAGACGGCGGCCTCCTGTTGCAGCTTTCCGGTGGGGTCCGCATCGGCGGAACGAAAATCCGCCCCTTTCACATAGACGTTCGGCTTCAGCCGACGCAGGAGTTCCACCGCCGTCGGCCATTCGTTGACGGCCACGGCCCGCACCGCCCCCAGGGCGGCCAGGGCCTCGGCGCGGAGCCGCTCCGGAAAGGCCGGGCGGTTGGGCCCCTTGTCCACATAGCGATCCGGACTGATCGTCACAAAAAGCTCGTCTCCGAAGCGGCGGGCCGCTTCCAGATAGCGAATATGGCCGATGTGCAGCAGATCAAAACAGCCATGCGTCAGCACGACTCGTTTGCCCGCACGCTGAAGCTCCGTCGCAAGTTCCGCCATGCGGGCGAGGGAAATCACCTTGGGAGAAGCCGTCATGGTTGCTGTTCCTTTGTTGTCGCGCATTCACGTCCGCCTGGAGCATTTTGCGATTGAAAATATCCATTTTTCCATCGCGGCGTTGCCGTCACTTCCCCGCGGAGCGGGACAGGCGCGGCAAAACGCGATTTGCCCGCTTGTTCGGCACGGGCGTCCGCTCTCGCGGCCGCCGAGCGTTTATCCACAATTCATTGGGAAAACGCTCTAATGCAGTTTTCGCCGCCCGATGCCGAAGCGGAGAAGGATCCGCCGCGCCGCCAGGCGAAAGGCCGCAAAGATCACCGCGCCGCATACCGTTGGGAGCGCCAGGGGGAAATGCCGGGCCGTCAGGCGGATGCGGCTGCGCGTCATGCGCAGGAGACAGGCGGGCTTTGCCGCCGCCGGCCATCCTGTGGAAATGCCTTCGTGGTGACGCACCACCGCGCCGGGCGCGTAGGCCAGATCAAAACGCCCGGCCGCGCTGTAGGCCCAATCCTGCTCTTCGCAGTACATGAAGTACCCTTCGTCCATCAGGCCCACTGTCTCGATGAACGCCCGGCTGGCCATGACACTCGCCCCGTAGATGAAATTCAACTGCGCTTCCACGGCGGCCGGAGCCATTTTCCGCGCGCGTTGCAGGGGCAGACGATAGCCGATGAGCCAGGAAAGCCCTGTCCACCTGTTGGCCACGCCGCCTCCCAGACATTGCACAAAGCGCGGATCGTCATGATAGAGGATGAGCGATCCGCACAAACCCGGCCGGGAACAGGCGAACAGCCTGTCGCGCATGGCTCCGAGGGCTTGCGGTTCGACTTCGGTGTCGTTGTTGAGCACCCACACCGCGTCGGCCCCCAGGCGGCAGGCAAGCGCGATGCCAAGGTTGTTGCCCCCGGCGTACCCCTTGTTGATCGGACTGCGGATCAGCCACAGGCCCTGCTCCAATCTGTCCGTCCCGTCGCCTTTCTGTGCCGTCTCGTGCGGACAGGCCGCGTTCACCGTTTCCAGAGCGGCCGCCAGTCCTTCCGGCGTCTCCGCCGTCAGTTCATGGCCGGGCAGGCGCGCCTGCTCGCCCATCCATTGCCGGAGCCGCGGCGCGGAATCATCGTCCGAACCGTTGTCCACAAGGATGATCCAGTCCGCGGGATCAGCCAGGCGCAGAAGGGATTCGGCACAGGCGATGGTGTGGAAGGCGTGCCTGTAATTGAGCACCACCACAGCCACGGCACGCGGCGTCGATCTGCGGACTGCCTTCGCGGGGCTGTGATTTCCTTTCATCTTCATCTCCTTGTCATGCCCTCCGTGCAGACCACGGGGCGCACGGCATTTCATGAGAAGAAAGCCAGGGGCGGCCCTCATGAACCCGCCTGCCGCAAGGCCGTTTTGTGCGTCCGGCGGCGTTGCAGGGCCACCATTGACCTTGCGGCATGTCCAATACAGCTTCGTCCGCTGTTCGCCTTGCTGGCCGGAAAAAACGGCTTTTCGCGCACGGCGTTTTCCTGAGGGCTGACCCTAGCAGGAAGAAAATAAAATAGATACTACGTTATATATTTTTATATAAAAATTCGAAAATCCAATCTGCCCCAATTCTTTCAGGAGTCTGATCCGATACTATAGTATCGTTTTTCCGGCAAAAGATTTTGTACTCTGACAGGATGAAAAGCTCTCCCCATTTGCTTGAATCCCTTGGAATTACAGTGGAAAAGATCCGCAAGGAACGCAAGCTGACCAAGACGGCCCTTGCCGGCTTTGCGGATCTGCAGGATTGCTATATCCGCGGGATCATAAAGGGGACCAGAAACCCCACGATCACCGCAATCTCTTCCATGTGCGAAGCGTTGGGCATTTCGCTCCCGGAGTTTTTTCAGCGGGTGACAGAGGAACTCAAGTCCCGGCAGGGACGTGACCATTCACGCTAGAGCCTGTTTGCAAAGGCAGGCGCTCCTTTTTTTCAAGGTGCGATAACCGGTGGAAAAGCATGAAAAACGGGCGTCATGTCCTCTCCGGTGACATGCAATATATGCTCGTTCTTATTTTTCGTCTAGTCTGGAATCGGCCATTCCTCATATTCTGATGAAATGGACAGCAATTCCAATTCAACAGGTTTAATTGATTCACATTATTTTGGAGTCGCCCTGGTGGCGGCCAGAATGTCGCGGGGCATTTCCCAATCGCGCCTCGGCATTCTGGCCGCGTGCAACGTGACCAGCCTGCGCAAGATAGAAAAGGGCATGGTCCAGCCGGGCGTCAGCACGGCGATACGGCTGGTCGCGGCTACCGGGGAATCTGTGGGAGCGTTTTTTCAGAAACTGGCCGAAGACAGCGCCCTGTCGTCGCTGCACGGGACGGCTGCCCCCGGCTCCAGTTGCGCCTCTCCCCATGAGGACGACGCTGCGGAGCGCACTTGCGACGGCACGCTTATGGACAGGAGCGGGAGGAAGGGCCTGGCCGGCAAGAACGTCTGTTCCGTCGGGAATGGAGATCCCCAAAAGGTAAAAGCGCTTTTCGGCCCGCTGTTCAGGAAAGTACGCGAGCGGCATGGCGTCACCCAGAAGGCTGTCGCCAACGCCGCTCAATACAACCTCCGCAATCTGTTCAACGTGGAAGCGGGGAGTCAGGAGCCGGGCGTCATGGTCGCTCTGGCGATGGTATGCGCTACGGGATGCGATGTGCGCTGGTTCTTCAGCACCCTGGCTGGACTCTCCGCGCTCCCCGGCGCATACGTTTCCCCGGCAAACCACACTCGGCCGTGATGCGTTTCGTGGCTCACTTTTGAGTATTATAGTTCTCAAAATCTGTCAAGATTTTGTGTAGCCTTGCTGGATGAAAGAATACCCATATTTGTCTCAAGCCATTGGAAATACTATTGAAATTTTAAGAAAAGACAGGGGTATGACAAAATCGGCCCTGGCCGAATTCGCCTGGCTGGAAAGGCGTTACCTTCTGGAAATCGAACGCGGAGA
This sequence comes from uncultured Bilophila sp., assembly GCA_910585945.1. Taxonomy (GTDB): domain Bacteria; phylum Desulfobacterota; class Desulfovibrionia; order Desulfovibrionales; family Desulfovibrionaceae; genus Bilophila. The sequence goes on from CAJUHZ010000002.1 coordinate 104,679, forward strand.
CAAGAAACCCACGGTAAACGCGGTTTATTCAATCTGCGAGGCTCTTCGGGTTTCACCGCTGGATTTCTTCCGGAAGGTTGAGGATGAAAGGGAACGGCTTGCCCGGGAGTCATGAAGGCAGGTTCCAGCATCTTTTCCGTTTCCCTTGAATACGATCGAGTTCGAGGAATACTCCAGGGTTGGGGCATTCTCCTCCCTGCCATGAAAGCGGCATTGCACCTCAAGGGGGCAAGACTTGAGTGCGCCGAGGAGTGCCGCCTGTTGGGATTGTCATAGTATATAAAGATAGTTGGATACTTGTAACCTAAATCAGAAGGGCGACAGCGTCAGACCCTGATCATCCCCTTGCCAGAAGCGTTGTGAGCGGTTATTGAAAGAGGGAACCCCGGTTCCTGCGGTCACAGAAACCGGGGCTGGCACGGCGCGGTTTGCGCCCCCGTGCACGGCTACCACCGACGGACTACATTTTACGACCTCGGCCCATCGCTAGTGGGCCGAGGTCAACTGCTATCTGGCGTCAGACGCCAACAGCAGGACAAGGGCCAGAGCGACAAGCAGGACGAAAATACGTCTCCGCATGGCGACACCCTCCTTTCTCCGTTTGCGCCGTGCCGACGCTTGGGCCAGAGGGTAGCCGCGCCTGTTGTTTATATCCGGATTTTCCGCACCTCACAACGCTTTTCCGGGCGGCGCGCGCTTTCCCGGAACCGTTGCGCTGGCGGGTTCGGGGGCTGAGTCATACACCGAGGCCGGACAGCGCATGTTCCGGCCTCGGGAAACAGGGGAGACCGCGCGGCGTTTCTGCGAAACATCCTGTTCCCCACCCGGGAAAAGCCTTTTTGCAGAGGGAGGGTCTCCCCGAAACAAAAAGACTTTTGGGGCATGGGGCATTTCCCCATTGGAAATGGACAAACGCTCTGGAGGCTGGCAAGAGTCGTTGCCCCGGGCTTGCCAGGCGAGGCGACGTTACGCAAGCACAAGGCGTTCGTCGGCCCGGCCTTCGGCCGATACGCGCCCCACAATCCAGGCCGGCTCGCCGCGTTCGGCCAGGCGTTGCACGGCCTCGTCCGCACGCTCCGGCGGCACGGCCAGGACAAGCCCGCCCGAGGTCTGGGCGTCAAACACCAGCAGCGCCCGCAGATCGTCCACGCCCGCAACCGTGTGGGTATGGCAGGCGCAATGCCGCCGGTTGGCGTAGGTTCCGGCCGGCACAAGCCCGTCCGTCGCGTGGTCTTCCACCCCGTTCATGAACGGCAGGGCCGCGCAGTCCACTTCCACGGTCACGTTTGAGGCGCGGGCCATTTCCAGCACATGACCGCCAAGGCCGAATCCGGTAATGTCCGTGGCGGCCTTCAGCCCCATTGCGCGCAGAACCTCCGCGGCATGGTGGTTCAGATGCGTGGTCCAGCGGTACAGTTCCTCCTCGGCATCTTCACTGCCCGGCCAGGCGGCCTTTACAGCCGTGGCCAGCACCCCTGTTCCCAGGGGCTTGGTCAGCACAAGCACATCGCCGGGGACAAGTCCGGCATTGCTCGCCACCTGCTCGGGGCGGACGACTCCGGTGACGGAAAGCCCGTACTTGATTTCCTCATCTTCCAGGGTATGGCCGCCGGCGAGCACCGCACCGGCTTCAGCGATTTTCTCCAGACCGCCGGCCAGAATCTCGGCCGCCACGTCCAGCGGCAGTTCGGAAGCCGGGTAGGCCAGGATGTTCATCGCCGCCCACGGCTCGCCGCCCACGGCGTAGACGTCCGAGAGGGCATTGGCCGCGGCCGTCTGCCCGAAGCGGCGCGGATTGTTGCCGATGGGCGCAAGCACGTCCACGGTCTGCACCAGCGCCATGCCCGGCGGCGGCGAACGCAGGATCACCGCGTCTTCGTTATGCTCGAAGCCGTGCAGAACCCGTCCCGTCGGATCGGGCGGACGCGGCAGGCGGTCCAAAATCTGCTCCAGCAACTCTGGAGCCGTCTTGGCCGCTCAGCCGGCGGATCTGGCTTTGTCCATCAGGCGAAACGTCATGCTTTCTCCACTTTCGGAACACATTCGTCCGGACGGTTGCGAGTGCTGTTTCACTCATTCGGTCACGCGCCCGCGAAAAACCTCGTGCGCGCTTCACCGCTTTCCGATCCAGATACACGACAGGGAAGGGTTTCGGCAAGACAGGACGGCCGGGAGACATTCGCCCTTTCGGCTATTTTCAAAAAAATGATTTTGAATTTCAACCGGTTGGAATTCAGCTTTCATCAGAGCATCTTGCTTTTGAAATTGTGCAATTTCAAAAGCGACGCTGCCGTCATTTCGCCTGAAAAGCGCGGTTTTCAGGCTCATTCGGCGCGGGCGGCCGACGCGTCCGCCAGAGCAATTTTTTATAAAAAACTGCTCTGAAACTCATTTCATAATTCAGCCCAAGGGCTGAATTATGAAGATCATTCGCCCAAAAACGTGGTTTTGGGCTCATTCACGGCGCTTTTCGCGCCGCGCCAGACTTTCGTCTGGCGATAGAAGTCATTTCATACGAATTATGAAATGACTTCTAAAAACACGAATGTCTCGGGACAGGGATTGCCTTTGCAGGAGCTCCTTGCGGGTATGCCCATTCGGGACGGGGCATTGCCATTGCTGGCGGCGGAAACCCCAAGCAGCTTTTCCGCCCTGCCGCAACGCCGACAGCGCGGGCCGTTTCCCGTCGTCTGTCGGAGGAAATCCCCTGTGGGAGAAGACTGCCCGCATCTGAAATGGGAACAGGGGCATGAGACAGCGCCCGTGCGGGAGAGAGCGAACGCTCAATATGGAGGCGAATTTTTTTGACCGCCGTTGGGAGACATTCGCCCTTCAATGACTTTGGAAAAAATTCGTTTTGTATTTCAAGTGGTTGGGATTCCACTTGCATTGAAAACGAGCAGTCTCGCCGGTGGCGGCCCTGGATGTGACGGCTGTCTTTCGGAGTATCAGGACAATTCATCGACAGATTCACTGTCGATGAATCTTTCTGAAATTCAATATATCAAAGCGTGTCCGTTGGCAATATCAATGTGTAAAAAAATTTTTCCCGCCTTCTTTTTTGTCTAAAAAATACATGTAAATTGAATATGTTATCTCTTTCTTCCCTTCCCCGTATCCGCGCCTCATCGACAGTGAATCTGTCGATTGGACGGGCGGATGATTCCGCCAACAATTCTACCCAGGAGGAAGGGAATCCCATGAAACGCATTGTTACTCTGCTTCTGGCTGCCGGCCTTGTGCTCGGCGCCGCTGGCGCGGGCAACGCCGCCGATGTGAAGGTGAAGGGCGCGTACGACTTCGCCATTGGCTGGTCCAACTCCTTCAGAAAGGATCCCAACGCCGACAACTTCAAGGCATTGCAGCGTCTGCGCACCCAGGTGGACTTCATCGCGTCCGAAAGCCTGAAGGGCGTGGTCTTCTTTGAAATCGGCGACCAGAACTGGGGCAGGGCCGCCCAGGGCGCGTCCCTCGGCACCGACGGCACCGTGATCGAAGTGCGCTACGCCTACATCGACTGGGTTGTGCCGGAGACCGATCTGAAAGTGCGCATGGGCTTGCAGCCTGTCGCCTTCCCCGGCTATGTGGCGAACAGCACCGTGCTGAACCACGACGGCGCGGGCATCACCCTGAACTACGACTTCAATGAAAACGTCGCCGCCAGCCTTTTCTGGGCGCGCCTGGAAAACGACAATCCTCGCACATACACGGAGCTTGATGAAGAGGGGTTGCCAGTAGAGAAGAAGTACCGCGACAGCGGTCGTAGCGATGCGTTCGATCTCTTTGGCCTGACGGTTCCGTTGACCTTTGACGGCGTGAGGGTGACCCCCTGGGGCGCGTATGCCCGCATTGGCCGCTATGCCTTGTCCGGCAATGAAGGCGGTCATGCCGACGGCAACGGCACGCAGTTTGCCGGATTGAAGCTCGGCATGACGCCCATGGGTGCTGCCGGCTCCAGCTTTGAAACTTCCAACGATGCCGACGGCAACGCCTGGTGGTTGGGTGTGACCGGCGACATCACCCTGTGGAACCCCTTCCGCCTCGCCTTTGACTTCAACTATGGCGCGGTGGACATGGGGGATGGTGAAATCGTGGACAGGGATGGCGTTCTCAGGAACGGAGATCTGGAACGCAAGGGCTGGGTGGCCGCCCTGCTTGCCGAATACAAGCTCGACTTCGCTACCCCCGGCCTGATCTTCTGGTATGGCTCCGGCGACGACTCGAACCCGTACGACGGTTCCGAACGCCTGCCGTCCATGCGCCCGGCGTGGAGCCCCACGCCCTACGGCTTCGACGGGTACGTCATTGATACGGGCGAAATGCTCGGCACCTCCGCCGCCGGCACCTGGGGCGTAGTGGCCCGGTTGAACGACATCAGCTTCAGGGAAGACCTCAGCCATGTCCTCCGCGTGGGCTACTACCGGGGCACCAACGATAAAAAAATGGCTGAATTCGTGCAGGGCCCGTATAACGGCTACACGTCCGCCAACTGGCAGCATACCAGCTACCTGACCGAGAAAGACTGCGCCTGGGAAGTGGACTTTGACACGACCTACAAGATCTACGAAGACCTTTCCCTCCGTTTTGCTCTTGGATACATCTACCTCGACCTGAGCAGATCGGCCTGGGGTGACGATGTGGTGGACAACACCAACAAGAACAACCTGAAGGCGTTCATGAACATGCAGTATACGTTCTAGGGTTGAGAGATCAAACCGGTCCCTGCGCGCGACCGGAACGTCCGCGTATCTTCGGTACGCGGACGTTTTTTGTTTCGCAGGCCAATACTCTCGATTTTTTTACGCCTGCCAGAGCGTCACCACTCTTCCCGATCCAGCACGCGGCAATTGATGGCTTCAAAGGTTCTTTCTTTTCCAATTGTGAGTATAAGCTGAACAAAAGATTCATACATATCTTTCTTTACGCCAGCTTTAGCTTCAGCCCAAAGAAATGAATATGCTTCTCCCATAATTGAAGTTGATATGCAATATATTTCCAATAATCCTTGTATTATCATACTCTATGAAATAATCATGAGCAACCTTATTTTTGAGTTCTTCTTCACGAAGTTTTATGCTATAAGACATTTTCCACTCCCTAAAAACCAAGCCAGCCGAAACCCTTTGCCATAATAGCTGCAAGAGCCAGCCAGCCGCCGATCTGCCACTTGAGCAGGTCATACTTGACTTTTTCGACTTCGCCCCGGACCTTTTCAATGTCCACCTTGAGTTCCGCCCGGACTTTTTCAATTTCAAGGCGGACATCCTGCACATCTCCCGTGGTGGCAAGTTCCCGGCGGGAGGCTTCGTCATACTTGTCCAGCGCCTTTTGCAGCGCGGCGCTCTGCGCTTCCGTCTGCTGGCGTATGGCATTCGCCTGCACTTCCGCCTGCTGGCGGGTAAAGCCCGCCTGCTCCAGCTTTCTGGCATAGTCCAGACTGTCAAAACTGATGAGTGCGCTCATGGTTTTACTCCCTTTCCGTTTGTAACGTTTTCAGGGGCAGGGGTCAAAGCCATGTTTTACCATTCTTCCCGATCCAGCACGCGGCAATTGATGGCTTCGGCAAGGTGGCGCACCTCGATGGGGCCGGACGTTCTTTCCGCCGCGTCGAGATCGGCGATAGTGCGGCTGACGCGCAGAATGCGCGTGTAGGCGCGGGCCGAAAGGCGGAGGCGGCGCATGGCCTCGCGCAGGAAGGCGTTTTCCGCCTCACCGAGGCGGCAGTGCTCCTCCAGCAGAGCGCCGGAAAGTTCGGCATTGGTGCGGCAGGCATGGCGGGCGTTCCCGCTGTTTTCGTCGTCTCCTCCCGTGTAGCGGCGGCGCTGGATCTCGCGGGCGGCCAGCACCCGCTCGCGCATGGCCGCCGAGGACACGGCCGGGCCGGCCGCGCGAAGATCGTCGAAAGGCACGGCCGGAACCGCCACATGCAGATCGATGCGATCCAGCAGCGGCCCGGAAAGCCGCGCCCGGTAGCGCCGGATCTCCGTGCCGGAACAGACGCAGGCGCGCTCCGGGTCTGTGGCGTAGCCGCAGGGGCAGGGGTTCATCGCCGCCACCAGCATACAGCGGGCAGGGAAGTCCACGCTTCTCACCGCGCGAGATACGGTGATCGAGCCGTCTTCCAGCGGCTGGCGCAAAGCCTCCAGCGCCGCCTTGCCGTATTCCGGCAATTCGTCCAGAAAAAGAACGCCCCGGTGCGCCAGGGAAACCTCGCCCGGCCGCGGCGACGATCCGCCTCCCACCAGCGCCACATCCGAAACCGTGTGGTGCGGGGAGCGGAAGGGCCGTCGGCGCAGAATCCCGCCGTTCCCCAGAAGGCCGGCCACACTGTGGATCTTGGTGGCTTCCAGAGCTTCGGCAAACGAAAGAGGCGGAAGTACCGAGGGAATGCGTTGCGCAAGCATGGTCTTGCCGCTTCCGGGCGGGCCGATGAAAAGCAGATTGTGCCCGCCGGCCGCCGCGATCTCCACGGCGCGCTTGGCGTGTTCCTGCCCCTTCACGTCCGCGAAGTCGGGCAACGCGCCCGCGTCATCCGGGCCAGCAGGACCGTCGGGGGAGAATGCCGGCGCTTCGGCCCGCTCCAGCGAAACCTCCCCCGCAAGAAAGCCTGCCGCCTGCGTCAGACTGGCGGCCCCGTACGCCGGGATCCCGGCCAGCGCGGCCTCGGACGCATTTTCCGGCGCAACGACAAGCCCTGCCGCGCCCTCGGCACGGGCCAGCAGCGCCAGGGGCAAAACGCCCGGCACAGGGCGGATCTCGCCGGAAAGGGAAAGTTCCCCGACAAGGAACCAGCCCTGCACGCGCTCCTCGGGCAACAGGCCGGCGGCGGTCAGCAGGCCCACGGCCAGGGGCAGATCGTACCCGCTCCCGCCCTTGCGTCGATCGGCCGGAGCGAGATTGACGGTGACCCGCGCCGGAGGAAGACGGAAGCCCGAGGATCGCAACGCGGCAAAGACCCGCTCCTTGGCCTCGCGCACCGCGCCTTCCGCCAGCCCCACCATCACAAAGGCGGGAAGCCCCTTGCGCAGCAGATCCACTTCCAGATCCACGCGAAAGGCGTCCACGCCCTGGATCGCGCCGCAGATCAGCCTTGCAACCATGATCGCGCCCCGCCCGGGATCATCCCGTGTTTGCCCGCGCCGCAAGCCCCCTGCAGGCTCACTCCGCGATCACTTCCCGCGCCTTGTCCAGAGCGGCGTCCAGGGTGGGGAAGATGTTTTCCTCCCCAATCGCCCGGACAATCCCCACCCGGGCCAGCGTGCGCCGGGCCGGGGCCTGCATGTCGGCAAGGAAGATGCGGCAGTCGGGCGAACGCCGGGCCAGGAAGGATTCCAGAGCGTGGATGCCTGTCATGTCAATGGCCGGCGTGTTGTGCAAATAGAGAATGAAGACCCTGGGCGGGTTTTCCATGGCTTCCAGCGTGCGCTGAAAGCGATCGGCCACACCGAAAAAGAGCGGCCCGTTGATGGAAAAAATCTGCACGCCCTCGGGCACGGACTCCCCATGCAGGGGCAGATCGGCCAGAGCCTCCGGTTCTTCGGCCTTTCCGCCCCGGATCTGGGTGAGATCGCTCATCCGGCGCATGAACAGCAGAGAGGCCAGCACCACGCCCATGTACACGGCCACGGTAAGATCGAGAATGACCGTCAGGGCAAAGGTCAGCAGCATGACGGACCAGTCCGACTTGGGGCCTTGAAAAACGTGGCGGATGGTCTTCCACCCGCTCATGTCCCAGGCGACGGTCACGAGCACGGCCGCCAGCGCGGCAAGGGGGATGCGCTCCATGAGCGGGAGCAGCCACATCAGCACGGCCGCCAGAAAAATGGAATGCACAATGGCCGAAACCGGCGACTGCGCGCCCGCCCGCACGTTGGTGGCTGTGCGGGCGATGGCCCCGGTGGCGGAAAAGCCGCCAAAGAACACGGACGCGATGTTCCCAAGCCCCTGCGCCACCAGTTCGGTATTGGAATTGTGGCGATCCCCGGTCATGCTGTCGGCCACCACGCAGGCCAGCAGGGACTCGATGCCGGCCAGAAGCGCAATGGTCAGCGCGTCGGGCAGGAGCAGACGGATGCGGTCGAAAGTAACGCCTTCGGGCAGGCTGAACTCGGGCAGGCCCGGCGTCAGCGCGCCAAAGCGCGATCCGATGGTCTCCACCGGCATTCCCGTCAGGCTGACAAGCAGCGTGGCCGCGACAACGGCCGCCACCGGCGCGGGGATGCGCGGGATCTTGCGCCGCACCGCCACAATGACGGCCAGGGTGAACAGGGCCACCGTTACCGTCGCCGGGCTGAACGAGGCGGCATTCTGCGCGTACACATGCCACTTGTCCAGAAACTCCGGCGGCGTGTCGGCCAGCGGCAGGCCGAAGAAATCCTTCATCTGGGAAGAAAAGATGAGCAGGGCAATGCCCGCGGTAAAGCCCGTGGTCACCGGATAGGGAATGTACTTGATAAGCGCCCCGAGCCGCAGAAGCCCGAAAATGATCAGCATCACCCCGGCCATGAGCGTGGTCAGCACCAGCCCCTCATACCCGTAGCGGGACACGATGTTGTAGATGATGACCACAAACGCGCCCGTGGGACCGCTGACCGGAAAACGGCTCCCGCTGAAAAAGGCCATGACAAAACCGGCCACCACTGCCGTGTACAGGCCGCTCACCGGCGACAGGCCGGAAGCGATGGCGAACGCCAGGGCGAGCGGCAGGGCAACCACCCCCACCGTCAGGCCGGCGGAAAGATCCTTCAGAAACATCGCGGCCGAATAGCCGTTGCGCATGGTCAGAAAAAGACTCGGCGTCAACGCCGCGCCCACCGCCTTTCGTATTCCCAGTGACATGATCCCCTCCCGCGGGTCCGCGAAACGATGACGACAGCCCCCGTTTCAGCGAAACGGGGGCTGGAAGCGGCGGCATCATAGCGAGTTTGCGAAAAAAATCAACGCCCCCGATTTCGGGTCATGCCCCGGTTTGGACTCTTGGGGTCTGCCATGTGGGGCGCTGCCCCACGCCCCGCCGGGGGCATGATGCCCCCGGTCCCCCGAATGCCGGCCTGGCGCAAAGCGCCAGCCGGCCATTGGGGGTGCAGGGGAATCATTCCCCTGCCGAGGGGTTTGGGGGCGAGCAGCCCCCACATCCTGACAGGCAATCATCAAACAAGCTCGCGCCAGCTCACTCCACAGTGACGCTTTTGGCCAGATTGCGGGGCTGGTCCACGTCTTTCCCCAGGGCGTCAGCCATTTCGTAGCTGAAGAGCTGCATGGCCGGCAGGGCGACAAAGCCCGCCAGCGGCCCTTTTACGGCAGGCACTACCCACGGTTCTTCCACGCCAAGCTCGACGCCGGGGTTGATCAGCGCGATGACCGGGCCGCGTCTGGCCTGCACCTCGATGATGTTGGATTTCGCCTTTGGGAACAGGTTGTCGCTCAAGGCCACGGCAAAGGTGGGGAAATCAGGCTCAATGAGCGCAATGGGGCCGTGTTTCATCTCTCCGGCCGCGTACCCCTCGGCGTGAATGTAGGAGAGTTCCTTCAATTTGAGCGCCCCTTCCAGGGCCAGCGGATAGGCAGGCCCCCGCCCGAGGAAAAAGAAACTGCCCGCGGAGGCATACGCGCGCGCCAGGCGTTGCGCCGTCTCGCGCATGGCGGGCAGGGCGGCCTCAAGAATGTCGGGCAGATCGCGCAAAACCCGGAAGGCGTCGGCCCGCACGGCCTCCGCGCCGGGCACGGCCCTGCGTTGCGCGTAATACAGCGCGAGCAGCGCCAGCAAAACCATCTGGCTGCACATGGCCTTGGTGGACGCCACGCTGATCTCCGGCCCGGCCTGGGTGTAGATGACGGCGTCCGCCTCGCGCGCGATGGAAGAGCCGACCACGTTGCACAGGCCGATGACCGGGCAACCCTTCTCCCGCACCAGACGCAGGGCGGCCAGCGTATCCGCGGTTTCGCCCGACTGGCTGATGGCAATGGCCATTTCCCCCGGCTCGAACAGCGCCTCGCCGTAGCGGAACTCGGACGCGATCTCGACAGTCACCGGCACGCCCGCCCACTGTTCCAGCAGATGCCGGCCCCACAGCCCGGCATGGTACGAAGTGCCGCATGCGATGATCCGCAGCCGTGACGGCACGGGCAGGGCGTCAAGCTCGGGCAGAAGCGCCCTGCCCGCCGCGCCGTGGGACGTTTCTTCCACCCGGCCGGCCAGGCAGTCGGCAATGACGCGCGGCTGCTCGAAAATTTCCTTGAGCATGAAATGCTTGTAGCCGCCGCGCTGCGCCGCCTGCAAATCCCACTGAATGGTCTGAACGCTTTTTTCGCGCGGCGCAAGATCGAACAGTCCGAGCACTTCCCACGAATGATCCGTCAGGCGGACGATTTCCCCGTCCTGAAGAAAAACCACATCGCGCGTGTACGGCAGAAAGGCCGGAATGTCCGAAGCCACAAAATGCTCCCCGACGCCCACCCCGAGGATCAGCGGCGCGGACATGCGGGCCGCATACACCACGGAAGGTTCCTCCTCCGTCACCACCGCCACGGCGTACGCCCCGCGCGCCTGACGCAACGCCCAGGCGAAGCCCTCAAGGAACGACGCCGAGCGGGCGCGCCCCTCGGCAATGAGATGCGCCAGCACTTCCGTATCCGTTTCGGATCGGAACTCATAGCCGGCAGCCAGCAGATCCGCCTTCAGTTCCTGATAGTTTTCAATGATGCCATTGTGAATGATGGCCAGATGTTCCTGACCGCTCCGCCCGCCGCAGTGCGGGTGCGCGTTGCGTTCCACGGGCGCGCCGTGCGTCGCCCAGCGCGTATGCCCGATGCCGGTCACAGCCAGGGTATTGGGGCAGTGCGCCAGCTTTTCTTCCAGCGCGGCCAGACGGCCCTCCGCCTTGATCACGTTCAGCCTGCCGCCCTGCACAAAGCCGACGCCCGCGGAATCGTAGCCACGGTATTCGAGACGCCGCAAGCCTTCAACAATGAGAGGAACAGCCGGGCGGTTTCCGGCATAGCCGATGATGCCGCACATAGGGAACTCCTTGCCCGCGCACGACGGGATGGACAAAATTCTCGTTGCGTTTGGCGCGCGTCGCAGTCAGAATGCGATTCACGACGCTTGCGGCCCCGGCGATCCGGCACTGCCGCGATCAACGAGGCCCGACAGAATGTCAAGGTATAGAGATTTCCGGGAAAAAACAACAAGCCGGCGGCCCTGCCCGGAGCCGCGGGAGAACGCATGATGAAACGACGCCTTGTTCTCGTTGCCGCGGCGCTGGCCGCTGTCGGGCTGATGGCGGGCTGTTCCTTCCGCCCCCTTTCCCCTGAAGAAAAAATCCGCCGCCTGGACAGAAGCGAATGCGAAGCCGACGCCAACGCCATGATCGGTTCCCGCTTCTACAACGAACTCGCCTGGGACTGGTATTTTGAACGCTGCATGAAGCAAAAGGGCTACACCCCGGAGCAGATACGCGAGATGTGGCGCTGAACTACAGCTAACTGAAAACAGTTATCAGCCTGGCGAGAACTTCCTCCATCACGGCAGCCGGAACCTGCTCAAGGCATCTGCCGGATCGCGCCCGCACGTCCAGAGCGCGCGGCTGATCGCAACGCACCACGCCAGTAGTGCGCGTGCCGCATCCGTCCAGAGACACAGCGAAACCTGCTGTCCGGGCAAAGTTGCCGCCGTTGGTGATCGGCAAGACCACGGGAACCCGCGTCACCCTGTTGAACGCATCGGGAGACGCCACAAGCACCGGGCGCGTCCCCTGCTGTTCATGCCCTTCAGTCGGATCAAGGCTCACCAGATAAATGTCGCCGCGCCGCATCAGGTCAACTCTCCGCCCCTGGCCGGTGATGCCGTCCATGCGACGTCTTCTTCGGAAAGAGGCGCGGAAGCATCACATTGGGCCAACAGTTCTTGCAGGCTGTACTTCTTCCTGACGCCCGGCTCAATAACCAGACGCCCGGATTCCACAGCCATGCTTACCGCCGCCCCCGATTTCATGTGCAGCATTTCCAAAATGGCGGGCGGCACAGCCAGCATCACTGAGCCGCCGACTTTCCTGAGATTGCTCGTATACATGACAATTCCCCGTAAGTTATATTTTTATATAACTTACAATCCTCAAACTGACAAGCACAGCGCCGGCTGCACGCAGGGCAATCGCATGAAGGCTATAACTATCTGGAATTATGGGATAAATTTTTAAGTATAAAAATTAAAACTTCCAATAATATCAAGCGGATACTGTTCTTCGCCCGATTGCCCTGCGGCTGCACGCGGATCGGACTGTTCCTTCCGTCGCCTGGCAAAAATTACCTGATCCTTCTCCAGCCCTCGCCGCCGTCCACGAAAAGCGTTGTCCATTCCGTGCTGTTTCTGTTGGGCAGTTTCCACCACACCAATGTGCCGCCGTCCGGAAGCGGAACACTGTTGTCCATGTCGATCACAAAACGTCGTTTGGGCACAAAGAGGAAATACAGCCTGTCCAGCCAGCCGTCGCCCTGCGGCGACACGCGCTCCGCAAACCAGCGCATGTGCCGGGGCGTGCGATCGCCGGCCGCCGCCAGCGTTATTTTCTTTCCCCGGAGGGCAGAAACCGGCTCCCTGAAAAACAGCAGGGCGGAATGTCGCTCCTTGCGGGGCGCGGTGCGGACCTCGCGCAGGGTCAGCCCCTCCGCCACGCACATCTTTCCCTGCCATTGCAGCCGATCGCCGGCCGCCATTTCGGGAACAAGCCGTTCTCCATTCAAAAGCAGTTCGACCTCTGTAGGGTGATGCGCCCCCTGCCGGTAGATGAGCGCTTCCACAGAGTCGGAGAGGCGCACGATTTCATCCGGTTCGCCATTGGCGCGGATTTCCAGATCGCGATTGAGCCTGGAATACGGAGGGCTGCCGGCATTGGCGATCAGCATGTCCACGCGATCCCGCAGCATGGATCGCGTTCCGTTGAAGAGAAGATGCGTGTACCCGTACTCATGGACGGGAATCAGCTTCACGCCCTCCCGCGAAAGGATGTTGACCAGTCGGGCGTCCCAATAACCGGCAATGCCCGTCCGCACCCCTTTGTCGCGGGCCAGATCGTCCAGTTCACGCGCAAGCCGGGGATAGTACGGCGGCCGGATGTCCCGCCAGGCGTGCCATGCGCCAAGGCACAGGCCAACTACGAGAGAGAGAGAAACGGACAGCCCGTTTTCACGACATTGCGCCTTGCAACGCCGGAGAGCCGTTCCCGAAGCAGACCCGCAAACAGCAAAACACCGAGGGAATACGGAGCGATCGTCCACAAAAAGACGTATCTTGCCTCGCTTTCGCCCGACAGAGCGACGCCGAGAAGATTGATCGCCATGCACAGGAGGAAAAACGCCGCGCCCTCCCGTTGCCGCCCTGTTCCGCGCAAGGCCCACGCCAACCCCGCACAGCCGAGCGCAAACCAGCATACCGTCAGGGGGGAGGAGAACAGCGCCGCGCCCGTGTCCATGAGAATCAGGCGCAGATGCTTTATCATCCGCCCAAAACCGGGGTTCACAAAGCTGAGTTTCGGGAAGTTCCGCAGCCAGGCGTCCACCGCCATGCCCGCCAGCCAGGCGCAGGCCATCGCCCCCCACCAGCACGCCCCGGCGACAAAAGGCAGGCGGCGCGTCCACACTCTCCACGCGATCATCGCCAGAGCGGGAAGGCAAAACCACAGGATAAACAGCGAGTCCGAGGCGATCATCAGCGCAATGCCGGCAAAGGCGGCCCAATGCCAGATCGGCGAAGGCGCGCGATCCATCCGGCGGAGGAAAAAGCCGCTGGCGAACAGGGCCGCGGACAGCGTCTGGCCATGCGCCAGCTTGCTGGTGATCATCCAGCCCGCGTAGGGATACGGGTAAAACACGGCAAGCAGCGGGGCCAGCGCGTAGACAATGGCGCGCGAGCGCGGAGAATCGAGCAGGGGCGCGACCGCATACGCCGCGCTCAGGGCGAAGAGGCAGGCCACGAGACTGCCATGCAGCGCCATGGCCGCATGAACGTCGCCCGTCAGCCAGCGCAGGGCCATGTATAAAGCAAGTTCCGCATATTGCGCCGCGCCGGGCAGACTCCACAGTTCCCAGGGGTTCCCCTCAATGAACAGATCTCTGTAGATGTCCTCGCCCATCAGGTTGTCGCTCTCGTACATGCCGGGCATCCCGTAGAGACGGGCGTAGAGCAGAACGCCCGCCGCAAGAAACGCAAGCGTGACGAAAATGCCGGGCAGGCGCTCTTCAGAGCGACGGGCAACCGAATCCATTATCATCCATGTTCCTCCTGTTTCCGCCCCTGACCACAACGGAGTCGCTTCACCGCCGTCCGCAAAAAGCCTGCCTTGCGGCAGGCTTTTTCATGAATCACGCGGGGGGCGGCTACTCTCCGGCGGGCAGCGCCTCAAGCAGGCTTTTGGGGCCCGGCTCGGCCGAGGCACGAAGCCCCAGGGAGGCGGGGTCAAGCATAAAGCGCATGGCGAGTCCCCCGAGCGGCACGGGAGCGGCGGGGTTCATTTCCACCGTCAGCTTGCCGGGCTTGTCAAGCATGACGGCCAGGGCCTCTGTGAGACCGGGGACAGACAGGACTTTGTTCGAGTTCAGGACTTCATCCTTCAGCATGGGCAGCATAACAGAGGGGGACATGCCTTTGTCTTGCGCCACTACCTGCGCCAAGCGCGGCAGTATGCCCTTGTCGGTAAAGGAGAGCGCTCCCTTTTCAAACACGGTGCGGGAGGCCCAGTTCATTCCCCAGGCCCGGGGATTTTGCATGAACGAGTCGGCCGGGCCGGTCCCCGCAGCCGTCCGGCAGGTCAGATTGCCCGAGACGCTTCCAAAATCTCTGAGGTCGGCGTCCAGGGCAAGCGTGCTTGTTCCGGAATCAGGAGCCAGGGCAAGCCGCAGGTCGGCATTCAGGAAAATACTCGCCACAACGCTCTTCCTGAACCGCCGGATACCGTCCGGCACGAAAAGATCCTCGATCCGCATGTCAAAACGGACAGGTCCGCCAAGGGCGAGGGCGTTTTCAAACCGCTTCAGGGAAAAAATCTTTGTCGGAGCCTTGCTTCCCGGAGCCTGCACGCTGAAGTCCGCATCCGCGAGCCACAGCTTGTCGTACGGCGTGGAGCGCAGATATTCCCAGGCCAGGGTGCGCAGGGCTTCTTCCTCAGCCGGCTTCAGCATGAGATTGGGGTTTCCGTCGTCCATCCGGCGCACCAGATCCGTGAACACGGCCAGCAACCGCGCCGAGGGCAGGCGCATGCGGTTGACGCCGAAGCTGCCGATCCCGCCCTGCACAACTCCAGAAAACTTGAGGTCTTCAGCCAGGTACGAGAACGTGGCGTCCCGCATGTCGGAGAGGGTCAGGCGCGCGACGGTGAAATCCACCGCAAGGCCATCCTTCGAATTCTTGCCCTCGTAGTTCGTATAGGCGATGCGGCCGAAGGAACCATCAAGCAGGGTCTCGAAAAAACGTTCCGAGGACGGATCCTTCTCGTACGCCTCAACGATCCTGCCGAGGTTCTGATGCCAGTCCTCAATGACGATCTCCTCGATAAAGCCGTCACTGGCGGGGATATCCGGATCATCGCTGACGGATTTCTGGAAGATATCCCGGGCCGTGATGCGAGAAGCCACACGCGGCCTGCCGGGCGTGGCCGGATCAAGGGCCTTTTCATCCGGATCGTTCACGACGACGCGCCGGATCTTCGTGCTTGTCTCCACCCCCAGGATGGTAATGGTGTACGCCACATCCTCAAGCGTCAGCTCATTGCTCAACAGACGATAGCGCACCACGTCACAGGACGCTCCGGCGCTCCCGAGGGCTTCGCGGACGGAGTTTTCCACCTTGCTTTCCGTCATGGAAACGCCGGCAAAGGCTGCCGCGCCCGCCACGATCAGAACAACGATCCCGATGATCAAACGACGAGTCTTCATGAATATTCCTTGCAGGATTTGAAAGTTGACACGCTCAACGATCCGCGGCCCGGTCTTCCTCCGCCCTGTTGCGGGCGGAGCGCCGGCGCAGACCGATGGTCAGGCCGGCCAGAGCGCCGGCAATCATGCCGACGCCGAAAGCCCGCGGCATACTGTCGGAAAAGCCGGCCAGAGCGCCGAAGACCCCGAGGGAACCGCCGATGAGAATCCCTCGAATGAGAAAATTTTTCATGTGTGCGCCTCGTATGGGCAATTGTATGTCACCTGCTTTTGCCATAAAGAAAATGGAAAGTCGATTCCGCCCGACGGGCGATCCATGAGAAATGAATTGCGGCATTATGCCCCCGGCCCCCGGTTGCCGACATGGCGCAAGGCGCCGGGCAAACAGATCGGGCAAACAGATGAGGAGCGTTGCATGAAACGTGTCGCGTGTTGTTTTCGGCTGGTTCTGGTGGGTGCAACGCTC
Source organism: uncultured Bilophila sp. (assembly GCA_910585945.1). Classification (GTDB taxonomy): domain Bacteria; phylum Desulfobacterota; class Desulfovibrionia; order Desulfovibrionales; family Desulfovibrionaceae; genus Bilophila. The sequence goes on from CAJUHZ010000002.1 coordinate 121,072, forward strand.
CTCGCGGCGGGCTGCTCGCAGGAGAAGGCGGCGACGCAGGCGCGGCCCGCGCCCCGCGTGGGCGTCATGACCGTGGCGGCCAGGGATACCCCGGTAACCGGAACCTATGTGGGGCAGACGGAAGGCTCGCGCGCGGTGGAAGTGCGCGCCCAGGTCTCCGGCATTCTCACCAGCCGGACGTATGAGGAAGGCCAGTACGTCGAGCAGGGACAACTGCTCTTCACCATCGAGCCGGACACCTACAAGGCCAACCTCGCCCAGGCCGAAGGCATGCAGGCCCAGGCCCAGGCCCGGTTCGTCCAGGCCAGGCAGGATCTGGACCGCGTCCGCCCGCTGTACGCGAAAAACGCCGTCAGCCAGCGCGACAGGGATCAGGCGCAAGCCGCCTACAACGCGGCCAAGGCCGATCTGGAATCGGCCCGCGCCGCCGTGGACGACGCCAGGATCAAGCTCGGCCACGCCTATGTCACGGCTCCGGTTTCCGGCTTCACCAGCAAGGAATACCGGAGCGTGGGCAACCTGATCACCGCCGGGGCCGGCAATGACAGCCGGCTGACCGTCATCAACAAGATCGATCCCATCTACGCCAATTTTTCCATCCCGAGTCCGGACTACATGCACATGCAGGTCTTGCGCTCGCAGGGTCGGCTGCGCTTCGACAAGCAGGAAGCCGCGCTGGATCTGGCCGACGGCAGCCGCTACCCCGCGCCGGGGGCGATCAATTTCATTGACAAGCAGGTCAACCCCAACACCAGCGTGGTGGCCGCGCGCGCCGAATTTCCCAACAGCGACAGCCTTGTCCTGCCGGGCCAGTTCGTGCGCGTGACCATCTCCGGCCCGGTGCTGGTGAACGCCATTCTCATCCCCCAGCAGGCCGTGCTCCAGACCCAGAAGGGCAGTATGGTCGTTGTGGTGGGCGACAACGACATAGCCGAAATGCGCCCGGTCAAACTCGGGCAGGCCTACGGCGGGGATTTTCTGGTGGACGAGGGTCTGAAACCCGGCGAGCGCATCGTGGTTGAAGGAACCAACAAGGCCCAGCCCGGCCAGCCGGTCAGCATCGTCCAGGCGGAAGAACCGGAAGCCCGCGAGGAGGGCACGAAATGACCATGCCGCCCGCCACCGCCCCCCAGAACGCTCCCGGCCGGCCCGAATCGGGCGGAAACAATCGGAAGACGCGGGAGAATCAGGAAATCCGGGAAGGCTTTTTCCTGCGACGTCCCGTGTTTTCCACAGTGATTTCGCTTGTCATCACCCTGGTCGGGGCCATCGCCATCGGGGTCCTGCCCATTGAGCAGTTCCCGAACATGACCCCGCCCCAGGTCTCCGTCACCGCCACCTACAACGGGGCGAGCGCCGACGTGGTGGCGACGACTGTCGCCTCCCTGCTGGAAAGCCAGATCAACGGCGTGGGCAACATGATCTACATGAATTCGGTCAGCGCCAGCGACGGGAGCATGACGCTCACCGTGTCCTTTGACGTCGGCACCGATCCGGATCAGGCCACCATCGACGTGAACAACCGGGTGCAGCTCGCCACGCCCCAGCTTCCGCAGGAAGTGCAGCGCATGGGCGTTTCCGTGCTCAAGAAATCCCCGGCCATGCTTCAGGTCATCTTTCTCACCTCGCCCGACGGCCGCTACGACACCACCTATCTGAGCAACTACGCCCTGCTCAATGTGGTGGATGAACTGAAGCGCCTGCCCGGCGTGGGGGACGTGCAGAACTTCGCCGCGCAGGATTACGCCATCCGCCTCTGGCTTGACCCGCAGAAAATGCAGCAGCTCGAGATCACGCCCGATGACGTGGCGAACGCCGTCACCAGCCAGAACGCCCAGTTCGCGGCCGGGCGCATCGGCGACGAACCCATGTCGCCGGACGTGGCCGTCACCTGGGACATCATCCCGCCCGGCCGGCTCGTCTCGCCCGAACAGTTCGGGGAGATCATCCTCCGCACGCAGGCGGACGGCTCCATCCTCCGCCTGAAGGACGTGGCGCGGGTGGAACTCGGCTCCCAGCGCTACAACTTCCGGGGCAAGCAGAACGGGGTTCAGGCCGTGCCCCTCGGCATCTTCCTCTCCCCCGGGGCCAACGCCCTGGCCACGGCCCAGGAAGTGAAAGACGCCATGAGCCGCCTTGCCGCCTCCTTCCCCGCCGGCGTCGCCTACGACATTCCCTACGACACCACGATGTTCGTCAAAATCTCCATCGACGAAGTGGTGAAAACGCTCTTTGAGGCGATGATCCTGGTCTTTCTGGTGGTGTACCTCTTTTTGCAGAACTGGCGGGCCACGCTCATCCCCTGTCTGGCCGTGCCCGTGTCCATTGTGGGCACATTCGCCGGGATGTACGCGCTCGGCTTCTCCATCAACACGCTGACCATGTTCGGCCTGGTTCTCGCTATCGGCCTGGTGGTGGACGACGCCATTGTGGTGCTGGAAAACGTGGAACGCCACCTGGCCGACGGCCTGCCCCCGCGCAAGGCCACGGCAAAGGCCATGGCCGAAGTGACCGGCCCGGTCATCGCCATTGTGCTTGTGCTGTGCGCGGTCTTCATCCCCGTGGCCTTCACCGGCGGCATGGCCGGGCTGATGTACCAGCAGTTCGCCATCACCATCGCCATTTCCGTCGTCATCTCGGGCTGCGTGGCCCTGACCTTCACCCCCGCGCTCTGCGCCCTGCTGCTCAGGCCCGGCGGTCACGCGCCCAACGCCTTTTTCCGCTGGTTCAATGCCTGGTTCGAGCGCATGACAGGCCATTATGTGGCCGTGACCAAGCAGATCATGCGCCGCACGCTTCTGGCGCTCGGGCTGTTCGCCATTGTGGCGGCGGGCATCGGCGGGCTTTTCTCCCGCCTGCCGGGCGGCCTTGTGCCCGATGAGGACCAGGGCTACCTGCTCGGGCTGCTCATGCTCCCGCCGGGCACGTCGCTCTCGCGCACGTCCGAGGTCACGGACGACTTTGCCGCGCAACTGGCGCACCTTCCCGGCGTCAAGGACGTCATGAGCTTCGCGGGCATGGACATCATCAGCAACGCCGCCAAGACAAGCTCGACAACCATCTTTCTGGTGCTCAAGCCCTGGGACGAGCGCAAGGAGGCGAACGAATCGTCCTTCGCCATCGTCAAGCAGTTCATGGGGCTTGGCATGGGGCTTCCGCAAGGGCTGGCCGTGGCCTTCAACCCCCCGCCCATCACCGGCATGAGCAATACCGGCGGCTTTGACATGTGGGTGCAGGATCGCACGGGCGGCTCGCTCGCCGCGCTTGCGGCGGCCACCGACAAGCTGGTGGCCGCCGCCAACCGCCGGCCCGAGCTTCAGGGCGTCAACACAAGCTTCAGCGTCAACTCGCCGCAAATCCATGTGGAACTGGACAGGGAAAAGGCGCGCACGCTCGGGGTGGGCGTTTCCGACGTGTTCGCGGCCATGCAGTCCACCTTCGGCCCGCGCTACATCAACGACTTCAACCTCTACGGCCGGACATTCCGGGTCTACGCCCAGTCCGAAGCGCCCTTCCGCGCCCGGCCGGACGAATTGAAGGACGTCTACGTCAGGAACGCCAACGGCGAGATGGTCCCGATCATCTCCCTGCTCAGCGTAAGCTACAAGGCGGGCGCGCAGACCGTGGAGCGCTTCAACAACTTCCCGGCCACGCACGTCACCGGCAACCCGGCGGAAGGCTACAGCTCCGGTCAGGCCATGGCCGCCATTGCCGAAGTCGCCCGGGAAGTCCTGCCCGAGGGCTACACTATCGCCTGGTCCGGATCGGCGTATCAGGAACAACTTGTGAGCAGCGGGAGTTCGCTCATTTTCGCCCTGGCGCTGGTCATGGTCTTTCTCATTCTCGCGGCGCAGTACGAAAGCTGGTCCCTGCCGCTCACCGTGCTCACGGCCGTTCCCTTCGGCGTGTTCGGGGCGCTGGCGGCGGCCTGGATGCGCGACCTCTCCAACGACGTGTATTTCCAGGTGGCGCTGGTCACGCTCATTGGCCTTTCCGCCAAGAACGCCATTCTGATTGTGGAATTCGCCGTGGAAAAGGTGCGGGAGGAAGGCGCGCCCATTCTGGACGCGGCGGAAGAAGCCGTGCGCCTCAGGTTCCGGCCGATCATCATGACCTCGCTGGCCTTCATACTCGGCTGCGTGCCCCTGGCGATCAGCTCCGGAGCGGGCGCGAACAGCCGGCACGCCATCGGCACCAGCGTGATCGGCGGAATGATCGTGGCCACACTGATCGCGCCATTGTTCGTTCCCTTCTTTTTCCGCTGGATCATGACCCTTTCGGAAAAGGTCATGGGCAAAAACAACACGCCGGAATAACGGCTTCATACAGCAGGAGTGCGCATGAAATCGCTTTTTTGGTGTTGCCTGATCGCGCTGGGGCTGACGGCCGGCTGTTCCCTTGCGCCGGACTACCGCCGCCCGCCGCTGGAACTGCCCCCGGCCTGGAACAACGCCGGCGCGGAGGCCCTGCCCGAAACGCTGGAAGTCCGCTGGTGGCGGCGCTTTGACGACGCCGCGCTGAACGCGCTGGTGGAAGAGACCCTGAATCATAACCGGGATCTCGCGGCCGCGGCCGCGCGCGTGGACTACGCCCGCGCGCAGATGGGCATCGCCCGGGCCGAACTTCTGCCGCTCATCGGCGGGCAGGCCGAAGGCGTGCCTGTCTGGGTGGACAATTCGCGCGCGCAGGGCGCGACATTCCCGTTTTCCGCCGGCTTCAGCGCCGGCTGGGAGCTGGATCTCTGGGGCAAGCTCCGCAACGCGCGCGACGCGGCCGCGAACCGGCTGCTCTCTTCCGAGGCGGCGCGGCAGGGCTTGCGGCTTTCCCTCGCGGGGCAGACGGCCAACAGCTACTTTCTCCTCCGCAGTCTTGACCTGCAACTGATCACGGCCGAGCGCACGCTCCGCTCGCGGGAAGAGGCGCTCGGCATCTATACCGCCCGCTACGAGGAGGGATTGATCAACGAGCTTGACCTCATGCGCGCCAAGACCGAGGTGGAAACCGCCAAAACCGCCCTGTACCGCACCCGTGTTTCGCGCGATGCGGCGGAAAGCGCCCTGGCCGCCCTGGCCGGCCGCTCGCCCCGCGCCATCATGGACGGCCATATCAAGCGCGGGCGCGATCTTGAGGCCATTCCCACCGCGCCGGTGATTCCGGCCGGGTTGCCCTCGGATCTGCTGGAGCGCCGCCCCGACATCCGCGAAGCGGAATTCGCGCTCAAGGCCGCCAATGCCGATATCGGCGCGGCCAGGGCCGCCTGGTTCCCGAGCATCTCGCTGACGGCCATGTTCGGCGTGGTCAGCGACGAACTGCATTCGCTCCTGAAAAATCCGCTGCAAACCTGGAACTACGGCCTCACGGGGAGCGTGCCCCTGCTTGACTTCGGCCGCGTCCTTTACGGCGTGGAAGCGGCCGAGGCCGGACAGCGCGAAGCCGTGGCCGTGTACGAAAAAACCGTGCAGCAGGCCTTCCGCGACATGCGCGACGCCCTGACCAGACAGCGCGAGTCCACCAACATTGTGGAATCCCTGGAGCGGACAGTCAGGGAACTTCGCCTGGCCGCCGAACTCGCCCGCACCCGCTACGACAACGGCTATTCCTCGTATCTGGAAGTGCTGGACGCGGAACGCTCGCTCTTTGACAGCGAAATGAGCCTTGCCTCGGCCCGGAGCGACAGACTGGCCGCCATCGTCAACGTCTGCGTCAGCCTTGGCGGCGGCTGGAAGGATGGGGGAATGCAGGCGGAAGACAAAAGCCGTAGCGTCAACAGGCCATAGTCAGCCCTCATCAAAACGCCGGCCGCGAAAAACCGTTTTTTCCGGCCGGCAAGGGGCAAACATTGGACGAAGCTGTATTGGACATGCCGCAATCAATGGTGGCCCTGCAACGCCGCCTGACGCAAAAACGCCCTTGCAGCAGGCGGGGTCATGAGGTCTGACTCCTATAACGCGCTGTCTCTGGCCATGTACTCCCGCGCGGCAGCCGCCAGCAGTCCGGAACGGGTCATGCCGCACTCCCTGGCGCGCCGGTCAATCATGGCCACCAGACGCGGCTGCATGGAGATGTTCAGGCGCACAAACGGCTCCGGTTTGGGATCCGCCGGAACAAGCAGATACAGGACGCCTTCATGCGGAGGAATGTCCAGCTCGCGATTTTCCGCTTCCGCCCTGGCCTTTGCCGTTTCCATGTCTGAAGGAGAGGGGATTTTCTCGCCCCTCTCCATCTCAACTTCAAGATACCCGGTGAGCGCGTCCATAGCCTGCGTCATGGCGTCATTCAAACCAGAACCAAAGGTAAAACACCCCGGCAAATCAGGAAAAGATACGTTGTAGATTTCAGGATGTTCCTCATCAGGATGAAATTGAGCAAAATAGTAATACATTCTTTTCTGCCTGTCGTAGGGGGAAACAATGCCCCTTTGGTATTCCGGGTTTCCCTGTCTGCCTATGCCTCAGGGGATGCCCCGCTGTGGTTCACCTGAGACGCAATCCGCTCTGCTTTTCAATTCGTTTCAGGGTTCCTATGGCAATATCTTTCGCGCCATGTTCCGGTACGGTAACCTTGCCCGGTTTGACCGGATGGCGGTATTGTCTGTGGCTCCCCGGAGTTCTGGGCTTCACTTCCACCCAACCGTCATCCAGAAGTTTATTGATAATCTCCTTGCTGTTCATGCGGCTTTTCAATAAGCTCCGTAACATTCAATATTTTTTAGATACCAAATACATAAAAAATGTCGATACCGTCAAGTATTTATCTCCTTGGTACACAATTTTTCGGAATACCTTGAACAGCAAGAGATACTTCGCAACTGCGCGCGTACCCCGGGAGGCCGCAGGCTTTTCCGTGCCGGCGCGCAAAAGCAGGCCGGCATTCACAAACCGGAAATCCCGCGCCGCATTCCACATGCGGATATGCCCACCCAAAAACAAGGAATGCCAGGACATTTTGTGCCCTGGCATTCTTCTTTACGCTAATGTGCCGTTTCTACATAAATCAGAACGCGTAGCGGAGGTTCAGGCCGGCTTTCCACACGTTCTTGTTCAGGTTATCGGTATCGATCACGTTATTCCACACGCCTTCGTCAAGGTCGAGGTGGATGTAGCCGAGTTCAAGGGCAAAGGTCAGGTTTTCGTAGATCTTGTACTCGGAATCGAAGTTCACTTCCAGAGCATGATCCTTTTTGGTCAGATAGACAGGCCCGTCGGTAAAGGCCCCGCCGAACTGCAAACCGGCGCCGTTCTTCACCGCGTCTTCATCGTTGGTGCCGGTGTAGTAGCCCACCCGCAGGGTATGGCTCAGATCTTCCATGAAGGAGATATCCGCCAGCCTGCCGATGACGCCCCAGGTGCCCACAGGGGAAAGCCCCATGACGTCGCAGTCCGCAATGCCCCAGCCGTCGTCATAGCCGAAAGTCGTGGCCGTCCAGCTCGGTTTGATGGTGGGCATCCGTTCGGAACCGTTGAACGGATCGTCATCATCGCCCGAGCCGTACCAGAAGACCAGACCGGGGGTCACTCTGTCAAACTTGTAATCCACGGAGGCAATGGCCAGCCAGCCCTCGCGGGTCAGATCCAGGTCACGTGCGCCAAAGTCAATGGAACCCCAGTCCACCTTGCCGTAGGACACGTCCAGAGCGATGCGGAAGGGATCGAACAGGGTCAGTTCGCCGCCGAAGCCCACCCACCAGGCCGGATTGTAGGTATCATTGAGGAACGCGCCGGCCGCGCCGGGCACGCCGTAGGGCATCATGCCGGCCAGAACGTCGGAGTACGCCCCGCCTTCGTCCGGGTCGATGAGGCTGTTGCGGCCCACGTTGCCGTACACGCCCCAGGGCGTCAAGGCCCAGCCCTCGCCGGTCAGGGGCAGGCTCAGACCGAAGAAGTCCATGTTGTCGCCAAGGCCGCGCTGGATGGGATCGCCATCGTCGTAGGCATTGTCGTGTTCGGCGCGCAGCCAGAAGGCGGTAAGGCCCACCGTCTCGTTGAACTGGTAGTTCAGGGTGATGCCCGCGCCGTCGGCGTCGTCCAGGATGGGCGAGCCGGCCACAAAGCTCGGCAGGGCGTAGGGCTGGAGACCCATGCGGACTTTCAGTTCCGTGTTGGGGACCACCCAGTCCACATAGGAATAACGCACCTTGATGTTGGTGGCGTCGGTGCCGAGGGAGCCGCCCTGGTCGGCCCGGCCCCAATTGGTGCTGCCGATTTCAAAGAAAACCACACCCTTGAGCGTTTCGGACGCGATGAGCTCCACCTGGGTGCGCAGACGCTGGCGGGCGTGGAATCTGTCATCAGTCGCATCCTTGCTGAAGCTGATGTTATTCCATTCAAAGTTGAAGTCCCAGATGCCGGACACCCTCATGTCCGCCGCGGCCGCGCGCTGCTGCACCGCTCCCACCGTCAGGGCCGCGGCCAGCAGAAGCGTGGCCAGTTTTTTCATAGCGGAATGCTTTTTCATCTCTCTTCCTTCTTCTGGTTGGAGGTTGCGTCTGCGAGCCGGGCGTATTCCAAAAGCCCGGCGCGGACAGCCGCCCGCGCGCGCCGCCAGTGCAGGCGAAGATCGCCTGGCAGGGCTGCCGAGGCCAGAACAGCGGCCAGCAGCAGAATCGCCAGGCCGTGCGCCAGCGCCGCCAGCGCCCACACAAGGAGCGCCACGCCAAGCACGCCGGCCGCCAGGGCTGAAACAGGGCGGAGCAAACGCCGCCATGCGCCGGCTACAGACATTTTCTGACGGAATACAGGTGCGCCGTGCTGAGCGCGGCAAACGCGGCCCCCAGGGCCACATGCGCCCGTTCCCGCCCGAGCGCGCCAAATAACACGGACGCCGCCAGGGTTACAAGCATGCTCCGGTTCAGCGCCCGCCTGGCCGACACGCGACCAGACCTATGCCGAACCGGCCGGCTCTCCCCCGGAACGCGCGTTTCCCCCTTTCCTTCCCGCACGGGAGCGAGCAGCGATTCCGCGCGGGCGGCCAGATCAAGCAGGGTTGAACGATCCAGCACCTCGGGATCGTACTCCAGCAGCAGGGATCCTGTTCGACTGTTCACCCGCGCCGATCGCACGCCCGGCAGGGAGGTGGTCAGGTAATCGTGCAGACGGGCGGCCACATCGGGATCGTGCAGGGCGGCATGGCGAAAACGTATCCGGCCGTCAAGAAAACTGGCAATGGCATCACTGAACATGATTTCTCCGGAAAGGCAGACGATTGCGGAATGTTTCGCATCCCGTATGAAGGTTATCGGCTTGAAGCGGCCCTGCGGCAGGCGGTCTCATGAGTCCCGCCCCCGCGGCAGCATTGGACGCATGGCGTTCAGGGTGACGCCGACGGTGGTGACGTTGTGCAGCACGGCGGACAGGCCCGGCGGGACAAGGCCGATCAGCCCGCCCGCGAGGAACAGCGTGTTCAGCGTCATGATCCAGGCAAAATTGGTGTGGATGCGGCGCAACGCGGCGCGGCCGAGTTCCCGCGCGACAAGCAGGTCGGACAAGCGGCCGTCGGCAAGAACCACATCCGCCACCTCCCGCGCAAGATCCGCGCCGTCGCGCAGGGAGACGCCGACGTCCGCGGCGGACAGCGCCGGGGAGTCGTTGATGCCGTCGCCCAGCATGATCACGGTTCGGCCCTCCGCCTGCAAGGCGCGGATCGCCCCGGCCTTGTCGGCGGGGAGCACCTGCGCCCGGTATTCCGCAATGCCGAGCCGCGCGGCCACAGCGCCGGCCGTGCGCTCGTCGTCTCCTGTCAGCATGATCACGCGCATGTCTTCCCGCCGCAGGCGTTCCACAAGGTGCGGCGCTTCCGGCCGCAGGGGGTCTTCAATCCCCACAATGCCGGCCAGCCGGCCGTCCAGAGCCAGATAGAGCAGGCTCAGGCCGCGGGCGGAAAACGCGCGGATGGTCTCGTCCATTTCATCCACGGCCACGCCTTCGTCATGGCAGACGTAGTGGCGGCTTCCGATCAGCGCCCGTTTGCCGTGCAGGTGGGACGCCACGCCGTGCGCGACGACATATTCCACCTCGGAATGTTCCTCCGCGTGGAGCAGATTTTCTTTCTCGGCCCTGCGGACCACCGCACGGGCCACCGGATGCGGGAAGTGCTCTTCCAGGCAGGCCGCCAGACGCAAGACCTCGGCCCGCCCGTAACCGGGCGCGGGGGCCACTTCCACCACACGGGGGAGGGAATGGGTGAGCGTGCCGGTCTTGTCGAACACCACGGCATCGGCCGAGGCCAGCGTTTCCAGAAAACGGCCGCCCTTGACCAGCACGCCCCGGCCCGCGCTCTCGCGCATGGCCGAAAGCACGGCCAGAGGGGTAGCCAGACGCAGCGCGCAAGAATAATCCACCAGCAGCACCGAGGCGGCGCGCGCCGGGTTGCGGGTGACGATCCAGACCAGCCCGGCCAGCAGAAAGCTGAAGGGCGCGGCCACGTCGGCAAGACGTTCCGCACGGCCCTGAATGTTGGCCTTGAGATCTTCCGATTCTTCAATAAAGCGGACGATCCGGCTCAATCGCGTGCCGTCGCCCACGCCTGTGGCGCGGATGACAAGTTCACCCTCCTCGACCACTGTCCCCGCGAAAACAGACGCGCCGGCGGCCCGGCGCACGCCGAGCGGCTCGCCGGTCAGGGATGCCTGGTTCACCACCGCCTCGCCGGAAACGACAACCCCATCCACGGCAATGGCCGCGCCGGAACGCGCCATCACAAGGTCGTTTTCACGGAGGCTGTCCAGAGGCACGGCGATTTCCCGGCCGTCCCGCCGGACCCACACCGTGTCGATATTCAGAGCCAGACGCTCCGCAAGACTGTCCAAAGACTTCTTGCGCGTCCATTCGGCCAGAACGTCGCCAAAGCCGAGCAACACGGTCAGCAGACTTGCCGTGCGAACGTCGCGCCGCAGAAGCGAAACCCCGATGGCGGCCGCGTCCAGCACATCCACATTGACGTGTCCCCTGCCGAGAGCGGCCAGCCCCTTTTTGAGAAAGGGCAACGCGCCGAACACGGCCAGACCGGCCCGGACCGCCAGGGGCAGGAAAGGCCGCACGAAGATGTAGCGCGCCAGCGGCCACAAGCCGCCTGCCATGCCTTCCCCGCTTCCGGCCGCCAGAACTGAAGGAACTGGCGGAACCGCGGCCGGCCCGGCAGGGGTCTTGCCCGGGGCAAGCCCCCCGCCCAGCATCCGGCAAACCGCCATCCTGGCCGCGGCATCCGCGGAAAAGACAAGCACGCTTCCCGTCAGGGCGCACACGCGCGTCTCCCGCAGGCCGGGGATCGCCGCCAGGGCCGCGCTCAGGCGCCCGGCTTCACGGGCGCTCAGTCCGCGCGACGCGCGAAAGCGCATCCGCCCCGGCAATTCATGGACAAGAGCGAACACCATGCGATCCTCAGGCGGGCTGGCGTGACTGCATGGCGTCGGCGCTGTCCGCGCCCGGCTCGGCGGCAGGGGGCACATCCGGGGCGACCGCCCGGGCTTCCTTGCGCTGTTCGGCGGCGTGGCGCGCCTCGGCCATCAGATCTTCCATGTTCTCCCGCGCGGTCTCCACCCTGGCCATGACAGCGTCCCTGGCGTCCATTCCCTTGCTGATCAGATCGGCAGCCAGGGGTTTGAAATCCAGCTTGCCCCTGCTCACGGCCGTCGCGCCAAGCGCGCCGAGGGCGAGACCGCCGAGGAAAAAAAGCCCATACTTCATGCCTTCGTTCATGTCATGTCTCCTTTTTGTTATGGTTCAGACCCGGCCGTCAGACCGGGACGCCTGAAGAACCGTCACCCCCAGACCCGCGAGCCGATCTGGTAGGCCGTCACAGCCACGGCGTAGGCCAGGCCGGTGCTGAACAACATGCTGAACGCCACCCAGCCCCAACTGCCCGCCTCGTGCCGGATGACCACCAGGGTCACGAAGCATGGCGAATAGAGCAGCACAAAGAGCATGAGAGCCAGGCCCGTCGCCCTTGACCAGCCCGGATCGGCGGCGATGCGAGCGGCCAGGGGCGCGGCGTCCTCGGGGTCCTGCTCACCGAGGGAGTAGGCAGTGCCGAGGGTGGCGACCACGGCTTCCTTGGCGGCAATGCCGGCAAGCATGGCGATGTTGGTGCGCCAGTCAAAACCGGCGGGGCGCGTCAGCGGTTCAAGGGCCGATCCCACCCGGCCGGCCAGGGAATGCCGCAGTTCGGCGGCCCCCAGTTCCTGCCGCGCCTGCTCAATCGCTTCGTTCAGGGGGGCGGCTTCGGCCGCGTCCGGGGGCAGGGCGGCAAGGCGATCTTCCAGCGCGCCAATGCGCTGTTCGTAGGGAGCGGCGGCCTCGGGGTCCAGCGTCGGGAAGGTCATGCCGGCCCAGATCAGGATGGAAATGGCCACCAGCACCGTGCCGGCCTTTTTCAAATACATCCAGGTCCGCTCCCAGCAGTGGATGAGCAGGCTTCGCAGGGTGGGCAGGCGATAGGGGGGCAGTTCCATGACAAAGGGCGTGGACTCGCCCCGGATCACCGTGGAGCGCAGAAGGCGCGCGGTGAGCAGGGCCGCGGCCCAGCCGGCAAGCGTGAGCAGAAACAGGGTCACGGCTTCGTTTCCCGGGAAAAAGACGCCCGCAACCAGCAGAAAAACCGGGAGCTTCGCGCCGCAGGCCATATAGGGGAGGGTCAGCAGGGTGGCGAGCTTTTCGCGCGGGCTTCGCAGGGTGCGCGTGGCCATGACCCCGGGTATGGCGCAGCCCCCGGCAATGCCGCCGGCGACGATGTAGGGCATTACCGAGCAGCCGTGCAGGCCAAAGGCGCGGAACACCCTGTCCACCATGTAGGCGATGCGCGCCATGTAGCCCGAGTCTTCCAGAAACGCCACAAAGAGAAACATGATCATGATGAGCGGCACAAAACTCACCACCCCGCCCACGCCGTCGATGATCCCGCTGACCACCAGAGACTTGAGAAAGCCCTCCGGCAGGATGTCGGAGAGCGTGTCGCCGAGCCAGCCGAAACCGTCCTCCACCCAGCCTTGCGGATACGCGCCCACATCAAAGGTCACCTGAAACATGACGTAGAGGATGCCGAGCATGATCAGCGGCCCGAACAGGGCGTTGGTGAACACCTTGTCCAGCTTGTCGGTGAGCGCCATGCGATCCCTGTGCCCCTCGCGGGAGATCACCCCGGCGCTGAGCACGCCGCGGATGTACCCGTAGCGGTAATCCGCAATGATCGCCTCGGTGGAGGCGTTGAGCGTCGCTCTGATATGGGCGCTTACGACGTCGTGCAGGTCTTGCAGCTTCTCCGCGACTTCGGGCGCGGCCTCGCGCACTTCTTCCCGCACGCGCTCGTCGCCCTCCAGCAGCTTCACGGCGATCCAGCGGGGGCGATACCAATGCTCCAGAACGCGCCGCTCCGTCAGCAGGGTTTCCATTTCAGCGATCACCGGGTCAAGATCCGGGCCGTAGCTGATGCGCAGGGGTTCGCGCCGGGCGTTCTCCCGCCCGAAGGCGACGGCGGCCGCCATGATTTCCTTCAGCCCCTCGCCGGTGCGGGCCACGGTTTCCCCCACCGGAACGCCGAGACGCCGCCCGAGCATTTCGCTGTTGATGTGCATCCCGGCCCGGCGCGCCTCGTCCATCATGTTCAGGGCCAGGGCCACGGGGATGCCCATTTCCATGATCTGCACGGTGAGCAGCAGGTTGCGCTCAAGCGCCGAGGCGTCCACCACGTCCACCACGGCCAGCGGCGTCTCGCGCGAGAGCACCTCGCGGGTGACGATCTCTTCGGCGGAATAGGCCGTCAGCGAATAGGTTCCGGGCAGGTCCACAAGGGTCACTTCCGTATCGTCCAGCCGGAAGACGCCCTCTTTCTTTTCCACGGTCACGCCGGGGTAGTTGCCCACATGCTGGCGCGAGCCGGTATAGGCGTTGAACGCCGTGGTCTTGCCCGAATTGGGATTGCCGGCCAGGGCGATGCGCGCCTTGCGCTCGTGCAGGGGGATCACGCGGCCGCCTTTCCCCTCGCCGGCAGGAGTTTCGGGATGCAGTTCGCTTGCCTGACTCATGCTCAGTTCACCTCCACTGTAATGTAGTCGGCCTCACGATTGCGCAGGGCCAGCGTGATCCCGGAGAGCCGCAGGGCGACGGGATCGTGCAGGGGGGCCTTCCCCACCACTTCCAAAGCCGCACCGGGAATCAACCCCATGTCGCGAATCCGCCTGCCAAGCTCGCCTTCGGCCAGAATCCGGGCGATGTTCGCCTTCCGCCCGATCCCGAGATCACGCAATCCCATCTGCATAGCTTTCTCCTTTTTCAGGGTAGCAACTCAGAACTTTTGGGGGCTTCTCGCCCCCAACCCCCTCGGCAGGGGAATGATTCCCCTGCACCCCCAATGGCCGCCGGCTCTTTGCGCAGGCCGGCATCCCGGGGGGGAACCGGGACATCGTGTTTCCCCGGACAACCCGGCATTGCCGCCGCGTCAGTCCCCTGTCTGACGGAAAAGTTCAGGGAACAACTTCCGCACAGCGACGGCGCATTTACGGCCGCCGGGCCTTGCCGCAACATCCCGGGCACCCGGAACACCCGCAACCGCCGCGCCCGGCCTTGCGCGCCCTGTTGACGACGAACGCCAGGGCAGCCGCGACTATCAGCACGACCAGCGCTGTTTCCATAACGCCTCCATACAGGTCATTTCGCACATCTCCCGCCGGGCAATCATGCGAACCGCCCGCGTCAGGGAAGCTGTGCCACAACTTGATAAATGTTGTCAAGAAATATGAAATCGATTTTCATTTTCCCATGCGGAAAGTCCGAGGTGACAAAGCGCCGTTCGTGCTTATGTGAAAGGAACGCCCTCCTCCCGGCCGGAACGCTCCGGCGGCGGCCGGGGGAGAAAACGTGCATTTCGCAAGGGGATTGCCATGACGGACATTCGGGGAACGACGATTCTGGCCGTGCGGCGCAACGGCGCGGTGGCTCTTGTCGGGGACGGGCAGGTGACGCAGGGTCAGAGCCTGATCATGAAACACGGCGCGAAAAAAGTGCGGCGCATGTACAAGGGGCGCATCATCGCGGGCTTTGCCGGGGCCACGGCCGACGCCTTCACGCTGTTCGAGCGGCTGGAAGCCCGCCTGGAAGAGTGCGGGGGGAACCTCACCCGCGCCGCCGTGGAACTGGCCAAGGACTGGCGCAAGGACAAGTATCTCCGCCGGCTGGAGGCCATGCTGCTGGCGGCCGACAGGGATCACACCTTCATCCTGAGCGGCACGGGCGACGTGATCGAGCCGGACGACGGCGTGGCCGCCATCGGGAGCGGCGGGGCCTACGCCCTGTCCGCAGCGCGGGCGCTGCTCCGGCACAGCGATCTGGACGCCGCGAGCATCGCGCGGGAGAGCATGGCCATTGCGGCGGAACTGTGCGTCTTCACCAACGATCGCCTGACGCTGGAAACGCTGGAGTGACGGCCGGATGAACGGCGGGCGGCCTTGCAAACCGCCCTGTCTTGCGTGATCGGACGGGGCACGGTAAGACTGGAAAATGCTCCCGAGACAGGCTTTCGTCATCGCAGCCGGCGGATCGCGCCGCGCGTCGTACCGCCTGAAGCAGGCGGGGCGTTTCGTCGCGCTCGCTCTGGCGGGGTGGGGGCTGCTCTGGCTGTGCGCGCGGATCGGGGCGGCCGTCTCGGACTACAACTGGCAGTGGAACCGTGTCTGGCGTCACCTGGGACGGTGGACGGCAGAGGGATTTGAAGCCGGGCCTTTGCTGGAGGGGCTTGGCATGACGCTCGGCATTGCCGCCGCCGGTTTCTGTCTGGCGACGGTTCTGGGGCTTGGCGCGGCTGTCCTGCGACTTGCGCCCTGGCCTGTGGGCCGGCTGCTGGCCGGGGCGTATGTGGGAGCGTTGCGCAACACGCCGTTGCTCCTGCAACTTTTTTTCGTCTATTTTCTGCTCTCTCCGCTGTTCGCCCTGGGGCCATTCGGTTCGGCTGTTCTGGCGCTCGGCGCGTTCGAGGGCGCGTACATGGCCGAACTCTTCCGCGCCGGCCTGCTCGGCGTGCCGCGATCCCAGTGGGAAGCGGGGCTGAGTCTCGGCTTCGGCACGGCGGAGACCTTGCGCCTGGTGATCCTGCCGCAGGCGATGCGGCGGATGCTCCCGCCCCTGACGAGTCAGATCGTGACCCTGATCAAGGACACGTCGCTGGTCAGCGCCATTGCCGTGGCGGATCTCACCATGCGCGCTCAGGAAGTCATTGCCGAAACCTTCCTGGCGTTTGAAATCTGGCTGCTGACGGCCGGGATCTACCTTGCGCTGACCTTGTGCGTGTCCCTCCCTGCAAGGCGGCTTGAGCGGCGGTTCTGAAGCCGGATCGGCATCGTCGGGGCGCTGCCCCGCACCCCGCCGGGGGAAATGATTTCCCCCCGGACCTGATATGCCCCCTCGGTTGGGGTACATGTTTTTTGCCTGATGGCAAAACCGCCGCCGGGAGTTTGGGGGCGAACGGCCCCGCAAATGGCAACGCGACCTGCTGCCAAAGGAGACAGGGATGAAAGGCATCAAGACATTGGTTACCGCGCTGCTGGCCTGCGTGCTGCTTGGCGCGCCGGCTCGGGCGGCGGAAACGTCGCTCATGGATCGGATCCTTGAACGCGGGGTGATCCGCGTGGGCTTCTCGTCCTTCGTACCCTGGGCCATGCAGGGCAAGGACGGCGAATTCATCGGCTTCGAGGTGGACGTGGCCAAACGCCTGGCCAGGGATCTTGGCGTGGATATCCAGCTTGTGCCCACGCGCTGGGCAGGGATCATCCCGGCGCTGCTGGCCGACAAGTTCGACGTGATCATCGGCAGTATGAGCGTCACCACGGAGCGCAACCTCAAGGGCAATTTCACCATTCCCTACGATTTCGCCGCCATTGAGGCCGTGGCCAACAAGCAGAAGACGCAGGGGATGCGCTTCCCCGACGATTACGACAAGCCCGGCGTGATCATCGCGGTGCGCAGCGGCGGGACGCCCGCGATCGTGGCCAGGAAACTGTTCCCCAGGGCCACGGTGCGCCCCTTTGACGATGAAGCCCCTGCTGTTCAGGACGTGATCGCCGGCCGCTCGCACATGATGCTCTCTTCCGCGCCCCTGCCCGCGTTCGAGAGCCTGAAAAACCCGGATGTTCTGTACCAGCCCTCCACGCAGGCGCTGTCCAGCCAGCCCGTGGGTTTTGTGATCCGCAAGGGCGACGTGGACACGCTCAATGTGCTTGACAACTGGATCCGGATGGTGGAGGCGGAAGGCTGGCTGGCCGAGCGCAAGGCCTACTGGTTCCGCGGCACGGATTGGGAAAAGCTGGTTCGATGAACGGACGCGGGCCGGCATACGGGATGGGCGATCCCCCGGAAAGCGGGTGGACGCCCTTTGCCCGCCCTGCCCGGGCGAACCGACAGGGGCGGCAGGGACGGCGTCCGCGTCTGGCATGGCCGGACGCGGTGATCCTCGCCCTGCTCGCCTGCGCCGCGATCTGGTGCGCGTGGCGCATGGCGGCACTGCCCGAATACCACTGGCAGTGGTCCCTGCTGGGGGACTTCCTGATCCGGCGGGACGCCTCCGGCGGCCTTGAGGCCGGTCTGCTCCTGCGCGGCCTTGGCGTCACCATCCGGATCGGCCTGTGGTCCATGCTGCTCGCGCTGGGCGTCGGCGCGCTTGTGGGACTGCCGAGCGCGAACGCGCGCGGGCTTGCCGCCCTGCCCGGCCAGATCTACGTCAATCTTGTCCGAAACACGCCGCCGCTGGTTCTGCTCTTCCTCATCTATTTTTTCGCGAGCGGCCTGCTGCCCGTGCCCGCGCTGGAAAACGCGATCCGCGCCCTGCCCGAAGCGGCGCGGACGATCATCGCCTTCGGCTTTGCCCCGCCCGGCCAGATGGATCGCATGATCGCGGCCGTGCTGGCCCTCGGCCTGTACGAAGGCGCGTATGTGGCGGAAATTGTGCGGGGCGGCGTGGAAAGCGTGCCCAAAGGCCAATGGGAAGCCGCGGCCGCGCTCGGGTTTTCTTCCCCGGACCGTCTGCGGCTGATCATCCTCCCGCAGGCGACGCGCGCCATTCTGCCGCCCCTGGCCGGGCAGACCATTTCCACGTTCAAGGATTCGGCCCTGGCCTCGCTCATTTCCCTGCCGGAGCTTACCTTTCAGAGCCTGGAAGTCATGGCCGTCAGCCGCATGACCTTTGAGATCTGGATCAGCGCGGGCGTGCTCTACCTGGCGATCGGCGCGGCCTGCGCCGCCCTTGGAAAACGTCTGGAAGAAAAAGGCAAAAGCATGTAGGGTCAGCCCTCATGAAAACGCCGCCCGCGAAAAGCCGTTTTTTTCGTCCGGCGGCGCTTGACCCGCCCGCGCACAGGGCGAAAGAACGGTTCCCGACATGCAATGGTTTACGCACAAGACAGTAACCCTGGCCGGGGCGCTGGCCGTGGGAGCGCCGGCGATCGGCCTGGTGGGCGCGCTTGTCGGCAGTGTCCTGCCCGATATGGCGGACACCGCCCTTGCCGGCGGGAACCAGCAGCGCTGGCGGCGTCTGCACCGTCAGACCACGCACTGGTTCGGCTGGTATCTGGGCATCATCGCCGTGGGCGTGTGGCTGTCCGCGCGCGGGCTGGGCGACGCGGGAGGGGCGTCGGCCGTTGCGGACGCGCTGG
This sequence comes from uncultured Bilophila sp., assembly GCA_910585945.1. Taxonomy (GTDB): domain Bacteria; phylum Desulfobacterota; class Desulfovibrionia; order Desulfovibrionales; family Desulfovibrionaceae; genus Bilophila. The sequence continues at coordinate 139,700 of CAJUHZ010000002.1, forward strand.
AAGGTCTGGCCCGCTCCCTCGGCCTGAAACGCCTCACTGGCGCGGGCGAAGCCGGGGCAAGGCTGCTTGGCGACGCCGTGATCTGGATCGGCCTTGGCGGGCTGAGCCACATCCTGCTCGACAGCCTGACGCCCATGGGCGTGCCGCTTCTGCCGCAAGGCGGCAGACGGCGCTTCGGCCTCGGGCTTGTCCGCACCGGAAGCCTTGCGGAGCGGCTCTTCCTGATCGTCGCCCTCGGGCTGATCGCCGCGCAATTCAAGGAAGTGCGGGATCTCTTCGCCCTTGTCCTGCGCCGTCTGGGGTGAATTATCCAGCCTCAGGCCTTGGCCTTGCGGGCGGCCATGATGCTTTTGGCCAGGCGCACGGCGTCCACGGCGTCGGAGGAATAGCGCGCGCCGATGCTTTCGGCAAAGGCGGGCGTGACCACTGCCCCGCCGACCATGACGTCGATATGCATCCCCTTTTCCCGGACGAGCCGCACGGTGTCTTCCATGCGGACCATCGTCGTCGTCATCAGGGCGGAGAGGCCGATGATGTCGGCCTTGTGTTCGACAGCGGCGCGCACAATGTCTTCGGCCTTCACGTCCTTGCCGAGATCCACCACATTGAAGCCGTGATTGCCGAGCATGAGCGCCACAATGTTTTTGCCTATGTCGTGGATGTCGCCTTCCACGGTGGCGAAGACGGCCACCGGGCGTTCCGTGACGTCCGAGCTTTTTTCAAGCAGGGGGCGCAGGCGGGCAAAGGCGGTCTGCATGGTTTCGGCGGATCGCAGAAGCTGGGGCAGAAAGTAGTCGCGCCGCTCGTAGCGCGCGCCCACTTCGGTAATGGCCGGGATAAGCCGCTCGCGCACCAGGGCGAAGGGATCGGCCCCGGCGTCCAGTTCGCGTTCCACCAGAGTGATGATGTTCTCCCGATCGCCCTGAATGACGGCCTCTTCCACAGTGGCGGCCACGGCATGGGCAAGGCGCGCGGTCGTCGCGCGGCTGCCGCCTTCTCCGCCGGGGGCGGCTGTCCAGCCCGCGTATTCGCCCACAAAGCGCGCGGCGTCGCGATCCCGGCCCATGAGCACGTCCGACGCGGCGCGCGCCTCGCGCAGACGTTCGGCGGACGGATTGGCGATGCACGAGGACAGCCCCGCGCCCACGGCCATGGAAAGGAACGTGGCGTTGACCAGTTCCCGCGCGGGCAGGCCAAAGGAAATGTTGGAAAGGCCCATTGTCGTGGGCAAGCCTTGCGCCGCGCACCAGCGGATGGTCTCAAGCCCTTCCCGCGCCGCGTCCGCGCTGGAGGCCACGGCCAGAGCAAGCACGTCCACCAGCGCCAGCCGACGGGGGATGCCGAGGCGCTCGGCGTCGGCCAGCAGAGCCTCGATGATCGCGATGCGTTCGGACGCCTTGACCGGGAGCTTCGGCCCGCGCAAGGGAAGCAGGATAAACGGCGCTCCCCACTGGCGACACAGCGGCCCCAGGCGTTCCATGCGCCCGCTTTCGCCGCTGACGGAATTGACCAGGGAAGAAGCCGGACAGCACGGGAGCGCCGCGGCAATGGCGTCCGCATTGGAAGAATCGAGCGCCAGCGGTTCGGCGCACTTGCCCGTCAGCCGCTCCACCAGTTCGGGAAGGAGAACCGTTTCGTCCACAAGGGGCGCGCCCACGTTGACGTCAAGCACGGGCGCGCCAAGCGCGATCTGCTCCGCGGCAAAGCGGAGGGCAAGCCCGTATTCGCCAGCGGCCAGTTCGGCCTGGAGAGCTTTTTTGCCCGTGGGGTTGATGCGCTCACCGATCAGCGTGAGCGGCTCATTCCCGCCGATGCGCACAAGCCTTGTCCGGGTGGTGAGCGCAATGCCCCGGCCCGCGGCGCGCTCCACCGGCCGGGAGCCGGCCCGCACGGCGTCGGCCGCCCGGCGGAGCGCGGCGATATGCTCCGGCGTGGTGCCGCAGCAACCGCCCACGGCCCGCGCGCCCCGCTCCACAAAAGCGGCCGTCTGTTGCGCAAAGGGAAGCGGCGGCAGACGGAAGACAGTCTTGCCGTCCACCAGTTCGGGCAGGCCGGCGTTGGGTTCCACAAACACCGCCGCATCGTTGCCGACAACGGCAAGCAGCCGGTCCGCCAGCGGAGCCATTTGCTCCGGCCCGGCCCCGCAATTGAGGCCGATGCCCTCAACCCCGAGATTGAGCATGGTTTCAGCAAAAATTTCCGGGGAGGATCCGGTAAGCGTCGCGCCGTCCTCGAACGTCATGGACGCCATGATCGGCAGATCGCACTCCGCGCGTATGGCGGCAACAGCCAGGCGGACTTCCGCCAGATCGAACTGCGTTTCGATGACGAGCACGTCCGCGCCGCCCTGCGCCAACCCCCGCGCCTGTTCCCGGTAGGCCGCGTACAGTTCGAGAGGCGGCAGATCGCCAAGCGGCCTGACAAAGCGGCCGCACGGCCCCATATCCCCGCCGACAAAACACGGACGGCCGAACCGGGCCGCGGCTTCGTCCGCGGCGGCCCGGGCGATGCGGGCCATTTCACGGTTGAACGCCGTGGCGTCCAGAACGCTTCCGTCCGCGCGCGTCAGGGGCGGGAGCTTGAAGCGCGTGCCGCCAAAGGTAGCCGTCAGGATGATGTCCGCGCCGGCGGCCAGATAATCCGCATGGATGCCCTTGAGCACGTCCGGCCGGGCCAGGCAGAAACGCTCGGGCGGCTCTCCGGCCGGGAGACCGCGCGCCTGGAGCAGAGTGCCCATGGCGCCGTCGAAAACAAGGGGACGGCAGGACAAGGCGGAAGCGCCGGAGAGATCGGACGGATCGGACCGATCTGTCCGGCCGGCGGCGAGCATCGCGCGAAAATCGGCCACGGGCGACTCCTTGGAAAAAACAGGTGCAGAAATCCCCAGCAAAGCCGGATGTGGGGAACGGGCTTGCGCACGGAAACCGGCTTGCACGCAGATTCCCACTATGCCATTGCCGGCCCCCCGCCGCAAGCGACGCCGCACGGCATAGCCGGAACAGACAACAGGCTGAAAAAAGCGCCGCATGGACATGAAACTCGTGATCCACGCGGCGTTTTCATGAGGACTGGCCCTCTTGCAGCCTGAAACCTATTGCATCTTTTGGGCATCGTTTTTCTGAAGCTGATCAACAAACGCCTGCAGCGATTCCGCCCGGTATGCGGAAAGGGTCAATTTGCGCAGGACGGCCGCGTCGGAAAGCGCCGCGATACGGGACGCCACGGACACAGGAAGCCTGCCGAAACGAACTTCCAGAAAATCCCGCAGGGCAAGGCCCAGACCTCTGGCTTCTCCCCAGGCTTCTCCTTCCGTTCTTCCCCGGGCTTCTCCTCGGGCTTCTCCAATCAATATACCCTGCCGGGTATATTCATCTTTCCATTGCGCGGCGCGTTCTTCCAGCATGGCCTCTCCTCTGGCTTCTCCGATAAGAATGCCTTGCCGAATGTATTCTTCCTTCCATTGTGCGGCGCGCTCTTCCAGCATGGCTTCCCCCCGAGCTTCTCCAATCAGAATACCTTGCCGGATGTATTCTTCTTTCCACTGTGCGGCGCGTTCTTCCAGCATGGCGTCAATCTCCTGCAAGTCATGAA
>CAJUHZ010000003.1 GCA_910585945.1 uncultured Bilophila sp.
AAACCTGACAGGGATCACTAACTTATCCTTGGTATCGTGAAGGGGGGACGGTCACGCATGATCAAAGCTTTTGGCCGGAGCCTGATCCCCCGCGCAGACAAAGGCGATCCGTCCGGCACAAAGCAATTGCTTGTAGAGAGTGATGCGGTGGTCCTCACCGATTTCGCGGTCAGCTTCGGCAATGGCCGCGTAGGCCGTGCTGCTGGCCGGGTCCAAGACATGCGTGCAGTCCGAGCTTCTGCCGTCCATGCGGTGAAGGAGCAGGGCAAGGGCGTCCGGCCCGAGGGCGAGGCGTTCCAGTCGCAGGCCGGCCGTGGCGGCCAGTGCGGCAAAGCCGTAGGCCGTATGATTGCGCAGGGATGCGGCGTGGTAGGGTTCAAGCTGGGCAAAGGAGCCGACGAGCCGCCCTGCCGGTTTGAGAGCCCGGCGGAGTTCGGCCAGCAGGGCGCGGGGATCGGGCGCGCGATCCAGAAAGTCCTCACACAGAACCATGTCGAACGTGGCGTCCGCAAAGGACAGGTGCCCCCGTCAAAGGGGATGACTTTCTCCTCATCGCTGTCGGGTTGGGCGGTCTGACTGGTCTGATTGACCAGACCCTGGCTCAACTGGCTGAACCGATTGATTGGGCTGGCCGGGATGAGGTGAGGGGAGGCAGCGCGTCCAGTCCAGAGAGACCGCCGTCTGTCAGCTCCTAAGGTTGCCGTAGGAACCTGCGCCGGACGTGCCTCCGGCGGCGTAGCGTTCGGACCAGTACCGGGCGGCATCAAAAGACATGGCTACTTCTTTTCGCGTCACGTCGCGCGAGTGGTCTGGCGGGATATCCGGCAGGCGGTCACGTTGCAGTTTGGGGGCTGTCCGCTCCCTGGCCTGATTTACCCGCTCTGTCGCGCGGAGATGCAGGGAAACTCGTTCCACTGTTTTCTATCTTGCCGGGCAGGGTTGCGCAATACCTCCCCCGTCCTGTGCGGGCGGAGCCTGAAAGCCCCGGCGCGGATCGAGTTCGCACGGGTCGCGTCGAAAAAAAATTTTTGAAAAAATGTGTCGATCTCCCCTAAAGTTTTTTCGGTGTCTGCCGATAACGGGGAGACAAGGGGGGGTGCGCCCATGTCAATTCCTGTCGCATACACGCGGAACATGCTCCGCCAGTACAAGAACCAGATGGTAAGCAGCCGTACGCTGGCGTATCGGCAGCATGCTCTGCGCGCGGCGCGCGGGGAGGAGCCGCAGATCTCGCCGGAGGCGAAGCGGCAGATGCTTGTGCAACGGGTGGCGCGCGAGGTCTTCACCAACCTGCTCGCCATCGGCAGCGAGAACCCGGTGGTGCTTGAGGCGCGCGAGGCCCTGAACAGGGAGTTCGGAACGGAACTCGAATTCTGCTATCTGCCCGGCGAGCTGGAAATGGTGATCTACCGCAAGACGCCCTCGGGCGGCACGGAACGTCTTTCACCCAACGAGCAGACCGAAGCGGCAAGCCGCGCCTGGAAGATCATCCTCAAGATTGTGGATGAACACTGTTTTTGATGCATCCCCGGCGTCTGCTCGCAAAGGCGGAGGCCGTTTGAAACGACGTGTCGCATGAAGGGTTGCACCGGACGCCGGCCCCGTTGGGAACGCCGGCCCGTTGATTTGCGGGAAGCCGCTTTCCCCCTCCCCACCAGTTTCCCCGGCAGGAGAAAAGGATTTTCTTGCGTGAACGTGCGGCGGACGTTCACACCTCGGTGATCGCGGGCACCACCACCGGATCGCGCCCCACCACCTTGCGGAAAAAACCGCGCAACGAGGCCCGGATGCGTTCGCCAAGGCGATGCGCCGTAAGGTCGGCTGTTCCTTCTTCAAAGAGATCGAGCACAAGGCACTTGGCGTCTTCCAGGATATGGCTGTACTGCTGTTCAAAGACAAAGCCCTTGGAGATCATGTCCGGCCCGTGCAGCAGTTCCCCGCTTTCTCCGTCGATCACGATCACCACCACCACCACGCCGTCCCCGCCGAGGAGCTGCCGCTCGCGCAGGACGAGGTTGCCCACGTCTCCCACTCCCTTGCCGTCCACCAGAATGGACGTGGCCGGAATTTTTTCCTCCAGCCGGTATTCTCCGTTCGGGAGCAGGGTCAGCGGCTGGCCGTCCTCCAGAATGCGGGCGCGCTCCGCGTCCACGCCGCATTCGCGGGCCAGTTCCCTGTGCTGAATGAGGTGGCGGTATTCGCCGTGGATGGGCACGAAGTAATGAGGCCGCACGGCTTCAAGCATGGCGCGCAGTTCGTCGCGCTTGGCATGGCCGGAGACGTGCACGAGCCGTGTGGCGTCGTGGCAGACATTGGCCCCCATGCGGTACATCTGGTTGATAAGACGGTTGACCGCGCGCGCGTTGCCGGGGATGACCCGGGAGGACATGATCACCGTGTCCCCTTCCCCGATGGAGAGGTTACGGTGTTCGCCCGTGGCGATTCGGGAAAGGGCCGAGAAGGGTTCACCCTGCGATCCCGTGGCGATCAGTGTCGTGCGCTCCGGCGGCAGATCGGCCACGGTCTGATCCGTCAGCAGTTCGGGCGGCATTCGCAGAAAGCCGAGTTCCCGCGCGCGCTCGATATTGTTGATGAGGCTGCGCCCGCTGACCACCACCGCCCGCCCAAACGCCGCGGCCATGTCGAACACCATCTGGATGCGTTCGATATGGCTTGAAAAAAGGGTGATGACGATCCTGCCCCGCGCGTTGCTGAAAATGTCGTGGAATGTTTCGCGCACCCGCCGTTCCGGTTCGGTATGGCCTTCGCTTTCGGCATTGGTTGAGTCCGAAAGGAGGAGCCGTACCCCCTCCGGGCCGGCAAAGGCGCGGAAGGCCGCCAGATCCGTGCCCACGCCCTCCATCGGGCAGGGATCGATCTTGAAATCGCCTGTATGGACGACTTTGCCCACCGGCGTGTCCACGGCCAGCGCAAAGCCCTGCGGTATGGAGTGGCTGACCGGCATGAAGCGGAAGGTCATGCCCGCAAGCGTGAGATCGTGCCGGGCGTCGACCGTGACAAGGTTGGCGCGATCAAGGATGCCCCGCTCGCGCAACTTGTGGCTGACAAGCGCGAGGGTGAAGGGCGAGCCGTAGATCGTCAGCCCCCTGGCGAAAGTCACAAGCCACGGCGTCGCGCCGATATGATCTTCATGCCCATGCGTGAGAACAACGCCGGCGAGCCGTTCTCTCCTGGCCAGAATGGCGTCCAGAGGGGGAATGACTGTGTCTACGCCCAACTGCTGTTCATCGGGGAACATGATTCCGCAATCAACAAGCACGGAACCTTCGGGCGTATCCCAGATCTGACAGTTCAGGCCGATTTCGCCAAGCCCTCCCAGGGGCGTTATGGTCAGGTACGAATCCGTCATGCTCCTCCCGATGCCCGCGCGCCGCGCGCAGGCCGAAAGCCTCGTTTTCCGGCGAGCGGGCTTCTCGTCCAAAACCAGGTCAACCTCATCAACCGCCTGCTGCAATGCCGCCTTGTCGCGTCCGGCGGCGTCGCAAGGTCAGCATTGACTGTACGGGCGATACAGCTTCGTCCAATGTGCGCTTTGCCGGCTGGAAACATTCGGTTTCTTGCGGACGGCGTTTTCATGAGGTCCGCCCCCGGATTTCAGGCAAGACATGCCGCCAGATGAAAACGGGCGTGCTTCGGGGCATTGGCCTGATTCCGGCCAGGGCGTTATTGCCATGAGAGTCAAAACAAAACTCCAAAAGGCCGGGGTTGCCCCCGGCCTGGAGAGAACAGCGAAGAAACGCCGCCCGATTAACGCTTGGAATACTGATAGCGGGCGCGAGCGGCGCGCTGACCGTATTTTTTGCGTTCTTTCTTGCGGGCGTCACGCGTCAGCAGCCCGGCGCGCTTCAAGGTGGGGCGCAGGGCCGGATCGTTTTCAAGCAGCGCGCGGGAAATGCCGTGGCGCACCGCTTCGGCCTGGCCGGTCACGCCGCCGCCGCACACGTTGACCTTCACGTCAAACTTGTCCAGCAGCTTGGTGATCGCCAGGGGCTGGCGGATGATCATCTGGAGGGTTTTGCGCGGAAAATAATCTTCCACACTCCGCCCATTGATTTCAATGTTGCCGCTTCCGGCGTACAGGCGGGTCCGAGCCGTGGCTGTTTTGCGACGGCCCGTGCCGTAATCGAATTCGGTGGACATGAATGACTCCTGACCTTAGTACTGGAGGGTCAACTGTTTCGGGTTCTGCGCCGTATGCGGATGCGTGGGGCCGGCGTAGACCTTGAGCTTTTTCAGCATCGCCCTGCCAAGGCGGTTTTTGGGGAGCATGCCGCGCACGGCGATGGTGAGCGCCTCGGCGGGTTTGGCGGCCAGGAGCTTGCCGAGCGTCGTTTCGCGCAAGCCGCCCACATAGCCGGAGTGATTGTAATACTTCTTGGTTGCGAGTTTTGTCCCGGTCACGCGGATTTTCTCGCAATTCACCACGACGATAAAGTCGCCGTTGTCCATATGCGGAGCGAATTCGGGTTTGTGCTTGCCGCGGAGGCGGTGAGCAATCTGCGCGGCAAGACGGCCGAGAATCTGATTTTCGGCATCCACCACGAACCACTGGTGGTCAATATGCTCCGGTGTGGGGCTGAACGTCTTCATGCTGAAGCGTCTCCTCTGCTTGATCGCGTACTCCGCAATCTGAAAAAATCTTGTGGAACGCGGTTTATAGAATGGAGAAAGGGTGATTGTCAAGCGCCCCCGGCCGATTTTCCGGGGCGCGGGCAGGGCGGCCGGCGTCGGGCGGGCCTGCCCCCTTGAAATCGCCCCGCGCCGCGTCTACAACATATGTTCATGAATCGCCTTTCCGGGGGATTCGTTGCCAGGGATTGTTTGTCGGAAAATGCGGTTTTTGACCAGGGCCTTGCCAGGAGGGATCATGTCAGCCATTCGAAAGAGCCTGCTGCAACTCATGTTTTCGGGATCCTGCATGCGCCGGTGGAACGACAAGCTCCGCCCGGTGGAGCTGTACGAAATCGACAAGCAGGCGCACAAGATGATTGTGGCCTGGATGCTCACGCTGCTGAACAGCCGGGAGCCGGACGCCGCCAGGGATATCGATCTCCAATATGAGGTGGTGGAGGGCGGCCTTTTCGATTACCTCTACCGGCTGGTCATCACCGACATCAAGCCGCCCGTATTCTATAAAATCTGTGAAAACAGGCAGGACCGCGCCAAGCTTACGGAATGGGTGCTCGGCGAACTCCGCCCGGTGGTGGAGCCGCTGAACGCCGGCTTCTGGGAGCGCCTCCGCGCCTATCACGGCGAACGCGATCGCTCCGGCCTTGCCGACCGCATCCTGCGCGCCGCGCACCTCTACGCTTCGGGCTGGGAATACAACGTCATCCGGCCGTTCAACGCCTTTGACGAGGAGGCGGACTACATCGCCGGCTCGTTCGTCTCCCAGCTTGGCGAAATGAAAGATCTCAAGGGGATGGACGATCTCATGGCCGGCGAAAACTTTTTCAGCGACGGACCTTCGGCCCTGGGGCGTTTCGCGCGGCTGTGCGGTCAGCTCCGCTTTCAGATCCGTTGGGCGGAAACCTCGCGCATTCCGGAAACTTCCGTGCTTGGTCACATGTTTCTGGTAGGGGGCTACGCCTATTTTTGCAGCCTTGTCGTCGGGGCCTGCCGGGCGCGCAGCGTCAACAATTTCTTTGCCGGGCTTTTTCATGACTTGCCGGAACTTCTGACGCGCGACATCATCACCCCCGTCAAGCGTTCGGTGGATCAACTGCCCGCGCTGATCCGCGCCTACGAGCTTGAGGAACTGGAAACGCGCGTCTTCGGCCCTCTGCAAGCGGCCGGGCTGGACGCTCTGGCGCTCCGGCTCCGGTATTACCTCGGGCTTCTCGGTGACGTGCAGTCGGAATTTGAGGAGACCGTGCGCGACGCGTCCGGCGTGCGCCGGCTTGTCTCCTTTGAGGATCTTCACGCCAACGGCAACGCCAATGCCCTTGATCCCAAGGACGGGCGGCTGCTCAAGGCGTGCGACAGTCTGGCCGCCTTCATGGAGGCGCACGCCTCCATCCGCAATGGCGTGTCTTCCACCGGCCTGTACGAGGCATTGACCCGCATCCGCGCCAGCTTCCGCCAGCAACCGCCTTTGGGCGCGCTTTCGCTCGCCACGCTGCTCGCGGATTTTGATTAGAAGTCATTTCATGATTCGTATGAAATACTTCTACCGCCAGACGAAAGTCTGGCGCGGCGCGAAAAGCGCCGTGAATGAGCCAAAAACCACGTTTTTTGGCGAATGATCTTCATAATTCAGCCCAAAGGCTGAATTATGAAATGAGTTCTGGGGGCAGTCGGACTTTCCCGCCTAGTGTCTAATTGCAAAAATTCTGCGCAGAATTCTGCGCAGAATTTCTGCAGGATCGTTCGCGAAAAAACGTGGTTTTTCGCTCACTCACGGCGGCTACGCCGCCGTAAAACCCTTACGGGTTTTGTAGTGTCTACTTTTGCAAGTAGACACTAGCGCAGGAAGATGTAGACCAGCGGCGCGAGCGCCAGGCGGTACCAGGCGAAGGGGCGCAGGGTCAGTCTGCCCACCAGGGCGATGAAGGCGCGAATGGCCAGCAGGGCAAAAAGAAAGGAAAACACCATGCCGGAGGCGAAAAGCGGCACGTCTTCGGGGGTGAAGAGCGCCCATGTTTTCAGCAGTTCGTAGCCGGTGGCGCCAATCATGATGGGCACGGCCGCAATGAAGGAATACTCCGCCGCGACGTCGCGCCGAGCGCCGAGCAGCATCCCTCCCATGATGGTTGACCCCGATCGCGAGAAGCCCGGCCACAGGGCAAGGCACTGGCACAGCCCTATGCCCAGGGCCATGCGCGGCGTCACGTCGTCCAGGCTCAGGCACACGGGCGGGCGCGCCGCGCTGCGTTTTTCGATCAGCAGCATGAGAAGCGCGCCCACGGCCAGCGCCGCCGCCACGCTTGCCGGCGTGAACAGGGTCTTGATATGCGAGCGCAGGAGCAGTCCGGCCGCACAGGCGGGGAGGGTGGTCAGCAGGAGCAGGCCGATGCCCCGTTTCCCGGCAAGGCCGGAGCGTCCCTTTGGACACAGCAGCCCAAGAAAGCGCTGCCGGTACAGAACCGCCACCGCCAGAATGGAACCGAGCTGAATGGCCACGCTGAACGTGCTCGCCTTGTCCCCGGTGAAGCCGAGCAGATTCCCGGCAATGACCAGGTGGCCGGTGGAAGAAATGGGGAGGAACTCGGTAAGCCCCTGCACAGCGCCCATGATGAAGCCGACGGAAAGCCAGGAATCCATATTCTACTCGCAGGAATCGCAGGGGGTGATGGCGCGCGCCACGAAATGCACGGCTTCCTCATAGAGCCGGGGCGGCGCGTAGGGCGTCAGCACGCGGGTACGGTTGACGCCAACGACCATGGACATGATGAGCTGCACGGTTTGCGGCACAGGCAGATCGCGGATGGAGCCGTCTTCAATGCCGCGCCACAGTTCCTGTTCCAGCACCAGGTGCACTTCATTGAACTTGCGGAACATGATGTCCCGCTCGGCGCCGGTTTTCATGTCGCTGTACGGCGAGCAGCGGACGAGAACCAGCCAGTTGGAGTTCGGGTCCACCGAAAAATCAAGATAGGCGGTGGTGAAGTTGAGCACGCCTTCCCGGCCGGTTTTCCCTTTGGCGCAGGCTTCGCGCAGGACGCCGAGAAACTCGTTCAACACATCCATGCCGGCGGCGAGAAAAAGTTTTTCCTTGTTGCCGTAGTGGTGTGTGAGCAGGCCGAGCGCCACGCCCGCCCGTTCGGAAATTTTTTTGAATGTGGTTTCCGCGTAGCCGTATTCGCCAAAAAGCTCCTTGGCCGCTTTCAGCAGCGCTTCCTTTTTTGTCATGCAGGCTCCCCCTTCGGCGGCCGCTGCCAGTCTGATCAATCAACCGGTTTCATAACGTCGCCTTGGGGCTTCGTCAACGTGCGGGCGCGTCAGAGCTTTTCAGGTTCGGGGTCCGGATTCCGGCATTGCGGCGAAAAGGCGTCGGGGCAATTCCCCATGCGCCATGCGGAATTGCCCCGACGGGAGAAACGGGCGGCGGGCTGGACGGGGGCAATGCCCCCTATCGATCCGCCTCCGGGTTTGCAACGGGCAGGCGGATCCGGGCCTTCAGCGAGTCGTAGACCGGGGCGCAGCCAAGGCGGCTGGCGAGCAGCGAAGCCAGAAAGGCGACAAGCGCGGTTCCCGGCAGGCAGGCGACGGTTCCGGACATTTCCAGCACCAGAGCGATTCCGGTCAGGGGCGCGCGCACGCTGGCGGCGAACAGACCGGCCATGCCGAACACGATAAACGCGTCCGCTCCCGCGGGGTCCATGAGACCGGCCGCCGCAAGCGCTCCGCCGGTCGCGTGACCGGCCAGAGCGCCGATGCACAGCAGCGGCATGAGCAGACCGCCCGGCACGTTCCCCATATAGCTGAAAATGGAGAAGGTCATTTTCAGCACAAAGAGCAGCAGGAGCAGGCGCATGGGGGTGGGCGCGGTCCCCAGGGTAACGATCAGGCCGTCGCCCCCGCCGAGCACCTGAGGAAAGGTGAAGGCCAGCACTCCGGCCACGAGCAGGGCGGGCAGGGTGCGCAGACCCGTGGGCAGCGGGTTCCGCCTCGCTTCCGCGTCCTTGAAGCGGATCAGAAGGACGTTGTAGGCGACGCCAAGCACGCCGATCAGCCCGCCGAGAAGGAGCAGCGCCCACCATTGGGAAAACGGCGGCGGCGTGAAGTGCGCAAAAGGAAAAAGCCGCCCCAGGCCGAACAGCCGCGCGGCCACCGTTTGCGCGGCAAATGCGGCTGTCAGCGCGAAAAGAATGTTGACCGGCGTGAGCCGATTCTTCATTTCCTCAAAAGCAAAAAGAATTCCTGCGACAGGCGCGCCAAAGGCGGCGGCCAGGCCGGCGGCCGCCCCGCCGATGACCCAGGGACTTTCAGTCGTTTCGGGGTGACGGGCAAAGCTCCCCGCGATCGCGCCCACGGCGCTTCCCATCTGCACGCAGGGGCCTTCGCGTCCCAGGGAAAGCCCGCCCAGCAGGGCCAGCCAGCTCCCGGCAAACTTGGCCGCCAGCAAGCGGGCCCAGGCCACGGGCGCAAGGACGATCCGTCCGGCCAGGGTCAGCTCAGTTTGTGGAATGCCGCTTCCCGGAATCAGCGGAACCGCCGCGACAAGACGGCCGATGAGCGCCGCCACGAGAACAAGAACCAGCCCCCAGAACGGAATGATTGACCAGTGTTCACCCGCCGTGCCGAACCAGTGCAGGAGTTTGGCGGAACTCCAGTTGTGCACCGTGCGGAAACAGGCGACCACCACGCCGACGCAAAGCCCTGTGACAAGGCCATGCCCGCAGGCGGCGACGGGACCGGGCAGCTTCCCTCCGGGTAGAACGTCTTTCTCCATATCTCCTCCAGATTGGAGGCAGGATAGCGCACCGGCGGGAAACGTCCATTATAGGCGTTCCCAGCGGAGGCAAACGCTCGGCGGCCGCGAGAGCGGACGCCCGTGCCGAACAAGCGGGCAAACCGCGTTTTGCCGCGCCTGTCCCGCTCCGTAGGGAAGTGACGGCAACCCCGCGATTGAAAACGAATATTTTCGATCGCAAATGTCTGGGGTCAGCCCTCATTAAAATGCCGTCCGCAAAAAGCCGTTTTTTCCGGCCGGCAAGGGGCAGACATTGGGCGAAGCTGTATTGGACATGGTCAATGTTGGTCCTGCAACGCCGCCGGATGTAAAAAGGCGGCTATGCGGCAGGCGGGTTCATGGGGGCTGATCCCAGCACATGCAGGCGGATCGCCAGCCGGTCCAGAACAAGCGCGGGGCTGACCAGGGCATCGACGGACGCCTGGCTTTCGGCCAGAATGTCGCCTGCTTCCAGGCGAAGCAGATCGGGAAGTCGCGCCAGATGGTGGGCAAGGGTTCCGGGCGTGCACGGCGCGCGTCGGGCAAGGACGTCGGCCAGCGTTTTTTGCGTCAGCGCGATCACGCGGCGGGCCAGGGGCGCATCCACCGCGCCCTTGCGCGAAGTCAGGGCGAACCATCCCTGACCGGTAGCCGCGAAGCGGGCCAGGGCGGCTTCCCATTCACGCAGTTCCGGCGCGAGCGGGGCGGAGGCGTTCCAGGGCAGGGTCAGCGTCCAGCCGCGTGAAACAAGCGTGGGGAGCAGGCGTTGCCGTTGCGGCGCGAGGAGCAGAAAGCAAACGTCGGGCTTGGGTTCTTCCAGCGACTTGAGCAGGGCGTTGGCGGCTTCCGTGCCGAGCGCCTGGGCTTCGGCAAAAATGACGACGCGCCTGCCTTCCCCGCGCGGCGGCTCGCCCAGGACGACGCGAAGTTCGCGCACGCTTTCGATTTTGATGCTTCCTTCCCGTCCGTCCAGAAAAAAGAGATCCTTGAAGACGCCGGCCCCGATTTGCAGACAGGACGGGCATTCAAGACAGGGGCGCTCGCCCTCCGCCCGGCAGTTGAGGCGCGCCGCCTGCCACAGGGCCACGCTTGCGCGTTCGCTCGCCGTGCCGCCTTCCAGAATCAGCACTTGCGGGGGATCGTCCGCGATGCGGTCGAGGGTTTCCCGCAGGCGCGCCTGTCGCGGCGTCAGCGCTTCGGTGAACGCCTCCCGCGCCTGTTCCCGTGTGGGGAGTTCCGGTTCCGTTGGTTTTGCAGCCATGACAGTCCTGCCTCTTGTCGCCCAAACCGTTCACATGCCGACGGCAAGGCGTTTTTCCAGATCCGGGGCGGGGCTGACCAACAGCCCTTCCTCATATCTGTCCACGCGCGTTTCTCCGGCGCGGCCGCCCCGCAGGGGGTGAACGTGACCGGCCAGGGCGCGCACCACGTCCACGGGGCTTTCATCCTTTTTCCAGCTTTTGAGAATGGCCAGGGAGCCGGCTTCCTGAAGCGTGGCGGCGGGGATTTCCTGCCCGGCATGATCCCGGCGAACAATCACATGCGCGCCGGGGCCGCCGCCCACATGCAACCAGAGATCGTGCGGGGCCGCCAGCTTGAGCACGGCGGCATTGCCGGCGGCGTCACGGCCGCGAAGGATGAGAAAGCCGTCGGAACTCCGGAAGAGCTGGACGTTTTTCGGCCAGTCCCGCCCCCCATTCCGCCCGTGTCGGCGGGCGCTCTCTGTTCCCGGCGAGAGCGTCCGGGGCGTCCGGGGCCTTCCGGACGCGCTGACGCCGGCTCCGGATCGGGCTGGCTTGCGTGTCCCTTCAAGCCCGGCGCGCGCACGCACGGCCGCCTGCTCGGCCTGTTCGAGTTCGGCGGCCACGCTTTCCCGCCGTCCGGCGAGCATGGCAAGGCCGCGTTTGCCCCGGCGCGCCGTATGGAAGAGCGCGGCCATATTCTCCCGCACGGTCAGGCGAGGGTTCAGGACGATCCGGCGGCCCTGATTCGCATCGGGCCTTTCCGTGCCGCGCGCGTCCGGGACATGCAACTCCGGGGCGCCCATCTCCGGCGCAGGCGTTTCCGGGGCGGAGAGCGCCGGGGGCAGGAGCACGGCGGCCTGTTTTTCATCCGGGCCAAACAGGTAGAGACAGGTCTGGAGGGCCAGGGCGTCGTCTCCGGCCGCCTGCATTCGGCTCAGGCGGGCTTCTTCATCGTCAAGTTTGGCAAGCAGGCGTCTCAGTCGCGCGGCTTCAGCCAGATGGGGACGGGCGCGCTCCGCGCCCGCGCGATCGGCCAGATCGCGCAGGACGCGGCGTTCGCCGGCCAGGGCCGCCGCTTCGAGGGCGTTTTCCAGCACGCGTTCGTTCAGATTTCCGCCGGGGGCGGGTCGCTTGCGCCGCACCTCCTCAGGCAGGGGCCAGGCGAAAAGTTCGCGCCTGCCGGCTTCGTCTTCATAAAGGAAGAGATCGCCGCCGCCGGCTTCCAGATCAAGCAGCAATGCGGCCTGTTCTTCTGGCGGAAGCGATGCGAGCGTCCGGCGCAGGGCAGGCGTGAGCACTGGCCAGTTCCGCCAGTCTTCCCCTTGCGCGGCGCGCGCCTGTTCGGGGGACGGCCAGCGGGGCGGCGGGGGATCGTCCGGCGCGCGGCGCAGCAGCCGCACGCCTTCCCGCAGATCAAGGCAGAGCCACAGCCCGCCGCATTCTCCCTGTTCCGAATCCGGAATGCGCTCTTGCCCCGATGAGGGAAAATGCAGGTACAGACGTCGTTCCACCCAATCGTCGAAAGCGGCGATCACACGCCGGCCAGCGAGGTGCTTGCGCAGAAACATGACGGAAGCGGGCGGCTGGCTTCCGTCGGAAATCTTGTGATCGGCAAGAAAGAGGAAGGGGGTCTTGCGCCCAGCCTTCAAAAAGAGGTAACGCTTGCGGCCATGCCCGTACAGGGTGAAGACAGTGACGTCCGCCCCGGGCTGGTGGATTTTTTCCAGCCGGCAACCGGTGAGCGCCGGCGTCAGCTCCGCACAGATCCGGCGAAAAACATGACAATCCATGGAGTATGCTCCGGCCGCGGCCCGGCTGTGCCGGGAGAGGTTCTGATGAAAAAAGCCCCTTGCGGGGCTGGTTCGCGCTTATTCGCCGCGGATGGTTTCGCCTTCTTCCTGGCGGCTTTTGCAGTTGATGCACAGCTTGGTCACAGGGCGGGCCTTGAGGCGGGGGATGCTGATCTCTTCGCCGCAATCTTCGCAAATGCCGTAGGTGCCGTCCTCAATACGCTGAATGGCGGCCTGGATTTTCCGGATGAGCCGCCGCTCCCGATCGCGCAGACGCAAGGTGAATGAGCGATCCGACTCGGCGGAGGCGCGATCGGCCGGGTCCGCGAACAGTTCGTTGCTGTCGGTCAGATCTTCAAGGGTGGAATCGCCTTTATGTTGTGCTTCTTCCAGCATCCTGGTCAGCAGGGTGCGGAAGTACTCGACATCTTTTTGATCCAAGTGGGCCTCCTCTCGGTTCGCGGCGGGGCAGGACTGCCCGCCTTCGGAGAACCGCTCCTGTAGAGTATGATACAGTGCTCCCGTATATGGGAAAAAAAGCCGCCCGTAAAGTCCCTGAGAGGCTGAAGGAGCACCAATTCTCATGTCTGCCCCGGGAGATTTTTCGCCCGGTTTTCCGGATGCCGCGGGGAGCCTGGCTTCCCCTCCGGGGCGTGTGCGCGGCTCTTCCGTTCGGCCGGCAATTGGCCTACACTGGGGGTGGCCCTCATGAGAACGCTGTCCGCGAAAAGCCGACATTTTTCGGCCTGCTCGGTCAGGCAACGGGCGAAGCCGCCGGACATGCGGTTTGCCTGGCAAGGCCGCCCGAAGCGCGGGGGCAGACTTGCGGCAGCAGGGGGAATGGAGGCCGCCCTAGTGTCTAATTGCAAAAATTCTGCGCAGAATTTTTGCAGGATCGTTCGCGAAAAAACGTGGTTTTTCGCTCACTCACGGCGGCTACGCCGCCGCAAAACCCTTACGGGTTTTGTAGTGTCTACTTTTGCAAGTAGACACTAGGTGTTCCCGAAACTTTTTGAAGGAGATTCTGCATGAGCGGAAGCAACGCCCGCAGCAATGCGATTCAGGCCATCACAAGTTACAAGTCCGAACCCGCACCTCTCAATTTCGCCGGCGCCAGACCCACCGAAATCTATGGGTGCAACGTGTTCAGCGACAAGGTGATGAAGGAGCGGCTGCCCCGCGTCGTGTACCGTTCCCTCCGGGAAACCATCGAACGGGGGCGGCATCTTGATCCTTCCCTCGCGGACATTGTGGCCTCGGCCATGAAGGATTGGGCCATTGAAAAGGGCGCGACGCACTTCACCCATGTGTTTTACCCCCTGACCGGTCTGTCGGCGGAAAAGCACGACAGCTTTCTCAGCCCTGACGGCAGCGGCGGCGTGATCACCGAATTCAGCGGAAAAATGCTCAGCC
The DNA here is from genome assembly GCA_910585945.1 of uncultured Bilophila sp. Taxonomy (GTDB): domain Bacteria; phylum Desulfobacterota; class Desulfovibrionia; order Desulfovibrionales; family Desulfovibrionaceae; genus Bilophila. Next base: position 13,863 of record CAJUHZ010000003.1, read on the forward strand.
AGGGCGAGTCGGACGCCTCCAGTTTCCCTTCCGGCGGCTTGCGCAGCACTTTCGAGGCGCGGGGCTACACCGCCTGGGACGTGACAAGCCCGGCCTATCTCATGGAATACACGAGCGGCATTGTGCTGTGCATCCCCACGGCCTTTCTTTCCTGGACGGGGGTGGCGCTTGACCGCAAGACCCCGCTTCTGCGTTCCAATCAGGCGCTGAACAGGCAGGCCAGCCGCATCCTGCGTCTTTTCGACAAGAAGACGGATTTGCCCATCGTCTCTTTTGCCGGGCTGGAGCAGGAATTTTTTCTCATCGATCGCAATTTTGTCTTTGGCCGGCCGGATCTGCTCATTGCCGGGCGCACGCTGTTCGGAGCCAAGCCGGCCAAGGGGCAGGAGTTCGAGGATCAGTATTATGGCGTGATGCCGCGGCGCGTGCTGAGTTGCCTGAGCGAGACCGAGCTTGAACTGTACAAGCTCGGCATTCCCGTGCGAACCCGGCATAACGAAGTCGCTCCCAGCCAGTACGAGATCGCGCCGGTGTTCGAGGCGGGCAACCTTGCCATTGACCACAACCAGCTTATGATGACGGTGCTGCGCAATGTGTCCAAACGGCACGGCCTGACCTGTCTGCTCCATGAAAAACCGTTCCTCGGCATCAACGGATCCGGCAAGCATCTCAATTACTCCATCGGCAACGCCGAAGTGGGGAGCCTGTTCGACCCTGGCGACACGCCGCACGAGAACGCCATGTTTCTCGTTTTTCTGGTGGCGGCCATTCGCGGCCTGCACAAGTACGGGGGGCTGCTCCGGGCCACGGCCGCGGCGGCGTCCAACGATCACCGGCTGGGCGCCAATGAGGCCCCGCCCGCAATCATGTCCATGTTCCTTGGCGATCAGCTTGCGGATGTTCTGGAACAGATTCGCATCGGCAAGGTGCACGGTTCCAGGGGCAAACGGCTGATGAACGTCGGCGTGGACACGCTCCCGCCCCTGCCAGCCGATCCGGGCGATCGCAACCGCACCAGCCCCTTTGCCTTCACCGGCAACCGTTTTGAATTTCGGGCGCTCGGATCGAGCATGCCCGCCTCGGCCACCCAGGCGGTGCTCAACACCATCATGGCCGATTCGCTTGATTTCGCGGCCACGCGGCTGGAGCGTCTCACCGAGGGTGATCCGGGCAAACGCAACGCCGCCGTGCATACCCTGATCCAGGAGATTATGGAGGAACACAGCGCCGTCATCTTCAATGGCGACGGCTATTCCGAAGTCTGGCATCAGGAAGCCGAGCGCCGCGGCCTGCCCAACTACCGCACCACGCCCGAAGCCCTCATGGCCTATACCAGCCCCGACGCCATAGACCTGTACGGGCGGTACAATGTCCTGTCCCGCACGGAACTCAAGGCGCGGCAGGAAATCTACATCGAGCAGTACTGCAAGACGATCCGCACCGAGGCGAACCTGGTCATCCGCATGGCCCGAACCATCGTCTACCCGGCCGGGCTTCGCTATCAGCGCGAACTGGCGGGCGTCTGCCTCGACATGTGCGCCATCAACAAGGAACTGAACCGCCCGAATCGGGAGCCGGACACGGCCTTGCTGGATCAGGTGGAAAGTCTGCTTGCGGCCTTGCGCAAGGCTGTCGACGGTCTGGAATCCGTGCTGGAAAACGGGGAGTACGCCAACAGCGTGCAGGAAGCCCATCATTACAGGGTGGAAGTGCTCCCGCGCATGGAGGAGGTTCGCGCTCTGGCCGACAGCCTGGAAACCCTGACCCCCGAAGATCTCTGGCCCCTGCCCAGTTATCAGGAGATGCTGTTCATCAAGTAGAAGTCATTTCATAATTCCCATGAAATGACTTTTCACGCCGGACGGGAGTCTGGCGCGGCCGAAAAGCGCCGTGAATGAAGCCCAAAAGACGTTTTTTGGCGAATGCTCTTCATCGTTCAGCCCCAGGGCTGGACGATGAAATGAGTTGTAGAAAGGTGAACTGTGCCCCTGAGGGGAAGAGCAATAAAGGAGGCCGTATGCCCGCAATCTCGTTTGATACGCTGGCCTATGCGAAAGAAGTGGAAGGCGCCGGTTTCACCAGACAGCAGGCGGAAGCTTTTGCTTTGGCGCAAAAAAGACTTTTTCATGAGGTCATGTCCACAAGCGAACTGGCGACAAAGCTCGATCTGAACGATGTGCATACGGGGCTGAGTACTGAAATTCAGGACGTGCGCACGGAACTGAAGACCGAAATCCAGAACGTTCGCACGGAATTAAAGACTGAAATTCAGGAAGTACGCACCGAACTGAAGACTGAGATCCAGAACGTTCGCACGGAATTAAAGACTGAAATTCAGGAAGTGCGCACCGAACTGAAGACTGAGATCCAGGACGTGCGTCTTGAAACCGAAAAGCTGCGCACGGATCTGAAAGCCGAGATCCAGGACGTTCGCCTTGAAACCGAAAAGCTGCGCACGGATCTCACGGAAAAGATGGAAGCCAACAAGCACGAAATCCTTAAGTGGATGCTGGGCACGGTTGTTGCGCAAACCGCGCTTATTGTCGCCGTCATCGGTGTGGCGATCGCGCTTGTGGTCAAATAGTTCGCAACGAATCGGGGCAGTTCCGGTTGCTGTTCAGAAATGCTCCGATCGTTTCTTCCATGCAGAAAGGCCGCGGGAAAATACCGCGGCCTTTCTGCAATATGCTGATGCGGCTTACTGTTGCTGGCCGTCCGCTTCGGGCGCAACGCTTTGCGGGGCCGGCGTGGCCGGAGCGTCCGGGGGGGGAGCAACAGGGGCGGGAGCAGCCGGTTCCTGCGGGTTTTGCGGAGCGGCGGGGGCCGCCGGAGCGCCGGCAGTCGGGGCGGGCACGGACGGTGTGCCAGGCGCTGCCGGGGGCGTGGGCGCCTTTTCCAGTTGCACGTCAAGAATCGTCGATTCGTCCTCCGTGCGCGAACTGGTGACGTAGTTGTAGCTCAGGGACGTGATCACGAACAGGACAGCCAGAAAGGCCGTGAATTTGGCCAGCAGCCCGCCCGCGCCGGAGCTGCCGAACACAGAGGAGTTGCCTCCGCCGAAAATGACTCCCATTCCTTCCTTGCCGGATTGCAGCAGAACAAGAACCACGAGGATGATGCATACAAGCACATGCAGGGAGAGGATCAAGGTTTGCACGGTGGGACTCCTCGGCCGGTCAAAGGCGGTTCAGAAGTTTTTTTGCTGGAACTCGTTTCGTAATGCTGATGAACCGAGTTCCAGGACGGGTTCATCTTGAGATTTTCCAGTCTCAAAGTTTGAAGGCGCGATCGTTTCGGCGTCAAAACGCGCGCATGACGCTTGCGCCTTGCCGCGGCCGCCTGCTCACGCAGTCAACGAAGTATTGCCGCGGCGAAAACGCTCCGGGGCGGTTCAGGCTGTCTGCCCGGCGCGAATGATGCGCAAAAAAGTTTCCGCCTGTAAAGAAGCGCCACCTACCAGAAGACCGTCGACATTGTCAAGGGCAAGAATGCCGGCCGCGTTTTCGGGCTTGACGCTCCCGCCGTACAGGATGCGCACGGACTGGCCTGCCTCCGTCCCCGGCAGGGCGTTCAGCCGGCTTCGGACAAAGGCGTGCGCCGCGGCGATATCCTCGGCGGAAGCCACCTTGCCCGTCCCAATGGCCCATACCGGTTCGTACGCCACGGCAAGGCGGGAAACGGCTTCCGCCGGAACATTGGCGAGTCCGTCGGCCAGTTGCGCCTGCAAAACGTCTTCCAGCCGGCCGGCCTCGCGCTCCGCCAGACTTTCCCCCACGCAGAGGATGACGCAAAGCCCCTGCTTCAGTGCGAACGCCGTTTTTTCCCCCACGAGGACGGACGACTCGCCAAGGATATGCCGCCGCTCGGAGTGGCCGGTCAAAACCCAGGAGCAGCCGGCGTCCAGCAGCATGCCGGGCGAAATTTCACCAGTGAACGCGCCTGATTCCGCGGGGTAGACGTCTTGCCCCCCAAAGTCGATCTTCGCTTCTCCCAGCCCTTCCCGCACAGCTTCAAAAGCGGTGAAAGGAGGGAAAAGGACGACTTCTGCGGAAGGCGAAGCCGGGGCGGCGGCGAGCGCGTCAGCCAGGGCACGCGCAAGATCCCGCGCTTCGGCCCGTGTTTTGTGCATTTTCCAGTTGGCGGCAATGAGGTTTCGCATGATTGATGCTCCGGACGATGGGCGTCCGCGCCGGTGGGCGGGCGGAGTTCAGGGGTGGGCGCGGCCGAAGGCCGACCGCGAAAAACGCGTTCACCCGGCTTGACGAGCCGTGTCGCGTTGCGGTTCAGGCATCTGGGGCGGACCGCACATAGATCAGGGCGTCTTCACCGGTATCCGGGTAATAGCCGCGCCTGCGCCCGGCAAGGGCAAAGCCGAGTTTTTCATACAGGCCACGCGCGGGCGCATTGCTGGGGCGGACTTCAAGAACGGCTTTGCGTATGCCGCTTTTTTCCGCCTCCCGCAAGGCCCGGCGGAGCAGATTGGCCCCGTGCCCGCGCCGCCGCCTGTCGGCCCTCACCGCGATGTTGAGGATTTCCAGTTCATCCGGCGTGTGGTATACGGAAAGGTAGGCGACAAGTTCGCCTCCTTCATGGATGCCGCTGACGGCAAAGGCCGCGTGTTCGAAAGCCTGCCGGAACTGTTCTTCCGTCCAGGGCAGGGTGAAGCAACGGCGTTCCAGAGCCGCGACGGCAGGCGCGTCGCGCGCGTCAAGACGGCGGGGGACCGCCGAATCATTTGCCGGAAAGGAAGGGGAAGGATCATGCATGTCGGTAGCCTTCACGCCGCTTCTGTCGTTGCGCCGTCGCGCGGGCGGCGTGCTTGCGCGCGCTCTGTTCCCGCCGCACGGGCAGGCGGGACGCCGGATGAGCTTGTCGAATTCTTTGACGAACGGGATCGTCTTCTGCTCGTCGCTCCGGCGGGGGAAGCCGCGCGCCTTGGCCTGCGCCGTGCGGTGGTCGGCGTGGCTCTGCGTCTTGCAGGGGGCCGCCTGCTCGTGCGGCGACGTGGAGCTGGCCGTGAGGCGCGCCTGGATCTTTCGGGCGTGGCCCGCGTGCGGCCCGGCGAGGCGTGCGAGGACGCCGCCTTGCGCGCCCTGGGACGCGCGCCCGATGATCCGGTTCGTCTGCTCCGTGCGGCCTCCGCATTTTTGTCCGCACCCGGTCTGCGCGTCGTGCTGATCCTGGCCGGGCCGTATGTCGGGCCGCCCCCGGAAGACGGGGCGAATACGCTTGCCCTCGATCGGGATGAACTTGAGGGCGTCGCCCGGGCTGATCCGGATCTGCTCACTCCCGCCCTGCTGTGGAGCGTCCGCTCCGGCCGGTTGTGGCCGACAGGGCGCTGAGCGCCGCGCTTTCAGTCGTATTCAAAGAAGAGATCCGCATACCTGGCCGGGGCGTCAAGGGTCGCGCCCGCTCCGCGGAGGACGGTGGTCAGCGGATCCGGGTCGATACGGACGGGCAGACCTGTCGCCTGAGTGATCCGTGCGTCAAGGCCGCGCAACAGGGCTGTGCCGCCGGTGAGCAGGATGCCCTGACGCAGGAGATCCGCGCCGAGTTCCGGCGGCGTGTTTTCCAGCGTGGCCAGAATATTGTCCAGAATCAGCGCCACCACCGGCTGGAGCGCCTCGCGGATATGACCGTCGCTCAGCATGACGGTGCGAGGGCTTGCGGTGGAGACATCCTTGCCGGAAACTTCCATGCCGAGCGGTTCGGGCAGGGCGTCTACCGCCCCGAGAACAATCTTGATTTTTTCGGCCATGTTTTCGCCGACGACGAGGTGCATGGCGTCTTGCAGGTAACGCTGAACCGAGGCGGTCAGCGCGTCTCCGGCCGCGCGCGCCGAGCGCGAGCACACCATCCCGCCGAGCGTGAGCACCGCAATGTCCGCCGTTCCGCCGCCGATATCCACAACCATGCTCCCCACAGGATCAAGCACGGGCAGGCCCGCGCCTATGGCGGCGGCCACAGGCTCGTCAATGAGCCGGATGTTGCGCGCGCCGGCCCGGGTGGCGGCCTCGATCACGGCCCGCCGTTCCACATCGGTAATGCCCGTGGGCACGCAGATGACCACATGCGGCTTGCGTTGCGTCCGGCCGCCGATAGCCTTGCGCAGCAAATGGGCGATGAGCGCGCTGGCCATGTCGAAATCGGCGATGACGCCATCCTTGAGCGGGCGGATCGTGACGATGTTCCGCGGCGTCCGCCCGATGCATTCCTTCGCTTCGCCGCCTACGGCCAGAATGCGCTCGGTTACGGCGTCCCGCGCCACCACGGACGGCTCATTGAGCACAATTCCCTCGCCCTGCACGAATATCAGGGTATTGGCCGTGCCAAGGTCCATGGCCATGTGTTTGCGAAACATGAATCAATCATCCTCGTTGAGGGGTGGAGACGGGGCCGTGTCCGGATCATACGCCATGCTTCCGTCCCTGTGGATTCTGGCCCGCGGGAGCAGACTTTGCAGCCTGTGCCGCAGGTACAGCGTTTCCAGCTGGCGGGAAAGCAGGGAAACGGCGACGCGGGCGAAGGAACGCAGATGCTCCGGCAGGGCGCGCGGCTCCATGCCGGCCAGGCACAACACCCCGCACACGACTCTGTTCATGAATACGGGCAGGCAGATGACGGACTGGAACAGCGGCGTCTCGGGCGACTTGCCGTACAGCGGCGCGGCTGGCGAAGCCTCGCCTCCCTCGGCATGCACGGGCGCTTCGTTGCGGAATACCCAGCCGACAAGCCCGCCTGTGGCAAGCGGAATTTCGGGAGCGATCCCCTCCCGGACGAGCAGGGGGGCGCTTTCTCCTTCCACCGTATAGGTGGAGGCCCCCTCGCTGCTGGTGGCGAAAGCCACATAATCAAAGCCGCTGCTTTCGGCCACCAGGGAGAGAAAGCCGCTCAGGTACTCACTCCAGTGCGGACGGCGCATGCCGAGATCGGCAAGGCGTTCGAGGCGGGAAAGATAGCGGCGGAGATCCTCGGCGTCGTCCGCCAGCACTTCCGAATGGGCCTGCCGCGCAATGTGTCGGGCAAAACGGAGCAACAGCGCCTGATCGTCCTCGGTATAGGCGCGGGGGCGCACGCTGTCGATGCACAGGGCGCCGCCCCTGGGCAGGTGGCAGCCCATGAAGGCGACAATGGCCTCCTCTTCGTCTTCCGCGTAATAGCCGAGGCGGCTGTGTCTTTCGAGGTCATTGACGATGACGGACTGCCTGTGCCGCAGGATCCAGCCCACCAGTCCCCGTCCCGGGGCGATGCGCGCTTCGCGCACAAAGGGCGCGGACTCGGTGGAAGCCAGCGCCACCTCGCAGTTGCCGGCGCGATCCGGGAGAAAGAGCACGGCGCTGTGCGCGTCAAAGGTCGTGCGCACCAGTTCAAGGAGGGAGTCGTCGTTGTCGTACAGCACTGCCATCGGGTTCTCATCACCGTATGTTTTGCGGAAGCGGAAAGGGCGGCTTGCGTCCGACCGGGGAAAGCCGGGGAAGGGGCCGGGGCGGGATCTGCTCCGCTGAACCGCCTCCGCCTCAACCTAGCAAACGGGAGGGCAGACCTGCAACTGTCTTTTTGCCGCGGACAGCTCCGTGGAACCATGCAAGACAGGAGACGCCCCGAAAATCCGGGTGTTGTCAAAATCATGGCTATGGCGTAAGAACAGGAAAATGTTGAGCGCCGTCAAAGGCGCGTGGGGTGGATCGCGTCGCCGGGGCAGAGTATCGCCAGTGCCGGCGAAGGCGGCGATAAGACGAAAAATTCTTTTTTGGGCGTATCGGCGTCTGCCCGCTTCCGGGATCGATTCTTCCCGGGCCGCGCCAGACACGTTGTCGCAACTGTTGATGGATGAACGCCGTCCGCTGTACGAGCAGGAGGCCGGGAATTCCGGTTCCGGACGTCTGGCGGCCCGCGCGGGCGGAATCTGTCCATGACCGGGGAGGCAGCTTTGATTAATGTGCTTGTCGTTGATGATTCGGCTTTTTTCAGAACAGCGCTCACCCGTATGCTCACCAGGGATCCGGAGATCCGGATCGCCGGCATGGCGCGTGACGGCGACGAAGCCATTGAGCTGACGCGCAAGCTGAAACCGGACGTGGTGACCCTTGACGTTGAAATGCCGAAGCGTGACGGTCTTTCCGCGCTCCGTGCGATCATGGCGGAGTGTCCCACTCCCGTGATCATGGTCAGTTCCATAACGCTGGAAGGGGCGGAGGCCACGCTCAAGGCGCTCGAACTCGGGGCTGTGGATTTCATTCCCAAATATCAGGCCGGGAGCGTCGCGCACATCGACATGGACGCGCTGAGTTCCGAATTGTGCGCGAAGGTGAAGACCGTCGCCCAGCGCGCCCGGCGTTTTCCGTTGGCGGCGCGTGCGCGCTCTGGCGGCGCTTCGGCGGCTCGCCCCGGGGCTTTCGGTCTTTCGGCGGCTCCGCGTCCGCATGCGGCGCTTGCGACGTCCCCGCGCCCCGCGGGGCGGCCCGTGCGCGATTTTGTGGCTATCGGGGTTTCCACTGGTGGTCCGCCGGCGGTTCAAAAGGTGCTTTCCGCCCTGCCGGCTGATTTTCCGGCCTGCATTTTCATCGCCCAGCACATGCCGGCCACGTTCACGGGGCCTTTCGCCAAGCGTCTGGACGCTGTCTCGAAGATCACCGTGAGGGAAGCCCAGACGGGCGATCGCATTCAGAACGGCATCGCCTACGTCTGCCCGGGGGGCAAGCATCTGCGCGTGGACACGCGCGGAGCCGTGCCGTACCTGCATGTGACCACCGAGCCGACGGACGCGCTGTACAAGCCTTCGGCCAATGTGCTCATGGAGTCGGTGGGCAAAAGCGTGGGCGCGCGTGCCCTTGGCGTGATCATGACCGGGATGGGCAGTGACGGCGCGGAGGGCATGAAGGTGCTGAAGGCGAAGGGCGGCCATGTGATCGCCCAGAATGAAGCTTCCTGCGTCGTGTATGGTATGCCCAAGGCCGTTGTGGACGCCGGCCTGGCGGATGAAATCGTTGACCTGGACGCCCTGGCCGAAACCATCTGCTCGGCGTTGTACAAAAAATAGGAACATGACCGTTTTTCCGCGCATCCGCTTCCGGGAAAGCGTTCGTATGCCCTGGAGGGCTGACCAATGAGCATAGGCACGAGCCAGGCGGAACAGGACATCCTGGCCAGACTGGCTTCCGACGATCCGGACGAGGCGCGCGGCGCCGCGTTCGAGGCAGGGGACATGGAGCTGGCGTCTGCTGTGGACCTGCTCGTCCGGCATATCCAGAGCGAGAATCTCGGGGTGCAGGAGGCGGCGGAAAACGCGCTGAGGCGCATCCGGGGGGCTGCCGCCGTGGCGGCCGTGGCTCCTCTGCTGCGATCCGAAGACGCGCCCGTGCGCAACAGCGCCATGGACATTCTGCGCGAGATCGGAAGCGACGACATCAAGATCCTTGCCGCGCTGCTGCACGACGATGACCCGGATATCCGGATTTTCGCGGCCGATATCCTCGGCACGTCAAACTCTCCCGTGGCCGTTTCCATTCTCTGCGAAGCGCTTGAGCACGACCCGGAGGTGAATGTCCGCTACCAGGTCTGCATCAGCCTCGGATCTCTCGGATCGGCCGACGCCGCTCCGGCGCTGAGTGGAGCATTGCGCGACGAGGAGTGGGTGCAGTTCGCGGCGGTGGAGGCTCTGGCCAAGATCCGGGCCGAATCGTGTGTGGATATCCTGATCAGCGCCCTGCAGGATTGTTCCGAGCTTGTGGCTTCCACCATCATCAACGCCCTTGGGGAGATGGGCAATGTCCGCGCCGTGCCCATCCTGCTGCAACGGCTCGACACCTCAAGCGGACCGTTGCGCAACACCATCGTCAAGGCCATTGTGCAAATCCTCGGCGCGCCTTCTCTCGGGCTTTTCGCGCCCAAGGAGCTTGCCACGTTCCGCAGCTATCTCCTTGTCGCGCTGACGGACGAGGATGAGGAAATCGTGCAGGCCGCCCTGACCGGGCTTTCCGGGCTGGGGGACGTTGAAGCCACGCGCGCCGTGCTCAGGCTGGCGGGGCGGCTGGATCCCATGCGGGAGCATGATCTTCTGCTTTCCGCGCTGCATTGCCTGACGGCCATAGGTTACAACGAGGGGTTGCGCGAGGGGCTTGCCTCGGGCGACGAGCAGATCGTGCGCGCCGCGGTGGAAGTCTGCGGCAATGTGGGGTGCCGCCGGTGCGCCGGGCTTCTTGTGGAAGCCTTCGACACGCTGGATCGTGACATGCGCCGGGCGGCGGCGCATCACCTGTCGCGCATCGGTGACAAGTCGGACGTCAGTTTCTTCATGGAACTCCTGGAGAACGCCGACGATCCGCACATCATCAAGGAAGCGCTCCACTTCCTCGGCGTACAGACCTCGTGCGTGAATTCGTCCCCGCTGCTTCTGCGCTGCATCGAACACCCCTACGACGACGTGAAGGAGGCGGCTCTCGAAGCCTGCCTTGCCCTGCATGATGATGAAGTGAATGCGCGCCTGACCGGTATGGCGCATGATGCGGACCCGGTCCGTCGCATGATGGCGGTGTATTCCATGGGGCGGATCAATGCGGGGGACTACCTTTCTTCCCTGGAAGAAGCACTGGAAGATCCCGTGCCCGATATCCGCAAGGTGGCCCTGGAGGCCATAGGCGGGCTGTGCGGGGAAGATCCGAAGCGCTTTGAACTGCTTGCGCCGCGTTTGAGCGACGAAAGCCGCGAGGTGCGCCTGGGCCTGGTGGAACTCGCCGGAGAAGTCGTCACTCCGGAATCCACCGATCTTTTGGCCAAGGCTCTGGACGACAGCGACGACTGGGTGCGCATCCGTGCCGTGGAGTCGCTGGGGCGGCGGCGTGTCGCGAAAGTCCTGCCCGAGCTTGTGCATATGCTGGAAGACGGGGAGCTGCTCGTCACACTGAAAATCATTGAGGCCCTGGGGGCCATTGGCGGCAAGACGGCCTTCCGCGCGCTGTTGTCATTGACAGGGCATGAGGATCCGGACGTGCAGCGGGCTGTGGCCGAAGCCATAGCGCATATCCGGGAAGAACAAGGAGAGGATTTCTGATGTCGCTCTTCTCTGGCGCCGTTACGCTCCGCAAGAATGTCGGCATAAGCGATGAGGAATTCGTCCAGCTTCGCGACTTCATTTATCAGCAGTGCGGCATTTTCATTGCGGAGAACAGAAAATATCTGGTTGAGAACCGGCTTTCCGGTCGTCTGAAGGATCTGAACCTCAAGACCTATGGCGAATATTACCATTACCTTCGGTATGACGCCAATCGGCGGCAGGAACTGAACAGGCTTTTTGAGGTGATGACCACCAACGAGACAAGCTTTTTCCGCAATCCGCCGCAGCTTGAGGTCTTCCGCAAGGTGGTTCTCAAACGCGCCCTGGACGAACAGCGCAAAAAGGGGCGGAAGTTTCTCCGCATCTGGTCGGCCGGTTGTTCCACGGGCGAGGAGCCGTATACTATCGCCATTATTCTGAGCGAGGCGCTCGGCTCGGAACTTTCGCTGTGGGATATCAAGATCACCGCCAACGATTTGTCCGAAGCGGTGCTTGCCTCGGCCAGAAACGGCGTGTACTCCGAATACAGCCTGCGCACCACGCCGAAAGACATTGTGGCCCGCTATTTCATCAAGCAGGGCATGGGCTATCGGGTTGATCCCAAACTGAAACGCCTTGTCAGCTTTGGTCAGATCAATCTGAACGACAAGCTGCAATTGCGGCGGGTGGAACGTTCGCATATCGTTTTCTGCCGCAATGTGATCATCTACTTCGACGACGAGATGAAGAAAAACGTCATCAGCGCGTTTTACGACAACCTTTTGCCCGGAGGAGATTTGATCATCGGGCACTCCGAGTCTCTGCACAACATCAGCCGCACGTTCAAGCCCGAGCATCATCCGGGGGCTATCGTGTACCGCAAGCAGGGCTGACGGCAGGGCCGGCTGTGGAGCCTCGGGTATGGACGCCAAAATCATTGCTGTCGCCAATCAGAAGGGCGGCGTTGGCAAAACGACCACCGCGCTTTCGCTCACTGCCGCACTGGCCCGGCAGGGAGCCAGGGTGCTGATCATGGACTTGGACCCGCATATCTGCGCGTCCATCCATCTTCGCGTCTACCCGGAGGAACAGCAACATACCATCCATGAACTGTTTACCGCCGATCCCGCGGCATGGCCCGGGGTATGGCCGCGGCTCATTCTGCGGCAGGAAGAACAGGCGTGGGATGTGATTTCAGGCGATGTGCGCCTGGCGGAGATCGAGGGCGACGTGCGGGAGCGCCCGAACAAGGGTTTTATACTGCGCGACGCCTTGCGTTCGGTTCCGGCGGGGTATGATTACATCATGCTCGATTGCCCGCCGCAGATGGGGGTGCTGCTTGTCAACGCGCTGGTGGCCGCGGACTTGCTGGTTATCCCCATTCAAACCGATTTTCTGGCCCTGCACGGCCTGAAACTGCTTTTTGACACGTTGCGCACGCTGAACAAGGCGTTGCCCTCGCCCATTTTTTACCGGGCGCTGCCCACCATGTACGACAGGCGCGCCAAGGCATGCACGAGAGTGCTCGAACTGTTGCGAAGCAAAATGGGCGACGCCATGTTTTCGAGCATCATACCTCTGGACACGCAGTTCAGGGAGGCAAGCGCGCTCGGACGAGTCGTGTACGATGTCGACCCCGACTGCCGCGGCGCTCAAGCCTATGAAAATCTGGCAAAAGAAGTGATGGCGATATGGTAAAGTCCCCCATTGAGTACTTTGAATCCCAGACGTTTGACGCGAAGGCGACAGGAACGGGGGGTCTCAGCCCGGCGGAACAACAGTTCATGCGCAAGTATCTTGGCGTGGACGGTTCGGCATCGGCGGCGATCCTCGAATCCATTCCCGAAGCGAAGGGCGATCCGGATTCCGCGCCGCACGATTTGGATCAGGACGTTTCCTACGAGGCGACGTTGCGCGAGGAGCCGCAGGTGCAGCTTGTGGGGTTCAACATGGACTCGCAGTTGTTCACCATCCCCACCATGCTGGTGCAGGAAGTCATTCGCACCATGGAACCCTCGCGACTGCCCATGACGCCGTCTTACGTCTCCGGCATCATCAACCTGCGCGGCAGGGTCACCCCGATGATCCGCCTGCGCGATCTTCTCGGTTCCACGCCGCCTCCGCGGGGGCAGGCCGATCGCTTCACCATCATCTGCCGTTGCCAGGGGCTTCAGCTTGGCGTCCAGATCGACAGCGTGCGAAGCATGTATCGGATCAATCAGGAAGATATTCAATGGAATGTGGAAGTGGAACTTGGCATCAACGGCGACTGCATCGCCGGTTTGTTCAAGTTGAATGACAAGCTTGTTCCCATCATTTCCGTGGAACGCATTGTGGAAACCATGCTTCAGGAGTGACGGTTTCGGCCTGTGTTTCCGGGATGTTCCGGAAGCGGCCGGCCCGGGCGCCACGTCTGCCGGGAGGAGACATGAGCAAACAGATATTAGTGGTGGATGATTCCAAGACGGTTCGCAACCTTGTGGCTTTTATCCTGAAGAGCGAAGGCTTCAAGGTGACGACGGCCGAGGATGGACTGGATGGATTGGAAAAGCTCTATTCCATGCAGCATGTCGACCTGATTGTTTCCGATGTGAACATGCCCCGGATGGATGGTTTTACGTTCATCAAAAGCGTGCGCGAGCAGGATGCCTACAAGGATGTGCCCATCATCATCCTTTCCACCGAGGGGCAGAGCAAGGATATCGAGGCCGGCATGAGCTTCGGGGCCAACTTGTACATGGTCAAGCCGGCGCAGCCGGAAAAGATGGTGCGCAACATCAAAATGCTGCTGGGTTGACAGCGTTCGCCCATGACTCCCCGTCGGGCGAGAGCCTGACGGAGATGTGCGGGGCGGTTTGTGAAGCGGTTTCTTGACATGAGCATCGCAGGGCCTTTTGCCCGTACATGTTTTCGCCGTTGAATGAAGGTATGCGACTATGAGCCAGGACTTCATGGATCCTGAACTTTTTTCGGATTTTATCGTTGAAGCGAAGGAACACCTCGAAACCATTGAGCCGAATCTTCTGGAACTGGAAAAAACTCCGGACAATTTGGCGCTGCTCAACGAGATTTTCCGCCCCATGCATTCGCTCAAGGGCGCGTCCGGTTTTTTGGGTCTCAACCGGATCAACCGTTTGGCGCACAAGGCCGAAAACATTCTCGATGAACTGCGCAAGGGATCCATGGTGATCACTTCGGAGATCATGGATGTCATCCTGGCCGCCACGGATGCCCTGCGGCAGATGATCGATTCCCTTGAGGCCACATCCACGGAAGGCGATGTGGAGATCGAGCCGATCTACGAGCAGATCGACGCCATAATGCGCGGAGAAAGCACCGCCGCTGCCGCTCCGGCGGAGGCCGCTCCGGCTCCGGAGCAGAGCGCCGCGCCAGACGCCCCCGCTCCCCAGGCGGGCGCGCCGGAGCCGTCGACGGCTCCGCGGGACGCCGCGGGCGCTCCGGATCGTACCGCTTCCATGACGTCGAGCGAATGGATCATGACGCTCGCCGTGCGCGAAGGCTATTCGCTGACCGCGTTTGGGGAAGGGCATCTCAAGGATTTTATTGATGAGGCGTCGGAAATCACGGAAAACCTGACCTCGGGCCTGCTCAGCATGGAGCGCGAAAGCGAGAACGATCCCGAGCTTGTCAACGACCTTTTCCGGTATTTTCACAACCTCAAGGGCAACAGCGCCATCATCGGCTACCATGATCTGAACAGCCTGACCCATGAGGCCGAAACGCTCCTGAACCGCGTGCGGCATAACGAGATGCCGGCCTCGCCGGAGCTTATCGATCTGCTGCTTCTGGTGGTGGACGTCATCGAATCCCTGGTGGACAGGATTGACGCCGCAAACGGCACGGTACAGCCTTTTGACATTTCGGAAGTGCTCGGCAAGCTGCAGCAGGCTGTGGCGGGCGGGGCCATTGAACTTCCGGCCGCGCTCATGCCGCAAAGAAAGACCGCCGGCAGGAGCGCTCCGGCGCAGGCTGCGCCCGCCGGCGCGACGCCCCCGGACGCCGCTTCCGGCGACGCCGCGGCCGACAAGGATGATGTGGCCGCCTTTGTCGCCACAGTGCGGCAGCAGCAGTCGATCGTCAGCGCCGCCCTTGACGAACTGGGCAAGGACGGAAGCAAGAAGGAATACATTGACGCCCTGTACCGTTCTCTTGTCGCCATGCAGAACGCTTCCGGCTTCATGAAGCTGGAGGAGATCAAGGTGTACGCCGAACGCACCGCCGGCCTTGTCAGCCAGGGGCGCTCTTCGGACATGGATTTCGGATTGATGGTCGATCTGTTGCGGCAGGAAGTCGCGATCATCAACGACATGCTGGAAAAGGAGATCGCCCGTCTGCACGACGGAGCTTCCGCCGGGGGCGAGGGTTCGCCGTCTTCCACGGGCATCGTTGTTTTGCCCGTTTCCTCCGCCAGCCCTGAAGCGCCTGCGTCCGAAAGCGAAAAAAGCGCCGGGGCGGCCGTTGCGCCGGCCACGCCTTCCACAACGGCTCCGGCGGCCCCTGCGGCCCCGACTCCCGCAACTCCGCCCGCGCCAAAGCCGGCGGCTCCGGCGGCCCCCACAGAGCCGGCGGCTCCCAAGCCCGGGGCCAAGGCCGCGCCTGCCGCAAGTCCGGCGGCTCCGGCAGCCCGGCCCGCGCCCGCCGCGGCCAAACCGGCGGCGGCCGCTCCGGCGGCAGGAGCCGAACACAAGTCTTCTTCCACCATTCGCGTGGACCATGAAAAGCTTGACCACCTGATGAACCTTATCGGCGAGCTTATCATCAACCGCAACCGCTACACCATGCTGGCGCGCCGTCTGGAAGAACCGGACGCCGAGAAGGATATCGGCGAGATCGCCCAGAATCTTTCTGAAACCACCTATGCCATGGCCCGCATTTCCGACGACTTGCAGGACACGATCATGAAGGTCCGCATGGTGCCTGTGGCGTCGGTGTTCTCGCGCTTCCCCCGGCTTGTGCGCGATCTCTCGCGCAAGAGCGGCAAGGAAGTGGAACTTGTTCTCGAAGGCGAGGAAACGGAACTGGACAAGAGCGTTGTGGAAGTCATCGGTGACCCGCTGGTGCATCTTATCCGCAATGCGGTGGACCACGGCATCGAACCCGAGTCGGAACGGGTTCCCAAGGGCAAGCCGGCCAAGGGGCGGGTCACCTTGCGCGCCTATCACAAGGGGAATTCCGTCGCCATTGAAATCGAGGACGACGGCAAGGGGCTTGATCCGGACAAGCTCCGCGAGGTGGCGGTGCGCAAGGGCATCATGACTGCCGAGGAAGTCAAGCAGCTTGACGACCGTGAAGCGCGCGAACTCATCTTCGCGCCGGGCTTCTCCTCCGCGGAAAAAATTACGGACATATCCGGCCGCGGCGTTGGCATGGATGTTGTGCGTACCAATATCAAGACCCTCAAGGGGAGCATCAGCATCAGTTCCGAAGTGGGGAAGGGCACGCGCTTCACGCTTTCCCTGCCGCTGACTCTGGCGATCATCGACGCTCTGATGATCAACGTGGCCGGGGAAATGTACGCGATCCCCCTGGATGCGGTTTCCGAGACGACAAAGATCGAATCCGCGCGGTTGACCGATGTGAAGGGACGCAAGGCGGTGACCCTGCGCGGCGAAGTGCTCGGCATTGTGGAACTGGCCGACATGCTCGGTCTGCCGCACAAGGAATTGCCCGAAGTGCTGTCCGTGGTGGTCATTCACGACAACGAACGCCGCCTCGGCCTTGTGGTGGACAGGCTGCTGGAACGCCAGGAAATCGTCATCAAGCCTCTGGGGTCCTACCTTGGAGACATTCACGGCATTTCCGGGGCGACCATTATGGGCGACGGCGGGGTGATCCTTATTCTGGATCCGCACGAGATATACACCATCGCCACCTCTTCCAGAGGTGGGGCAACTGCCTAGAGCCACGCCACGGCTTTTGTCCTCTGTCCGCATCAAAAAGGCTTTTTATGAAGGGAATGTACTCTTATGGTACTTGCCCGGAATAAAAAGCCTTTTTTCTTGGCGGAGAACAACGTTTCTCGTAGCGTGAACACTCCCCGGGGGCAGCCCTCATGAAAACGCCGGTCGCGAAAGGCCGTTTTTTCCGGCCGGCAAGGGGCAAAGATTGGGCGAAGTTGTATTGAACATGCGTCAATGCTGACCCTGCAACGTCGCCGGACGCCAAAAGGCGGCTATGCGGCAGGCGGGTTCATGAGGAAGGATTTTTGTGATAAGACACCGGAAGCCATTTCATCATTTCATATGAAATGGCTTCTCCCTTCAGGCGTGATCCGGCGGGGCTGAAAAACGCCGCACCTGAGCCAGAAACAATAAAAACGCTGTTTCTGTTTGTCCCGTATGGGCGCAACGCGACAGGGCGTGCCCATGACCTGTAAAAAAGTCATGGGCACGCCCTGTCGCGGGTGTGAAAGGCGGGCGGCCTTCCGGGCAACTCTGCGGCAAACGCCGCGTCGCCCCTGAAGGCGGCATGGGGGACACGTTACGCGTAGATTTTTTCGTTGGGCAGAATCGTGATATTCTTCGCCACAAGGGCTTCAATGGCCTGATCGATGCGATCGAAGCGGAAGATCATGGTCGCGCTGTTCCCGCCTTTCTGCACAAAGGCGTACATGTATTCGATATTGACGTTCCGGCCGTCCAGCGCCTGAAGGATGGCGTTCAGTCCGCCGGGCTGATCGTCCACCTGCACGGCCACGACAGCGGTGCGCCCCACGGTAAAGCCGGCTTCTTTCATGATTTCCTTGGCTTTTTCCGTATTGTCCACAATGAGACGCAGGATGCCGAAGTCGGAAGTATCCGCAAGGGAAAGCGCCCGGATGTTGATGCCGGCGTTTGCCAGGGTTTTTGTCACTTCAGCCAGCCGGCCGGCCTTGTTCTCAAGAAAGATGGACAGTTGTTCGACTTTCATGATGGTTCCCTTTTCAAAGGTGCGTCCTGCGATGTGCCCCATGCCGCAATGTGGTCCCGGGCGACGGCGACAGCCCCGGCGCGTTTGCCGCGCTTCAGGCCGAATGGCTCGTGTCGTCGTTTTTCTTGTCCTTGGGAGTGATATCGATCTCGTCCGGTTCGGAACTTGCCCGTTTGAAATTGCGGATGGCGCGTCCCAGGCCTCCCCCGATTTCCGGGAGTTTCTTGGCTCCGAAAATCACGACGACGATGAGCAGAATAAGCAGCAGTTCCTGCATCCCAATACCGTACATACAACCTCCCTGTCGTCTTTCCGGGCGCGTTCGGGCCACGGCGCGTTCGGGCGCATGGCGATCGGGGCGGATTGACGGCAGCAACGTGCTTTTGGGCGGAATCCCGGCCAGCGCGGCCGGACGGCGCGCCTTTGAAACGCGCGCGCTTCAGTTCATTTCATATGAATCATGAAATGATTTCCAAGGAAAGCATTCCTATAGCGTGGGCGCTCCGGCCAGGTCAAGCGGCCTGCCGTTTCGTTCTTCCTGTCCGTCCTGTACGCTGGTCAGGCCGCTGCGCCGCCTCACCCGTTGCGCCCGAGGCCGCATCAGGCTACATGTCTTGAGCCGGGGGCAGCCCGCCGGCAAGGATACGCCATGCCTGCCATTCTTCCAAGTCTTATTGTGTATGTGCCGCTCATGCATCCGGAACTTTTGCCCTCCGGATTGCCGGAAGGGCTTTCCGTACTGTGGCCGGGGCTTCCGACATCATCGCGTTCTTTTCCCCGGGGCGGGCGGGTCGCCGCATGGCGGCCGCCCATGCCGTATTCTCCGGCAGAGGCGGCGGCCTGTCTGGCCGATCTTGAGGCGTTGGGCCGCGACATGCTGGACGGAGCGCCCGTGCATGCGGCCGGCGCGGCACGGCCGACTGCCGGGGGAGGTTTCGCCTCCGGAGAGGCTCTGGCTCTGAACCGTTTTGCCGGGCAGGGGAGGCAGTCGCCGGTTTCGGCCCCGTCAGCCTTGCCCGTTGCGGCGGACGCCGGGGATTCCGGTTCGTGCGAGACAGAGAGCGAGCGCCGCCGTGCGCAGCGGCTCCTTCTGCTCGCCTGGCTGCAGGAAGAGCGAGTTCGGGATATGGACGGCCTGTGGAACCGGTATCATGCCGGATCGGCCGCGCTTGCGGGCGCGCTTTGCGCGGATCGGGAAGGCGGCATCCCTGCCGAGTCGGAGTCGTTTTCATCCGATTTTGCCCCGGGGGCCGAGAGCGCCGGCGGGGATGCCCCTGCGGGCGCGCGCGCCTTTCTTCCGCCCTGGCGTTTCGTGCTGGAGCAGATGGCGTATTTTCTGCCCGAGGGCGCGGCGCTGTTCACGGCGGACCCCCGCCTTTTGCGGGAAGCGGCGTTCGCTTCCTCTCCGACGGCGGAAGAGGGCGGCGCGGCATGGCCGGACCTTGACGAATGGAATGAACGGGGAGGCTGGGACGAGAGCGTGCGCCGGCGTCTCCGGATTGGGCGCGCGCCGCTGTGGCGTCTTCTGGGCCTGCCTGGTCCGCAAGAGGGAAAACCCCGGCTTGATGCGGCCCGTCTCGTGATCATGCTCCATCAGAATGAAAAGTGACAGGGGCGTTGGATGCGTATGCGTGAAACAGGACCCGAACAGGATGCCGCTCCGGAGCGCGTCCTTTCCCCGGATCGGACGGGAGAACGGACGCTTGAAGCGCGGTTGCGCGCCGCCTTTCCCCAGGGCGTGACCGGGCTGATTTTTGACTGCGACGGCGTGCTCGTTGATTCCAAGGACGCCAACATCGGGTATTACAACAGGCTGCTTGCGGAATTCGGCCGCCCGCCCATGCCCGAATCGTTCGTGGATTATGTGCAGATGGCCAGCGTTAACCAGGCGTTTGAACTTCTTTTCACGCCCGAGGAACTGCGACAGATCCCCGCGCTCACGAAACGTGTTCCCTACAGCACGGTTTCCCTGCCGCTCCTGCGTCTTGAGGAGGGCGTGCGCGATCTTCTGGAACGGCTGCTCGAAAGGGGGGTTCGCCTCGCCGTGCATACCAACCGCGGATCGGGGGTGTGGGACGTGCTTGACATGTTTTCCCTGCGCGGCTTCTTTGATCCGGTCATGACCGTGGAGGACGTGGCCCCCAAGCCCGATCCGGAGGGGGTGCGACGCATTCTTGCCGCCTGGGGAGCGCGCCCCGGTGAAGTCGGCTTTGTGGGGGACAGCTCAACCGACGCCGGGGCCGCCGCCGGGGCCGGGGTTCCCCTGCTGGCGTACCGCAACCCCGCGCTGGCGGCGGCCGTGCATGTGGACGATTTCATGCGTCTTGGCGGCGCTCTGACCTCTCTGAAGCCGTAATGAACTGAACAGGTTGTACAAGGAGAATATATGTTTGTCGTGGGAAATGTTCTTTTTGCCGTGGCCAGGGTTCTCGACACGCTGCTGTCGCTGTACTTCTGGGTTATCGTGGTGGCCGCGCTCCTGTCCTGGGTTCGCCCCGATCCCTACAACCCCATCGTTCGCACCTTGCACACGCTGACGGAGCCGGTGTTCTACCGTATCCGCAAGGTTCTGCCGTTTACGTTCGTCAGCGGGCTTGACCTTTCGCCGGTGGTGGCGCTTATCATCATCCAACTGATTCAAATGATTGTCATCCGCTCGCTCTACCAGTACGCCGCCATGGTGTGAGCAGGGGCGGGGGGCGCTCCGGAGATTCCCTTTCTTGTTTTTTTGGGGTAAGCGTTCAATAATGCTTTCCGCACGTCTCCATACGGCGGGCGCACGGCGGTTTGCCGAAAAACAGTCTTTTCATTGCGCCCCGGCAGGGGCCTGCCGGCGCGTGTCGGTTCTGGAGCCGTTTGGCTTTCAAAATGTTCTGGCGGCCGCGAGAGCAACCGCCCTGCCGAAGGAACGGAAGCGACCGGAGCGCGCCCGCTCGGGCAAGGCGGATTACGGGCATCGACAGCAATGCAAACCGCGTTTTTTCGTGAACGATCCTGCACAACAAGTCACGCAAACCATGCAGGCATGTTGTGCAATCAGACCCAATAGAGTGGAACACAACCCTTTAACCTGCCGGAGAATCCCTATCATGGAACAGCGCGATCTCCTTCTTGTGGAAAAGTACGCCGCGACTCATCCCGAACTGAAAGAACTCTGGGAGGATCATATCCTCTACGAAAAACAGGTGGAGAAGCTGGAAGCCCGGACGTACCGCAGCCCGACGGAAGAACAAACGCTCAAGCAGTTGAAGAAACAGAAGCTGGAAGGCAAAACGCGGCTGCACGACCTGCTTGATCAACTGCGCCGGCAGGAAGAAAACTGATGTTGCGCACCGGGGCCGGGGTTTTGCTGGAAACCCTGAAGCGCGAAGGCGTGGAAGTGCTGTTCGGGTATCCCGGGGGATCGGTCATAGACATTTATCATGAACTTTCCGATCACCCCGAGATCCGGCACATTCTTGTCCGGCACGAACAGGGCGCCGTCCACGCCGCGGACGGTTACGCCCGCGCTTCGGGCAAAGTCGGCGTGTGCCTGGTCACATCCGGCCCCGGCGCCACCAATACCGTCACCGGCATCGCCACGGCGTACGCCGATTCCATCCCCCTTGTGGTGCTGACGGGGCAGGTGCCCACGGCGCTTATCGGGAACGACGCCTTTCAGGAAGTGGATATCGTCGGCATCACGCGGCAATGCACCAAGCACAATTTTCTGGTCAAGGACGTCGCAAAGCTGGCGCGCACGATCCGCGAGGCGTTCTACCTTGCGCGATCCGGTCGGCCGGGGCCGGTGCTTGTGGATATTCCCAAGGATATCCAGCAGGCGACCTGCGAGTTCGTCTGGCCGGAGGAAGTGAAGATCCGGAACTACTGCCCGACGTTCACGGCCAACCTGAACCAGCTCAGACGCGGCATGGACGTGCTCATGACCTCGCAGCGGCCGGTTTTTGTGGCCGGCGGGGGCGTCATCATGGCCGACGGCGCGGAAGAGCTTCGCCGCCTTGCGCATCGGATGCACGCGCCGGTGACCTCTACCCTGATGGGGCTTGGCGCGTTCCCCGGCGACGATCCGCTCTGGCTCGGGATGCTTGGGATGCATGGAACGTTTGCGGCCAACAAGGCCGTCAGCGAGGCGGACGTCATCCTGGCCGTGGGCGTGAGGTTTGACGACAGGGTCACCGGAAAGCTCTCCGCTTTCGCGCCCCGCGCCCGCATTGTCCATATCGACATCGATCCGACTACCCTGCGCAAGAATGTCCGGGTGGAAGTGCCGCTTGTGGCCGATTGCCGCGACACCCTGCGCGGTCTTGCGGCCATTCTGGATTCGGGCCATGCCCCGAAGGATTGGGAAAAGGACCATGCCGACTGGATCCGGCAGGTGCGCGAATGGCGCGACGGGCAGCCGCTCGCCTGGACGCCGGGCGACTGTCTCAAGCCGCAGCAGGTGCTTGAAGAACTGGACCGCCTGACCGGCGGCGAGGCGATCCTCACCACGGAAGTGGGGCAGAACCAGATGTGGGCCGCCCAGTTCTGCGTCTGCCGCAAACCGCGGACCTTCCTTACCTCGGGCGGGCTTGGCACCATGGGGTACGGGCTTCCCGCGGCCATCGGAGCGCAGCTTGCCTTTCCGGACAGGCTGGTTGTCGATATCGCGGGCGACGGATCCATTCAGATGAACATTCAGGAACTGATGACTGCCGTGGAGCAGCGCCTCCCGGTGAAAGTGCTCGTGCTGAACAACGGTCACCTGGGCATGGTGCGTCAGTGGCAGGAACTGTTCTACAACAACAATTGCGTTGCCACGAACATGCGGTGGCAGCCGGATTTCGTCAAGCTGGCCGAAGCCTACGGGGCCGAGGGCGTGCGTATCTCCACGGAACAGGATCTGGCGGATCTGCTCCCGGCGGCGTTGCGATCGCCGCGCGCCACCGTTATTGACGTGCGTGTCGAGCCGGAAGAAAACGTGTACCCGATGGTCCCGACCGGGGCGGCTCTGGATGAAATGTTGCTTGTGTGAATCGGCGCAGGCTGGTCCGGCGTCCCTGTAGTCCATCTCGGCGGCTTTATGCGGCCGCCCGTGCGGAGGAAGAATGCGGCGAGTGTTGTCTGTTCTGGTGGAAAATGAACCCGGGGTTCTTTCCCGCGTGGCCGGGCTGTTCAGCGGGCGCGGCTTCAACATCGAATCGCTCAATGTCGCGCCTACGCTTGAGGAAGGCGTTTCGCACATGACGATCACCACGCGTGGGGACGAGCAGATCATTGAGCAGATCGTCAAGCAGTTGCGCAAGCTGGTCACGGTGATCAAGGTTGTGGATTTTGAAGGCATGTCCGCCGTCGAGCGTGAAATGATGATGATCAAGGTCCATGCCGAAGAATCCAAGCGCGGTGAAGTCCTGCGCATTGCGGATATCTTCCGGTGCAAGGTCGTGGATGTCAGCCTTGCGGATCTGACGCTGGAGGCCACGGGAGATTACGGAAAGCTCCGGGCGATCATCCAGTTGCTGCAAAAGTTCGGCATCAAGGAAATGGCGCGCACCGGCACCCTGTCCGTACGGCGAACCATGCAGCAGGACGACGTGTAAGCTCTGTCGGGTCTGATGTTGCGGGATTCCGTTTCGCTGTTCCCGCCCTCATCCGGGGCGGGAACAGCGTTTTTTGCATTTTCGGAGCGTGGTCGCGTTACAAGGCCACGGAAGCTTTGGCGGCCAGCGCTTCGAGCAGATCGCGCATGGCGCGCAGGGTGGGGTCTCCGGCCAGGGCCGGGGCCAGCCTGTCCAGACGGGGAAAGGCCAGCCAGACGCCGCCGGCGTCTTCCCACACGGCGATGCGCAAGGGCAGGTCCAGCGCCAGGCTCTGATCCTTGAGCATCAGGTGTGTCCCCACCGCTGGCGCGCCAAACACGATCACCCGGGTGGGCGGCAGCTTCAGATCCGCCTCATGCGCGTTGCGCGCGTGGTCAAAGCGGGCGAAGACCGGAATACGCCGGCGGCTCAGTTCGTCTTCGACGCGCTGCATCACCCGGTCTGCGTCGTCGGAGCACTCGCAGAGACAGATGCGGTCCGTATCGTGAGCCGGGGCCATGGCGCTCCCGAAGGCCGCGGCAATGCGCCGCGCCAGCCAGGTGAAGTCCACGCCTTCCCTGTTGGCCAGCAGGGTGACGCAGACGAGTTCCGAGGCGTCCGTGAAGCGGCTCAGAAAGGCGGAAAAGCCGGGGACGGATCCCTTGATGTCCATCAGGCCCCGATGATGGTAAAAGTTCCAGCCGCTCATGGCCGGCACGCGCCTTCCGTCAGGAAGGGCGAAGGGCTTGTACAGAAGATCGCGATTTTCGGGCCTGGTCACCAGAATGGACCCTGCGAGGCAGATATCCCAATAGCTGACGTCTTCGGCCGAGGCCCAGATATCCGCAAAGCCCTTGAAGGCGGCCGATTCGGGGCGCGGAACCGGCCGGCCGGCGGCGTCGTGGCCGGTGGCGTGCTCAGCCGGGTTGACAAAGATTTTCTCGCTCTTGAAGCGGGTGTGCAGATTGTTGGCGGCGGCCACGTCTTCTTCATGCAGCCGGGCCAGATCTTCGGAAAAGCAGGTGTGTTGCAGCCCCAGAAAGGCGATTTGCCGCTCGGTGACGAAATCGTGGTAGCTCTGCCCGGAAACACGCTCAATGATCTCGGCCAGAAGCAGAAAATGCGTCGCGCTTACCGCGGCGTCCGTATCGGGAGCAAAGGACGGGGGCGTGTCGCGCGCCAAATCGATCAGCTCACGGGCGGTCCAGCCGGCTCGGGCCGGGTCAAAGTCCGGATGGTTGCGGTAGTCGGGCAGGCCCGCGCTGTGCCGCAAGAGGTGCAGCACGGTGACGCCGGACCACGCGGGGGGCAGATCCGGCAGGAGATCCGTAATCCGGGCGTCGAGACGGAGTTGCCCCGCCTCGTAAAGCTGCATGACGGCCACGCCTGCATACGCCTGTGAAATGGGGCCAACAGGCCAGATCGTGCGCGTGGAGGCCAGCCGTTTTTGCTCCGGATCGGCAAAGCCGTAGCCGACGACGCGCGGGATGTACGGCGCCTGGACAATGGCCAGAGTGAGGCCGGGAATGTCATGTTGCTGCATGAATTCGGCAATCATCGCGTCGACGGTATGCCCGAGGTAGGCGACTTCGATATCGCCTCGGACTGTGGGGCGAACGGTGGGGGTCTCCATAATCAACTCTCCTTGCAGGCGGCGCGGGCAGCGCCTCCACCTTGGCAGGCAGTTTTCAAAACAATCCGATGCCAACAGATGCCGTGGGGCCGATCATAGTGGCGCGTCGCATAAAATGTAATGATATTTCACATGGTTTTTTCTGGGTATTGCCGTCACTTCCCCGCGGAGCGGGACAGGCGCGGCAAAACGCGGTTTACCGGCTTGTTCGGCACGGGCGTCCGCTCTCGCGGCCGCCGGGCGTTTGCCCACAATTCATTGGGAAAACGCTCCAACCCCAAACAGGAAAAGGATCCTGCCGGTGATGGAGCGCGCTTTTTGTTCCGCGCAAGCGTAATCCTAGTGTCTACTTGCAAAAGTAGACACTACAAAACCCGTAAGGGTTTTGCGGCGGCGTAGCCGCCGTGAGTGAGCGAAAAACCACGTTTTTTCGCGAACGATCCTGCAAAAATTCTTCGCAGAATTTTTGCAATCAGACACTGGCGAGACATTGTGAAATCGGAGAGCGCCGGGGGGGGGGAAGATACGAAAAGTGCTGCTCCCCTCCGGAAAAACTTGCCAGCCGGTGCGGGCTTGTGTAGGCTGACTCGACACGGGCGAGAGATGTTCGCCCGTGTTTTTCGCTTCTTGCGATGCGCGGTCACTGTTCGGGCATACCGCGCTGCGGATGGTGAACCGCATTTTTCAGTCTGAAGTCAGGCGGAAGGAGTGTTGCAATGAAAGTGTATTATGACAGTGATGCGAATCTCGACTACCTCAAGGGCAAAACCGTGGCCGTCATCGGCTACGGGAGCCAGGGCCATGCCCATGCGCAAAACCTGCGTGATTCCGGCGTGCGCGTCATTGTGGGGCAGCGCCCCGGCGGGCGCAATTACGATCTGGCGAAGCAGCACGGCTTTGAACCCGTTTCCGCCGCCGAAGCGACAGCCGCGGCCGACATCATCATGATCCTCCTGCCCGATCAGCATCAGGCCCGCGTGTACCGCGAGGATATTCTGCCCAATCTGAAGCCGGGCAAGGCGCTGGTCTTCGCGCACGGCTTCAATATCCACTTCGGCCAGATCGAGCCGCCGAAGGACGTGGACGTGTTCATGGTCGCCCCCAAGGGTCCGGGCCATCTGGTGCGCCGCACGTTTACCGAAGGTTCCGGCGTTCCCTGTCTGGTGGCCATTCATCAGGACACCACGGGCGAGGCCATGCAGAAGGCTCTGGCGTATGCCCGGGGCATCGGCGGCGGGCGTTCCGGCATCATCGAAACCTCGTTCAGGGAAGAAACCGAAACCGACTTGTTCGGGGAGCAGGTTGTGCTGTGCGGCGGCGTTTCCGCGCTGATGAAGACCGGTTTTGAAACCCTGGTGGAAGCCGGCTACCAGCCGGAAATGGCCTACTTTGAATGCGTGCACGAGATGAAGCTGATTGTGGATCTGATCTACGAGGGCGGCTTCTCCAACATGCGCTACTCCATCAGCGACACCGCCGAATACGGCGATTACGAAATCGGCCCGCGCATCATCACCGAGGAAACCCGCAAGGAAATGCGGCGGGTGCTCAAGGAAATCCAGGAAGGCACCTTTGCCCGCAACTTCATTCTGGAATGCCAGGCCGGATATCCCTCGTTCAAGGCCAAGCGCCGTCTTGGAGCCACGCACCAGGTTGAAGAGGTGGGCGCGAAACTGCGCGGCCTCATGCCGTGGCTGAAGAAGATCAACGCCTGATTTCGGCGCTTCAACGTGCCTCGTGAAGAGTCCGGGCGGTTGTGCCGTCCGGACTCGCTTGCGTCAGGGCGCTCGCAGGCGCGCCTCCGCATCGGACCACAGGTCCGAGGCATCTGATAACGTGTTCCAGCTTCTTCCCTGAGTCGCGTCATGCGGGGCTGGGGAGCCGCTTTGCTCACGCGAAACCTTCGGCTTCGGGATGCCCGCATCGTCGACAGAGCGCCCGCTCGGCGGGGCTTGACCGGAGGGGCAGGATCGTCTAGAAGGCACTTCATAAAAGCAAATCCTGGCCCGGCCTGCGGGCGGCAGCGGCATTTTTCAGGATTCAGAGGCTGAAGATCGACAGCAATTTGCACCCGCCGTGCACGCGGCGGGGTATTTTTTTTTGTCCCCGGCGTGTTTCGGACGTATCCGTTCCGAACCTCGCCGGATCTCATTCAGGAGGTTCTTATGGGCAATATCCCCATTTCGCGTGAAGGTTTCCAGGCGCTTGAACAGGAACTGGATCGTCTGAAGAAGGAACGCCCCGTGGTGATTCAGGCCATCAAGGAGGCCCGGGAGGAAGGCGACCTGAAGGAAAACGCCGGCTACGACGCGGCCCGCGAGCGCCAGGGAATGCTGGAGGCCCGCATCGCGTATATCGAATCGCGCATGCCCCAGTTCAACGTCATCGATCTGGCCTCCCTGTCCGGGGAAAAGGCCATTTTCGGCGCCACGGTCTCCGTGGAAGATGTGGACACCGGCGAAACAAAGCAGTTCACGCTGCTCGGACCGGACGAAGCGGACTATTCCAAGGGGAGCATTTCCGTCCATTCCCCGGTCGGGCAGGCGCTGCTCGGCAAGGAAGTGGGGGACGAAATCACCGTCAACGCGCCGCGCGGGCGCATCAATTACGAGATCACCGACATCCGCTTCAACCGGGCCAGGTGAGGCTTTGCCAGGTCTCGTGTCCGAAGTCGTTTCATAAATGAGTTGTCGTGATGGATTCCGAACCATGCGCGCGGACTGGAGCTTTTTTCTCCTCACCTTCGGCTGCAAGGTGAACCAGTACGAAACGCAGGCTGTGCGGGAAGCATGGCTGCGTTACGGCGGCAGGGAAACGGACGATCCCGCGGGAGCCGACGTCGCCCTGCTCAACACATGCGCCGTCACGGCCAATGCCGTGACCGACGCCCGCCAGGCGGTCCGCCGTCTCCATCGCCTTGCGCCGGCCCTGCCTCTTGTGGTGGCCGGTTGCGCCTGCAGCGCGGCCCGGGAGGATCTGCTCGCCCTGCCCGGAGTCGTTGCGGCGCTTGCGCCGGAGCGCAAGGCGGATCTGCTTGATCCCGCACGTTTTTTCGCGTGTATCGGCTTGCGGGAAGACGCCGCATCCGTCTGCCTGCCGGAAGAGGGGCGAGTGGCGGCCACAGAGAATGCCCCGGCTGCGGCCCGGGGGGCGACGGGAGAGGCGGCGGGGGCGTTCCCGCCCTTTTCCATCACCGGTTTCCGGCGCGCCCGGCCGGTTCTCAAGGTTCAGGACGGTTGTTCCCGCGCGTGCGCCTACTGCATCGTGCCTCTGGCGCGGGGGCCGTCCCGCTCCCGATCCGCGGAGGACTGTCTGGCCGAGGCAAGGCGTCTGCTCGGGGCCGGATACCGGGAGATCATGCTTTCGGGCATCAATCTGGGGCAGTACCGGGATCCGCAAGGAGGAGCCGGCGATTTCTGGGAGCTTTTGCGCCTGCTTGATCGCGCTCTGACCCCGGAGTGGGCCGGGGTGGCCCGTTTGCGGATCAGTTCGGTGGATCCGGCGCAGTTGCTGGACGATCGCTGTCCGGATCTGCTGGCCGAGGCCCGCATGATCTGCCCGCATCTGCATGTGTCGCTGCAAAGCGGCAGTCCCGACGTGTTGCGGGCCATGCGCCGGCCGCCGTTCGCGCCGGAACGTCTGGCGGAAGCTGTCGGACGGATCGCGCGCGCCGCCGGCAGGTCAGGGCGCTTTGGGCTTGGCGCGGACATCCTGACGGGCTTTCCCGGAGAAAGCGAAGCGCATGTGGCGCAAACGCTCGATCTCGTGGACGCCCTGCCTCTGACCTACGCGCATGTGTTTCCCTATTCCATCCGTCCGGGCACGGCGGCGGCGGGCTTTGCGGAGCAGGTTCCGACTCCTGTTCGCCGGGAGCGCGCGGCGCGTGTTCGCGCGCTGGTTGAAGCCAAACGCCGGGCGTTCTGGCAGGCCTCGCTGGAGGCCGGGCTGGCGCGTGTCGCCCCGGAAGGGGACGGCAGTCCCAAGGGGGTGGACGAATGTTATGTGCCGTGCCGCCTTGTCGAACCTGTTCCCGAGGGGAGCGCCCCCCCCGGGAGGGTTCCGGGCGGCCAGGCGGATCATGCCCTGCTGGAAGCGCGCCCCGTGGCCGTCACGCGGGAAGGGCTGCTGGTGGAGGCCGTGGCTCGTCCGGCATGAGCGCCCCGCCCCGAAGGCTGTTGCGGCCGCGCGTGCGCCTTGTGCGCGTTTCGCTTCTGGCGTAGGCTTGTTCCCCGACACACTCTGCAACCTTGCGAGGGGGGTATGATGCGCAGCATGACGGGATTCGGCCGCACGGTCATGGAAGACGCCGACTGGACGCAGATATGGGAGATCCGCAGCGTCAACAGCCGCCATCTGGATCTGAAGTGGCGTCTGCCCTCCCAGGCGCGCGGGCTTGAGCCGCGTTTCGAGCGGGTTTTGCGGCGTTTTGCCGTCAGGGGGCGGGTGGAAATCTCGCTCGTTCTGCAGCAGCGGGAGGGCGCGGGGCCGGCTCTGCGTTTTGACGCGGCCCAGGCTTCCGCCATGCTCGACGCGGTGGCCGCGCTGGCCGATCTGCATGGGGATGTTTTCGAGCCGGATTACAACCGCCTTTTTGCCGTGCCGTCGCTGTGGGAGCGCCCCGAGGAGGAAGGCGACGGCGATATGGAAGCCCGCCTTGAGGAAGGGCTTGCCGCCGCGCTGGAAGACTGGAATGAATCCCGCGAAACCGAAGGCGCCGCCCTGGCGGCGGATCTGGCCGCGCGGGCGGCGCGGCTGGGAGACTGGGTGGCGCTGATGGACGAACGCGCCCCCGCCATCAGGGAAGAACGCTTCGCCATCCTTCGCGAACGCCTGAGCGATGCTCTGGAAGCGGCCGGCGGCGAACTGGAAGAAGGGCGCTTTCTGCAGGAGATGGTCATCCTGGCCGACCGGCTGGACGTCAGCGAAGAACTGACCCGCCTTCGCGCCCATCTGGACCGCCTGACCGAATTGCTGACCAGCGGCGCGGACGCGGGCCGCAAGCTTGATTTCACCCTGCAGGAATGCTTCCGCGAGATCGCCACATGCGGCAACAAGATTCAGGATGCGCATGTTTCGCGTGTGGTTGTGGATTTCAAGAACGAACTGGAAAAATGCCGCGAACAGGTTCAGAATGTGGAGTAGGCCCGTATGCAGCGGGAACGGTTCATCAACCTCGGCTTCGGCAATTTTGTCGTGGCCTCGCGCGTCATCGGCATATTGAACCCGGCCTCGTCGCCCATGCGCCGGCTGAGGGAAGACGCGCGGGCGCAGGGGCGGCTTGTGGACGCGACGCAGGGGCGAAAAACCCGCTCGATCATCGTTACCGACTCCAACCATGTGATTTTGTCCGCGATTTTGCCCGACACTCTGGGCCAGCGTTTCATCCCGCTGGTTTCGGACGAGCCTGGCGACGAGTAGGGGGCAGTGCATGAAAGAAACAGGAGAAAACGCCATGCCTGAAGCCAGCCAGCTTTCCTGCCCGCCGCGCGCGGGCGTCATGCTGGTCATCTGCGCTCCTTCGGGTGCGGGCAAGACCACGCTGATCCGCCGTCTTCGGGAGGAGTTCCCCTGTTTCGGCTACTCCGTTTCCTGCACCACGCGCGCCCCGCGCCCGCAGGAAGTGGATGGAGAGGATTACCACTTCATCAGCGAAGAGACGTTTTGCGCCCGGCGTGCCGCCGGTTTTTTTGCGGAATGCGCCACCGTGCACGGGCATTTCTACGGCACGCCGCGGGAGCCTGTCCGCGCCATGCTGGCCCAGGGGCGGGACATGCTTTTCGATATCGACGTGCAGGGCGCGGCGCAACTGCGCCTCTCCCTTGTCGGCGGGGCGTATGTTTTTCTTTTTCCGCCCTCCATGCGGGAGCTTGAGCGGCGTTTGCGCGCCCGCGGCACCGAGGATGCGGCAAGCATCCGCCGTCGTCTCGAGGGGGCCGAACGGGAAATGCGCGAGGCGCACTGGTTTGATGCGTGGATCGTCAACGAGGACCTGGACCGCGCCTACGACGAATTGCGCGCCGCTTTTCTGGCCGCAACGCTTGATCCGAGGCGTCGTCCCTCTCTGGCAACCTCAATTGTGGAAGGATGGGAGCCTCATGCCGGAACTGATTGTCGCTCTTGATTATACGGATGCCCTTGACGCCTTCACCATGGCCGGATCGTTGCGCCACGAGACGCGCTGGGTCAAGGTGGGGCTTGAACTGTTTACCCGTGAAGGCCCGCGCGTGGTGCAGACCCTGAAGGGCATGGGCTTCAAGGTGATGGTTGACCTCAAGATG
The DNA here is from genome assembly GCA_910585945.1 of uncultured Bilophila sp. Taxonomy (GTDB): domain Bacteria; phylum Desulfobacterota; class Desulfovibrionia; order Desulfovibrionales; family Desulfovibrionaceae; genus Bilophila. The sequence continues at coordinate 45,294 of CAJUHZ010000003.1, forward strand.
TTCGACATCCCGAATACGGTGCGCGGAGGCGTGCGCGCGGCCTGCTGGATTGGGGCGGATCTGATCACGCTGCATCTGCTCGGCGGGGAGCGCATGATCCGCGCGGCGGTGGAAGAGGCGGCGGAGCGCGCCGCCACCGGCGGGGAGCGCCCCCTGCTTTTTGGCGTGACCGTGCTGACGAGCATGGAACCGGGGGATCTGCCCGGTTACGACGGGGATATCGCCGGGCTTGCCGGCGAGCTGGCCGACGGGGCGGCGGCCTGGGGGCTGGACGGCGTGGTCTGCTCCGGCTTTGAGGCCAGGGCCATCAAGAGCCGGCATCCGAATCTGCTGTGCCTGACGCCGGGCATCCGGCCCGCGGGCGGCGGTTCGGACGATCAGCGTCGGATCATGACGCCCGCGAAGGCCGTGGCCGAAGGGAGCGATTTTCTTGTGGTTGGCCGGCCGGTGACCAGGGCGGACGATCCCGCCGCGGCCGCGCGGGCCATTGTGCGGGAAATAGCCTCGTAGCCGGCGCGCTCGCGCGGGCGAAACCTTTTTGTCAAGGAGATCGTCATGAGCGAAACCCAGAATGATGCGCCGGGCGCGCAGAAGGAAAAAAGGATGCGGGGCGTTTTTTCGTCGCAGGAGGTTCGTGTCGTCGGTACCGGAACCACCCGCCGCAAGTCGATTCACAAGGTTTTCTGGTTTGTGGAGCAGGACGAGAAGGGCGCGATCCAGGTGCAGCCCATCAACACAAACTATGTTCCCACCGGCGCGAAGAAAACCATCACTATGGAAGAACTCCTGGAAAAGTACTCGCCCGAGCCGGAATTTTATGTGCAGTCGGTCTTTCCCAAAATCCGGGAACTCAACGAATCTGTGGATCGTGGCGACAAGTGCCGGGAGAAGGGCGAAAACTTCAGCGCCGAATTCGCCTACGACAGCGCGTTGAAGCTGGATGAGGAAAACGTGCGCGCCAATTTCGGGATTGGCCTGACGTATCTTGCGCGCGGCGAGGTGGACAAGGCGGACAATATTTTTGAACGTCTTGTTCATCTGGATGCGGCCTTTGAAGAGGAGCACAAGCACCTTTTCAACGACTTTGGCATGAACCTCCGCAAGAACAAGATGTACAAGCAGGCGGAGGAATACTACGCCCGCGCTCTGGAACTGAGCAAGGCCGATGAAAACCTGCATATCAACCTTGCCCGGACGCTGCTTGAAGGCAAGGATATGGAGGGGTGCGCCAAGCATCTTGTGGAAGCGCTCAGGCTCGCGCCGGGCAATGAAACGGCCCTCAAGTTCCTTGACTGGCTGGAAAAGAAAAACCTCATCCCCCCCGATTTGAGAGAAACAGTGCACGCCGCGCGGGAAGGGCGCTTTGCCCCGCCGCCGGCCGAAGCAGGGGCCGGACTGTCGCTTGAGGCGGATGTTCCGGATGCGCCGGATGCGCCGGATGCGGCGGAGCAGGCCGGTTCCGATGAATAAACGCGGCGGGAGCAGGGCGTTTCGGCCCGGCAGGGCGGCCCGGATTCCCGCTCTCCGGGGCGGCGGCCGTATTGCGTGCCCTGTCGTGCGCCCTGTCGCGCTGTTTGGCGTGAAGAGGACAGGACGCCGTATTGCGCGCGAGACGGCGCGGGGCGCGGCGTGAAACGCTGGCGATTCCGCGCTGCCGCGCCGGACGCCGGGGACGTCCGGAAAACAGCGGCCCGGCTCGGCGTGCCGCCCCTGATTGTGCGGCTTCTCCGCCAGCGGGGTCTTGCGGACGTGGCGGAAATGGACGCCTTCCTTTCTCCGAACCTGCGTCATCTGGCGGCGCCCGATCTGTGGCCCGGCATGGCGCGGGCGGCGGAAACCCTTGAAAAGGCCGCGCTGGAAGGCAAGACGATCGTGATCTGGGGTGATTACGACGTGGACGGAATCACCGGTTCCACGTTGGCCCTGGAGACGCTCTCCTTTCACGGCGTTTCCGCCCGTGTGCACCTGCCGGATCGCCGGCGTGAGGGCTACGGCCTGAATATTCCGGAACTCGAACGGCTGGCCGGCGAGGGCGCGAACGTGCTGCTGACAGTCGATTGCGGCATCAGCGACACGGCGGCCGTGGCCCGGGCGCGCGAACTCGGTCTGACCGTTGTTGTTTCCGACCATCATTTGCCGCCTCCCTGCCTGCCCGAGGCCCATGCCGTCGTCAATCCGAAGCTCCCGCCGGAACAGGGCGGCGGGGAAAATCCCTGCCCGCATCTTGCCGGTGTGGGCGTCGCCTTTTACCTCATGGCCGATCTCAACGCCCGGCTGGCCGCCCGTACCGGCCGCCGCATGGACATGCGTCAGACGCTTGATCTGGTGGCTCTGGGAACCCTGGCGGACATGGTCCCCCTCACGGGGCAGAATCGCATCCTGGTCAAGAACGGCCTGCTGAAAATCGCGGAAGCGCGGCGTCCGGGGCTGGCCGCGCTGAAGTCCGTGAGCGGGTATGCCCCCGCGGCTGTCCTGGGCGCCGGGCAGGTGGTGTTCAACCTTGCCCCCCGAATCAACGCCGCCGGACGGTTGGGAAGTCCGCGCCTGGCGCACGAACTGCTGCTTGCCTCGGAGCATGATGAAGCGGCCCCTCTGGCCGGAAGACTGGACGAGATGAACACGGCGCGGCGCGCCGAAGAAGAGCGCATTTTCACCGCGGCGCACGAGCAGGCGCTGAACTGCCCGGACAGCGTCGGGCTTGTGCTGTACGGGGAAGACTGGCACCAGGGCGTCATCGGGATCGTGGCTTCGCGCATTGTGGAAGCCCTGTACCGGCCCGTGCTCATTTTGTGCGCGGACGGGGCCATGCTGAAGGGATCCGGGCGTTCTGTAAGCGAGTTTGACCTCCACGCCGGCCTGTGCCAGTGCGCGGACGTGCTGGCGGGCTTCGGCGGGCACAGACAGGCCGCCGGCCTGCGCCTTGATCCGAAACGCCTGCCCGAACTGCGCGAACGCTTTGACGCGGCGGCGCGCGCCGCCCTGGGCGACACGCCGCTGACCCCCTCGCTGACCATCGACAGTGAACTTGGCTTTGCCGAAGCCTCGGATTTCACTGTGCTGAAGGCTCTGGAACTGTTGCAGCCCTTTGGCGTGGGCAATCCGGAGCCGGTGTTCGCCTCGACGCCGCTGCTGGTGCGCAAGCGCCGCGTTTTTGGTCACGGCAGGGAACATGTGGCGCTTGATGTGGTGGAGGAAAGCTCGGGCATCAGCCTCCAGGCCAAGGCGTGGAGGGCGGCCGAGGCGCTCCCGCCGTCAATCGCCGGCCGCCGCCTGCGCCTTGCGTTCACGCCCGGCATCAACGCCTATAACGGGATTGCGTCCATTGAACTCACGGTGAAGGATTGGGAATTCCTCGACGCCTGAACCGTGTCCGGAATGCTCCTCGCCATTCAGCCATTGGGATGAATCACACAACGATTTGGAGGGAACAATGAAAGAGCGCGCCTTGCGTATTGTCATGCTGGTTTTCGGGCTTGCCCTGGGGCTGTGCCTCATGCCGGCGGCGGACGCCGCAGCGGCCGGCGGGATGCCGCAAGTGGCGATCCAGACCAGCCTCGGTGACATTGTTGTGGAACTCGACACGGAGAAGGCCCCGGAAACGGCGCGCAATTTTCTCTATTACGTCAAAAGCGGCTTTTACAACGACACCATCTTTCATCGGGTCATTGACGGGTTCATGATCCAGGGCGGCGGCCTGACGGCCGACATGAAAGACAAACCCAACAAGCGCAAGCCCATTCGCAACGAGGCGGGCAACGGTTTGTCCAACAACGCCTACACCATCGCCATGGCCCGCACGCAGGAGCCGCACTCCGCCACGTCGCAGTTTTTTATCAACGTCGTGGACAATCCGGCTCTGGATCACCGCAATGATTCGCCGCAGGGCTACGGGTACGCCGTCTTCGGCAGAGTGATCAGGGGGCAGGATGTGGTGGACAAGATCAGGCGCGTGCCTACCGGGCGATCCGGCATGCACGCTGATGTCCCGAAGACGCCTGTGGTGATCAAGGCCGTCGTGCCCGTGCAGTAGAGGTTCAATGGAAGCGCCTTGGAGACCCGGCGGAGAAAAAGCGCGGGGAGACTCTCCGGAATCGCCCTGTCCCGGAACGCAACCGGAGCGCCGGGGGCAGGGCGCATACGGAATTGCCCCCCGTCCGGCAATATGCTACTGCTACGAGACGTGCCGATACGCCGGCGGCGCAACGGGCAAGTCGCCGGCTCCAGGAGAGTTCCATGAGAAAGCAGTTCAGCCTTGTCGTTGCCGTATGCGCGTCCCTTGCTCTGGCCGGGGGCTGTACCAATTACAGCGCCGACGTCTACTCGGGGTCTCAGGTGCGGAGCGTCCAGACGGTGGAATACGGCACGGTGGAATCCGTCCGGCCTGTCACCCTGGAAGAGGAACGCGCCCCTGTGCTCGGAACGGCCGCCGGCGGCGTTGTCGGCGGCATTGTCGGCAACATGTTCGGCCACGGGCGCGGACGCACGCTTGCGACCATTGCTGGCGCGGCCCTGGGCGCGGGAGCCGGCTATGCCGGGGAAAAGGCCGTCACCAAACAAAACGGTCTGGAGATTGAGGTCAGGCTGGAAAGCGGGCAGATCCTCTCCATCGTGCAGGGGGCGGATCAGTCGTTCGCTCCGGGCGAACGGGTGCGTGTTCTGCGCGGCGTGGACGGAACCTCTCGCGTCTCGCGCTGACGCGGGGCGGCGTCGGAAAGCGTTTTCCGCGGCGAGCCGGCTTCCCCGAGCGGGAGGCGTTGCCGCCGAATGGACAATACAGTTGCATCAGCCGCCGTGCCGCGCACGGCGGTTCAAACACAAGGAGCATCCATGCTGGATCCGAAACAGTGCGTTCTTTTCAGCGGCGGGGCCGCGGGCACGGAACAGTTTTTCGGCGCCCAGGCCGAAGCCTGGGGCATCGAAGAAGTCAATTACAGCTTTGACGGGCACCAGATCGAGCGCCGCCGGGGCGTCCGCATTCTCACCAGCGAGGAACTGGCGCTGAAGGACGTAAGCCTGACCTATGTTTCGCGTCTCATGGGGCGGGAGTTCACGCGCGCTCCCCTGTTCCGCAAAGTGTTGCAGTCCATTTGCTGGCAGGTGAGCAGCGGGCAGCAGGTTGTCGTCGTCGGCAGCATCCAGCCCGACAACACCGTCAAGGGCGGCACTGGCTGGGGCGCGGAGTTCGCCAAAATCTGCAACAAGCCGCTGCTGGTCTTCGATCAGGAAAAGGACGCCTGGTTCTCCTGGAACAAGGACGCCTGGGAAGAAATGGCCGCTCCCTGTGTCGAGCACACGCATTTCACGGCTACGGGCACGCGTTTTCTGGAGGCCAACGGGCGCAAGGCCATTTCCGACCTGTTCGCGCGTTCCTTCAACCGCTGAAAATCCGGGGCACTGCCCCCACGCGCAAAACGGGATGGGAGCAGGCGCATTTCGCGCCCGCTCCCGTTTGCTGAAAGCCGTTTCATCAATGTGACTTCTCCCGCCAGACGACAGATCGACGCAATGATGCGGCCGTTGCGCATGTGGAATGATGCCCGTCGAGCCGCACACATGCCTTTTGGGGCGCGGATGCCGGATGCCGGGCGCGCCGCATGGGGAATGTGTTTGTATTCCGGCCCCGATTTTGTTACCTGCTTAGGGTCAGCCCTCATGAAAACGCCTGCTGCAAAGCCGTCTTTTTGCGTCCGGCGGCGTTGCAAGGCGAACATTGACCTTGCTATGTTCAATACAGCTTCGCCCAATGTTTGCCCCTTGCCGGCCGGAAAAAACGGCTTTTCGTGGACGGCATTTTGATGAGGGCTGACCCTAACGCGCTCCTCCGCGCCCGCGCCAACGCGCCGCGCGGCTTTTCATGTCCCCGTTCGGGAACACAGCCTTGCCTTTCCGGGTGAGGTTTTTGGGGCGCCCCAAAGATGCTTTGCGCCGGGCGCCCACACAGAACTGTCGAGCAAGGGCTGGATCGTCAATCCTGTGACTATAGCTGGAAAGATATATTGCTATGAGCAGCATCTGGACTTTTTTCGAAAATATGAATGAACTCGTCTATGTTGCCGACATGGATACATATGATCTTGTCTATATGAATAGAAGGACTCTGGAATCGTTCGAGTTTCATTCTGTCGAGGAAATCCGGGGGAAAAAGTGCTATGAAGTGCTCCAGCACAGCTCCGCACCCTGCGCCATGTGCACCAATCGGGAATTGAAGCCGACATATTTCAAGGAGTGGCAGTATTATAATCCTGTTGTTGAAAAATACTTCCTCCTCAAGGACTCCATGATAGAGGAAAGCGGGCGGCGTTTTCGCATAGAGTTCGCCCTTGATGTCAGCGCCCAGGAAGAACAGAACCGCGCGATCCGCGAGCATCATGATCTTGAGAAACTCGTGAACGAGGCATTGCGGATTGCGCTTCAGGCGTCCTCTCCTGACGAATCCATCAATATTCTTCTGGAGTACCTGGGGAAAGCCCTGAATGGGGATCGGACCTACATTTTTGAGAGAAATGAAGAGGGCGGAGATGACAACACCTATGAGTGGACAGCATCTGGCGTGACGCCCGAAAAAGACAATCTGCAGGATCTGCCCCCCGACGTCTGCGCAAGCTGGTATCGGATGTTCAGGAAAAACAAGCATATCATTATTGATAAGCTGGAAGATATCCAGGAAGAAGAGCCAGTGCAGTACGAGATACTGAAACGGCAGAATATTCATTCGCTCGTGGTCGTTCCGTTATACGATGACGACAAGGTCATCGCTTTTTACGGCGTGGACAATCCTCCCGGGAAGTATGTGGAATATGCTTCGAACATGCTGCAAATCATGGGGCATTTTATCATTTCCGTGCTGAGGAGGAGAAATCTCGTCAGGCAGTTGCAGGAGATGAGTTACCTTGACCAGCTTACGCGGTTCGGCAACAGACATGCCATGGATGAGCGCATCGCGGATATACGGCCTGGCGAAAGTATCGGCGCTGTCTATTGTGATGTGACGGGGCTGAAACAGGTCAATGATACAGAAGGACATAAAGCCGGCGACAGGCTTATTCTCCGCGCCTGTGACTGTTTGCGGGAAGTGTTTGGCGACCAGAGCCTGTTCCGTATCGGCGGCGATGAGTTTCTGGTTTTGTGCGCGCGAATGGGTGAAAAGGAGCTTGCGGAGCGGGTGGAATCATTAAAAAGGGTTCTGCGGGAGCATTCCGTCATCCTGGCAGTGGGCGTCAGTTGGGTTGCGGACGGAGCCGGGAAGATGGATGAGCTTTTATCTGTATCGGAAAGCCGGATGTACAAGGATAAAAGCATTCATTACAGGACGTTGCGAATAGACCGGAGAAAATAGCGCAGGAGCCGACGGCGGGATGCGCACGTCAGGAGAGTTGCGTCTTCCGCTCCACGCCGCTCTCTTGCGGCCAGGCTTCGCTCTCGCATTCGACAGGCGTCTGTCCGTCGGCTCCTTCCCCAAATACGTTGCGTTTTCAGCGGGAGGGCGATCCGCCGCCGAGTTTCGCCTGAACCTTGCTCTCAAATCTGGCCTTGTCGACAATGGCCCGCTCATGCGTGCCTGTGCCGATAAGTCCGGCTTCATCGTAGGCGTTCACCCTGAAGGTGAGGATTTTGCCGTTGGGCGCGACTTCCGCAAGTTCCGTTTCAATGCGGACTTTCATGCCCGGAGGCGTCGCGGCCACATGCGAGACGTTCACCCGGGTCCCGACAGTCGTTTGCCCCGGCGCAAGCTCCGTTTCAATGGAAGCCGCCGCCGTGCCCTCAATGGCCGCAATCATCATGGGGGTGGCGTAGACGGCCACCAGTCCGCTCCCGGCGCGGCTTGCCAGAAGATCTTCCGTCACCGTCAGTTCCCGATGCCCCTTGATGCCTGGTTTCATCCGTTTGCCCCTTTGAAAAAGACAGGTTGTCATGTGGGGCGCTGCCCCACCCCCCGCCGGGGGCATGATGCCCCGGCCCCCTCAGTTAAGGTCACGAAATGCCTTGTGGCCGTTGGCAGGCAGAGTGAGCGCGTGCAAGCGGCCCACGCTCCACCCGCTCACGAGAGGTTTTGCCGCCAGGCAAAGCCGCCGCCGGGGGTGCAGGGGCATGATGCCCCTGCCGGGGGGGGCGGGAAGCCCCCAACAGCTCTTGACCCGCTACCGCCGAATGTTACTTGCCTTCGGTCAGACGGGCCGTTGTCAGGGCGATTTCCAGTTCCTCATTGGTGGGAACGATGAGAACCGGCACGGCTGTTCCGGGCTTGCTGATCGAGCGCGGCGTGGAGGAGCGCACGGCGTTGGCGTCAAGATCCAGGGCGATGCCGAGGTGATCAAGGCCGTCGCACACCCGGGCGCGCACGATATCGTCATTTTCACCGATGCCGGCGGTGAAGACCACCGCGTCCAGCCGTCCGAGCACGGCCATGTACGCGCCGATGTACTTTTTGATCCGGTAGACGAACATGTCGAGGGCAAGCGCGGCCCTGGCGTCGCCCTTTTCGCAGGCGGCGTGGATGTCGCGCATGTCGTTCAGCCCGCAAATGCCTTTCAGGCCGGACTCCTTGTTCATCAGCATATCCACTTCCCCGGCGGATTTGCCCATTTTTTCCACGAGGAAAGGAACAATGGCCGGGTCGATGGAGCCGCAACGGGTTCCCATCATCAGGCCGTCCAGCGGAGTTGTGCCCATTGTGGTGTCGACGCACTTGCCGTTTTTCACCGCGGCCATGGAGCAGCCGTTGCCAAGGTGGCAGGTGATCAGGTTCACTTCGTTGACGGATTTGCCGAGAAACTCCGCCGTCTTGCGCGTGACATAGCGATGCGATGTGCCGTGGAAGCCGTAGCGGCGCACGCGGTACTCCGTATAAACCGAGTAGGGCAGAGGATAGAGGTAGGCGGCTTCCGGCATGGTCTGGTGAAATTCCGTGTCAAAGACGCCCACATTGGGCACGCCGGGGAAGAGTTCCTCGGCCACTTCGATGCCCGCAAGGTTGGCCGGGTTGTGCAGGGGGGAGAGGTGGAAGTTGTCGCGAATAAGTTCCTTGATCCGATCATCAATGATCACGGATTCCTTGATCGCTTCGCCTCCCATCACCACGCGGTGGCCGATGGCATGAACTTCATCCTTGGACTTGATCACGCCCTTCTGCGGGTCCGTAATGGCCGCCACAACCGCCTTCATCCCCTCAACATGGTTGGCGAAGGGGCGCTCGGTGGTGATTTTTTCTTCAGCGTCGCTGTCGGGAGCGATTTTATGCACCATGCGGCCCATGACTTCACCGATGCGTTCGACCAGCCCGCCGCACAGCACATGGTGCCTGTCCATGTCGATGAGTTGATACTTGAAGGAAGAACTGCCTGCATTGATCACCAAGACGTTCATGCTTGTTCCTGTCCTGTTGAGGTGACGACGCCGCGTCGGGAATACCTCCCCGCCGCGCCTTTGCGGAGCCGCATCCATTGAGATGGCGTCCGGATCTCAACGGATTTTCCCCGCAGCCGAAAAGGCGGGCGGACTGACCTCCGGCCTTCGCGGGCGCGGGGGCGGCTCGCGCGTCCCCGAAAAACTGTCCGGAACAAGGCGTCTGCCGCACTGCCGCGTCAGACGCTTGCCCGGACAGGAAAATGGCTTCTATTCAAGCGTAATAAGACCCTTTTCCGCCTGCGCCTGAATCGCCGTAATGGCCACGGTGTTGATGATGTCGGGCACGGTGCAGCCGCGCGAGAGGTCGTTGACCGGGCGGTTCAGTCCCTGCAGAACCGGGCCGATGGCGATGGCGTCCGCCGCGCGTTGAACCGCCTTGTAAGTGTTGTTGCCCGTGTTCAGATCCGGGAAGATGAAGACAGTGGCCCTGCCCGCCACCGGGCTTTTCGGAGCCTTTGTCCGCGCGACTTCCGGATCGATCGCCGCATCGTACTGCAAGGGGCCGTCGAGCGCCAGATCCGGCGCGTGTTCCCTGGCAAGTTTTGTGGCTTCAATGACCACATCCACATCCGCGCCCTTGCCGGACCCGCCGGTGGAGTAGGAAAGCATGGCCACGCGCGGCTCAATGCCAAAGACGCGCGCGGTGTGCGCCGAACTGACGGCGATATCGGCGAGCTGCGCCGCCGTGGGGTTCGGGTTGACGGCGCAATCGCCGAAGACGAGAACCCGATCCTTCAGGCACATCAGGAACACGCTGGAGACGATGGAGGCGTTCGCCTTTGTCTTGATGATTTCAAACGCGGGGCGGATCGTGTGCGCCGTGGTGTTGATGGACCCCGAAACCATGCCGTCCGCCGCGTCCTTGTACACCATCATGGTGGCGAAATACGTCGCGTCGGCCATGCGATCCCGTGCGTCGTCCAGGGTGATGCCCTTGCTTTTGCGCAGCTTGTGGTATTCCTGCACATATTCTTCGTACAGGGGCGATTTTTCAGGCTCCACTATCCGGACCTCCGGCAGCATCAGGCCCATTTCATCGATTTTTCGGCGGATGGCCTGCTCGTCGCCAAGCAGGATGATTTCCGCCACCTCGCGCTGGCACAGGGCTTCGGCCGCTTTCAGGATGCGTTCTTCGGCCCCTTCGGGCAGGACGATGCGCATCCTGTGCCGTCTGGCCTGTTCGAGCAGCTTGAATTCAAACATCATGGGCGTCATGCGGCTGGAACGATGGTTGATGAGGCGGGGGGCGAGCACGTCCCCGTCCACATTGCGTTCAAACAGGGCAATGGCGGTATTGATCTTGCGGGTGTCGCCGGGAGCGATGGTGATGGTGTTCTGAATCCTGGTCAGCGCCTGCAAGGCTTCGTAGGTGTTTTCGGGGACGGACAGGAGCGGCACGGGCGCGCCCGTCCACCCGCACGTCAGGCTGAGAATGGAAGTGGCCAGGTCCAGGCCGCCCGTCAGAAGGATGCCGGAAACATTGGGGTACGCCGGCGAGAGCCGGGAGGCGAGGGCCGCCAGCACAATGTCGGAACGATCGCCCGGCGTCACCACCAGAAGGCCGTTTTTGAGGTGATCAAGAAAATGTCCGGCCTGCATGGCGGCGACAACGTAGTCCTGCACGGGAACGTCAAGCGAGTTTTCCCCATAGATGATCTTGGCGTTCATGCTTTTCTGGATGTTCGCCAGGGTTGGTTTGCCGAGCAGGGGTTCGTCCTCGATCATGTAGATCGGAACAGCCGGGCAGGAGAATTCGTTGCACAGCACGCTCTTGCACTGTTCGCGTTCCTCGGGCGACAGCGTGACGCGATTGACGAACACGCAACTGACTTCCTGCTGCCGCGCCGTGAGCAGTTCCATGCTTGTTCTGGCGGAAGCGCGGATTTCGTCGGCGTTTTTGCCGTGCCCGCTGATCACAAGGGCGATGGGCATGTTGAGGTTGGTGGCGATTTCGGCATTCAGCTCGAACTGGAAGGCGGCGTTCTTGCCCAGGTAGTCTGTGCCCTGGCAGAGCACAAAGTCGTAGTTTGCTTCCAGTTGTTTGTATTTATGGATGATTTTTTCGATAAGAACAGAGGATTTGCCTTGCGTGATCAGCGCGCGCGCTTCTTCATACACGCAGGCGTAGGTGTCTTCATAGGGAATTTTGAGGTCGAACTGGCGCAGGATGAGTTCGACGTCATGATCCTGGCGCGCCGTATCCGTGGAATAGATGATGGGATGAAAAAACGCCACACGGTGAACATGGCGCTTGAGCATCTGCATAAGACCAAGGGTGATGGCGGATTTGCCGCTGTTCGGTTCCGTGGCGGTAATGTACAAGCTGTTCGCCATGACGAGACTCCGTGATGTGAAGTGGCCCTGCACCCGTGCCGGATACAGGGAAAACGGGGAGAAAGGCAAAAAGCCTTCCTCCCCGCCGCTGTTGCAGGAGAAGCTACTGACCGACGGGCGCGTCCGCCAGGTGCTTCAACAGATCATAGCGTTCCTTGTAGGATTTTTCCAGTTCCGCCTGCAGTTTTTGGGCTTCGGCGGGGTGGAGCGTTTCAAGTTGCGCGTACCTGTTTTCACCGGCCAGGAAGGATTTCAGCGTGCCGTCCGGCTCTTTTGAGTCAAGGGTGAAGGGCGCCTTGCCCTCGGCCGCGAGATCCGGATTGTACCGGTACAGCGGCCAGTACCCGGATTCGACGGCAAGTCTGGCTTCCTCCATGCTCTTGCCCATGCCCTTGCGGATGCCCTGGTTGATGCACGGGGCGTAGGCGATGATCAGCGAGGGCCCCTTGTAGGCTTCGGCTTCCTTGAAAGCCTTGAGCACCTGCTGCTTGTTGGCGCCCATCGACACCGAGGCCACATAGACATAGCCGTAGGTCATGGCCATGCGCCCGAGGTCTTTCTTGCCGGTGCGCTTGCCCGCGGCGGCGAACTTGGCGATGGAGCCGAGCGGCGTCGCCTTGGAAGCCTGACCGCCGGTGTTGGAATACACTTCGGTATCCATGACCAGCACGTTGATGTCCTGCCCCGAAGCCAGCACGTGATCGAGGCCGCCGTAGCCGATATCGTACGCCCAGCCGTCGCCGCCGAAGATCCAGAGCGACTTTTTGGTGAACATGTCGTTCATTTCCCAGATTTCATCAAAGACATGATCGTCGGGCAGTTCGGCATCCGACAGGGCGGCGAGAATCGCTTCCCCGAATTGCTTGGACTGATCGGCGTCGTCCCTGTTGGCAAGCCAGCCGTTCATGGCTTCGGTCAGGGCCGGGGGCAGATCGTCATGCTTCAGGGCTTCTTCGATCAGGAGCGCGAGTTTTTCCCGGCGGTGGGCGACAGCCGTCATCATGCCGAAGCCGTATTCGGCCCCGTCTTCAAACAGGGAGTTCCCCCAGGCCGGGCCGTAGCCGTCCTTGTTGGTGGTGTAGGGGACCGTGGGCGCGGAGCCGCCCCAGATGGAGCTGCACCCCGTGGCGTTGGCGATGATCATCCGCTCTCCGAAAAGCTGGGTGAGGAGCTTCACATAGGGCGTTTCCCCACAGCCGGCGCACGCCCCGGAGAATTCAAGCAGGGGCTGCTGGAGCTGGGACCCCTTCAGGGTGTCCCGCGCCACAAGATTGTCCTTGATGCTGATGTTTGCATCGGCATAGCGGAGGTTGGCGACCTGATCGGCCATTTGGTCTTCCAGCGGCCGCATCACCAGAGCCTTGGTCTTGGCGGGGCAGACTTCGGCGCAGGAGCCGCAGCCAAGGCAGTCTTCCGCATAGACCTGAATGCGGAACTTGAGGCCCTTCAATTCCTTGCCGATAGCGTCCTTGGTGACAAACGAGGCGGGCGCGCCGGCCAGTTCCGCCTCTTCGGCCAGCACGGGGCGGATAGCCGCGTGGGGGCAGACGTAGGAGCACTGGCAGCACTGGATGCAGTTGTCCGGAATCCATTCCGGAATGTTGATGGCCACGCCGCGTTTTTCAAAGGCTGTCGTGCCGAGCGGCACCAGCCCGTCCGGCTGGAAGCTGGACACCGGCAGCTTGTCGCCCTGCTGGGCCAGGATGGGCCGCACCACGCTGGCGACGTATTCCGGATCGTGCGTGTGCCCGTGCGGGGCGTCCTTCGCATCGGCCCAGGCCGCGGGCACGGCGATTTCCTGCAGGGCGTCCAGCGCCTTGTCCACCGCGGCGATGTTCATGTTGACGATCTGTTCGCCCTTGTTGCCGTAGCTGTGGCGGATGGAATCCTTCAGCAGCGTCACCGCCTGCTCGAACGGCAGGACATTGGCCAGCTTGAAGAAGGCCGTCTGCATGATCATGTTGATGCGCCCGCCAAGGCCGACTTCGGAGGCGACCTTGACCGCATCCACATTGTAGAACCTGAGGCGCTTGCGCGCGATGATCCGTTTCATGGCCGCGGGCAGTTCCCGTTCCAGCGCCTCAAGGCTGTTCCAGTCGGAATTGAGGACAAAGACGCCGCCTTCCTTGATGCCTTCAAGCACGTCGTACTGATGCACGTATGCGGCCTTGTGGCAGGCGATGTAATCGGCCTGATTGACCAGATAGGTGGACTTGATGGGCGAGTGGCCGAAACGCAGGTGGGAAACGGTGAACCCGCCGGACTTCTTGGAGTCGTACGCAAAGTACGCCTGCGCGTACTGTTCGGTGTTGTCCCCGATGATCTTGATGGCCTGCTTGTTGGCGCCGACAGTGCCGTCCGCGCCGAGACCGAAGAACTTGCACTGCACGGTTCCTTCCGGCACGGTGTTCAGTTCTTCCCCGATTTCCAGGTGCGTGTCGGACACGTCGTCGATGATGCCGATATTGAAATGGTTTTTCGGCCCGGCGGAGAGCATGTTGTCGTACACGGCCTTGGCCATGGCCGGGGTGAATTCCTTGGAACCGAGGCCGTAGCGGCCGGCCAGCAGGCGGGGAGCTTCGCCCTTTTCCATGAAGGCGGTGCACACGTCAAGGTACAGGGGATCGCCGAGCGCGCCCGGCTCCTTGGTGCGGTCAAGCACCGTGATGGTGTCTGCCGTGGCCGGAATCGCCCGCATCAGATGATCCACGGAGAAGGGGCGGTACAGGCGCACTTTCACCAGGCCGACGCGCTGTCCCTGCGCGTTCAGGTGCGTGAGCGTTTCCTCGATGGTTTCGCAGGCCGAACCCATGGCGATGATCACCCGATCCGCTTCGGGATGTCCGACGTAATCAAAGGGCTTGTAGGCGCGCCCGGTGATGGAGGCGACCTTTTTCATGGCTTCGACGACAATGGCCGGCGTCGCTTCGTAGAACGGATTGGCGCGCTCGCGGCCCTGATAATAAATATCGGGGTTCTGGGCTGTGCCGCGCTGGTGGGGGTGTTCCGGATTCATGGCGTTCTGCCGGAATTCGTTGACCTTCTCCCAGTTCACCAGCGAACGGATATCCTCATAATCGATGACTTCGATTTTCTGCACTTCGTGCGAGGTGCGGAAGCCGTCGAAGAAATGGCAGAACGGCACGCTCGATTCAATGGCGGAAAGATGCGCCACCAGGGCCAGATCCATGCATTCCTGGACCGAGCTTGAGCAGAGGAAGGCGAAGCCCGTCTGACGGGCGGCCATGACGTCCTGATGATCGCCAAAAATGGACAGCGCGTGCGCCGCAATGGCGCGGGCCGAGACGTGGAAGACGCCGGGGAGAAGCTCGCCGGAAATCTTGTACATGTTGGGGATCATGAGCAGCAGACCCTGCGAGGCCGTGAACGTGCTGGTCAGCGCGCCCGCGGCCAGCGAGCCGTGCACCGCGCCGGCGGCGCCCGCTTCGGACTGCATTTCGCGCACGGTGACTGTTTGCCCCATGAGATTTTTCCGGCCGGCGGCAGCCCAGTCGTCCGCCAGTTCCCCCATGACGGAGGAAGGCGTGATCGGGTAAATGCATGCCACATCGCTCAGCGCGTAGGCGATATGGCTGGTGGCGGTGTTGCCATCCATGGTTTTCATTTTTTTCACCATGCGAGACTCCTTATTGTTGTCCGCCGCGCGGACGGTCTTGCGCCGTATCTCCCGGAAGGAGCACGGAAAAAGTGGAATTCCCTACCGGCCAGAGCCGGCCCTCAGCATACACGTTCTTCCAATATCTCACAATTGTCTGCCTTTCAAAAATCCGCAGACGCCTCCGTGCTCTGTCGCGTGTCGTCGGCAGGGCGTTTTCACGGTGAAAAGATTCTGCCATAAAATTGATTGATTGAACAGTTTATTTTTGCGGGGGTAGACGAAATCTTTTGTCGCCGTGCGGCCGATGTGTCGTCAGAATTCTGGCATGGAAAGAGATCACGCTGATAAACAGCATTGAATCTGCAGGGATACGCGCATTGGAACACATATTGCTTTCCCATTGTCAAAAACCCGTGAGAACCGGCAAGCCCCGGAAACGAGGAGGGCATATGTTTTTTCTTCTGGGCGGCAACGAGAAAAAGACGCGCAAAGCGCCGGCCAAGGCTGACGGTGTTTCCGAGCGTGTGAAAGAGCTGTTTCTGAGCGGGCGTTTCCCCGTGGTCACGACAGATCGGGTTGAAGGAAAGGAAATATCCAAGGTGCTCGGCCTGGTGTGCTGCCGCGGCTATGACTCCGAAGAGGCTTTTTTCGGCATGGCTTCCCGCGCGGTGAACAAGGGCGCGCACGCCATTGTCGGCTATATTGAAAATGTGGCCTTCCACCCCGACGGGAGCAAGTATTTCTCCTGCTACGGCACGGCGGTCATGTTTGAATGGGAGCCGGAGGAAAAATTCGGGGCGGCCGCGCTGCTTTCCCTGAAGCGTCCCCAGGTCTCCGGCGTTCAGGAAGAAGTCCGGCAGGACTTGTTGCGTGCCGCCTCCATGCGGGACGAGAGCGTGCCGCCCCTTCGTCCGGGGATGCGCGTCAGCAAAGTGACGCCGCAAGACGACCTGGGCCTTGATCTTGAGGATTCGCTGGCCGAAGAAATCGCCCCCCGCCAACGGCGCGGATAGAGCAATTTTTCATGAAAAATTGCTCTGGCGGACGCGTATAAGCGGACGCCAGCGCCGTAATGAGCTTGAAAACCACGTTTTTTCGCGAACGATCCTGCAAAAATTCTTCGCAGAATTTTTGCAATCAGACACCAGATGCCGATACGCCTTGAGCGAACGCCTCAAGGCGTTTTCTCCCGGCGGCGTCAATATGGAACAGGCTGACGCCGCCGGGTTGTCCTGATTCGCATTCCTACGCCCGGATGCCGTCGCGAAAAACTTCCAGATTGTTGGGTTCGCCTTCCTTGTGATCGTCGCGGTACAGGAGCGCCGACATGTAAAAGACGGAGCCGAGCGACAGGGAGTGTCGCGCCGCGGCGGAGAAGCGCTTCAACTGTTTCACAACGGTCTCGCGCTGATCGGGCGCAAGGCCGTCCAGATAAGGAGTCGCGTTCCTGAAAAGCTCCGCCAGCAATTCGGCTTTCTGGCGCATTGCGTCACGGTAGGCGTCGGCATCGCCGGCAGCGGCGGCCGCCTTGCCTCTTGCTTCCAGCGCGGCCACATCCTGGCAACGCGCCTCAAGCCACTCCGCAAATGTCTTGTTCATGGATGATTCCCCCGATATCTGCCGGTTCCCGAGTCGAGCGCGGGCCGCTCTCCAGCCTCAAGGCGATCTTTTGCCCATCCGCGGAAATACAACGCGCGCAATGAAAATGGTATAGACTCCGACCGCAAGGCGGAACCCGGGCCGATTTTCGGATAGCACGGGCGAGGTTGTTTTTCAATCATCCCCTTTCGCTTGCGCGGCGGCAGGCAAGCAGCGCGCAAAAGCCTCCCAGCGCAAGCAGCGCGCCGGTCACGGCCGTGGCCGGATACCCGAACCCGAGCCGCAGGGTCAGCCCGCCGCAGAATGCGCCCAGGGCGTTGCCGATGTTGAAGCCTACCTGCGCCAGGGCCGCGCCGAGCATCTCGCCGCCCTTGGAGTGCCGGATAAGCAGCATCTGTTGCGGCGCGCCCAGGGCAAACATGCTGGCCGTGCACACGAACATGAGGCAGAGGGCCGGCAGGGGAGCGGCGGCCAGAAAAAAGGTCAGCGCAAGCGCAAGGCACACGAGACCCTGCGTGGAGGCGGCGATGCCGCCCGGGCTGAAGCGGCCGGAGGCTTTGCCGCTCAAGAGGTTGCCCGCGACCATGCCAAGCCCGGCCAGAGCCATGATCAGCGGCATCCTGGCGGGGGCGAACCCCGCGGTTTCCGTCATCAGGGGCGTGATGTAGCTGTACCAGCAAAAGATCCCGCCGTTGCCGAGCAGAATGGCGAGCGTGAGCAGCCACGGCATGGGGGATTTGAGAAAGCGGAATTGATTCCGGAAGGCGGCGCGCCCGTGGCCTGTGGATCCGGGCAGGGCCGGAACCCACAGGGCAATGGCGGCGGCGATGAGGCATCCCGCCCCGGCCACCAGGGCATAGCCGGCGCGCCAGGAGACGAATCCGGCGATCAGTGTGGCGCCCGGCACGCCGGCCAGGTTGGCGAACGTGGCTCCGGAAAAGACAATGGCCAGCGCCATGAGCGCCCTTGCGCGATCCGTCAGCCTGTCGGCCACAACGGCCGCCATGCCGAAATACGCGCCGTGCGGCAGTCCGGCCGCGAAGCGAGCCGCCAGCATGTCCGCGGAGCTTCCGGCCAGGGCCGTCCACAGATTGCCGGCGATGAAAACCGCCATGAGAATGAGCAGAACGCTTTTCGGCGGCCGTGAGCCGGCAAGGACAGCCGTGGCCGGAGCGCCGACGCACACGCCGATCGCATAGGCCGAAATGAAATGACCGGCATCCGGCACGCTGACGCCAAGCCCCGTCGCCACAGCCGGCAACATGCCCATCATGGAGAATTCGGACAGGCACATGCCGAACGTGCCGGCAGCCAGAGCCAGAAGACTTTTGGAAAGCGGGCTGACGGCCACGGATTTTTCCGGCGCTTTTACTGAGGCTCTCAGACGAAATCCGGATCCACAGCGGCCCGTCCGTCAGACAGCAGAACCTTGAGGAAGCGCACGGTGTGGTCATCCACGGGCAACAGCGGGAAGGGCTGGCCGCACGCGTCGCACAGCACCTGCGCCGGCTGCGTGGGCGCAAGCACGGTGGTCTTGCGGCCGCAGTGCGGGCACGGGTAGGAGAAAAGCAGTTGCATGTCGCAGGGAGCGACGGGTTGCAGAGGACGCCGGGATTTCATCAATGGTTCCTTTTATGCGCTGGCGTTTTGTGGACCGGGCTTCATTCCGCCAGGTTGCGGCCCGTCATGGCGGCGGGCGGGGTTATGCCCCAAAGCCCCAGCAGCGTCGGCGCGATATCGCCAAGCTTGCCGCCCTGGCGCAGGCGCGCCGGCCGCTCCCCGGTTCCGTCGTCGCCCGATGCGGATCCTTCGCGCACGAGGAAGGGGACGGGGTTGCAGGTGTGGGCCGTCTGGGGGCGGCCGTCCGCGTCAAGCATCTCTTCGCTGTTGCCGTGATCGGCGGTGAGAACAAGACGTCCGCCCGAAGCCAGAACAGCCTTCTCAATGCGTTCCACACAGGCGTCCACGGCTTCCAGCGCACGGATTGCGGCCTGAATGTCGCCGGTATGCCCGACCATGTCGGGATTGGCGAAATTGCATACGATCAGATCGTAGGGACGCCCCTCCGCCCCGTCGCGCCAGGCCGCAAGCAGGCGCTCCGTCACCTGCGCCACGCTCATTTCCGGCTTGAGATCGTATGTCGGCACGTCGCGGGGAGAATCCACAAGGATGCGATCCTCGCCGGGAAAGGGATCTTCGCGTCCGCCGTTGAAAAAATAGGTGACGTGGGCGTATTTTTCCGTTTCCGCAATGCGCAGTTGCCTCATGCCGAGGCGGGACGCCGTTTCCCCCAGGGTGTCTCCAAGATTGTCCCTGGCAAAGGCGACGGGCAGATCAAGGCCGGCATCATAGGAGGTCATGGCGGCCATTCCGGCCACACGCGGGCGCGCGCCGCGATCAAAGCCGGCAAAATCGGCGCAATGGAACGCGCTTGCCAGCTCGCGGGCGCGATCCGCCCGGAAGTTGAAGAAGAACAGACCGTCTCCGTCGCGCACGCGGATATCGTCCGGGGCGCCGAACAGGCGCGGCTTGAGAAATTCGTCGGTTTCGCCGGCGGCGTAGGCGGCGGCGAGGGCGGCTTCGGGATCGGTCTCCCGCTGTCCGACGCCGCGCGTCAGCAGATCCCAGGCGATGTTGACGCGCTCCCACCGCTTGTCGCGGTCCATGGCGTAGTAGCGGCCGCAGAGCGTGCCGATGCGGGCGCTCACGCCGGCATTGTTTTCGGCATCGGCCATTGCGCGGCGCAGATCGGCCACAAGGCCCGCGCCGCTGGTGGGAGGCGTGTCGCGCCCGTCCGTGAACAGATCGAGCAGGACGGGAACTCCGGCCCGGAGCGCGATGTCGACAAGGGCCTTGAGATGGCGGATATGGCTGTGCACGCCTCCGTCGGAAAGCAGACCCAAAAGGTGCAGGCGTCCTTTGCTTTGCCCGACCGCGGCGAGCACGCCGGCAAGCGCCGGATTGGCGGCAAGTTCCCCATTTTCCACGGCGAGATCGATGCGCGTCATGTCCTGATACACGACGCGCCCCGCGCCGATGTTCAGGTGGCCGACTTCGGAATTGCCCATGTACCCGGCGGGAAGCCCCACGGCGCGGCCCGAGGCTTCAAGCCGCGCGACGCCGGGGCGCGAGGCTTCCGGCAGGCCGATCAGCCGGTCCAGGCAGGGCGTTTTCGCCAGCGAGACGGCGTTGCCCGCTGAAGCGGGGGCAAGGCCGTAGCCGTCAAGGATGAGCAGCAGCGTGGGCGTGAAAGTCATGACTCCGATCCCCCACGTCAAAAAACATTTTCTGCCGGCGCGGCATGGATGCGTTTCATCCCGTCCGGATCATCGGGGCCGTCGGCCGCCTGACGGGCCGGGGCCGGAGAACGCAGAAACGGCGCGTCGCGCCACAGGGCTTCAATCCGGTAGAGTTCGCGCGTTTCCGTCAGGAAGAGATGCACGACCACATCATTGAGATCGACCAGAACCCATTGGCCGGCCTGGTACCCTTCCATGCGCAGGTACTCGTATTCGTGCAGCCGGCTCTGTTCGAGCAGGCCGTCGGCAAGGGCGCGGGCGTGGCGGGCGGATGTGGCTGTGGCCACGATGAGCGCGTCCATGCAGGGATTCAGCCCTGTCACGTCAATGACGGTCACATCGGCCGCCTTGCTGGCTTCGAGCCAGTCAGCGAGGACAAGGGCCTTTTCCGGGGCCGGAGCAACGGAGTACCGGCGGTTTGCAGGATGAAGGGACGAGGCTTGCGGAGTGGGCGGGATGATCGCCGCATCGGGCGCGCCGGGACGGAGAACAGCGGACGACGCGGGCGCTTCGCCCCGCGTTCCGCCGGAAAGATCTGTGTTTTGTTCCATAGGCGCAAGGATATCCTACTTCGCGCCGTGCCGCAATGATGCCCCGGCGGGCCGGCACAGCGCGCTCATGAGAAATCGCGGCGTCCGGCGCGGGTCTTGTCGGGCGACGTCTCCCTCCGATCCGGTCCCGGCCGAAACCGGCGTCCGTCTTTTCTTCACAAGGCATCATGTGTATTTTGGGGCATCACTGCATGTGACTGTGAACTGTACCTCCGCGCGGACTTTCCGAAAATGAAAAAAGCAATGGCACTCAAGGAGGGAATATGCAACGTCTCGAAAGTCAGATGCCCCGTGACGCGGAAGAACGGGAGTTCACCATTGATATCTCTACAGAACCGCATGCGCTGGAACTGGCGATTCTTACCCTTGCGGCTTCCAATATTCTGCCCCGGATACCGGAGCAGCTTCCGCCGAAGGAGGCGGCACGAGATATTCTCGGTTTGTTCCTGAATATCCGCGAACTTTTTCTGAACGGCCCCGGGTCCAGGTAGCGTCGGGCCTTTGCCCTGGCGTATGCCATCCGTGATGCATTGCCCCATATCGCCTTTTTGCTGACATCCCTCGCCAGTGAAGAGGAGGGGCTTGCACTCGCAATAAGAGTGGTTTCATTTCAAGATGAAACCACTCTCGTGTCGCGGGCGGCAAAACAACTTTCTGGAAAAGCGTGGCTTTTTCAACTGGTCACGCTGAGCGTCCGGCTGTTGCCGCAAAAAAAAGCAGGCTTCCGAAAAAAAGTGAAAAAAAAGCTTGCCAAACGGTGAGGTCTTGCGTAATAAACATTTCCGCGCCGGGGTAGCTCAGTTGGTAGAGCAGAGGACTGAAAATCCTCGTGTGGGCGGTTCAATTCCGTCCCCCGGCACCATATGAATCCAAGGGGTTGCAGCAATGTGACCCCTCTTTTTGTGCCTATTTTTGTATCACCACTGTATCACCTTTTGTCTCACCAGCTTCCAAACCGGGCATCAGCGCCGCCGCCCGCGTCTGGCTTCCGGCCGTGACGTTGGGCGCAGGTTCGGTCAGCGGCAGTCGAATTGCGGGATCCGGTTGAGCGGCGACGTTGCGTATGCGAGAACCGTTTCGCGATCAGTCGCTGGACGGTGGAACATATGCCGGGCGGACCCCGGAATCGCGCGCCCCGGCAGGAGGATATCTCTCCCGTCGGGGCGCGCCTTGCAATGCGGGGTGGTCAGGCTATTTCCGGCTGGCCATTTCGTCCATCTTTTTCGCGCGCTTGCCGGAGTTCGGGTGGGAAGAGAGGAAACCGCCGCTGGAGCCGAGGCTTTCCAGTTTGCGCAGGGAAGATCCTGCCGCGGCGGTATTGTAGTTGTTTTCCTTGAGGAAATTCATGGCGTAGGCGTCCGCGTCCAGTTCCTGGCTCTGGGAGAACTGGGCGTTGAGGAATTGTTCCGTCAGATCTCCGAGCATGGAGTCGCTCAGCACGTCGGCGGAGGAATTCAGCGCGCCAATGCCCTGCCGGGCGGCAGCGGCCGTGTACGCCAGACGCATGGCCTTGAGCGAATGCCCCAGCGCCACATGGCCGATTTCATGGCCGATCACGAAACGCAGTTCGTCGTCGTCCATCATGTCCATAAGGCCGGAGTAGACGCGCACGGAACCGTCGGCCGAGGCGTTGGCGTTGACGTCTTTTGTGATGTAGACCTTGTAGTTCAGGGGCAGGCCGTTGACGCTGGAGTGTTTGCCCATGATTCTGGTCAGGCGCGTCATGTAGCTGTTGTCCGGGGAAGCGACGGCGGCTTCGGCGTCGCCCTTCTGGCGCATCTGCACGCACATGGCCTTGAGTTCCGCGTCATCCAGCGTGGCCGCGGCGTGCAGGCTGGAAGCCGCCCCGCCGAGTTTGCCGAGGTTGACCTGGTCCACGCAGCCTGCCGACGCGAACAGCAGGCATCCGCCCATAAGCATCAGAAACATTTTTTTCATGACGTTCTCTCCTTCTCTCCTTGTGCGGCGGCAGGCGGTGGAAGCTGCACGGCATGGCGCATCATGCGCGGCATGGGCGCAGGCCGTCGAGCCGCCGTGATTTTGCTACTCCACACGGGCGGGGAAGGCAAGAGAACCGGTGCAACTCAATGCATTGGGGACGGTTTGAAAATGGGAGGCGTGCCCCACGCCCTCCGGATGCCGCCCGACGCTTTGCTCCAGGGCATGTTCACACCACGAGAAATGTTGTTCTCCATCAGGGAAAAAAGCTTTTTGTGAAGGGAATATACGCTTATGGCACGTGACCGGAATAAAAAGCCTTTTTGACGCAGGCGGAACAGGATCCGCAGTGTGCGCCCCAGGCGGCCACTGGGGTGCAGGGGAACCATTCCCCTGCCGAGGGGGGTGGGGGCGGGAAGCCCTCGTTCAAACCGAGCCGCTACCCGGGTTTTCGGCATGAAGACGCAGGGGGAGCGGGGCAGTCTGGCGTGATGCCGCATCACGCAGGAGGGAAGATTTCGACTTTTCGCGGGCGGCGCGATATGAAGAGCGCATGAGCGGATCAGGCGCAGTGCATGCCTGTCCGGAAGAGGGGAGTTGCCATGACGTGCATTCTGAATCTTGGGGGGACGTATCTTGTCGCGGCCTTGCGCGCTCGTGGTCACCGCGTCTTTTCGGCGGGCCTGGACAGGGGGTGCGACATGTTTCTGAAGCACCCGCTTCCGGCGCGGACCCTGCTGGCCCGCCTTGAAGCGGACGGCGTGCGCCCGGATGCGGCGCTGTATGCCGACAACGGCAATCTGCCCTTTGTCATTGGCATGGAAAGCCTGCCGTTTCCCTCGATGTTCTATTCCATAGACACGTTTTGCAACCCGTGGCATGTGCCTTTTGCGGCGGCCTTTGATCTGGTTTTTGTCGCGCAGAAGGATTATGTGCCGCTGTTTCGGCGCGAGGGGCACGAAAGCCGCTGGCTGCCGCTGTTTTTCACCCGCCGGCCCGATTGCGGGGCGCAAGACCCGGCGCTGTTCGCCCGACGGGATGTGCCGGTCGCCTTTGTGGGGACGCTTCGCCCCCGGAACATTCCGGATCGGCTCCCCTTTCTGCAACGCTTCCGCAAGGCGCATCCTCTGGTGTTCATGCAGGGCGATTACGCTCCGCTTTTTTCCCGGGCGCGCATCGTGCTCAACCAGACCGCCGCTTCGGAAGTGAATTTTCGCTGTTTTGAGGCCATGAGCTTTGGCGCGGCCCTGCTGATGGAGCAGTGCGCGAACGGGCTTGAGGAACTCTTTACCCCCGGCGAAACCATCCTGCCTGTTTATCCGCGCGGCGACGCCGGGGCGGCCGCGGCCATTGCCGAGCAGTGGCTGGCCCGGCCCGACAGGCTTGCCGCCGTGGCCCGGGCGGGACAAGAGCTTGTTCTCGAACGGCACGGACCGGATCAACGCGCGGGAGAAGTGGCTGATGCGGCGGCAAACCTTGTCGCCGGGCGCGCACACCTGGCGCGCATACAGGACATGACCCGGCGTCGGCACATCGTGTCCACGGCCTACGGCATCATCGGGGCGGAGCTTGTCGATCCGGAAAAGGCGCGGCTCAGGGAGTTTTTTCTTGCCCTGCACGCTGACCATGCGCCGGATCGGACTGCCTGAACAGCCTGTCCGCAAGAGCCTGTTGGCGGCGGGCGCGTCCCTGTTTTCTGAAGGCGTCCAGCACGGATCGGGCGAGATCCTGATTGTAGAGGCGTTCCGCCGCCTGGGCGGTGCGGACGATATGCGCGTCCGTGGCGAAACCGCGCCGCACGGCTTCCAGCAGGTAGGGGAGCATTTGCCCTTCAAGCGCGCACGCATCGGCACAGCGGAGGAGCATGTCAAGAATCCGGGCGGAGGGGCCGCGCTTCCAGGCCATGAGCGCCACTTCCAGGGCTGTTTCCGGAACGGGATCCCCGAGGGGCTTCAGCCAGCCGGGGTAAAATACGCGCCCCCGCGCGAAGCATGTTTCGGCCATGTGCAGCAGGATCGCCTCGGGGCTTGAGTCGGCTTCGTTTCCCGCTGTTTCCACGTTCTCCGCAAGGGCCGGGCGGCCCGTGTCCAGCAGACGCCGGGCGCGCCGCGTGTCCCCTGCCTGCAGGAAGAGCAACGCCAGCTTGAGCGCGGCCGGAAAGACATGCCCCTGGCGCAGGGCAAGGAAATACAGCCGGATCGCTTCTTCCGCACGCCCCCGCCACGCTTCCATGTCACCGAGCAGGCAGGCCGCCTCCCCGGCCACGTTCCCTCCATCTTGCAGCAGGTTGCGCGCCGTGCGCCTTGCGGGTGAAAGAAGCCCTCCGTACCTTTGGCAGAGGCGGGCGAAGGCGCGCGCTTCGGCCAGCCGTCTGACCGGCTGATCCCGGCGCGCGTTGCGGGCGGCATTGGCCGCGAGCGCGGCAAGCAGTTCTTCCGCACGGCGTCGGCTGGTATGCCCGGCCCGACATGCTTCCTGTCCGGCGGAGGCGATGGCCTGGCTGGCGTCGTCGTCCGCGAGCAGTTGCCCGGCCTTTTCAAGGAGTGTGGACGGCGTGTAGGCGACAAGGTGGATGCCGTCCCGAAAGAAGTCGTCCACGCCTGCCGCGTTGGCCTCGGTCAGCACCGGGGATCCGGACGCCATGCCCTGCAACACGCGGAGGGTCAGGCCGCTGAACAGGTTTTCATTCAGCACGATGCGCGACCGCGCGAAGATATCCGCCATGCCGGCCACGCTCACGCCTTCCGCCACATAGACGAGATAGCGTCGCCGCAAGGCGGTGACGATGTTCAGGCGCTTCACCCGCTCCGGCGAAAATCTGCCCACAAAGGCAATGGCGTGCTCCTTGCGCGCCGGCTGGCGAAAGGCCGATTCCGACACGCACACCGGGAGCCAGACCGCCCGCAGACCTTCCCTGGTCAGGGCGGCGACGGAGGAAAGCTGATCCACGAAGAGATCGTCAAAGACCTTGCCGAGTTCGCTGATCCAGTATTCATTGAGGGGCGAATCAATGCAGTGCGCGACCAGCCGATGCCGGCTCTCGCTCAATCCCGTTGGCAGGTTCGTGTCGCCCCAGAGTTCGATCAGGACAAAATCCGGATCGGCGCACGCCGCGTCCACCTGTTCGTCAAGCGTGCGATCCCTGGCGAACGAGACGGGAAAGACCCTGTGCCCGAGCTGTTGCAGCCCTTCCCGCAAAAAGGAACCCTGATATACGATGTTCATGTGTTTCCCGAGCGCCGGGAGCCGCTTTTGCCGGATCAGCGTTTGCGCGTCGGCACGAGCGTCAGCGTGATTTCAAGCCGCCCGGCATGGACGTCGGCCAGCCGCGTCCGCACCCGCTGCCCGAGATGGAAGCGGCGGCCCTGGTGCAGGCCGATCAGTTCCTGACGCTCCGCGTCATACTCGAACAGATCATCGAGGCTTTCCAGCCGGATCATGCCTTCGACGGGCGCGGTGTCCAGCTCCACAAAAATCCCGAAGGGCGAAAGGCCGGAAACGATCCCGTCAAACCCTTCACCGACACGATCCCGCAACAGAAGGCAGCCCAGCCGGCGGCCGATTTCGCGCTCGGCTTCGGTGGCCGTCCGCTCCCGCGCGTTGCACTGATCGCAGATGGCAAGCAGCTTGCGCCCGGCCGGGATCGGGCCGCTCCCGTCCAGAGTGAAACGGAGCGCGCGGTGGGTCATCAGATCCGCATACCGGCGGATGGGCGAGGTGAAGTGGCAATACGCCGTGGAAGCCAGGCCGAAGTGCTCCTCGGCTTCGGGCGAGTAGCGGGCCTGCATCATGGAGCGCAGCGTCAGGCGATTGACGAGAAATTCGCCCGAACCGCCGCGCGCTTCGCTCAGGATGCGGCGGAGAGCGCGGGCGACGTCGCGCGGCGCGCGTGGGGTGCGGGTGCTGACGTCCGGGGGCACAAGACCGGACGAGTGCAGAGTGCGGAAGAGGCTTTCCAGACGCTCGCGATCCGGAGCCGGGTGAACGCGGTACGGGAAGGGCGCGCCTCGTTCCGCGAGATGGCGGGCGACAGCTTCATTGGCGGCCAGCATACAGGCTTCGATCAGCCGGTGCGATTCCAGCCGTTCCCGTCGGCGGATAGCCACAAGCCGGCCGCTGGTCCGATCGACGACGAACTCCGGCTCCGGCAGTTCAAAATCAAGAGATCCGGCGGCGTCGCGCCGCGCGCGCAGGACCCGCGCGAGATCGCGCGCATCCCCGAGACCGGGGAAGCGCCGGAGCAGATCCGGCCCGGCGTCGCGCCGTTCCGCCTGCCGTTCTGTCTGTCGATTGGGGCCGCTCTCTCCCCTGCCGTCCTTCGCGGCGTCGGCCGCGTCAATCGCCTCAGCCGCGTCAGCCACATCCAGAGCGGCCTGTGTTTCCTCATACGTCAGCCGGGCGCGGGAGCGGATGCACGCCGGGAAAAAGACCGCTCCCCGTGGCGCACCGGACGCGTCGAAGCGCATGCGCACGGTCATGACCAGGCGATCCTCGCCCGGCCGCAGACTGCACAGATCGTTGGAGAGGATTTCCGGCAGCATGGGCGAAACAGAAGCGGGAAAATAGCAGGAGTTGCCCCGTTCCCGCGCCTCCCGGTCAAGGGCGGATCCCGGCCGCACGAAGTGGCTCACGTCGGCAATGGCCACCCACAGTTCCCATCCCGTGTTCCGGCGGAGGACGCAGATGGCGTCGTCAAAGTCGCGCGCGTCCGCGCCGTCGATGGTGACAAAGGGCAGGGATCGCAGATCCTGCCGTTCGGCCGTGGATCGGAAGGGGATATCTGCCGGATCGCAGGCAGTGGGGACAGGATCGTTGCCGGCCTGTCTGTCGGCCGCGGCGTTTGCCTCGGCCAGGACATTGGCGGGAAAGTCCAGCGGAATGAGATGGTTGAGCTTGACCAGACGTTCCTGTACGGCGACGTCGTCTTCCCGTCCGAGGGCCGCGCGGGCCGTGGCGAGGCGCACGGGCTGGCCTCTCATGCGGCGCGGTTCAGACTTCACGCCGGCAGGGGCGGGCGCTTCCTGATCCGGAGATCGTTCCGGCGCGCCCTCCGGCACATTGCCGGGCGTGGCCTGATCCGTATCCTGGCCCGTATCCTCGGGGAGAACAAGCAGGAGATCCCCGATCTTCGGGGCGGCCGGCAGGGCGGAAACATCCGCCAGCACCAGAAAGGCGAAGCGCGGGTCCGCCGGCCGGCAGAGGACTCGCCCCGCGGCGTCGGGCCGGGCCGCGACATGGACGGCAAGCTCCTGTGTCCCGCGCTGGAGCACGCGCAGGATTCGCCCCTCCGGATGGAGGCTCGCCCCGGATCCGCCGACTTCCGGGCTGCGGAACCGCGCGGCGCGCCTGCCTTGCCGGGCAGGGCGGCCGGATGCTTGTCTTGTCGGCTGGACAAGGACTTCCACCGTGTCCCCATGCCAGGCGTCGCCCAGGGCCAGGGGATGGATGAAAATATCCGCCACGCGTCGGGGGCGTCCGCCAGCCTGCCCGCCTGTCCCTCTGGATGCCCCTCCGTCTGGCGTGGAGGAAAGCGGCGTGACAAGACCGGCCCCGGAACGCTGGATGGACAAGACGCCGGCGAGCGTGGGCGCTTGCGAGGCGTCGGCCCAGCGCCCGCCGCTCAGGCGCAGCAGGCGCCCCTGTGCGGCCAGCGCGTCCAGAAGCGCGCGCAACGCCTTTTTCCCCCGCCGGGGAAGATCGAGGAAGCGGAGCGCGTCGTCCAGACGCAGGGGATGCCCGACTGTTCCGAACAGTTCGAGGACTTCCGCCGGGTCTGTACTTTCCACAGCGGGAAGCTCCCGCATGGCTCCGCTGGAGCTGCCTTGCGGATCGTCGGGGCGCGTCACTCGCCGCTTGCGCCCCGAGGTTCGCCCGTGTCCGGAGAAATGTCGCTTGCGCATGAAAAGGCTCTGCTCATGGTTGCGGGATCGTTGTCCGCGTCCGGCGCGGGAACATGTTCCGCGTCCGGGCCGGTTTCGGGAGGCGTCGTGTTCGCCGGCTCTGTCGCGTCTGCCCCGTCTGCTCTGTCTGGCCTGTCTGGCGGAGCCGTCGGGTCTTCCGCCGGGGCTGCCGAATCCGCCGGACCGGACGCCGCGGCGGGATCGTTCCCTGCCGCCCGGGGAGGGGGTGGGGGCGTTTCATCCCACAGGTCCGCGTCGGCGGCAAAGCCTGTCCATCTGGAATCGCGCGGACCAAGTTGTTCGATGCTGTTTTCCTGCCGCAGACGCCACCATTCGTCAAACCAGCGGGGGAAGCTCGTTCCGGCCCAGACCGACGGCCCGAAGCACGCCTCGACTCGCAAGGCCCAGACGTCGGCGGCCGACAACTCGCGGAGCTTGACGGCGTCCTTTCTGGTGCAGATCACGGGGAGACCCGCCTGCGTGATGCGCTCCACATCGCGGAATCCGTAGGCGTGGTGATCGGGGAAGAAAAATTCCGCCTCAGGCGCGTGCCCGAGAAAGGCGGTGACCGTTTCGCGCACCTGGATCGGATTGCCGACTCCGGCTGTCAGGGCGTAGGGTTTGCGTCGCAAGGTTTCCGGAGGGCTGTTGCGCGTTCCGATCGGCTCCAGACCCACGGGACGCAGGGTGAAGCTGAACACCGGGCGTTTGAACCTGGCAAGGCGGGTGCGGATTGCGGGCAACAGGCGTTCCATGCCCGCCCTGTCGCACTTGATCAGAAAGGCGTCGGCCCGGCTCAGGGCGTCGGCGCTTTCGCGCCAGGATCCGGCCGGGATGAGCCTGTTCCATTCCGTGCCCAGATCTTCGGGGCGAAGGAGGACGAGATCGAGATCGCGCCGGAGCGAGAGGTGCTGAAAGCCGTCGTCCAGCAGGAGCAGATCGGGCGAAAGGCAGCGCATGGCATAGCGGCCTGAACGCTGGCGATCGGGGTCCACCAGCACGGCGGATTCCGGGTGATCCTGCGCGAGCATGAGCGGCTCGTCGCCCACCTCTCTGGCCCTGTGGTGATGCCGGACATAGATGGAAGAGAGCCGCACGTCCGCCTTGTACCCGCGGGAGAGCACCACGGAGCGGAGTTTCCGGGTCTCGGCCCAGGTCAGCAGCCAGTCGGTGAGCGGGGTTTTGCCCGTGCCGCCCCAGGCGATGTTGCCCACGGAGATGCAGGGGCAGGAGGGGCGGAGGCGGTTGCGGTAGCCGCTTTCCCAGCTCCGGCGACGCAGGCTGGCCCCCAGGCGGAACAGGGCGGCGAGGGGACGCAGGGCAAAAGCCAGACGGGTCTGGAGACGAAGCAGGTCCATAGCTGATCAATCCGCTGAAAATTCGTAGTTGGCGAACTTGTCCAGCACGGCGCACAGGGTAATGGCCATCATCCCGGCCAGAAAGGCCGTGCGTTCGGAAGGCAGGCGGGAAAGATCCTCCACGCCGAGAACCCGTGCGTAAAAGCGCGCCGGACATTCCTTTTGCCTGTTTTGCGCCATGAGCCGGATGTAGGCGGCAAAGGTGTCGTCGATAAAGGCGTCGATGCGTTCCGCCGCATGGCCGAGCCGGCCGAGCAGCTCCCGCGTGGCGCGCAGATAGCCGGCGACAACAGCGTTCGGCGCTTCGGCCATCAGCCCGTAGGTCACGGCCGCGTGCACGAAGCCGCGCCACTCCTCAAGCAGGACGGCTCTGTCCGCCGGTCGGCCTTCACCGTCGGGAGCGACGGCCCCGGGCGAGACCCCGGCGCGTTCCGCCATCTCCAGGATATCGCTCTCGCGCGTGTTCAGTTCAAAAAGTATACAGGCCGCCCGCACGCCTTCAGCATGGGAAAGGCGTTTTCGGAGCGGCGCGTCGGGTGCCTGCGTCATGGTCGCGTCCTTGTTGCTGCATCCTTTTGGGCAGGTGTATCTTTATTGGCGTGAAAGGACAAGGATGGTGGAAGGGACGATTTTTTCTTGCCTTGTCCGTGCCGGCCCGGCTACAAGTTTTTCCGCGCCGGCGCGAAAGCGCGCCCGCCGTCGTCGACAGGCAAACACAAGGAGAGCGTATGAAACTCGTATACCGCGGCAAGACCAAGGATGTTTATGAACTGGACGCCGCGTCCCTGCATCTGGTGTTCACCGACAGAGTCACCAAGAATGACGCCGGGGAAATCGATCCGGGCGGCAACAATCTGGCAGAGGAAACCGTACCCGGCCAGGCCGAAGCCTGCCTGCTCATGTCTTCCGCCATCTTCAGCGAAATTGCCGAAAAGAACATCGCCCGCACGCACATGATCGCCTGCGATCTGGAGAAGCTTTCCATGGATGTGCGGCGCGCCAGAATGTTCAGGCCTGGTCTGGAATGGGTCACCCGCTGGGTGGGGACGGGCAGTTTCATCCGTCGCTACGGCATGGTTCCGGGCGTGCAGGACGGCATGCGCCTGCCTTCGCCCGTGTTCGAGATCACGCTCAAGGACGACGCCGCCGGCGATCCGCTCATCGTGCCTTCCGCCCTGACGGCCCTTGGCATTGTGGACGCCGCGATCATGGACGAACTGCTGGCGCGCAACGCCGCCGTCATGGAGGCCGTGCGGGCGATGTTCACCGCCCGGGGCCTGGATTTGTGGGATATCAAGGTTGAATGGGGCCTGGATGAAGAAGGGCGGCCCCTGCTGATCGACGAAATTTCCCCCGGCTGCTGCCGCGCCTTCCGGGCCGGCACGCGCGACCGTGTGGCCGGGCTGGAACTGGCGGAATTCTTCAGGCGGGCGTAAGCCGTCGCCGGACAACCTACCCGTGGTGCGAGGCATGGAAAACGAGCCTGTCGGAATCATCGCCGGGGGCGGGCAGTTCCCGCGCCTGGTGGCGGAAACTGTCCGGAAGTCGGGCGGACGCGCCGTGGTTTGCGGCTTTCACGGCCACACCGATCCGGATCTGCGCGCCGCGGCGGACGTTTTTTGTCTCTTGCGGCTCGGGCAGTTCAACAGGGTTCTCGCCTTTTTCCGGCGTCAGGGGGTGCGGCGCGTGTGCATGGCCGGGGCCATCAACAAGCCGCGCGCCCTTGACTTCCGGCCGGATCTTCGCGCGCTGCGCATCGTCTTTTCCCTTCGCCGCAAGGGGGACGACGCGCTGTTGCGCGCCATTATCGAGGATTTCGAGCGGGAGGGGTTCACCGTCGTCCCTGCTTCGGAGTTCGCGCCCTCGTTGCGCTGCCCGGCGGGGCGTCTTTCCCGCCGGCCGCCGGACGAGGAGGAATGGCGGGATATCCGTTTCGGCTGGCCCGTGGGGGCGTCGCTGGGGCGCTTTGATATCGGGCAGTGTCTGGTCGTGAAACAGGGCATGGTGGTTGCCGTGGAGTGCCTTGAAGGCACGGACGCCGCCTTGCGCCGCGGCGGCGAGCTTGGCGGCGCGGGCTGCGTGGCCCTCAAGATGGCCAAGCCGGGTCAGGACGAGCGGGCGGATTTGCCCTCCGTCGGCCTTGAAACCATCCGCCGGCTGGTGGAAGGCAAATACCGTTGCCTTGCTGTGGAAGCCGAAAAGACCCTGTTTTTTGATATGGAAGCGGCGCTCGCTCTCGCGGATCGGCACGATCTGGCCGTTGTGGCGCTCAGGCCGGAAGAGGTGAACGGCACGCCGGACGGAACCCCGGCCGCCGGTTCGGACAGGGCCGGAATTCTGGAGGATTGCGGATGAAATACCTGATAGTCGAGGATTTTGCGGGGCAGCCGGCATTGTTTGTGTTTCCGCGGCGGGTGGATCATGCCGACATGAGGGATCAGCTCCCCTACGGGCGGGTTCTGGCGGCCGGCTATGTTGATCTGACGGACGGGGCGTTTCACTGCCACGGCGGGAGCGCGGAGCTTGGCGCGGCGGCCCGGCCGGAAGACGCGGATCTCTTCGCCCGCGCCTTTGCGGCGGAAACGCGGGTCTGATACGCCGATGCCCGAACTGCCCGAAGTCGAAACCATCGCCCGCACCCTGGCTCCACATGTGCGGGGCCGGAGGGTCACCGGGCACTGTCTGCTCAACCCCGGCACGCTGCAAGGGGATGTTCCGCTTTCCATCCTGACGGGCGGGACGTTCGCCGCGCCGGGCCGCCGGGGAAAGCTCCTCCTGCTCCCTCTGCACGTTGCCGATGCGGACGACGGGCCGGACGCCGTGATCGGCGTGGGCATCCACCTCAAGATGAGCGGACGCCTGTTCGTCTACCCGGCGGGAACGGAGCCGGGGCCGCATACCAGACTCATTTTTGATCTGGACGACGGCTCGCGCCTCTTTTTCGACGACGCGCGCAAGTTCGGCTACGCGCGCGTGCTGACGCCGGCCGTCCTTGCCGCATGGCCGTTCTGGACGCGCCTCGGGCCGGAACCCCTGGAGATCGACGCCGCGGCCTTTGCCGCGCGCTTCGCCGCGCGAGCCGCCGCGATCAAGGCGTTACTGCTGGATCAGACGGTGCTTGCGGGCTGCGGCAACATTTACGCCGACGAAAGCCTGTTCCGGGCCGGGATCCGGCCGGAAACGCGGGCCAGCACGCTTTCGCCCGAACGATTGCACGGTCTGCACGCCGCGTTGCAGGAGGTCTTGCGCGAGTCCATCGCGGCCTGCGGCAGTTCCATCCGCGATTACCGCACCGCACGGGGCGATGCCGGGGCGTTTCAGAACAGCTTCCGGGTCTACGGCCGGAGCGGCGAACGCTGCCTTGCGTGCGGCGCGAAACTGCGCGCCTGCAAGGTCGCCGGGCGCGCTACGGTGTACTGTCCGCGCTGCCAGAAGTAGCCGGCCGGAAAACGCCCCCGTTTCGCGGGCGGGGGTCATGCGGGGGTGTTGCCCCGACGCCTGCACTGTCCGGCATGTGCCGGAATGAATCAAGCACAAAACGGAGAATGGGGAAACCATGCGAAAAACGATTTGTCTTCTGCCGGGTGACGGCATCGGACCGGAAATTGTGGCGGAAGCGGTGAAGACGCTGCGCGCGGTGGAAAAAAAGTTCGGTCACGAATTCGTGATGAGCGAAGCGCTGATCGGCGGCGCGGCTCTGGACGCCGCGGGCGATCCCCTGCCGGCGGCGACTGTGGACGCCTGCAAGGCGGCGGACGCCGTTTTCCTTGGCGCGGTGGGCGGCCCGAAGTGGGATGTCCTGCCCGGGGACAGACGGCCGGAGCGCGGCCTTCTCGGCATCAGAAAGGCGTTGGGTCTCTTCGCCAACCTGCGGCCGGCCACGCTTTTTCCCGAACTGGCCGGTTCCTGCCTGTTGCGGGCGGACACCGCCGCCAAGGGTCTTGACCTCATTGTGGTGCGCGAACTGACCGGGGACGTCTATTTCGGCAAGCCCGCCGGGCAGGAAGTGCGGGACGGGCAGCGCGTGGGCTTCAACACCATGATCTACACCGAGCAGGAAATCGAACGCATCGCCCGCGTGGCCTTCGCCACGGCACGCAAGCGCAAAAAGCGCCTCTGCTCGGTGGACAAGGCCAACGTGCTCGACGTCTCCCGCCTCTGGCGCGCTGTCGTGAGCGAAGTGGCGAAAGACTTCCCCGATGTGGAACTCTCGCACATGTATGTGGACAACGCGGCCATGCAGCTTGTGCGCGATCCGTCCCAGTTCGACGTGATTCTGACCGGCAACCTCTTTGGCGACATCCTTTCGGACGAAGCCTCGGCAATCACCGGGTCCATCGGGCTGTTGCCGTCCGCTTCGCTCGGAGCGGGAGCGCCCGGCCTGTTTGAACCCATTCACGGTTCCGCGCCGGATATCGCCGGCCAGGGCAAGGCGAACCCGCTGGCTACCATCCTTTCCGCGGCCATGCTGCTGCGCCTCGGTTTTGACATGGAAGCCGAGGCCGCCGCTGTTGAAAACGCCGTGCACGCCGTCCTGCGCGAAGGGTTCCGCACGCCGGATCTCATGCCGGCGTCCGGCGGGGCGGGCTTCCATCCCGTGTCCACGACAGAGATGGGCGACAGGGTGGTGGAGCGTCTGTAACAATGAGGCGTCCGGCGTTGCGCGTCTTGCGGCGCGACGCCGGACTGCGGTCAATCTTGCGTCGCAACGCCGACGGGCCGCAAAGCCGGCTGTGCGGCCGCGAAACTGACTCCATCCGCACTCCGGGGCGGGCGCGCTTTCCGGCTTGCTTCAGGGAGGAACCATGAAAGAGACGAGAGATCCTTCCGCCGCTGAAGATTTTCGGGAACAGCGTCGCAGGATTCTGGCCGGTCTGGTTGCGGCGGGCATGGCGTATGCCGCGCCGACCCTGCTGACGCTCAATGAGGCGCAAGCGGCGTCGTTCCCCAGTCGTCCATCCCGCCCGAGCCGTCCGTCACGGCGGAGTCGGCCTTCTCGCCCGAGCAGGCCATCACGCCCCAGCTATCCTTCCCGCCGGAGTCGTCCTTCATATGCCAGCAGGCCCTCGCGTCCCGGCAGGCCGTCGCGCGCAAGCCGCCCTTCGCATCCCGACAGGACGTGGCGGCGAAGCTCCGGCGGCTTTTCACGGCAGCCGTGAGCCCGGGGCTTCCTCCGGCGCGGAATCCGTCGTTCCGCATCACCTCTTCCGCGGACGTCACGGATCTGCATTTTCAGGGCGTGCCGCGGCCTGTCCGGCTGATCTGTTGCGCGGATCTTCTGTCTGAAGCGCGCGCGTTCTTTTCCACCTGGCCATTCAGGGAGGAAGGTCCGTCCGACGTCAATCCCTTCCTGACGATCCGCCGCGTGGCCGACGGGGGCTACCGGCTGGAGCCTTTTCTCCATACATGCGGCAATGATGCGACAGGCGCGGCGCATGGCGATGCGCCCCGCGACGTTGGTCCGGACGCGGGAGCGCCCGAAAGCCGGCGGGAGGCGTCTCCCGCGTGCGCGCTGTGCAGTCTTTCCATCGATCTGGTCACGGCTTTTTGCGCGGCCGCGCCCTCTCTGTTTTGTCTGCACGGGGCGGCTGTACGCCTTGTTACGGCGGGTGCGGAGGATGCGGGAGGCGGAGAGGGGCCGAAGGATACGGGGGCCGTGCTGATGTTCGGCGCGAACAGGGCGGGGAAAAGCGTGCTGACCGCCCGTCTGATGGCCTCGGGCCACATCGGCTGCGGCGACGACATGATCGGCATGACGGAAGAGGGGGAGATCGTGTCGTTCGGCATTCCGCCACGCCTTCGTCTGCCTCTTCCGCGTTCGGAAAGGCTCCGCGTCCTTGCCCGGACATACAGGGGGACGAGCGATGCCCGCTACCGGTATCTGCAATCCGGTATGCCGCTTCTGGCCCCTTTCGGGAGCAGAAGCGGGGTAAACCATGCCCTTGTCCTCGAACGGACGTCCGGCGCTCGCCCAGAGTTCGTTCCCCTGTCGCAGGATGAGGGGCTGGCGCGCATTCTGCCGCGCTGGATCATGCGGCAGGGCACGGCGGAGACTGTATTCAGACGCGCTGAACGTCTGGCGGCGCGAATCCCTGTTTTTCTCTTTCGCTATTCCGATCTGGATGAGGCGGCGGCGTTTCTGGGAGCCGGGGCGGCGTCCCGAAGCGGGTGGCGCTGTGCCGGCAGCGGAACCGAGGGCACATCCGGGAACAGACCCGAGAATGGACGCCCATGTCCCCCGGCGCGCGGAAACCGTGGTCCTTCCCCTGTCATTTGCGGTCCGGACAAGGGGCGGGACAGGGGATCGGACAGACAAAGGGGCAAAGACGCGGCCGGTGAAAAGGGGGGAACCCATGCGGGCCGGATCGAGCGCGTCCGTTACAAACGGGCTGATGGGGTGCGGAGTTTCGCGCGGGACGGCAGTCTGTTTCTGGTCGACGGATCTTCTGACGCCATTTTTCATCTGAACGCGTCGGGGCAGGCCGTATGGCTGCTTCTTGACGCGCCGCTCGACGAGGAGGAAGCTGTCGCTTTTTTGCGGGAGGCTTTTCGATCCGTGCCGGAGGCTCGCATCGTGCGGGACGTGAAGCTGCTTTTTCGCGGGCTGTTGCGCGCGGGGCTTGTTGTCCCGGCCGGTGAGGCGGGGCGATAATCCCGTTATGCGCCGGAGCGTTCCACCAGGGAAAGTGTGGACGCGATCTGCCGCCCCAGGGACGACTCGCGGCGCAGTTCGCGTTCGACAGCCGAAATGCCCTTGAGCACCGTGGAGTGACGGCGGTTGAAGCGATCACCGATTTCCTGCAGGGAAAGCGCGGTATGCCGCCGCGCCAGGTAGAAAATGGTGTTGCGCGCCACAACGTGATTCTGCTTGCGGCTTCGGGAACGCAACTGTTCCGGCGAAAGGCCGAAGCCTTCGCAGACCTTGCGGATGATGGCGTCGATGCCGAGGAGGGGATTCTCCTGCGCGTACTGGGCGAGGATTTCGCCCGCCATATCGGTGGAGAGCGTGTGACCGAGCAGGCGTCCTTTCAGGACAAGCGTGTGCACGCAGCTTTCAAGCTGGCGGATATCGCCCGTCAGCCGATCGGTCAGCAGATCGAGCACAGGGCCGGGGAGCGTGGTTTCGTGCTCGCGGGCCTTTTCCATAAGGATGCGGCGGCGCGTTTCGGCGTCGGGTTTCTCGATGCCGGCCAGAAAACCGGAACAGAAGCGGGACACAAGCTGGGCGTCCACGTTGCGGAGTTCGCACGGCGCGAAAGAGCTTGTCAGGACCACGCGGCTCCCCCGGCTTTGCAGGGTTTTGATGGTCGACAGCACTTCATCCTGCATTTTTTCCTTGCCCTGGAGAAAGTGCACGTCTTCCAGCAGCAGGAGATCCACATCCCGGAAGCGGCCCTTGAAGCGCTCCATTTCCCTTGCCCGCAAGGCCTGCACGAAGCAGGAGGAAAATTCTTCGGCGGTCAGGTATTCCACGCGGGGGTGGGCGCGATTGCTCGACTGGCACAGGGCGTGCCCCACAGCCTGCGTCAGATGTGTTTTGCCAAGCCCCGGACCGGAACTCAGAAAGAGCATGTCCACAGCCGTTCCGGCGCGGGCCATGTTGCGGGCCGCGGCATAGGCCATGTTGTTGGTGGGACCCACGACAAAGCTTTCAAAGGCGTAGCGCCAGGCCACCGGCTGGATTTGGGGCGCGGCAAGCGTTGCGGTGACAGGCAGGGTCAACTGTTCCCGGCTTGAGAAAGACGGGGCGGGGAAGGGGCGTCCGGGCGCAAAGTCGCGCCGTGCGCCATTGCTCGCGCCGGCAGAGGCGGCCGCGGTCGCGGGAGCGCCTGGCGCGGGAGCGCCGCGCTTCTCCACGGGCGCGGGCGCATCGGCAAAGGCGGCTGAGGAACCGATCCCGTCCTTGCTTCTCTCCCGAAGGCGATCCGGCCCGGCCTTGGAGCGCAGGCGGGCGATGCGCCGGGCGTCCTGACCATCCTGATCGCCCCGGGCCTCCTGATCGGTGGGATTCTGATCGATCCGGGCGTCCGACAGCTTCGGAGCGGCCGCCTGCGCCGAACCTGCCGGGGGCGCAAGGCGCACGCGATTCGCGCTGGAAGCGTTTTCCGCCCGGACGAGCACAGGCAGGGTCTTGCCGCACGTCTCCGTGACGGATGCCGTGATATCAGAAAGCAGTCGATCCCGAATCCATTCGGCCACGAATGCGCTCGGCGCAACCAGTTCAAGCCCCTGTGCCGAGATGCTGGCATGCAGGGGCTCGATCCAGACCTTGTAGCTGCCTGGAGTCAGTCTTTTTTGCAGGTTGCTGCAGATTTTTCGCCATTGCGTGGTCATATGGGGGCGTTCTAGCCTGAAAGGGCAGGGCGCGCAACAGAGATTGATGAAGCTTCTATCCGCGCCTCTCCCTGCTCTTCCCCCAACGATATGAAAATTTTACCTATTGAAATTACACATAATTTTGTCAATTGCAACCATTGCCGCGTGTTTGGTCATTCCTTGAAAGATAAGGATTTGCTCAAGAATTATATCATTTTTACACAAATCGTATATTTTGTTTTCCACAGTCATATTTGAAAAAAAAGCTGAAATTCTCAATATCTCTTTGCATTTTTGACTCAACAAAAATACGGCGGAGAGGATAATCTTCCCGCCATGTTGCGAAAGTTGACTCCAGGCGTCGCCGCCTGCTTGAAAAGTGCCGCCAAGTGGCTTACATGCGTAGGAGTCATCTTACGGCACGCACGGCAAGGGAGGGCGGCACATGGCTGGCGGAACGCGGAAAGGAAAGAATGGCAAAGTTGGCATCAGGCTGTGGGGCCTTCCCGCCCTTGTCTGCCTGACGTTTGGCCTTGGCGCCTGCATGAGCGGGCAGAGCGCCTCGCCGCGGCAGGATGCCGCCCCGGTTGTTCCGGCCGATCAGGCCGCCCCGGATCTGCCCGTATTTATGGAAGCGCCCATTGGCGCTCCGGTGACGGCTCCGCCCCTCGCCCCTGTTGCCGGGACGCCTTCGCCCTCGGGAGCGCGGGTTGTTTATGTTCCGGTCGTCGTTTCCAATCCGGCGGCGCGGGCGGACGTTGCGCCAGCCGCTTCCGCGGGCCAGGCCGGAGCTTCGTCGTCTGCTCCCGCTCTGCCCCGGGCCAGGGAAATTTATGCGCAGGAGGGGCAGGCCGCGCCTGCCGGAGCGGCTTCTCCCGCGGCTGGCGTTGCGGCGCAGAATCCTGTTCCGACCTGGAACCCGCAGGGCCAGCCGTCCGCTGAAGGCGCGCGCGCCCTTGCCGCCGCTCCGCGTCAGGATCCGCGCGCGGCGCAGACGCCGCCTCCGCAAAAGACCATGCCCGAAGGGCCGGTCACAACGGTTTCGGTGCCTGTTTCCCGCACTGTGGCGCAGGCTGCCCCGGCGACGCCGCCGGCGCCGGTTCAAACACCTCCGGCCCCTCCTGCTCCGCCGACTGTTCCTGCCTGGGATCCGCACGCGCAGCCAGTCGTTTCCACCCCTGCCGCCGTTCCTCCCGCGCCCGCCGGGGCGACTTCCCCCACGGCGGCGCCGGGCAAGCCGGCCCGCGCGTCCGCACCCGCCGCCGCGCCTGCCCGGCCAACGGATCAGACGGCCTACAAGGCCGCGCTGGCCTCCTACCAGGCAAAGCGTTTTGAAGACAGCGAACGGGCGTTTGACGCCTTTCTCCGCGACTATCCCAACAGCAAGCTGACCCCGAACGCCCTGTACTGGAAAGGGGAGAGTCTCTATTCACGGCGGCTGTATCCCGAGGCCATTTTCGTGTTCAAGGACGTGACGGCCCGCTACCCGAAACATCAGAAAGCCTCGGACGCGTTGCTCAAGGCCGGCATGGCCTACGGGCGGATGAACGACGAAGACAACGCCCGGCTGCATTATCAGGTGCTGGTGGAAGACTACCCGTCCTCTCCGGCGGCCCGGCGTGCGAAAGAGCTGAAGTTGCTGAAGTAGGCCGGCATGAATCCGTCGTCCGCCGGGGCGCTCTGCCGGGCGTCCGGCGCTCTGGAGGCGCTGGATGACGCCGGGCGGGCCGAGTTTTGGGCTTCGCTTGCGTTGCGCCATACGCGCGGGCTGGGAGCGCGGAGCCGCAAGCGTCTGCTCGCGTTTTTCGGTTCGGCTTTTGCGGCGGTGCAGGGCACGGCGCGCTGGCGGGAGGCAGGCGTCGGGGAGGACAAGGCGGCGCTGCTGACTTCCGGTTCGTGGCGGGTGACCGCCCGGCGGGAGTGGGACGCCTGCCGGGGACTTTCCGCCGTGCTGCTTCTGTGGACCGATCCCTGTTACCCCGTGCAACTGCGCGAACTGCCGGATCCGCCGGTCTTCCTGTACTGCCGGGGCGACATGAGCCTGCTTCGCGGCCCATGTCTCGCCGTGGTGGGGCGACGCGACTGCACCCGTGCCGGCATCCGGGCGGCGACAGCCCTGGCGCGCGGGGTGGCGTCCGCGGGGGTGACGGTGGTTTCCGGCATGGCGCTCGGTATCGACAGGGCCGCCCACCTGGCGGCGCTGGAGCAGCAGGGCGGCACCATTGCCGTGCTGGGCGCGGGGCTTGACGTGGACTACCCCGGCGGCAACCGCGATCTGCGACGCGGCATGGAGCGGCAGGGCCTGCTTCTTACCGAGTACGCCCCGGCCACGCCTCCTTCGGCGCGTCATTTTCCCATCCGCAACCGCATCATAAGCGGTCTTTCCCTCGGCGTGCTGGTGGTGGAAGCGGCGGTACGCAGCGGGAGTCTGATCACCGCCCGGCTTGCGCTGGAGCAGAATCGTTCCGTGTATGTGCTGCCGGATTCCGTCGAGTCCCTCGAATATGGGGGGCAGGAGCCGTCATGCCCTGCCGCGGACGGGGGAGACGCGCCGGGTTCGCGAGCGGACCGGACGGAAGGCGCGCCCTCGGAAGGTTGCCGGCAACTGTTGCAGCAGGGTGCGATCGTCGTCGGCAACGCCGAGGATATCTTGCGCGATCTCGGGCCGCAACTGCGTGGAATGCTCATGCCCCAGCCCGGCAAGGCTCCTGATGCGCCCGCTGATCCTGCCGAACCTGCCGATCCCGGTCCGCCGGACAGCGCGTCCGCTCCGTTCCGCGCCTCCAGCGTGGAGGATCGCATTCTTGCCGCGATACGGCCGGAACCTGTCAGCGCCGATGATTTGTGCCGGACGTTGCAGCTTTCCGCCGCGGAGGTGGGGGCCGCCCTGGTCATGCTGGAAGTGCAGGGGCGGGCGCGCCGTCTGGCTGATTTGCGCTATGCCCCGATCCGATAGTGGCTCATGCCCGAACGTGGTTCGCAGGATGAGAGAGAAAAAACGCGTTTCCTTCGCCCGGGCGGCGGAACAGCCCCGCGCGGGGGTTTCCCTGCCCGGTCCTGTCGAGGTCTTCCTGGCCTGGCTTGATCTGCAGAAAGGTTCTTCGCCGGCCACGGGGGCGGCCTACCGCCGGGATCTGGAGCAGTTTGAAAACTGGCTGCGCAACCAGTCCCTG
Organism: uncultured Bilophila sp.; assembly: GCA_910585945.1. GTDB lineage: Bacteria > Desulfobacterota > Desulfovibrionia > Desulfovibrionales > Desulfovibrionaceae > Bilophila. The sequence continues at coordinate 86,786 of CAJUHZ010000003.1, forward strand.
ACGCTGGCCGCTCCCGGCGAGGTGCGCAAACGGGATATCGAGCGGTATTCCGCCTTTCTGTTTCGGGAAGGGCGGGCCAGAAGCTCCATCAGCCGCAAGCTCTCCGCAATCCGGTCATTCTTTCGCTACCTTTTGCGCAAGAAGCTGGTGAGCGACAACCCGACGGCCGGCGTGCGCAATCCGAAACAGCAGATTCGGCAGCCCGGCACGCTGAACGTGGATCAGGTGTTTTCCCTCCTGGACGAAGCCGCCGTTCATTCCGGGGTGCGCCCCTGGGGGGATTCCCCAAATGCTCCGGATGCCCCTGGAACGCCCCCGCACGAGAGCAGGGAAGGGGCGGCGGCCTGTCGGGATCAGGCGCTTGTCGAACTCCTGTACGGTTCGGGCCTGCGGATTTCCGAGGCTCTGGGACTGAACGTCATGGATGTGGATCCCTCCAGCGGGGTGGTGCGCGTTTTGGGCAAGGGCGGCAAGGAACGGCTTGCGCCCCTGAGCGCGACATCGATGCGGACGCTTGAGCGCTGGCTGCGGACGCGCCCGTTGCTCCTGCCCGCCGCCTCCGTTGAGCAGGCCGTGTTTGTGGGGAACCGCGGGGGGCGTCTCGATCGCCGGCAGGCCGCCCGCATTCTGGAACACCTGCGGCAGGAGGCCGGGCTGCCCCAGCATGTGTCCCCCCATGCCTTGCGGCATTCTTTTGCCACGCATCTGCTGGAGGGCGGGGCCGACTTGCGCGCCGTGCAGGAATTGCTTGGCCATGCCCGGCTCTCCACCACCCAGCGCTACACCCATGTGACGCTGGATCGTCTCATGCGCGTTTACGACAGGGCGCACCCGCTTTCCGGTCTGAAGGCCGCCCCCGTGACGGACGACGGGGATGAATAGAAGTCATTTCATGATTCGCATGAAATGGCTTCCAACGCCGGACGAGAGTCTGGCGCGGCGCGAAAAGCGCCGTGAATGAGCCAAAAAACACGTTTTTGGGCGAAGGATCTTCATGATTCAGCCCAAAGGCTGAATCATGAAATGAGTTCCAGAAGTTGTCGGGGGAGGGCGGAGACCCTGATGCTCCCGGGGAGGGGCGGCCCCGGAAAGCTCGAGGGAAAATCTGGCGGAAGTCTATGGCGCTTGTGCCTCTTGTATCAATATGATCGTGACGCGCCTGTACGGCCCTCGCCCTGTTTCCTCCCGGAGGTCAGACCCGGAGAGGGGCAGGGCCCTGCTTGTATCCTTCTGATTAAGCTAATAAAAATTTTTTTGACGGCGTCTTGTCACTTTTTTCCTCTGGATGCCTTTACAATAAAATGATCTTTCTGCAAAATAATAGCAGTTGTTCAGACAATAACAACATGGGGGGGGCCATGCCGCGGTGAAACGCGGGGGGACCGGCGTCAACTGGACGATCCGGAGCGCAACAGCGCGGAGTCGCGCTGTTTTCCCGTGTGGCATGGGCCGCGTGAAACGCGGGGACAAATTGATCGTTTTGGAACCTTGAGCGTTCCGATGCGATACGGCGTGTCGAACCGTGTTTTCGACATTTCAGCAATTGTGCAAACAAGGAGAAAGGCATGAGGAAATTGTTTGCTCTTGCGGTAATGGCTGGCCTCCTGTGCTGGGGGGGGGTGGCGCATGCCGCCAAGTACGAACTGAAGATCCAGACCGCGCAGGGCACGTCGAGCCTGTACTACAAGGTTATGGATCGCATGGCCAAACGCATTGAAAAGCTGTCCGGCGGGGAGATCAAGGTCGAACTCCTGGCCGAAGGCGCTGTGGTCAAGGCGTTTGAAATTCTTGATGCCGTGGATCAGGGCATCGTCAACGGCGGCCAGGCCTGGACGCACTACTGGTCCGGCAAGCATCCGGCCGGCGTGCTCTTTGCCGCGCCCACGGCCGGTCTTGGCATCGGCCTTGACCAGACTGCCGTCATGTCGTGGATCTGGGAAGGCGAGGGCCAGAAGCTGCTCGAAGAATACTACCAGCAGGTTCTCAAGGCCAATGTGAAGCCGTATCTGGTCATGCCCATGGGTCCCGAACCCTTCGGCTGGTTCAAGCAGCATTACGGAACGCTGGAGGAAATCCGCAAGGTCAAGTTCCGCTCCCCGCCAGGCGTGCCGGCCGAGTCGTTCAAGGAAATGGGAATGCCCGTGGTTTCCATGCCCGGTCCGGACATTATCCCCGCCGCGCAGCGCGGCGTTATTGATGCGGCCGAATGGATTTCCCCCGCTGACGATATGCTCCTCGGCTTCGCGGAAATCTGGAAGCACTACTACATCCAGGGCCTGCATCAGGTTATTTCCATCTCTGACATCATCATCAACAAGGATTGGTACGATTCCCTGCCGCCCAATCTGCAGGCTGTGATCGACGAATCCATGCGCGCTACCGTCACGGACATGATCAACATGAATGTGAGCGAAAACTCCACCGCGTTGAGCAAGCTCGTGAAGGAAGATTCCGTTATCATCGAAGATACGCCCGAAGAATACGTCAGCGCGTACATGGCCGCTTCGAACAAGGTTGTGAAGAAGTATGCCGACGCTGATCCCTTCTTCAAGAAGGTGTACGATTCCATGCAGAAGTGGGCGGAACTCACTGTTCCGTACCAGAAGCGCGTGAACGGCGTGTATTACAACATGGGCAAGGCCGCCATGGACGCCGGGATTATCACGGAGTACAAGAAGTAGGCGAGAGTTTCAACGGGGAGGGGAACGTTGTTCCTCTCCCTTTTTTTATTTCTTGCTCCAGAGGATGTGATGATGACAGCAGCAAATTCCCCCAGCGTCGATCGGGTTCCGGCCTCGGCTCAACGCACCATCCGGATCCTTGACGGGATCAGCATTTTTACGGGCAAGGCGGTTTCATGGTTGCTCATCCCCATGATGCTGAGTCTCGTGTACGAAGTCTTCATGCGATATCTTTTTCACAGCCCCACCATCTGGTCGATGGATATGGCGGTGATACTTTTCGGCATCAATTTCATGGTGGGTTCGGCGTATTGCCTGCAATCCGGCGGGCATATCCGCACCGACTTCTTTTACAACAACTGGTCGGTGAAAACCAAGGCCAAAGTTGATATCCTGATGTACATTCTTCTCTTTTTTCCGGTTCACATCGTCTTTCTGGAAGTGGGCTGGAAATATTTCTGGAAGTCCTTCACCATCAGCGAAACAATGGTTTCAAGCCCGTGGATGCCTATTGTCTGGCCGTTGAAGTTCGCCATTCCGTGTTGCGTTGCACTGACGCTGGTGCAGGGCGTCTCGGAGGTGATCAAGAACATCTACAGGTGGAAAACCGGCGTTGATTACTGGGCTGCGGAGACGGAAGCGGCCTAGCCGCAAAGAGAGGAGCGTCTATGGAAATATCCACAAATGAACTGCTTGGTCTGCTTTCGCTGGGGGCGATGTTCCTCGCCTTTTGCACCGGGTTTCCCATTTCCTATGTGATGGTGTTCAGCGGGCTGACTTTTGGTTTTATCGGCATCGGCAAAATTGTTTTTTACCTGTTGACGGTGCAATTCTATCAGGTCATGACCGACTCGGTCATGGGAGCCATTCCGCCATTTCTGCTCATGGGGTATATCCTTGAGAGCGCGGGGCTTATGGATCGGCTCTTCAAATCGTTTCAGATGCTGCTGTGCCGCCTGCCCGGCTCCCTGTACGCGGCGGTCATCTTCACCGGCACAATTTTCGCTGCGGCCACGGGCATTGTGGGATCGTCGGTGAACCTGCTCTGCGTCATGGCGGAGCCGGCCATGCGCCGGAGCGGCTATAACATCCGTATGGGCGCGGGGTCCATCGCCGCGTCGGGCACGCTGGGCATCCTCATTCCCCCGAGCGTCATGCTTGTGGTCATGGGGCCGATCGTGGGCGTGCCGGTGACCGATCTGTTCGCGGCCGCCGTCATTCCCGGTCTGATGCTCGCCGGCATCTACATTGCGTACTCGCTCGTGCGTTGCGCGCTCAACCCCGAGCTTGGCCCGCCGCTGCCGCCCGAGCTTCGGCCCGAAAGCTTCGGCAAGGCTCTGCGGGAAGTGTTCATTGGCGTCATCCCGCTGCTTCTGCTCATTTTTTCCACGCTCGGCAGTATCCTCATGGGCATCGCCACGCCTACCGAGGCGGCTTCCTGCGGCGCGTTCGGCGCGTTCGTTCTTGTCTTCGCGTACCGCAAGTTCTCCTGGGAAGGCATGAAGGACGCCCTGTTCAAGACAACAAAGCTGTCGGCCATGATTCTCATCATGATCGCGTCGTGCAACTTCTTCGGCTCGGTCTTTTCGCGCCTGGGAAGCGCCGCGTGGCTGTCGCGCTTTTTGATGTCGCTTGACATGCCGCCCATGGCGATGCTGGCGCTCATCATGCTGACCATCTTCTTCCTTGGCTGGGCCATGGAGTGGATCCCCATCGTTCTTATCTTCCTGCCGCTCATGCTGCCCACGGTGGAAGCGATGCAGTTCGACAAGCTGTGGTTCTGCCTGGTCATGGCCGTGACGTTGCAGACTTCCTGGCTGTCGCCGCCGGTGGCGCTCTCGGCCTATTTCATCAAGGGCAGTCTGCCGCACTGGGATTTGATGGATATCTACAAGGGCATGTTCCAGTATATCGGATGCCAGGTTGTCGGGATCATTCTTGTCATCGTGTTCCCGGCGATCGTCACCTGGCTGCCCAACTTCCTCAAGCAATAGGCGGATGTTCGGGCCGCTCTGGCGGCCCGCCGGCTTCACGTCCGGTTCACAGGCTTCACGAGGCTCTGCGTGCAGAATATTTTTGCAAACAGGGCCTCGTGTGTTCTGGAGCGGGGCGGTTTGCTGTATTCTGCCCCGGACAGGGGGTTGCCGGTCCAGCCTGCAATCCATAACAAGCAAAATGCAAGGAGTAAACATGTTGCGGAGCATTCTTGCCGCGTGTGCGGCTGTCCTGCTGACGTCGGGAACGCTTTTTGCCGGGGAAACGGTGAAGGTGGCCAGCAATCCCACATGGCCTCCCATGGAATTCCTCAATGCGGAAAAGAAGATCGTGGGCTACGATCGGGATATCATGGAAGCCATTGCCGAAGAGATGGGCTTCAGCATCGACATGCGCAACACCGCGTGGGACGGCATTTTCGCCTCGCTTGAGTCCGCGCAGAGCGACGTCATCGCCTCCTGCGTGACCATCACGGAACCGCGCAAGAAGAATTATCTTTTTTCCGATCCCTATTATGAAGTCAGGCAGGCTCTGGTTGTCGCGCGGGATTCCGCCATCAGCAAGCCCGAAGATCTGAAGGGAAAGACCATCGGCGTGCAGATCGGCACGACGGCTGTGGAAGCCTTGCGCAAGATGAAGGGCGACTTCACCATCAAGACCTATGACGAGGTGGGCCTGGTGTTTGAAGATTTGCGCAACGGCCGCCTTGACGCGGCAATGTGCGACGACCCTGTGGCCCGCTACTACTCCAGCCGCAAGGAAGGTTACCAGGATCTCATGAAGCTGGCCTTTGTCACGGACGATGTGGAATATATCGGCTTTGTCATGCGCAAGGACGATACCGCGATGCAGGAGCGGATCAACAAGGGGCTTGCGGCCATTCGGGCCAACGGCAAGGAAAAGGCCATTCGCGTCAAATGGCTTGGAGAATAACAACAGAGGCGTTTGAAGTGTGTGGGGGGGCTTCGCGCCCCCACCCCCCCGCAGTAGAGGAATGATTCCCCTGCACCCTCGATAACTCTGGCGCTCTGCGCCAAACGGCATATTCGGGGGCTATGGCATTACAAGGAAAACGCATGGGGTATGAAATCGAACGCAGATTCCTGGTGTGTTCGGACGCCTGGCGTGGTCTCGCCCCCGGCCTTCTGTACCGGCAGGGGTACCTTTGTTCGGAGCCGGATCGCACGGTGCGGGTGCGTCTGATCGGAACGTCCGAAGCCGACGGCGCGGCCTTTCTCACGCTCAAGGGCAGGCAGACGGGATTTCGTCGTCCGGAATTCGAGTATGAGATTCCCTTTGCCGACGGCGCTTTTCTGCTTGAACACATGGCTGAAAAGCCGCTTGTCGAGAAATGCCGCCACCGCATCGCGCTGGATGGGCTTGTGTGGGAGGTGGACGAATTCCTGGGCGAGAACGCGGGGCTTGTGCTGGCGGAGCTGGAGCTTGCGGCTGAGGATCAGAGCTTTTCCCGCCCGGGCTGGCTTGGCGCGGAAGTTACAGGAGACTGGCGCTACGCCAATTCCAGCCTGGCCCGGCATCCCTTCCGCCGATGGGGGAAAAATTCTGCGGCATGAGGGAGGGCGTCCCGATCCGCCTGCCGCAACACCGTTTGTACGTCCGGCGGCGTTGCAAGGCCAAATTGACTGTATGTTCGGGACAGCTTCGCCCAATGTTTGCCCGTGCCGGCCGAACAAAACGGTTTTTTGCGGACGGGGTTGTCATGAGATCTGACCCCCAGGCGTTTGCCGGCCCGGCGCAACGCGCCAGCCGGCATTGAGGGTGCAGGGGAATCATTCCCCTGCCGAGGGGTTTGGGGGCGAGCAGCCCCCAACCTTTCAAATGGTTTTACGTTCTAAAATTTGGGGAAGAGGGCAGGATCGGCGGGCTTCAGGTTTTTCAGCAGTTCCTTGCCGGTATTGATGGTGGGGCCGAGGATGGTCGTCACCGCAAAGACCTTGCCGTTCGAGGCGAAGTAGGAAACCCCCTTGCCGGGGCCTTGCGCGTAGGTGGTCTCGTACACGCCGTCCTTTTCAACCGGATCGCTGGCGTTGATGCCGCCGGCTTTCATCCCGGCGATGGTCTGCGCGGCCACGTCCTTGGCGGCCATGGGGTTGGCGACAACCGTGATGGTGACGGCGGATCCATCCTTGGTGTTCTGGAAAATGGCCATGGTGCTGCCGTTCATGTTCTGAACGGGCTGAGGCTGCTTCCAGTCGGCCGGCAAGTCAATGGAGAAGGTGTCGGTTTTGACTTCCTGCGCCAGAGCCGGAACGGCCAGGGCCGCACCGAGAACGCAGGCGAAAAGCAGTCTGCCGCATTGCTTGAGAGAAAGCATGGAAAACTCCCTGTTTCGTGTTTGAGACGCCCTCCCATCTCAGGATGGCGTCCGTCAGGCAATACCCGGTACGAATGTTCGCCGCTGCACGGCTCGCATTCTTCCGGCTTCCTCTTCGCCCTCTCGGTGCGCAAAGTCAAGAGGTTAGGCAGCCCTCATGAACCCGCCTGCCGCAAGGCCGCCTTTTTGCCTCCGGTGGCATTGCAAGGCCGACATTGACTGTATTTCGGGACAGATTCGTCTGTTTGCCCCTTGCCGGTCGGAAAAAAACGGCTTTTTGCGGACGGTGTTTTCATGAGGGTTGACCTTGAATCCATGCGCGTGTTGCGCGCTCGTGGGTTGTCTGTTACCCTGCCCGGAGGCGAAGCGCCCGCAGAAAGGGACGATGCGGAGCGCTTGCGGCGGATATGCGTCCCGGGGAGATGCTGCATGCGCAGAAAGGAAAGAGAGCGGACGGATCGCGCCTTTATGGAACAGGTGCTGAAAGATGCCGACACGTTGTGGCTGAGCCTGAATACGGAAGGCGCGCCCTATGTCATCCCGGTCAACCACGCCCTGCATGAGGGCGTGCTGTACATTCATTGCGCAAACGAAGGTCTCAAGCTTGACTTGATCCGGCGCGATCCGCGGGTGGGCTTTGCCGCCGCGACGGATGTGCGGATCATCCGCGAACGATCCACAACGGCTTACCGCAGCGTGTGCGGCTCCGGCACGGCCGTGATTGTGGAAGATGAAGCGGAGAAGCAAACGGCGCTGGTCGCCATTCGTGATCAGTATCAGGCCATTTGCGACTTGCCCGCGCCAGCGTCCCGACTGCCTCAGATCGGCATTGTCCGGATCGTTATTGAAAGCCTGACGGGAAAAGAAAAAACACTGCCCGCGTAGGGCGCACACTCCGGCTCTTGTCCTGCCTGCGTCAAAAAGGCTTTTTATTCCGGTCATGTGCCATAAGCGTACATTCCCTTCACAAAAAGCCTTTTTCCCTGGCGGAGAACAACATTTCTCGCAGTGTGAACACCCCCGAGCAGGCTCCGTTCCAAACGGAGTTTTCGGGGGGATTATGAAAACGCCGTCCACAACACGCCGGATTTTTCCACCCGGCAAACAGTGGACAAAGCGGTCTTCACCAGACAGCCAGTGGTTGGCTTGCAACGCCGCCCTCCGCAAAACCACGGCGTTGCGGCAGGCAGGGGAGTGAACATTGTCGCCCCGCCCCTGCATGTGCCGGCCTGGCGCAACGCGCCGGCCGGCCATTGGGGGGGCAGGGGAATCATTCCCCTGCAGGGGGTTTGGGGGCGCTGCCCCCAATCAGGCGCCTGTTTCCTCCGCGATCCACGCGCGGATGTTTTTGAACTGCCGATCAAGGGAGATCGGGCCAGTGCCGCCGGGCGCGTTGCGCCGGGCCACAGCCGCCCGGTAATCAAGCACGTCGAACACATCAGGCTCGATCCGTTCGCACAGCGCGTGCAGATCTTCCGGCGGCAGGGCTTCGAGCGGCAGGTTCCGTTCTTCGGCCAGGGCAACGGCCCGGCCGGTGATATGGTGCGCTTCGCGGAACGGAATCCCTCTGGAGACCAGGTAGTCCGCAAGTTCCGTGGCGTTGAGGAAGCCGGCGGAGAGCGCCCGGGCCATGCGATCCGCATCAAAGCGAAGAGCGGCCAACATGCCGGCCATGAGTTCAAGCGACAGACTCACCGTGCGGTCAGCGTCCAGAAACGGTTCCTTGTCTTCCTGCAAATCCCGGTTGTAGGCCAGGGGCAGGCCCTTCATGATCGTCAGCAGCGTCACGAGATCGCCGTAGACGCGGCCTGTCTTGCCCCGCATCAGTTCGGCCACGTCCGGATTTTTCTTCTGCGGCATGATGGACGAACCTGTGGCGTAGGCGTCGGGCAGGCGGACAAAGCCGTAGGCCGGATTGGCCCACAGGATGATTTCTTCGCAGAAGCGGGAAAGGTGCATCATGATCACGCTGGAGCAGAACAGGGCTTCCAGCGCGAAATCCCTGTCGGACACGGCATCCATGCTGTTGTCGAATACGCCGTTCATGCCCAGTTCCGCCGCCACCGAGGCGGGATCGAGCGGGTATGTCGTGCCGGCCAGGGCCGCCGCGCCCAGCGGGGAAATGCGGGCACGCCGCTCGCAATCCTTCAGGCGGTCCACATCGCGTTTGAGCATCCAGGCGTAGGCCAGCAGATGTTGCGCCAGGCTTACGGGTTGCGCGGGCTGGAGGTGGGTGCAGCCGGGGAGGATGATTTCACGGTGTTCCTCGGCCTTGTCCACAAAGACGGCCGCCGTCCTGATCGCAAGATTTCGCCATGCGGCCGCGCGGTCGGCCACGAACAGTCGAAAATCCAGGGCCACCTGATCGTTGCGGCTGCGCCCGGTGTGGAGTTTTTTGCCCACATCGCCCACAAGTTCCGTCAGGCGGCTTTCGATGTTCATGTGCACGTCTTCCAGTTCGCGTTTCCACTGGAAGACGCCGGACTCGATTTCCGCCCGTACGGCGTCAAGTCCGGCCGTCAGTTGATCCGCCTCGGCGGGCGTGAGCACGCCCTGTCGCGCCAGCATACGGGCGTGGGCCTGCGACCCGGCGATATCCTGCCGGTAGAGGGCGCTGTCGTAGGAAACGGATTCGGTATACGCCTCGACGGAGGCGGCCGTTCCCTCGTGGAAGCGGCCGCCCCAAAGCTTTTTCTCTGCCATGTCGATCCCGCATGACCGGCTTTTCCCGGTCCTGTGATTTGGGCGGGAGCGGCGAACCGGCGGATTTCGTGAAAACGCCGCCGTCCGTCGCTCCCGCAACAGAGTGAAATTCCGGTCGTCCTGGCCGGGATTCGCGTTACTTCATTTTCTTGTAGCCGCGGATCCTCAGGCCGTTGAGCTTGATGAAGCCGGCCGCGTCCTTGTGATCGTAGGTGGCGCATTCTTCAAAGGTGGCGAGGTCATGGCAGTACAGCGTGTTGGCCGACTCGCGCCCCACCGGCCAGGCCGTGCCCTTGTACAGCTTGAGGCGGGCCGTGCCGGAGACGCGCTCCTGCGCCTTGTCGATAAGCGCCTGCATGGCCTCGCGCTCCGGCGAGAACCAGAAGCCGTTGTACACGGCGTCGGCATAGGCGGGCAGGATTTGATCCCGGATGCGCATGGTCATGCGATCGAGGGTGATGCCTTCCAGATCCTGATGCGCCACATGGATCAGGGTGCCGCCGGGCGTTTCGTACACGCCGCGCGCCTTCATGCCGACAAAGCGGTTTTCCACCATGTCGACGCGGCCGATGCCGTGGCGGCTTGCAATGGCGTTGAGCGTCATGACCAGGCGGGCCGGGGACATGGCTTCGCCGTTGACGGAGACAGGATCGCCGCGTTCAAAGCCGATGGTGATGTATTCCGGCTCGTCCGGGGCCTGCTCGACGGGCACGGCCATGACATGGGAGCCGGCCAGAGGTTCTTCCCACGGATCTTCAAGCTCGCTCCCCTCGAAGCTGCAATGCAGCATGTTGCGGTCCATGCTGTAATGCTTGTTGGAGGAGGCGACGGCAATGCCGTTTTGTTCGGCAAAGGCGTTCAGCGCCGTGCGGGACATCAGATCCCACTCGCGCCACGGCGCGATGATCCGCAGGTCCGGAGCAAGGGCCATGGCCGAAAGCTCGAAACGAACCTGATCGTTCCCCTTGCCGGTGGCTCCGTGGGCCAGGGCGTCCGCGCCTTCCGCCCGGGCGATTTCCACCAGGCGTTTGGTGATCAGCGGGCGGGCGATGGAAGTGCCCATGAGGTAGCGGCTTTCATACACCGCGCCGGAACGGAGCATGGGGAAGATGTAGTCGCGCGCGAATTCTTCGCGCAGGTCTTCCACATACGCCTTGCTCGCCCCGGTTTTCAGGGCCTTTTCATCCACGCCGTTGAGATCGTCTTCCTGTCCGAGGTCGGCTGTCATGGTCACGACTTCGCACCCGTAGGTGACGATGAGCCATTTGAGGATGACGGAGGTGTCCAGGCCGCCCGAGTAGGCGAGCACTACCTTGTTCACTTTCTTGCCCATGTGCGTTTCTCCAGAATATTGAGGGAAGCCGGCCGATTTCGTGGCGAACCCCGGCCGGGAACAAACATCAAAGCCACAGATACGGGTTGTTCGCAAGTTCCTCGCCTACCGAGGTATTGGGACCGTGGCCGGGATAGACCACGGTTTCCGGCGGAAGAATGAAGATTTTCTTGTGCAGGGACTTGACGAGCGCGGCCTGGCTGCTGCCGGGAAAGTCCGTGCGCCCCACGGAATGGAAAAAGAGCAGATCCCCGGTGAGCACGGCGTTCATGGACGGCACATGCAGGGAGACGCTCCCCGGCGTGTGGCCGGGCGTGGCGAGCACCTCCATGTTGATGCTCCCAAAGGAGGCCGGCCCTTCCTTCAACGGACTCCAGGGGAAGGGCTTGACCGGGGGGAAGCCCCAGGCCCCGCCCCCGCCGAGTTCGGAGCGCAGCAGGCTTTCGTCCCCGCTCGGGCCGTACACGGGCGCGTCTGTCAGCTCATGCAGCGTGCCCACGCCGTAAATATGGTCAAAATGAAAATGCGTGCAGATGATGGCACGCAGGACAAGTCGGTTTTCCTTGAGCAGGGCGAGTACGTCCTCAAGGCCGCCGCCGTTGAGATCGCCGCCCGGATCGACCGCCACGGCGTCCGTGCCGTTGTGGATCACATGGCAGTTGGTATCAAGAGGGCCGAGGGGGAACGAGGTGATGGGCATGTGGGTCTCCTGCGAAGCCGGGGAAATGTTCAGCGGACGACGGCCGCGCAAAACGGCGCGCCCGGCGTCGGGCCGCCCGGACTCTCCGGACTGCCTGGACCGTTTGAATCGTTGGATCGGGAGCCGGCGCTTCCGCGGATTGGGTGCGGAAACGCGCGACAGGGGGCATCATAGCCCGAAGACGGCAAACCTGCAATTGGCGCGTTCTCGTCGCGCGGGGCAGGCGCGGAAGATGCGCCTGCCCCGGATCGGGGAGGCATGTATTTCTCTTTCCTGACAATCTGCGTCTATCCGGCATAGGCTTGTGCGGCTCTGACCAGCAGACCGGAGCGCGTCATGCCCAGACGTCGGGCCTTTTCGTCAATGCCGGCCAGGGCTGCTCGCGTCATGCTGATGTTGAGTTTGACGGGCGTCATGTCGATTTCCGGGGCCTGGAACAGTTGCGTCAAAGGCTCGCGGGACGAATCCATACCCGATGCCCGCATGGCCTCTTCCGCCGCCTCGCGCACTTTGGCCAGCGGCGAGGGAGACGGAAGCTGTTTTTTGGCTTTGGCGTACTCCTCCACGGCGATGGACAACACGTCCCGCGCCATGTCCATGCACTCTTCCAGTGTAGACCCCTGGGTGAAGGCTTCGGGAATATCAGGGAATTCCACAGCGTATCCCCCTTCCTGAACAGGCAGAAACAAGGCAAAATAGTACATGATGTTCTCCTTTATGATATTCGGAAGGAAGGGCGCTGGAAGCGCCTTCCTGCATCAAAGCAACTTCACCCCCGTTTGTTTTTCAATTTTCCGCACAATCCGTTCCGCGATTTCTGTATGTCGTCCTATGGGGCAGCGGTAGTTTCCGTCCGCGTCGTAGGCCCGGGTGTGTTCTCCGCCTTCCTTGAAGGTAAAACCGGCCTCGCGCAGCTTTTTCAGAATTTCCTTTCTTTTCATTTCGCCCCCCCCTTTCATGTTTATAGTAGAGAAAAATTTATCTACTCTCAATAGTTTTGTTCAAAAGCTTTTTCGCTGAATGGGGGAAACGCATAAAAAGTGCCCCGGCGGTGCTGGCAAACACTGCCGGGGGTAGCGCCGTGCTTGAAAAGGGATATGCTCAATCGCAAGATTTATGAATGATTTCAACGTGGTGTTCGCAGCCGTCCGCAAGGATGGGGATATCCGTTCCGGGCAGGAACGTTCCATCCAGCACGATCCGCGGCGTTTCTCCCTGCCGAACGGCAATCGCATAGCGTGTGTTCCCGAAGCGCAGGCGCAGGGAAAAGCCCGGCCAATCCCTGGGCAGCAGGGGCTTGAGGGAGAAAACGCCCTTGCCTCCCCGCACGTCCCGCACATCAAGGCCGAGCAGGGATTCCAGCAGGAGGCGATACATCCAGCCGGCCGCTCCGGTGTACCAGGTCCAGCCGCCGCGTCCGGCATGGGCGGGCGCGGCGTAGACGTCGGCCGCGACGACATAAGGCTCTGTTTTGTACGTCGCGCTTTCCCCCGCCGTTCGGCTGTGCCGGATCGGGTTGATCATGTTGAAGAGTTCCCAGGCGCGTTCGCAATGTCCCAGAGCGGCATGGGCCATGACGGCCCAGATCGCCGCATGGGTGTACTGGCCGCCGTTTTCCCGCACGCCTGGCACATAGCCCCTGATGTAGCCGGGGTCTGGCCGCGGGGCCGCCGGGGCGGGCGTCTCCGTGTGCGCCGGATCGGGATCCGCTTCCGGAGCACGGTCGCCAAAGGGCGGCGCGAGCAGGCGGATGATCCCCGGATCCTCCCGCACCAGATGGGCGTCGTGCGCGGTCATGGCCGCTTCCTGCCGTGCGACGGGAGCCGCTCCGGACAGAACGGACCAGCTTTGGGCGATGGAGTCGATGCGGCATTCTCCGCTTTGCGCCGAGCCGAGAGGGGTGCCGTCGTCGAAGTAGGCGCGCCTGTACCACGCGCCGTCCCAGCCGTGGATTTCCAGACTGTCGCGCAGGGCTTGCGCCTCCTCCTCGCAGCGAGCGGCAAACGCCGCGTCCGCGCGCAGGCGGGCCACCCTGGCGAAACGGATCAACACATCGCAGAGGAAGAAGCCGAGCCAGACGCTTTCCCCCCGTCCGGCCGCGCCCACCCTGTTCATGCCGTCGTTCCAGTCGCCCGCCTGCATGAGCGGCAGACCGTGCGCGCCGCGCGGCGCGCTCCGTTCAAGCGCGCGGACGCAATGATCGTACAGGGATTCCTTCAGCCGGGAGCGGAGCGGCAGATCGTAGTACGATTCCTCCTCCGGCTCCAGAGCGCGGCCTTCGATGTACTCGACTTCCTCGTCCAGTACGGCCTGATCGCCGGTGAAGGTCACATAGCGGCTGACCGCCAGGGGGAGCCAGAGATAATCGTCGGAGCAGCGGGTGCGCACGCCGCGGTTCATGGGCGGGTGCCACCAGTGCTGCACGTCCCCCTCGGGGAACTGGTGGGCCGCGCACAGCAGAAGGTGCGCGCGGGCGGCGTCGCGGTTCACATGGATCATGGCCATCGAATCCTGGAGCTGATCGCGGAAGCCGTACGCCCCGCCCGACTGGTAGTAGCCGCTCCGCGCCATGTAGCGGGCCGCTATGGTTTGATACATGAGCCAGCCGTTGAGCAGAACATTGACGGCCGGATCGGGCGTTTCCACCTGAACGGCGTCCAGCAGCTCCCGCCATTGCCGCCGTGTTTCGTCGTGCGCCCGGAGGGCGGCGTCGGCCCGGCGGCAGCGACGGATCATGGCTTCGGCCGCTTCCATGTCGGCCGCGGCCCCGAGCAGAAAGACAATGACGCATTCTTCCCCGGGGCCGGCCTCGAAGCGCGTCTGCAGCGCCGCGCATGGATCAAGCCCCGCTCCGGACCGGCCGGAAAGAGAAGCGCGCGACAGGGCGGCCGGGCGTGAAAGATCGCCGTTGCGGCCGATGAATTCCGCCCTGTCGCAGGTAAACGCCTGCCCGGCTTCGCCCGCGCCGCGGCCCATGCTGCTGGTTGCGCCGGCCGTGCCCCCGCCGGGAAAGGCCACGGCGAAAAAGGCGACGCGGCCGGGGAAATCGATGGAGTAGGCGTTGCGGGCAAAAAGACTTTCCCCCCGGGGATCGGCTGTCGTCACAATATGCATGGCCGAGCGCGAGCGGAGATCGCCGAGCACCCATTCCACATAGCCCGTGACGCTCAGGGGCCGGCGGCGGCCGGAGAGGTTGCGGATGGTCAGCGCCGCGCAACGGACGGGATCTTCCGGCGCCACGGCCATACGCAGTTCCGTGGCGATGCCGCCTTCCTCGTGCTCGAACGTCGTGTAGCCGAAACCGTGACGGATGCGGTAGTCCCCCCTGCCCCGGCACGGGAGCGGCGTGGGCGACCAGAAACGGCCCGTTTCTTCATCGCGCAGGTACAGGGCTTCGCCTCCGGCGTCGGAAACAGGATCGTTCAGCCAGGGCGTCAGGCGGAATTCATGGGCGTTTTCCGCCCATGTGTAGGCGTTGCCGCTCTCGGAAACGACGCTCCCGAACGTGCGGTTGGCCAGCACGTTGACCCAGGGCGCGGGCAGGACCTCGCCTTCCCGCAGGGTGATCACATATTCGCTTCCGTCCGGCGTAAAGCCGCCGTACGGACTGCACAGAATGAGGGATTCCCCGGGCTCGGACGCGCTCCGCTTCCGGCTCTGCATCTGGCTCCGCCCTTGTGTCGGCGTCTGGGGTTGCATCCGGGCCTCCCGGGGGGGCGGCGCCTGGGTTTGCCCTGCCGCGCGATCCGGCCGGCGCGGCTCGAAGGCAAGGGGCAGGGGGCTTTTCGCCTGTGCGGATCGGATCTGATCGTGGAGGCTTCCGTCCGTGTCATTGATGATCACGCGGGCCGAGGCTTCGATCAGCAGGCGATCTTCCCGGGAAAGCCGTTGCACGGAACGGACAAAGACGCCGCCGGGGCGCTCCAGCAGGTGGGCTTCGGTTCCGGAGGCCATAAGCCCGCGGATCATGTCGTGCAGATCCTGCCGGTAGCCGCCCGCTTCCTCGTTCCATATCACAAGGTCGGCGGACAGGCCCTTGGCGCGCCAGTAGGCGTGGGCCTTGAGCATTTGGGCAAGCAGGGCGATGTTGGCGATATCGTGGATGCGCAGCAGCACGATGGGCATGTCGCCGGAAATGGATTGCCCCCACAATCCGTTCTGACCGCGTGTGTTGGCGGTCAGCGTGGCCGGAGCGGCGCGCCGCGCGGCGTCGGCATGGATGATGGATCCGGCGAGCCTCTGGTACAGCCGCGCGTCGCCCAGCGGGATGTTGAACTGGTGCAGCAGCACCTGACCGTGCGTCCAGGCAAGCTCGAACACGCGATCCGCCAGGTGGCGGTCGCGCATCTTGCGGATCTGGCGGAGCGCGTCCTCGCGGCTGGAACCCACGCCCAGGGCAAGATCGATGACGGCGGACTGTCCCGGCGCAAGCCGGATCCGGCAGCGGATGGACAGGACGGGATCCAGCACGGCCCCGGCGGAACCGGAGAGCCGCCCGGAGCCGTCCTCCGTGGCCTTCAGCGCGGCCGGCCGCGCCGGCGTGCCCCAGCGCCCGAGAAAGCGCGCGCGATCCGTTTCGTACGAGACTTCTTCGGCGTCCGCGCCGTGCGCCGCCAGGAGGTGGAAGAGCCAGAGCCGCGTTTCTCCCGCCTCCCGCGGCCGGCGGACGCAGAGAATGGCCTGCAATTCCTCTTCCAGCTTCGTTTCAATGAACAGCTTGCTGAAGGCCGGATGCTGCTCGTCGGCCCGGGGGGTGGTCAGCGCCGCTTCCGCATAGCTTGTGATTTCCAGCGTGCGCGGCGCGCGGGATCGGTTGGTCAGGCGCACGCGGCGCAATTCGAGGTTGTCTTCAGGCGATACGGCGATTTCGGTATGCGCGTCGACAGCGTGCCGGCGCACCTTGAATTCGGCGCGCGTCTCCGAAAAAACGGCTTCAAAGATATCGGGCCGGTGGGGCATGGGCTGATGCGTGGCGGACCAGCATTCGCCGCTCTCCGTATCGCGGAGATAGCAGAAGAAGCCCCAGTCGTCCCGCACGGGATCCTCGCGCCAGCGGGTCAGGGCGATATCCCCATAGCGGCTGTAGCCGCCGCCGGCGCTGTCGATCATCACATGGTAGCGCCCGTTGGAAAGCAGTTGGACGGCCGGATACGGATGATCCGGATCGGTGAACACGCGCAGTTTCGCATCCTCGTGCGGCAGGGGCGTCGCGCCGGCGAGCAGCGAGGCGGCCGGGCGCGGGGCTTCCGGCGCGCTGTCCGCCGCCCGCTCCTCAAGCAGGAGATCAACCGCGCGGATCTGCGGATCAGCGAGAAAACGCCGTTGCATGGGGCAGCCGAGCAGAAAGCCGTTCAGCGCCAGCAGGGTCATCCCCTGGTGATGGGCCATGAAGGCCCGGATGACGGCGCGATCGTGCCCGCGCGGCAGGCGGGCGGCCGTATAGTCCACCGCCTCGTACATTCCGAAACGACCGCCCAGCCCCTGATCCTTCAGGCGGCGCAGGTTGCGGCAGGCTTCTTCGGGATTGACCAGCAGGGCCAGGGCCGAGGCATAGGGCGCGAGCACAAGGTCGTCCTCGAGTCCGGGCCGGAGACCCAGCCCCGGCACGCCGAACGCCCGGTACTGGTAGTTCAGCCCCGCGTCCAGCGCGTTGTAGCACGATTCCGAAACGCCCCAGGGCAGGCCGTGCTGCCGGCCGTAGGCGATCTGCCGATCCACCGCGCCCCGGCACGTTTGATCGAGAAGCGAGGCCGGGTACGCGGGCATGACGAGCAGGGGCATCAGGTATTCGAACATGGATCCGGACCATGACAGGAGCGTCGGCTCTCCGTCGGCGGCCGTGATCTGCCGCCCGAGGGCGAACCAGCTTTCCTGCGGCAGACGATCGCGCGCGATGGCGACAAGGCAGGCGAGCCTCGCTTCCGAGGCAAGCAAGTCGTAATGGTTGTCGTCGCGCCGTCCGTCATCGGCGTTGTACCCGATGGAGAGGAGCTTGCGCCGTTCATCAAACAGGAAACAGAAATCCATGTGCGCCAGTTCGTCCGCGAGATCGGCCAGGCGCGCCGCGGCATCCAGCCTCGCCCGCGCCAGATCGCGGATCTTGTCGAGCCGGGCGTGGCGTTTTGCGCTGTCCCTGTCCGCCGGATGGCGCGCCGGCGGGCGGAGCGCCGCCAGTTGACGCCAGGTGAGCGGAGTTTCCGCGCCGGCGGGCAGGCATTCGGAGGGGAGCGCGAGCGCGGCGATTTCTTCCCGCACGTCCAGACACTGCGCGGTCAGCGTTCTGGACCAGAAAAGGACTTCCTGATGTTCCGGCGACGGGCTTTCGTCGTTTTGCCCGGCGGCGTGTTCCACCATGCGTTCAAGGGCGCGCGCCGCGTCGACCAGCGCGTCCAGCGCCGTGACGGTCTGTTCCGACAGGGAAAAGGCGGCCGGGAGCAGCGCGTCAAGGCGTTTGTGCAGCAGCGTGCGGGCGTTGCGCGCGGACGAGGCCGTCAGGTTCTCCAACGCTTCGTCAAGAACGGCGGCGGTATCGCGCAGGCCGTCAAGGGCGCGGGGGTTGGCCGCCGCCTCGTCGGGCAGGGCCAGCAGGCCGGATCGCAGGGCGAGCAGGTGGCCGGCCAGGTTGCCGCTGTCGACAGTGGAGATGTAGCGCGGCGGCAGTGGTCTGAGGCTTTGCGTGTCGTACCAGTTGTAGAAGTGGTTGCGGTGGCGCTTGAGCCGGCACATGGTCTCAAACATTCGCTCAAGGCGGATCAGGAGCTGCCCGGCGCCGAGGTAGCCGAAATCGTGCGCGGCCAGATGGGCCAGCAGGGCCAGCCCGATATTGGTTGGCGAGGTGCGGTGGGCCACGGCCGGGCGGGGCGCTTCCTGAATGTTGTCCGGAGGGAGCCAGTTGTCTTCCGGCCCGACATGACGGTCGAAAAAGGCCCAGGTGCGGCGTGCCAGCATTCGCAGAAAGCGTGTGTCCTCATCCGTGGGAACAAAGCGCGCGACGCGCGCCGGCCGGCTGACGCGCCAGGCTATGGCCGGACCGGCGATCCACAGCAGAAAAAACGGGACGGCGGGAAGTTGCAGACCGGCCGGGGCCGCGAACACGCCGATGCAGCCCAGAACGGGGCACGCCCACATCAGGCGGTAGAATTCGGCGAGGGAGGCCGCGCTCGCGCGTTCCGCCTCGTGCGAGGGCGTCCATTGCAGGAGGTGGCGGCGGCTGACGAACATGCGCCACAGGGTGCGGCCTGCCGCGTCCAGATTGATCCGCGCCTCATGCGGGAGCCAGGCGAGCAGAAGCGCCTCGCGCCGGCAGGGGGCCAGCGTGTCCCGCCAGGTCTTCGCCGCATGACGGAACCACGGGGTCCCGGCCGGGCGGCGGAACAGCGTCCAGATCCCGAACACGAGCGCGGGGCCGAAACTCCAGATCAGAAGCGCGAAGGTCCACACCGCCGGACGATCCGTGCCGAACCAGCCGAGGAAGAGCGCGCCCAGCAGGGCCGGGGGGATCACGCTGCGCCGGAGGTTGTCCGCGATTTTCCAGCGCGAGAGGGCGGAGAGCGGATTGCGTTCCGACTGTCCGCCGGGCAGGGGAACGCGCCTGCCGAGCCAGGGAAGCAATTGCCAGTCCCCGCGAATCCAGCGGTGGCGGCGGCTCGCGTCCGCGCTGTAGCTGGCGGGAGCGCCCTCGTACAGCCGCGTTCCGCACAGCACGCCCGAGCGGGCATAGCAGCTTTCCAGCAGGTCATGACTGAGAACGCGGTTTTCCGGAAAACGGCCGCGCATGACGGCCAGAAAGGCGTCCACATCGTAAATGCCCTTGCCGATGAAGGAACCCTGAGCGAAAAGATCCTGGTACACGTCCGAAACTTCGCGGGAATACGGGTTCACGCCCGCGTCGCAACTGAATGTCCGGGCGTAGGGGGAGCGTGCCGCGCTGGGCAGACGCACTCCCACCAGAGGTTGGAGCATGCCGTATCCGGATTGAACGATCCGCCGTGCGGCATTGAGGACCGGACGGTTGAGCGGATGACTCATGGCCCCGACCATGCGCCGGGCCGCGTCAGGGGGGAGCTGGGTGTCGGCGTCCAGGGTGATGACGTTCCGCACGGGGGGATCCTGCTCCCGCACGGCATTGCCCACGATCAGCGAGAAGGCCTGTTCGGCCTTGGCGGGGCCGTCTCCGGCGGACATGCCGGCAGCGGGCGCGTCGTCCCCGGGGCGGAGCAGCCGCGTGAACTCGCAGAGTTTGCCGCGCTTGCGCTCCCACCCCATCCAGACCCGTTCGCCGGGATTCAGGCGGCGCGGGCGGTGGCAGAGGAAGAAGGGGTCAATGCCTCCTTCGCCGTAGCGCCGGTTGAGCGCCTCAATGCGCTCCCGCGCGTGGGCAAGCAGAACGTCGTCGCCAGGTTCGTGTTCCTGCGAGGCGTCCCTGAAATCCGTCAGAAGGCCGAACTGGAGGTGTTCGTCCCTGTTGGCCAGAAAATAGCCCTCAAGCCTTGCGGCGAGATCGTCCACCTCGCCGGACGAGCCGACAATGGCCGGAATGACCACAACGGTTCGGGCCGTGGCCGGAATGCCGTCGCCATAGTCGAGCCGGGGAAGAAAACGCGGGGGGAAACAGCGCGTGACCGCCCCGTTCAGCAGCCGCAGCGCCGGCCCGCTGGCGGCCGCAAGGATGGCGACGGCCGCGAACGCCAGACCCGCTCCCCGCCAGCCGTCCCCGTGCAGAACCGCAAGCGGGAACCAGGCCAGCAGCGCCGTCAGCCCGAGGGCCGCGCCGAGGTAGAGGGCAAGACGCACGCTCTCGCCGCAGCGCCGGGACGCGATGCCGAGCCGCCGCCGGAGCGCGGTGAGACCTTCTCCCGCCAGATAATGGCCGACATGGGAACGGATATCCGCCTCATCTCCCTTTTCGGCTGTCGTCAGAGCGCGCTTTGCCGCGTCCTGTCGCGCCAGATCGAGCGCCGCCAGGGCTGTTTGTTCTTCGGAAAGGCGCGCCCGACGCGCCAGTCGTTCGACGCGGTGGCGGTAGTTGTCCCGCGTTTCAAAGTCCATGCGCGGGTAGACTCCCGCCGGATCCCGGCGGAGGATTTGCTCGACAATGGCGAGAGCTTCCACAAAGTCGCGCCAGTCGATGCGCGAGAGCTGGCGCAGGCCGCTCACGCTGTTGCTGACGGAGAGCTGATCTTCCGCCTGTCGCCGGCTCTCCCGGCGGATCATCTCGCCTATGTTCAGGCCGCGTTCGGCCAGCCGTTCCTCAAGCCAGGTCAGGGGCAGGGCGGGCGCGGCGTTCCGGCCTTGCAGCCGGCGCGCGAATTCGGTCACAAAGGCGCTGGTCAGGGGCACATCCGCATCCGCCATTTCCGCCACGGCCGCCACCACGTTTTTTCGATCCCGCGCGGCGGTTTCCAGCAGTCGATCCGCCCAGCGCGCGGCCGCAAGGTGGTCGCGCCACGCCGCGGTCACGCGGGCGGCCGTCCGGCGCAGATTCTCCACCAGCGCCAGCCGCAACATGATGGGGATGGCCCACAGTTCCCCGAGCGAGAGGGGCGACGCTTCCTGATACGCCGCGACGAAACGCCGGAGCATGTCGGCATCGAGCCGGCCGTCGCCGTGCGAGATGTTTTGCAGGGCGATATCGTATACGCGGGGAAGCCCGGCCGAAGGGCCGTCGGCCAGGCGCGGCAGTTCCCGGCTGTACTCGCGGGGCAGGTGGGCGCGCGCGGTGCGGATCTGCTCTTCCACCAGGTAGGCGTTGTCCAGCAGCCATTCGCCGGCCGGCATGATGCGCCGCTCGCCCTCCACGCGCGCGGCTTCGGCAAACATCTGAATGCAGGCGCGCAGCACGTTTTCGTTGTCGTCCAGGCGAAGGAGCAGGCGGTGGGAGGACGAACTCGGATTCAGCCTGTGGCGGGCGGCGAGTTCCCGCGCATGGGCGGCCATTTGATCGGCGTTGAACAAGTCGCAGCGAAGAGCCGGCTCTTCGCCGGCGCTTGTACGCGCAACCATGCGCCGGTGAAACAATACTGCAAGCTTTTTCTTGATGCCGCAAACGAGAGATGCTGTATTCATCACTTGCCGCCTTCATATTTATTCAGACCGACTGCTCATGCCGTTTTCATCTTGAAAAGCAGCTTTTGCAAAGATCAAAAATTGTTATAAAGCTGCAAAATGTCTTTATAGCGGAAGGACAGGAATGAATGCAGTGTGTTCACTGCGCTTCGAGTAATTCTTAGAGTCTGCCTGCTGTCAATGATAAGCTGGCGTTTTTGTTGCCCTTGCCGCCTGCGGGAAAGGCCGGCTTGACGAAGCGGTTCTTTGACTGTAATTTTTCCACGTTTTTCCGACGTGCGCCGGCCGAAAGGAACTCCTATGCGCTTTGCTGACCTTGTTCGCGTCATTGAAACCACGGCGCCACTGTCCATAGCGGCGGCCTGGGATCATTCCGGCATTCAGGTGGCGACCCGGCGGGGAGAGATCTCCCGCCTTGCGGTCTGCCTCGACCCCTTGCCCTGTCATCTGGCCTCGGCGCTGGAGCAGGGGGCGGAGATGATCCTCTCGCACCACCCTCTTGCGCTGGAACCGCGTCTGCCCGATCGGGCAGACGCGTATCATGCGGCGCTGTCGCTGCTTTTCCGGGCCGATGCGGCGCTGTATGCCGCCCACACTTCGCTTGACGCCAATCCCGCCGGACCTGTGGGGTGGCTTGGCCGCGAGCTTGGCCTGCTTCCGCTTGAGGGCGCGTCGGGGCACGTCTTGCAGGTGCTCGAACCGACGGGAAGCATGACGCATGAGGGCCGGGAGATCGCGTGCGGCTTCGGCGTGGTGGGAGCATTGCCGACAGCATTGACCCCCGAGGCTCTGGCCCATGCCCTGGCCCCGTGGACCGGGGGCGTGGCCGTGCGTCTTGCCGGACGCCTGCCCGAACGGATCCGGCGCGTGGCCGTGTGCCCCGGAGCGGGCGTCTCCCTGGCGGCCGAAGCGGCGGCATACGGAGCGGATGTGCTGATCACGGGCGATCTCAAGCACCATCAGGCGCTCGAAGCGCCCCTGCCCATTCTTGATGTGGGGCATTTTTCACTGGAAGAGGAAATGATGCGCCGGTTTGCCGCCGATCTTGGCAGGGCGATCGGCAAAACGCCCGGCGGCGTTTCCGTATGTTTCGTGCCGGGCCGCGACCCGTTGCGCCCGTTGTTTTCCGTTGCCGGGTAAAAGCCCCCAATCCGCGCCGCCTGCCGTCCGGCGCGTCAGTCTTGCAGGAGTGTGCCGTGAGTCTTTACCTTGAACAGATTCGTCAGCTCGTTTCCCTTCAGCGTGTGGACGACGCCATCCACGGCGTTCGCACGGAGCTTGAACAGGCTCCCCAGGAACTTGAGGATCTGAAAAGCCGCTTCGCCGTCGTGAACGAACGGCGGGAAAACGTGCTGGAAAAACTCGCTCATCTGACAGAGCAGGAAAAACGCCTGAACAACGAAATCGAGGAAGACGCCAGCCGGATCAAAAAGAGCCGCAGCAAGCTTATGCAGGTGTCCAACACCCGTGAATACCAGGCTATGGCGCGGGAAATGGACAACATGGAAAAGGGCAACCGTTCGCGCGAGGAAGAACGCGCGGCCGTTGCCGAGGAAAAAAGGCGTCAGGAGGCGGATCGGGACGCGGTGGACACGGAGTGGAACGCGCTGAAGCAGGAGCTTGAGACAAAGCAGGCCGGTCTGGACGCGCGCCTTGACGCCGCCCGTGCGCGCCTTGCCGAACTGGACAAGGTCAGGGCGCAGAGCGGGAACGAGGTGCCCCGGCCTGTGCTCGACAGGTACGAGTTCATCCGCCGGCGGCTCCCCCATCCCGTCATTGTTCCGGTAACGGCCGGGGTGTGCGAAGGCTGCCGGATCATGATCCCGCCGCAGACCTTCATCGAATTGCAGGGCGGTCACAAGATTCTGAACTGCCCCAACTGCCAGCGTCTTATTTACTGGAGCGAGCACTTTGACGCCGGCACGGGCAAAACCTGCGAGGACGCCCCCGCGGACGGAGCGGGCGCGGCGTCCGGCTCCGCCGATCCGGATGAAGCGACGCAGGCGTGATATTTGGGGAGCCGGACGGGCTGTCGCCGCGTGTGCGGCAGGCGCGCGGCACATGCCGCGGGTCTGCCTGACGGGGAGGAAAGTCCGGGCTTCACAGGGCAGGACGCTGGGCAATTCCCAGGAGGGGTGACCCTCGGAAAGCGCCACAGAAAGCAAACCGCCCTGTTCCGCCTTGCGGGCAGGGTAAGGGTGAAACGGTGGGGTAAGAGCCTACCAGCCGGCACGGCGACGTGCCGGGCTTGGCAAGCCCCGTCCGAAGCAAGACCAAATAGGGAAGCGGGCCGGCCCGGCCAGACGCTTCCGGGTAGGTTGCTTGAGGGCATGGGCAACCATGCTCCTAGAGGAATGACAGCCGCCCGCAAGGGAACAGAACCCGGCTTACAGTCCGACTCCCCGAGCCGTGCCTCCCGCGTCGGAAGGCACGGCTCTTTTTTCAGGGTCAGGCGCAAGCCTGGCGCGGCGGCGGAGCCGCCGGAGGCGAGCCGAAACCACGCTTTTGGCGAAGCGATCCTGATGGTGAATACGAAGTATTCAACAGTGTATGGTACTGGAAACAGACGAGATTGTCTTGCAATGAGACACGCGATGGATATTTGGGCGATGATTCTTGCCGCCGGGCAGGGATTGCGGCTGTGCGAAGCCACGGGCGGGGTTGCAAAGCAGTTTCTGGAATGGCGCGGCGCTCCGCTGTACTGGGCGTCCGCCAGACTGTTCGCGCGGTGCGCGCGTGTGCGCGGGCTGGTTTTTGTTTTTCCGGCGGAACGGCTCGCGGCCGAACAGGAGCGACTGCTCGCGCTTGGCGTGGCGGATCTCGGGCTTCCCTGGCTGGCGACAGCGGGCGGGCCGGAGCGGCGCGATTCCGTGCGGCTCGGCCTCGAGACCCTGCTGGAGGCTCGGCGTCGCCATGATCCCGTGACTGCGTGCGATGCGGTGCTGGTGCACGATGCGGCCCGCCCCTTTGCCACGCCCGCGCTGGTCAACCGCGTCATGGACGCTCTTGGAAGCCATGCCGGCGTTGTGCCTGGCGTTTGCGTGACCGACACCATCAAGGAGACGGGTTTGCCGGAGGACGGGACGGACGTGCGGCCTGTCCTCCGCACGCCGGCGCGCGATTGCCTCAGGGCGGCGCAGACGCCTCAGGGCTTTCATCTTGACGCCCTGGTCGCCGCGCACGCCCTGGCCCGGCGCGAGAACTGGATCGTGACGGACGACGCCAGCCTCCTGGAGCGTTGCGGGCACAGGGTGGGCGTGGTGGAGGGCGAGCCGGCGAACCGTAAAATCACCTCCGCGGAGGATCTGACCATGCTGAACGAGCGGACGCGGTCCGCGCTCTTGCCCCGGACCGGCTGGGGGTACGACGTGCACAGGTTTGCAAGCCCGGAGGATGAGAGCGGCCTTGCGGGATCGCGCGGGCGGCAGCCGGCCCGTCCCTTGCGGCTCGGCGGGGTGGATATTCCGGGCGCGCCCGAGGTGCTGGCGCACTCCGACGGCGACGTGCTGCTGCACGCCCTGACGGACGCCGTGCTTGGTTGCGCCGGCGGGGGGGATATCGGCCAGCGTTTTCCCGATTCGGATCCCGCGCTTTCCGGGTGCGACTCGGCGGTGTTTGCGGATGCGGCGCTGACTCTGGCGCGCGACGCCGGGGTGCGCATTGTGTGGGCGGATCTGACCATCATTGCGCAAATTCCCAAAATCGCTCCGCACCGCGAGGCGATCCGACGGAATGTGGCCCGCCTGCTCGGCCTTGATCCGGGTGCGGTCAACCTCAAGGCCACCACAGAGGAGGGACTCGGCTTCACCGGAGAGAAACGCGGGATCAAGGCTGTGGCCGTGGTCAGCGCCGTCATTGAATCCGGAGAGGATGGGCCGTCCGGCGCGGGAGACCTGACATGCGGCTGCTGATTCAGCGCGTTCGTGAGGCGCGTGTGACTGTGGATGGACGCGTTGTGGGCGAGATTGGCCCGGGGTTGGCTGTTCTGGCCGGTTTCGGCGGCGCTGACGCGTCGGAGCTGCCGCGGGGGCGTCTGTGGTCCGCACTTGTGGAAAAGATGCTGCTGCTCCGTGTGTTCCCCGACGCGTCAGGCAAGATGAACCTGGGGCTTGCGGACTTCGGCGGAGAGATCCTGCTGGTTTCGCAATTCACCCTGTATGCGGACACGCGCAAGGGCCGCCGGCCTTCCTTCCACCTTGCCGCGCCGCCGGAGGTGGCCGAACCGCTGTTCCACACCCTTGTTCGGGATGTGGAAGCCCGCCTGCCCGGCCGCGTGCAGTGCGGCGTCTTTGCTGCTGACATGGACGTGAGCCTGGTCAACTGGGGACCGGTGACGGTACTCCTGGATTCTGCCGATATGGGGGGCTCCTGATGCCCGTTAGGGCCTGGGGCATCATCTTGCATACCTCCTACCGATAAATTGCAAGAAGTTCCGGAACTGTCGCTCTATTGTCCCCATTGCAGCTTATAAAACGCTGTACATTGAATGATTTTATCTCGGCATCCGCATAGAGCTTGCGCGTGATATGTGTATCATGGTTGCTGAGAATAACCGGTATACCCTTATCATGTGCTGCTTTTGAGAGCATTGCAAGATCTTGTTGATCTCTTATATCAAACTCATTTCCGGCATACGTTGTGAAGCTTGCAGTCTCAGAAAGAGGCACATAGGGAGGATCGCAGTAAACGATATCTCCTTTCTTCAGTTCATCAAAAGCAGTACGAAAATCACAACATACAAAATGAGTTTCAACTTCCTGTGTTTTTGTATAAAAGTCAGTTAATTCTTTTAACGGGAAATACGGTGTCTTGTATTTTCCAAAAGGAACATTAAATTCACCCCTGGAATTATATCTAACCAAACCATTAAATGAATGACGATTCAGATAGAGTAAAAGCGATCCTCTCTTTCGTGTATCTTTACATGTGTTAAATTCATTACGAATTTCAATATATCGTTCTTTGGTATTGTTTTCAGGGATAAAAAGGCTTTGACAATACATGATAAAGTCTGTGCCTTCACGCTGGATGTGCTGGTATAAACAAACAAGATCTGCATTTACATCACATATCAATGCAGTTTCGACTTTCACATTCAGATACACAGCACAAGATCCGGCGAAAGGCTCCACAAAACGGGATCCCGCAGGCAACTCTCTTAAAATTGTATCAAGAATGCGGTATTTGCCACCCGCCCATTTTAAAAAGGGTTTTCGTTGCATGGAGTCTCCACTTGGTATTCGTACCTGAAATTTGAAAGAAGCTTTCAAATTTTGGCTAATCCGCAAGCTATGACTCACCTATTGGACATTTTTGAGCCTGTCCCGGGACACGTTGCGGGCCGCGTCGTCGGCTTCGGCCGGCGCCGGGCATACCGGGGCGCTCCGTCCGGCGAGGCCGGCGCTTTGGGCCGTGCGCGCGATCTTGCGGGCGCGGTAGGCCATGTGTTCCATGGCCGAAAGCAGGTCGATGAACAGCATTTCACGATCCGCCTTGCAGGTTCCGCGGGCGAGCCTGTCGATGTGCCGCATCCGCAAGTCCGCTTCCATTTCCCGTACACGGGCGGCACGGGCTTCCGCCTGGACGAGGGTTTCGCCGTCGTTGTTCACGAGACCCTGTACGGCCTGACGCACGGTTTCGCGCGCTTCCACATACATGACGGAGAGTTCCTGCATGGCTTCGGCCGAAAAGCGGCTGTTGCCGGCGCAATACTGATCATGGAGGCGGAGGATCTGTCTGTTCGCGTCCCCGATGCGTTCGAGGTCGCCGCAGCAGGCCACGCACACGCGCAGGAGTTGGGCTGCATCGTCCGCGATGCCCGCTCTGAGGATATCGTCCCCATAGCCGCGGATAGCCCTGTGCAGCGCGTCAAGCTGTTCTTCCAGCGCAAGGACGTTTTTTCTCGCTGGCGCGCTCTCCCTGTCCCCTTCCTGTCCGTTCGCTTCATGAGGCTCCCGGTCACTGAAGAGAAGCTGTTCGAGGGCGGTGGTCATGTCCAGAGCCAGGCTCCCCATATGCCCGCATTCGTTCTTTACGGCATCCACCGCCATGACAGGCGTGACGTTGACAAGCCTGGAGTCAAGGTAGCGTGTTTCGCGCGGGGGTTGGCTTTTCGCCCCATCGGGGATGATTTTTTGAATCAGCCGCGCGAACGCATCTACAAAGGGGAGGAAAAGAAGAGTGTTGCACACGTTGAACAGGGTGTGCGCGTTGGCGATCTGGTGCCCTATGCTGGACGATGTGGCCTGAACAAGGCCGATATAGAGCGGCATGAGCGGCAGAAACACGCACACCCCGATCACGTTGAACAGCACATGGGCGGCGCAGGCCCGGCGGGCCGCACGGTTGGTCCCTATGGCGGCAAGGGCGGCGGTGACCGTGGTGCCGATATTGTCTCCCAGGATGATGGGAATGGCGGCGTGCAGCGGAAGCAGCCCCTGCATCCCGAGCGCGATGGTCAGCCCTACGGTGGCCGCGCTTGACTGCACGAAAAAGGTCAGCAGGGTTCCCGCCAGCAGGCCGAGCAGGGGGTTGCCGCTCAGGAGGATGAAAAGCTCCCGCTGATCCCGCAGAAAGCTCATGGCGTTTTCCATGGTCTGCATGCCGATGAAAAGCAGGCCGAAGCCGAGCAGACCGTTGCCCATGTACTGAAAGCGCTTGGCCGAGCAGAAGAAGGAGAGCGGCACGCCCGCGATGATGAAGAGATAGGCGAGGTTTTTTACCTTGAAGGCGAGGATCTGGCCTGTGACCGTCGTGCCTATGTTCGCGCCCATGATGACGCCGATAGCCTGTTTGAGCGTCATCAGGCCGGCGTCCACAAAGCTGACGGTCATGACCGTCACCGCGCTGCTGCTCTGCACCAGGACGGTGACGCCTGTTCCCACCAGCACCCCGAGCAGCGGCGTGCGGGTAAGGACGCCCACGAGCTTGCGCAGGCGATCTCCGGCCAGAAGCTGGAGCGAGTCGCTGAGAAGCTTGATCGCGAAGAGAAAAATCCCGATGCCGCCGAAGAGCTGGATAGCGCTCTGAATGGTCATGCCTTTTCACCTTGTGCCCGGCGTACCCCTGTAATCCCGCCCGGCAGATGCGGGGACTGGCCCTGATCGAAAGAGAACCGACGTTGATCGGCGTCGTCCGGGGTGGTCCAGGCCCGGTCACGTCCGGTCATGTTCAACCGTCGGCCTGCTTCGGTTCCGCTCGCGTCGGTTCCGCTCGCTTCGGTTCAGCGCGATCGCGTCATGCCTGTCCCCATATCCCACTGTCCCTTGACCCTGGCGCGCGCGTCCCCTGCTGAGCCGCCGCACCCGGCCAGGAGCAGCGCGGCCGCAATCCCGGCCAGAAAGACGGGCAGGATGGAGCGATTCCGCGTGGACGCCGTCTTTCCCCGCGCGTTCGCTGGGTGCAGCGCGATCATCTGCGCCCTGTCAGCGTATCGCTGGTGGAGCGGTACGCGTCGGACTGAATGCGCCGCTCGCCCGGCGGAACGTCGTGATTGACCCACACGTTGCCGCCGATGATCGCCCCCTTGCCGATGGTGACCCGGCCGAGGATGGTCGCTCCGGCATAGACGGTGACATTGTCTTCCAGAATGGGATGCCGAGGAATGCCCTTGACCAGCAGGCCGTTTTCGTCCTTGGGGAAGGAAAGCGCGCCGAGCGTGACGCCCTGGTACAGGCGGCAGCCCTTGCCGATGACGCAGGTCTCTCCGATGACCACGCCGGTGCCGTGGTCGATGAAGAATTCCTCCCCGATTTCCGCGCCGGGGTGAATGTCGATGCCGGTGCGGGAGTGCGCCATTTCCGTAATGATCCTGGGAATGACGGGAACCTGAAGGCGGTACAGCTCGTGCGCGATGCGCTGGTGCGTCATGGCCAGCATGGAAGGGTAGCAGAAAATGGCTTCGCCGGGGCTTGTCGCGGCCGGGTCGCCCTCATAGGCGGCCTTGGCGTCGGAGGCCAGCAGGCGGCGGATATGCGGCAGGCGACGCATGAAGCGCATGGCCTTGTCGCGCGAAATGGCCTCCCGATCCGTGCATTCGGCAGAGGAGGCCGCGCAGGCGAAACAGCCTCCACGCCGGATCTGTTCCGCAAGGATGCGGCATATGGAATCCAGATTGGCCGAAAGATGGTAGCGGAGGGATTCCATATGCGCGCCCGACATGCCGAAATAGCCCGGAAAGAGCGCGGCCTGAAGCCGCGACATCAATTCTTCCAGTCTGTCCAGCGAGGGCATGGGCGTGTTGTGCAGGGATCGGTGCAGGACGGTTTCCAGCGATTCCGGCGCGCACAAGTCTTCTACGACAGCATCAAGATCGGGCAGGGAAGTGGGAGAAAGCGGCGCGAACGCCCTGGAAGCCGAGCCGGAACACATGAAAAATCTCCTGGAGTCTTATGCCCCTTCGCCCCCCGCCTCGGAAGGCCGGGGGGAAAGACCGGGTTCCAAATCCTCAAAAGCCGTGTACGCGCCGAGAAAGGCCAGCAGGGCCGTGCCGATGGGGCCGTTGCGCTGCTTGCCGATGATGATTTCCGCCGTGCCCTTGTGCGGGTTGTCGGGCTGCTTGTGGTAGACCTCGTCGCGGTAGATGAACATGATCACGTCCGCGTCCTGTTCAATGGCGCCCGACTCGCGAAGGTCGGAGAGCAGGGGGCGCTTGTCCGTCCGCTCTTCCAGCTTGCGGTTGAGCTGGGAAAGAGCGATGACCGGAATGTCCAGTTCCTTGGCGAGCGACTTGAGCGAACGGGAAATTTCCGAAATTTCCTGCTCGCGCGAGTCGGTACGGCGCGAGCCGCGCATGAGCTGGAGGTAGTCCACCATCACCAGTCCGACCCCGGATTCCGCCTTGAGCCGGCGGGTGCGCGCCCGCAATTCCAGAGGGGAAAGCGCCGGGGTGTCGTCGATATAGATGGGGGCCTGTCCCAGCACGTCGGCCGCGTTGTACAGCCGGTACCATTCTTCCGAATCAAGATAGCCGCGCCGCAAATGCCCGAGATCCACCTTGCCCCAGGCGCACAGCATGCGCATCATCAATTGATCCATGGACATTTCCAGGGAAAAGATCGCAACAGGCACGTTGTCCTGCACGGCCGCGCGCATGGCCATGTTCAGGGCGAAGGCCGTCTTGCCCATGGAGGGGCGGGCCGCCAGCACAATGAGATCCGAAGGCTGAAGGCCGGCCGTCATCTGATCCAGGCGATTGTACCCGGTGGTTACGCCTGTAACCTGTTCCTTGCGCTCCATGCGCCGGGTCAGATCTTCAAAAACGCGATTGATGAGTTCCTTGGAACTCTTGAACGCCTTGCCGGACGTCCGTTCGGAAATGGAAAAGACGATTTGTTCGGATTCGTCCAGCAGGGTTTCAATGGGGCGCGAGGCGTCGAAGCAGTTTCCGATAATGTCCGAGCAGGCGTCGATGAGCGAGCGTTGCAGAGCCTTGTCGCGCACGATGGTGGCATAGTACTCGGCGTTCGCGCCGCTGACCACCGTTTGCGCGAGTTCCGCAAGGTAGGCGGCGCCGCCCACATTTTCCAGTTCGCCGCGGTCTTTCAGGTATGCGGCCGTGGCTACAAGATCGATGGGGGCGTTTTTTCGGTAAAGTTCCAGAAAGGCCGTAAACAGGGTGCGGTGGGCGGGGAGGTAGAAGTCGTCGGCGGAAAGCGTGTCCGCCAGCGTGTGGAACACGTTGTTGCGGAAGAAGATGCCGCCGAGCACAGCCTGTTCGGCCTCCACATTGTGGGGCGGAACACGGCGGAGCAGTTCGGTCGACGTGCGGGCGACCGCATCGTCGCCCGCGCTTCCGCGTGGGCCGGAAGCGCGGGCGGGGAGAGATTTATTCGGCGTCGCCATCCGTCGCGGCATCCGCAGGAGCGTCGCCCGCGTCCTGATCCGTTTGAGGGGCCGCTTCTTCCACCACTTCGCCGTGGTGTTCGGAAACAACCTTGACGGTCATGTTGGCGATGACGTCGGCGTGCAGACGCACGCGCACGGGGTGTTCGCCAAGCGTCCGAATGGCGTGTTCCAGAAGAACGCGACGGCGATCGACTTCGATGCCCTGTTCAGCGAGGGCGTCCCCGATGATGCCGGTGGTGACGGAGCCGTACAGCTTGTCATTGTCACCGACGCGCATGGGGATGGTGAGGACAAGCCCCTCGATTTTACCGGCAAGTTCGTCGGCGGCGGAGCGCAGAGCGTCCATGCGGGCCTGGAGCTTCTTGCGTTCCAGTTCAAAAGCCTTCAGGTTGCCCGGCGTGACCAGCATGGCCAGCCCCTGGGGCAGGAGGTAGTTGCGTCCGTAACCGGCCTTTACCGTCACGACGTCGCCAAGGCGGCCGAGGTTCTCCACGTCGGCACGAAGAATGATTTTCATACCGGCTCTCCTAGATGTTGCTCTTCTTCTTCACTTCGGAAGAATGGCTGGACGTGTAGAACAGGAGGGCCATCTGCCGGGCGCGCTTGATTTCGGTGGAAAGCAGGCGCTGGTGTTTGGCGCAGGTGCCGGTGATGCGGCGCGCGATGATCTTGCCGCGCTCCGTGATATAGTCACGCAGAATGTCGGGCCGCTTGTAGTCAAGGGGCAGATCCTTGTCCGCGCAGAAGCGGCAGAACTTGCGCCGCGGGGCAAATTTTTTCTTGAAGGCCATTTACGCAACCTCCCCGGCCGCATCGGCCAGCTTGACGGTGAGGAACTTGAACACGCCGTCGCTGATGCGGATGTTGCGCTCCAGCTCGGCCACGGCGGCGGCCGGCGCGAGGTATTCCAGGCGCACATAGTACCCGCGCATCTGTTTGCGCACAGGGTAGGCAAGATCGCGCATGCCCCAGTGATCGGCGGCGACGATGGATCCCTGTTCCCGTTCAATCACGCCGGTGAACACGCCCAGAAGCGCTTCGCGCGCGTCGGCCGCCAGCTCCGGAGAAAGGAGCAGCAGGGTTTCAAACTTTCTCATGAATCCTCCTTGTGGACTGCGGCCCGGCCGGATGTTTTTGGAATGCGCGAAGGCGCTTTTGGCGCGCCGGCACATCCGCCGAGCAAGGCTGAATGGGTAGCACTACCCGCTTGCACGCGGGGTGTCAAGCGCCTGTCTTCGGAGACAGCGGCTCCGTTTGAACATGGCGGGCGCGCCGCGTGCGGCCCGGAATAAACCGAAGGCGTCCGCTGGAGACGCGCCGGTTCTACGTCCAGCCGTTGTAATGGATTTTTTCCGGATCGTAGCGATCTTCGCGGCTGAACGGCTGAGCCGGATGGCCGATGACCACAAGCCCGAGCGGGCGGATTTCTTCCGGCAGCCGGAACAGTTTGCGCATGCCGGCGACACGTTCCGGCACGGGGTGCACCCCGCACCAGACGGTCCCGAGATTCAGGGCGCGCGCCGCCAGGAGCATGTTCTGAATGGCGGCGGAGGCGTCTTCCACCCAGTACCCGTCCGGTTGAAAGGCCACGCGCGCGTCGGCGCAGACGAGCACGGCCAGAGGCGCCCTGGCGGCCATGCCGGCATACGGATGAACAGCGGGAATGGCCTCAAGCAGGGCGCGGTCATTGATCGCCACAAAGCGCCAGCACTGGGTGTTCCGGGCGGTGGGCGCGGCCATGGCCGCCGCAAGAATGCGCTGGAGATCCTCGTCGGAAACCGGCTCATCCGTATATTTGCGGATGCTGCGCCGGGTGTGGATGGCTTCAAACACGTCCATTGTAGTTCTCCCGTTGGCGTTCTGGATCAACCCTCAAATCCGCCTGCCGCAAAGCCGTTGTTGCGTCCGGCGGCGTTGCAGGGCCAACATTGCTCTCTCGGTATGCTTGATACAGCTTCGCCCAATGTTGTCGTCTTGCTGGCTGAAAAAATCAGCTTTCGCGGACGGCGTTTTCAATGGGGGCTGGCCCCGGTTTTTCAGTCCCAGCCGTTGTAGCGGACCTTTTCCGGATCGTAGCGATCTTCGCGGGTGAATTCCCGGGCCGGATGACCAATGACCACAAGCCCGAGCGCGCGGATGGCTTCGGGCAGGCGGAACAGCCGGCGGATGCCCTCTTCATACGCGGGATCGGGATGCACGGCGCACCAGACGGTTCCGAGATCCAGAGCGCGCGCCGCCAGGAGCATGTTCTGAATGGCGGCGGAGGCGTCTTCCACCCAGTATCCGTCCGGCTGGCAGGCCACGCGCGCGTCGGCGCAGACGAGCACGGCCACGGGAGCCTTGGCGGCCATGCGCGCGTAGGGTTGCACGGTCTGGATGGATTCAAGCAGGGAGCGATCATTGATCACCACAAAGCGCCAGCACTGGGTGTTCCGGGCAGTGGGCGCGGCCATGCCGGCGGCAAGGATGCGCTGCAGATCCTCGTCGGAAACCGGTTCGTCCGTGTATTTGCGGATGCTGCGCCGGGTGTGGATGGCTTCAAAAATATCCATGCGAACTCCTTGCAAGGTTGCGCGTCGGTTCCTTCACGCGTTTTTTGTCGCGTCCTGGAGCATTTTGCGATGAAAATATCCATTTTTCAATCGCGGCGTTGCCGTCACTTCCCCGCGAAGCGGGACAGGCGCGGCAAAACGCGGTTTGCCCGCTTGTTCGACACGGGGTCCGCTCTCGCGGCCGCCGGGCGTTTACCCGCAATTCATTGGGAAAACGCTCTGATGGAGGCTGACTCTGGCCATTTTGCCAGAGTTTCACCACGTCGCCAACGTATTTCTCTCGGGCGGCCGCGCAGGCCGTGCCGGCTCTGGCATATCGCTTTTTCCGTTTTTTTCTTGACTCCAGAGAGCGGCGATATATGCTCACCCCCGCCCGCCCGTGCCTGGAGCGGGCGCTTTGTCTGCGGCGCAAGAATCGTGCGCCGTTTTGCATGAGGAATTTTCAACGGCGGAAACAACAGAGGTCGGCGGTGTGTCGGCCGGAGCTGAAGGAGAGCGTATGGCCGGCATGGCGGGTCCGGGTGATCGGATAGAGGCGCGCTGCACCCGTTGCAACGATGTGACGGGGCATGTGGTGGTTGCTCTGGTGGGCGGCGAAATCGTCAAGGTGGAGTGCCGCGCGTGCGGGAGCGTGCACAAGTACCACCCCCCCGTCGCGGCCGGCAGGGCCAGGGAGACGGCTTCGGTTTGCCGCGTCAAGCCGGGGCAGGATCGGCGCGATGCCGTGTCCGCCGCGGCTCCGGCGGGGGCGACTTCCCCGGGGGCGGAAAAGAGCGCCTCACGGGCTGGCGCGGCTTCGCTTTCCCGGGGGCAGCGCCTTGCGGAAGAGCAGGAGCAATCCTGGCAACGGGCGCTCAACACGTCCGCAGCCACGCCAAGGCCCTATGCCATGAACGCCTCGTTTGCCGAGGGAGACGTCGTCGATCATCCCAAATTCGGCCTTGGCGTGGTGCGCGAGGTGCTTCCTCCCGACAAGATTCAGGTGCTTTTCCGGGATGGAAGCCGCCTTTTACGCTGCGCCGTGTGAGTTCAATCCCCAAATCAGGGCGACCCAGTCGCCGGAAACAAGCCGTCGGGCCGGCCCGAGGGGAGCGTAAGCGGCTTCCACGGCGTCGGCCTGAATATCGAGCAGACCGGAAAGGACAAGCCGCCCTTCCGGCTTGAGCCGCGCCATGATTTCGGGCGCCAGATCGCGCAGGGGGCCGGCCAGAATGTTGGCCAGGATTATGTCGAAGCGTTCCTCTCCGCCGGCTTCCACACTTCCGGTCCGGGCGGCGAAGCCCTCCGCATGGTTGAGAGCCGCGTTTTCCAGCGCGTTTTCCACAGCCACGGGATCAATGTCCGCCCCGATGCCCGAAAGACCCATCAGCGTGCAGGCGATGCCGAGAATGCCTGTTCCTGTCCCTATATCGAAAAAGCGCATTCCAGCCTGAAGCGGCCGGGAGGTCAGGGTTGCGTCGCACAACATGCCCACGGCGCGAAGGCACAGCGTCGTGCTGTTGTGGTGGCCGGTGCCGAAGGCCGATTTCGGCTCGATGAGAATGGCGCGGCGTCCTTCCTCCGGGGTGACGTCCGCAAGCCAGGGCGGAAGCACCAGAAAGGGACCGGCCGGCACCGGCGTGAAGAATTCCCGCCAGGCGGCCGTCCAGTCCTGCCGGGGAACGGCCGCGCGCTCCACACGCACGCCGGACGCGCGGGCGGCCAGCTCGGCTTCCACACGCTCCGCGACAGTCGTGTTGTCGCAATGCACGGCGAAACGGGTTTCGCCTGTGGGCAGGCTTTCTTCTTCCCATCCGTAGGCAATATTCCGCACGAGAATGCCTGTGACGGCGTCTGTCATTTCGTCGGGGGTGAAAATGTCCAGGCGGAGAAGATCCGGCTGCACAGCTTCAGGGGCACAGGGGCTTTGACTTGATTCTGCCATGGCGTTTCGTTTCCAGCGAGGCGTTTAGGGGTGCGGGATCGGCATGGATCCGCGAGAGGCCCCTGCGTTTTGTCGATGTGCTGTTCTTGCCTTTTTACCAGGAGGTTTTTTATCCCGTGCGGGCTTCATGGAAGGGCGCTCTGCAGAAAATTTCCCGGCAGAGCGATGTTCCGCGGAGGAATCGGGACGAACAGCGCGCCTAGGGCCTGTTCACACAAACAGAGAATAAACATAATTTTTACAAATGGTTATCCTCTTTTGGGGCGAGGCTGAATTATGAAGATCATTCGCCAAAAAACGTGGTTTTTGGCTCATTCACGGCGCTTTTCGCGTCGCACCAGACTTTCGTCTGGCGGTAGAAGTCATTTCATGCGAATTATGAAATGACTTCTACTTGCAAAAGTAGACACTACAAAATCTGTAAGGGTTTTGCGGCGGCGTAGCCGGGTTCATTCGCGAAAAACCACGTTTTTTCGCGAACGATCCTGCAAAAATTCTTCGCAGAATTTTTGCAATTAGACACTGGATGCGGCTCGGGCGCTGAAACGGACCGGTTCCGGCGCTGGTTCATATGCCGCAGGGCAGCCGCGCAAGATGCGTCCGTCAGGGCATATGACACAGGTTCTCTTGAAATCCGAGCGGCTTCAAGAGAACCTGTGCGCAGTCCGGGTTTGCTTCGCGCTTCCCGCAGGGAAGCCTTTTCAAAAAACCGTTTTATTTGACGACCTTTTTGCGTTTTTCCCAGAGCTTCATGTCCTGCATTTTTTTCCGCCGGGCGCGTTGCAATTCCTTGCAGGTCAGCGGCGTGCCTTTTTTCAGATTCCATTTTTCGCGGTATTCTTCCGGGGTAAGGCCGTGGCTCGCGAGGTGTTTGCTGGAAATGATCTTGAAGACCTTGCCGCATTCAAGACATGTGACGGAACGCTCTTTGATCGATTTGCGGGGATCTCCCTGGAGCGCGCTGGACGCGGCGGATTCCTCCCCGCCAGCCATGCCGCCTTCCGTAGCTGTCTTGAGACCGGAAGACAGGCTGCGAACCATCGCAATGATTTGCTCATCGCTCATGACGCGCACGCTTGCCTGAGCTTTGACAATTTCCAAGGCTTCTTTCAAGAAATCATCCATGGGTATCTGCTCCATCGTGTGAAAATTAGAATGTCTTCCTATTGCATACCTCTTTGGAAAGTGCAATGACTTTAGAGTCTGCATTTTCTATGCAGTGTGATGCGCCCCGAGACGGATCTTTAGGATGCCCGCTGATTTATTTTAATTCTACAAGGAGTTAGCAGGTTGCAATAAAAAACGGCATATTGCGTTTTTCACAAAAATTTTTTTGCCGGGCAAGATCTTTTCGAGATGCGGGCAGGCGGGCGTCAGGCGCAACATGTTCTCTTGTCGGTCACGTCTCCTGAAAGGCGGCGGACACGCAAGGCCGGCCCCGTTACGGGCGGGGAAGGCGCGCGATACGGTGGGAAGACGGCGAAAGTAATCATTGCGGGCGGCTGTACATGCGGCGCGGCATGGTTACTTTAGGGGAGCCTGGGCACAAGCCTTCGGCGTAACTCCGATTTTCGAGAAGGATAGCCGATGAATCAAACGATGCAACAGCCTCTCATGTTGAACAAGGATGAACTGGTGGCTCTTGTGGCGGACGCGTACAGCATGGGCCTTGTCGCCGGCCAGCATTCGTGCGCGGCGCAAGGGGATCCCGATTTTGAAATGCAGGCGGTGACGCTCTTTTCCCACGGTTTTTCCGCCATGCTTTCCGAACCGTTCAACAAGCTGGAAGCGTGATTTTCCGAAACCGGAACAGCGCGTTCCGGAGTGAATACATCTCATGACGGCAAAGGCCCGTCCCTCTGTCGGGGGCGGGCCTTTGCTTGCCTGCTGCGTTTATTCGGATGCTTTTTTCATGCGGGCGTCGTCCGTTCCACGCAGAAGCCGGCTTCTTCAAGATCCGCGCGGGTCACGGGGCCGTCGCGCAGAAGGCGCAGAACATTGTCTCCGAGATATTCCGCCAGAGTGGAGGCAAGGCCGCCGGCCGGAGCGGGCGGAGCGTCGAGCACGCCGCTTACGGCGGCGACAAGCTCGGGGTCAAGATCGGCGGCGACGGTGACGGCAGGGGTTCCGCTGATATTGGCGCTGCTGGCGCTGATGGGTTCGCCCACGGCCCGGGCCAGGGCGCGGGCCGCCGGATGGGCGGAGAGCCGCACGGCCACCCGGCCTGTGCCGCCGGTCAGAATGTCGGGCACGCGCAGGCGGGCCGGAAAAATGATGGAAAGCGGCCCCGGCCAGAAACGCCGCAGGAGGGGCATGACTGAATCCGGCGCTTTGGTGATGAGATCAAGCTGTTCCCACTCGCCAAGGATGATGGGGAGCGGCCGCACGGTGGAGCGGCGCTTGGCCCGGAACACGCGGGCGGAGGCGTCAGCGTCGAGAGCGCGGCTCCCCAGGCCGAAAAACGTCTCGGTGGGGAAAATCACCGGTTGGCCGGCGCGCATGAGTTCCGCCGCAAGATCGGGTCCAATCAGGGGAAGCCCGCGTATTTCTGTCTTGTCCATGCCATCCTCCCGGCTTGCGTCGTCCCTCTGCATGGGAGTATGCCACAAGCGCCGCCGAATTGAAACAAGGGACGCGCGTCGACAGCGGGGCAGAATTTTGAAAGATGGGGACCGGGCCGCTCCCCCGCGCGTTCCGGAGGATCCTGATGCTGAAACCCTTGCGCCTTATTGCGGTCGGCAGACTGAAAACCCCGTTCTGGAAAGCGGCGGCCGCCCATTATGTGGAACGACTGGCGCGCTGGCGCGCCCTTGCCGTGAGCGAAGTGAAGGACGGCGATCCCGCCTTGCCTGTGGAACAGCGCAAAAACCAGGAAGGGCGGGCCATTCTCGCCGCGCTCGCCCCGCGCGACATTCCGTTCTGCCTTGACGAGCATGGAGAAGCGCTGACCTCCCGCGCGCTTTCCCGCCTTTTGGAAGCGCTCCCGGCCAATGCCCGTCCCTGCTTCATTGTGGGCGGAGCCTACGGACTGGACCCGACGGTGATCGCGGCGGGCAGGCGTGTTCTTGCCCTGGGACCGCTGACCTTGCCTCACGAACTTGCCCGTGTGGTGCTGCTCGAACAGATGTACCGGGCCGAAGCCATTGCGCGCGGCATCCCCTATCATCACGATTAGGGCCTGTTCCCACTACGGCTCTTGTTCTGCCTGCGTCAAAAAGGCTTTTTATTCCGGTCAAGTGCCATAAGGAGCACATTCCCTTCACAAGAAGTCTTTTTTCCCTGGCGGAGAACAACTCTCGTAGTGTGGACACGCCCCGGGGCGGACGCCCATAAAAAAACGCCGTCCGGGAAAAGTCGCCCTGCCGCGTCCGGAGACGCCGCGGCAGGCGGGTTTGAGAGTCCCGCCCCGGGGTCTGCCGATGCTCCCTTTTTGCTTCCGCCCGCATCGGAAAAGCTTTTTGGCAGGAAAGTGATCTAATTTTTATTTCCTTATATAACAATGTATTAGATGTAATTGTACGTCGGGAGGATCACTTCTGTATCCGGATTCGCTTGTGAAATGCCCCCATGTTGGGTATGACGTGAAGTGAGCCACGCCCTTGTCCGCAAGCCCGACCGGAGCGCGGCTTGCAGGCAAACATGTTCGCCATATTGCGGCAATGGGCCGAAATCCTGGAACGCCTTCGCGGGCGCGGCATTGCCGCCGCACGGCAAGGCGTTGGCGTCAGGGCGGGGTCATGACGCGCCTTGATAAGGATCGGGAAAGGGGCCTTCAGCCGGGGGAATCCGGGGTTTGCAACATCCAATTTTCAGGAAGGCGTTATGAACGCGGAACAGTCTCCGGACGCGCGCCGGACGCAGGCTATCAACCAGTGGCTGGACGCGGTTTTCGCCATGTATCCCCTGGAAAATACGGGATTCATGCGTACCCGCGAGGATCGCTTCGCCAACCCGGTGGGGCATGCCCTGCGGCAGGCGGCGGAAGCGCTGTACGATGCCGTGACCGGCGCGGATACGGAGCGTGAAGCGATCAACGCCGCTCTGGCGGCGATGGTGCGCGTGCGCGCCGTGCAGGATCTGCGCCCCGATCAGGCTGTGGGCGCGCTTTTTCTGCTCAAGCCCATTCTGCGCGAACTTTTTCTGGTGGACGCCCTGGCTGCCGGCGACTTTCGGGGCTACCTGGATATGGAGTCCCGCGTGGACACGCTGGCGCTCATGGCGTTCAATCTGTATGTGGCCGATCGCGAAGCGGTGTATGCCGAACGGGTCGCTGAGCAGCGCCGGAGCACGGCGCAGTTGCGGCGCTGGGCCGAACGGCACGGCCTGGTCGCCCCGGTGGGGCCGACATCCGCTTCGTGCGATGTCTCCTGATTGCAGCAGCGGCGCGCCGCTGCATGCGCGTTCGCCGGAACGAGGCGTTCCGGCTCACTCACGCCGCTTACCGCGGCGCGCCGGCGCGGCCGCCGGTGACGGATTCTTGGGGGGAATCCGTAATCCTGGAACGAGGTAGGCAATGATACTTTCACTTGTGGCAGTCCTCTTGATCGGCGCCGTGGCCTGGGCCGGCGCGGCCGCCGGTCACCTGACCCTGCTGGGGATGGCGCTTCCGCTCTTCGCCGCGGCGGTCTTCATCTGCGGCTTTGTCCGACGTGTCGTCGGATGGGCGAAATCGCCCGTGCCCTTCGCCATTCCCACCACGGGCGGGCAGGAAAAATCCCTGAGCTGGATTCGTCCGAACCGGCTCGACACGCCCATGAGCACAGCCGGCGTGGTGGGCCGCATGCTGCTTGAAGTCCTT
The DNA here is from genome assembly GCA_910585945.1 of uncultured Bilophila sp. Classification (GTDB taxonomy): domain Bacteria; phylum Desulfobacterota; class Desulfovibrionia; order Desulfovibrionales; family Desulfovibrionaceae; genus Bilophila. The sequence continues at coordinate 127,718 of CAJUHZ010000003.1, forward strand.
CTCTTCCGTTCGCTCTTCCGCAACACGCGGGCGACGGTCAGCGCCGAGGGACCGCAGGCGACGTATTTTTCCGCCAAATGGCTGTGGCTCTTCGCGCTGCTGTTCCACTACAGCTTTCTTGTCATCTTCATGCGGCATTTCAGGTTTTTCATCGAGCCGGTTCCGGTCTGTCTGACCTGGCTGGAAACGCTGGACGGCCTCATGCAGGTCGGCCTGCCGCGCCTGTTCATGACCGACGTGGTCATTGTCGTCGCCCTTGCCTTTTTGCTGGCGCGCCGGCTGCTGAGCGGCAAACTGCGCTATCTTTCCCTGCCCAACGACTACTTCCCGCTCTTTCTTCTGCTCGGGATCGCCGGCACGGGCATCTGCATGCGCTATTTCGACAAGGTGGACGTGGCCCAGGCCAAGGTGTTCATTATGGGCGTGCTGACGTTCACGCCGCAGTCGGCCGAAGGGCTTTCGCCCATTTTCTTCGTGCATGTGGCGCTGGTCAGCACGCTGCTGATCTGTTTCCCCTTCAGCAAGCTCATGCACATGGGCGGCATCTTCCTCTCGCCCACGCGGAACATGCGCTGCAACACGCGTGAAGTGCGCCACGTCAACCCCTGGAACAACCCCAACGCCCCCTATCATACCTACGCCGAGTATGAGGACGACTTCCGGGACGCCATGGCCGAAGCCGGGCTTCCCCTGGAAAAAGAGCCGGCTCCCGCCGGCAAGGCATCCGCGGAATAGCGAGCGGCCAACGAGCAGTGCGTCGCGCGGCCGGTCCGTGCGAAAACGCGTTTAAGGAGTTTTTTCATGGCAAAGCTTCCGAGCCCAGAACAGCTCATCGCCGACCGTCCGCCGTTCCCCGAACGGAGATGGATGGACGTAAAGCCCACCTTCAAGCCGGGAAACTACTGTTACCCCGCCAAGCTTGAAATCATGCAGGGCCTGCACATGCCCAACCCCCACGCCTGGCAGCCCGAGGACGAAGACTGGAACCTGCCGGAAAACTGGGAAGAGATCATCTACAAGGCGTTCAAGGAACGGCTGGCCAAACACCGTTCCCTGAAACTTTTCATGGACACCTGCGTGCGTTGCGGCGCCTGTGCGGACAAGTGTCATTTCTTCCTCGGCACCAACGATCCGAAAAACATGCCCGTGTTGCGCGCCGAACTTTTGCGCTCGGTCTACCGCAAGGATTTCACGCTTGTCGGCAAGCTGCTCGGCAAGGTTGCGGGGAGCCGCAAGCTTTCCAAGGACGTGATCAAGGAGTGGTTCTACTACTTCTACCAGTGCACCGAGTGCCGCCGCTGTTCGCTTTTCTGCCCCTACGGCATCGACACGGCCGAAATCACGGCCATTGCTCGCGAACTGCTGCATGAAGTCGGGCTTGGCATCAACTGGATCATGGAGCCGGTGTCCAACTGCAACCGCACGGGCAACCATCTTGGCATCCAGCCGCACGCCTTCAAGGAAATCGTGGAATTCCTCTGTGACGACATCGAGGAAGTCACGGGCATCCGCATCAATCCGCCCTTCAACGAGAAGGGGCATGAAATTCTGTTCATCACGCCTTCGGGCGACGTGTTCGCCGATCCCGGCATCTACACGTTCATGGGCTATCTCATGCTCTTCCACGAACTCGGGCTGGACTACACGCTGTCGACCTACGCGTCGGAAGGCGGCAACTTCGGTTCGTTCGTGTCGTTCGACATGGCCAAGAAGCTCAACGCCAAGATGTACGCCGAGGCGCGGCGTCTCGGCGCAAAGTGGATCCTTGGCGGCGAATGCGGCCACATGTGGCGCGTGGTGAACCAGTACATGGCCACCTACAATGGTCCCGCGCCGGAAGGAATGATCGACGTGCCGGTCTCACCGATCACGGGCACGCGCTTTGAACGGGCGAAGAGCACCAAAATGGTGCACATCACCGAATTCACGGCCGACCTCATCCACCACAACAAGCTCAACCTGAAGCCTTCGCGCAACGATCATATCATCACGACATTCCATGATTCGTGCAACCCCGCCCGGGCGATGGGCCTGCTGGAAGAGCCGCGCGCCATCTTGCGGGCGGTGTGCAACAACTTCGTGGAAATGCCGGCGCACACCATTCGGGAAGAAACGTTCTGCTGCGGCTCCGGTTCCGGCCTCAACACCGAGGAAATCATGGAATTGCGCCTGCGGGCCGGGTTCCCGCGCGGCAACGCCCTGCGCCATGTGCAGTTGCATAATGACGTCAACTGGATGACGTGCATCTGCGCTCTGGACCGGGCCACGCTCCCGCCGGTGGCCGCCTACTGGGCGCCGGGCGTGACGGTGAGCGGACTGCACGAACTTGTGGCCAACGCCCTGGTCATGAAGGGTGAAAAACCCCGCCAGTTGAACCTCCGCCAGGAAGATCTGCCCAATCCCGATCCCGAGCCGGAGGACGAGACAGGCCAGGCGGAAGGGGAGGACGCATAGCTCATGTACCATGCCAAATACATCATTCCCGGTCTTGTGATCGCTGTCGTGCTCTTTTCCGCGCCGTTCTGGCTGAACCTTGGGAGCAAGACGTACGAATACCCTGACGTCGCCCTGCCCACGAACAGCGAATGGAAAACCTGCATCGAGCCGACAGAATGGATGCGCGCCAACCATATGGACCTGCTCAACACCTGGCGCGACGAGGCCATTCGTGAAGGCAAGCGCGTCTACAGGGCCACTGACGGCCGCTACTGGACCGTGAGCCTGCAGGAAACCTGCATGGGCTGCCACGTCAACAAGGTCGATTTTTGCGACAAGTGCCACGACAGCAACAATGTCCAGCCCTACTGCTGGGATTGCCATGTCGCGCCGAGGGGGAACAACTGATGAAAGGGAGCAGACGAGACTTTCTCAGGATGGCCGGATTGTCGGCCTTCGCGCTCGGCGCGGCCTCTGTGGCGTCCGCGGTGGGGACCCCGGCCGCTTCCGCGCAGCCTGCCGCCACGCCGGAACCGGGCGCGGCCGGCAACTTCATGACCAACCCGTCCGAACCGCAGGCCAAACGCTGGGCCATGGTCATCGACACGCGCAAGTTCACCACGCCGGAGCAAATCCGGCGCGTCACCGACGCCTGCCGCCACGCGCACAACGTGCCCGTCATCCCCGGCAAGCAGGAAGTGAAGTGGATTTGGGCGGACAGCTACCACCATGTGTTTACCGACGACACCAACGCCTTTCTGCCCGAGCGTCTGATCAACGGACAGTTCCTGCTCATGTGCAACCACTGCACCAACCCGCCGTGCGTGCGCGTGTGCCCCACGCAGGCCACGTTCAAGGCGGAAAACGGCATGGTGGTCATGGATCCGCACCGTTGCATCGGCTGCCGTTTCTGCATGGCCGGCTGCCCCTACGGCGCGCGCAGCTTCAACTTCCGTGACCCGCAGGACTATGTGGAACAGGTGAACCCCGACTACCCCATGCGCATGCGCGGGGTGGTGGAAAAATGCACCTTCTGCCCCGAGCGTCTGGCCGCCGGCAAACTGCCGGCGTGCGTGGAAGCTTCGGACGGCGCCATGATTTTCGGCGATCTCAACGATCCGCATTCGCCGGTTCGCAAGGCCCTGGCCGAAAACTTCACCGTCCGTCGCAAGCCCTCGCTCGGCACCGAACCCGGCGTCTACTACATTATCTAGACGCATGGAACGGCTTACACTCAACATGTCACAGGGGTCGCCATGCTCGAACTGATCTTCAAAAGCCGGCCGCGTTACTACGTCTGGCTGTGTTGTCTGGGCGCTCTCATCGGGCTTGCCTTCTGCGTGTATCTTGTCCAGGTCTTTTGCGGTCTTGCCATCACAGGCATGAGCCGCGACGTGACCTGGGGCTTTTACATCTCCCAGTTCACCTATTTCGTGGGCGTGGCCGCTTCGGCGGTGATGCTTGTTCTGCCCGCGTATTTCCACCATTATGAAAAATTCAAGCGCGTGATCATCTTCGGCGAATTCATGGCCGTGGCTTCGGTGATCATGTGCATGCTGTTCATCGTGGTGGACCTCGGGCAGCCGCAGCGGGCGCTCAACGTGTTGCTGCATCCCACGCCCAATTCCGTCATGTTCTGGGATATGACGGTACTTTTCGGCTATCTTCTTCTCAACATGGTCATCGGCTGGACCACGCTTGAAGCGGAGCGCAACGGCGTGAAGCCGGGCGGGTGGGTCAAGCCGCTGGTCTACCTTTCCATCGTCTGGGCGTTCTCCATCCATACCGTCACCGGTTTTCTCTACGCGGGTCTGCCCGGCCGCCATTACTGGCTCACCGCCATCATGGCCGCGCGCTTCCTGGCTTCGGCCTTCTGCTCCGGCCCGGCCATCCTCCTGCTTCTGCTCCTGGTTCTGCGCCGGCTGACCGGTTTTGAACCGGGCAGACAGGCCATGAAGACGCTGGCGACGATCATCACCTACGCCATGTGCATCAATGTGTTCTTCTACCTGCTGGAAGTCTTCACCGCGTTCTACAGCGGCATTCCGGGGCACCAGCATCCGCTCATCTACCTCTTCACGGGGCATGACGGCATGGCGTGGGTCAACGGCTGGATGTGGACGGCCGCCATCTTCGCCATTTTCTCCCTTGCCCTGCTCATTCCGCCGGCGTTGCGCCACAATGAGCACATCCTGCCCTGGGCGCTGGCCATGCTGGTCATCGCCTCGTGGATCGACAAGGGCCTTGGCCTGATCATCGGCGGCTTCACGCCCACGCCCTTTGAAACCTTCACCAACTACGCGCCCACGCTGGCCGAAATCATCATCGGTCTCGGCGTGTACGGGGTGGGGCTGCTGATCCTTTCCGTTCTGTGGAAAGTCGCCATCAATGTGAAGAAGGAAGCCGGCACGTTCGAGCTGCCTGCCGAAGCGGGCAAGTAGCAGTCGGCAGCGCATGTTCACACCTTGAAAATGCTCTGCCAGTGACGCCGGCATGACCGGGTTTGGACAGCCGTCCGGAACAGCGCACAAAAGCGCCGTTCCGGGCGACTGTCCCCCCACTAAGGTTTCAGTTAGTTGAAGGAGTAAAGCAATTGGAATTAACAAAATAGTTAGGCGGTTATACTTTTTGAAGGAACATTCTCAGCGAGTCCGAATGAATAGAGTATTTTTAAGATAAAACTGAGGAGTAAGTTCATATTTTTTAGTAAGTATATTTTTTATATCAGAATTGAATTACAGTATTTCAAGTCATGAATGGATCAGGATAAAATTTTTATGCAATCTTGTGTTTTAACAAAAGATATATTGTTTGATTCTTTAGTTGAATCAGTAGCGGAAGAGTATATAAATGATAGGCAGAACTATCCTTGGATAATTGGATTTTCTGGAGGAAAAGATAGTTCGCTTGTGGCACATATTGTTTTTCAATCTATTTTAAATATAAGACCGAGTAAGAGAGTTAGAGATATTTATATTATATCAAATAACACTCTTGTAGAAAGTCCACTTGTCTTAGAGCATATAACTAAGCAGTTATCATTGATAGATGAAGCAGCAAAAAATTTTAATTTACCAATAAAAACCCATATTACACGTCCAAATGTTGAGCATACATTTTGGACGCTTTTGATTGGAAAAGGATATCCAAGTCCTAATCAAAGAATGCGTTGGTGTACTGATAGATTAAAAATACAGCCTACTTCAAAATTCATTTTGAATAATGTTTCGGAGCATGGTGCTGCAATTATAGTTCTTGGTGTTAGGAAAGATGAAAGTAGTAGTAGAAAATCTGTTATTGGTAAGTATAAAAATATAGATGGTTCAAAACTTTCTCCACATAGTGATCTTCACGGGGCCTATATTTATAGGCCAATATCTGATATTTCTACATCAGATGTATGGAGTTTATTGTCATATAATGATCCCCCATGGGGAGGGACACATGAACACCTGATACAACTCTACAGAGATGCAAAAGGTGGTGAGTGTCCAATGGTTCTTAGTAAGGACGAAGCACCTGGGTGTGGAACAGCATCCAGTAGATTCGGCTGCTGGGTTTGTACTGTTGTTGAGAAGGATAGGAGTTTACAGGGCTTCGTTGATTCAGGGAAGAAAAAATACCAAATATTAATTGATTTTAGAGATTGGTTGAAAAGTATTCGCAATGCTCCTGAACATCGCCAAATTCGTAGAAGAAATGGTAATTTAACTTTTGAAGCATCGGGTAAGCATATACCAGGCCCCTTTACTATTTCTTCCAGAAAATTAATTTTGGAAAAACTCTTGATTACCCAACAAGAATATGGGCAAGAGTTGATCATGAAAGAAGAGTTAGATTTGATTGCATCAATATGGGCTGAGGAGTTAGTAAAAAAAAATAAAAATATAGGTGATATTGTATGGCGCTAGATACCTATCTTGGAGATCTCCCCCTTTGGGGAGATGGGGAAGCCAAGGAAATTCTGGAGTCTTTATGCACAGAATTTCAAGTAGATATTGATGTATTTGAAGAACTTGTCCAAATGCAGCGCGAGTATCAAGACAAGGAACGTGCCGCAGGTTCATACGAAAGAATTTCCGAAATTTTGGATAGGCTAGAGTAGGTGGCTATATGTGGATATCACGTGTAGAGCTTGTAAATTTTAAGTCTTACCAACACCAAGTCTTTGAATTTCCCGCACCAAATAAATCAAAAAATATCATTTTAATTGGGGGGATGAATGGTTATGGAAAGACTTCTATCCTTGAAGCTCTTTATTTAGGCTTATTTGGAAAAGACGCCGTTCCTCATTTGTCTCGTGCAGGGTTGAAAAACATTGGCTATCGTCCTTTTCTTGAGAACGCCCTGCATGGAAATGCCTTAAAAAATAATCGAGACATGATGAGTGTTGCCGTTCAAATTAATACTGGAGACTATGAGGGTTTTATCATTACGCGCAAGTGGTATTTCAACAAAATTGGACATTATGTCGAAGAAGATGCTTTAATATATACTATTGAAATGGGAGTCCATAAAAAACCAATACCGAATGAGCGTGCTAATGAAATCTTAGAGCAGTATTTTATACCCGCCCATCTTGCTCCTTTTTTCTTTTTTGATGGAGAAGAGGTAAAGTCTCTTGCATCACAAAATCGTGTTGAGCAAATAAAAATGGGAATGGAGGGGTTACTTGGTGTAGTTATTTTGCGAGAGTTAAAAAAACGCCTCCAGCAATTTCAGATTCACAAAAGGCAAGGTGTTGCTAATATAGATGTAGAAAGGCATCGTAGTTTATTCGATGAATTGATGATGAAGGAAGGAGATTTAGAAAAACTTATTGATAAAAAAATAAATTGTGAAAAGGAGATAGAGTCTCTCCAGATACAACAAAATGAGCTTACAAATAGGATTTTATCTTTTGGTGGTGGAGGTGGCGATATTGCAAGTCTTCGAGATATTATAATACAGCAGCGAGATACTCGTCAGGAGCTTGATGGATGTCAAGAAAAACTAGATCAAATTTTGTCTGAAAAACTTCCATTCCATCTTATATCTTCTGATTTACTTTCTATATTTCGAGAACAATTATCTCGTGAGATAAATAAATTGAAATGGGATACAGAATGTAGTTCATTAAAGCCTAAAAAAGATATTTTACTTAACAATTTTTGGGATATGAAAGACCCGGTAGTGACCCCAGATCTGTCTCCTGAGCAAAAAAAGCAAGTCACAGAACGGCTTGAGAATGCTTGGGCACGTCTTTTTTATCCCCCCCCTATTGATTGTGCAGAAACAATTACGCATAGTTATTTGTCTGAAAGTGGGCATGCAAAAGTTTTTGAGCTTATAAATGCTACTATGGTTGGTGCTGACGAAATTCGAAATTTACTTCGTGAGAAGAGTAGATTATCCCTTCTACTTAAGGATTTAATAAGCAAACAGGCGAGAATTGAAGGCATCGATAGGGATGGTACCCTGACTAATTTGACAGCAGCTATGACTGGAATATCTGCTCAGCTAGAACAAAAACAAAGAGAATTAGGCGGTATTGAGCGTGAGGCTACTGCCCTTGATCAAATAGTAAAAGATCTACGAGCTACATACGAACGTGAACATGAAAAATTTATCTTTGCAAATCCCGTCAATTCCCTTATCGGCAAAGCAGAAAGAGTCCAAAAACTTATACAGGCACTTGTACCACGGCTATATGCACTCAAAACAAAGCATCTTGCTGAAGCAATAAGTCGTATTTTTAAATATCTGGCGCACAAAACCCATATTGATTCTATTGAAATCAATGAAGATGGTTCATCACGATTGCTTAGCGCTTCAGGAAGTGAGATTAAATTTGACAAGTCTGCCGGGGAAGATCAACTTTTCGCTACTTCCTTAATAGCAGCATTGGCACAAGTATCTGGTATAAAAGCTCCATTAGTTGTGGATACTCCCTTGGGGCGGTTAGATAGTCGTCATCGAAATAATGTTTTGGACTTCTGGGTTTCTGATAAAAATCGTCAAGTAATTCTGCTGAGTCAGGATGAGGAAATCAATAATACTCTTTATAAAAAAATAAAGAGGCATGTTCTCAAAACATACATACTCTCCCATCATGAGTTAAGCGATGGTGTCGGAAAAACCGTAGCAACTGAAAATAGTTATTTCGAGAGCTAATATGACTACAGAACTTTCAATTACAGAGATTTTACTCGCTAATTTTCAGGCAAATAAAGAAGGTTCTATTCTCTCGGAGGAAATGAGAAGACTTCTTGGACTTTCAACCCATTATAAAATCGGGCGGTTGGCCCTTGGTCGTTCCATGGGTGAACCAAGTTACCCAGATTTAACAAGCGATACACCAGGACGCCCTCTAAAAGGAGGTCTTCTTTTCGGTGAAACAGAAGTCAGTTTATGGGTCGGATTGCTAATAACAAATATTTTGCACTATAACCCACAGATAAAGATTAACCTGCAAGTTCTTCAAAATGCAGTAAAGAGACATTGGTCACGCGGTGTCAGACTTCTTAAAGATGATTGGATTTCTGTTGATGAAGACTACGAAAAGTTTATCGAAATGCTTATTACCCGAAGAGCCGTTTTACCAGATAGTGTAAAAATCAAACCTGTTATTCCTGGCGAAGCCCATCCATCTCTTTGTGGGGAACCTCGCCCAGTTATAATTAGTGTTGGAGAAGAGTTGGATTCAGGTGAACCGTTTACTCATTTGGTGAACGGTGTTGGTTACCCTCCGCATATGGCGGTTATGGGGCAAGTTGGTTCTGGCAAGACAAGGACAATGCTCAAAATCCTTTGTCAAATTAGAGAACAAACTAATGCGCCTGTGATTTTGCTTGACTTGGGAAAAGGTGAACTTGCCAAAGACCTGACCTTGCAAAATGCGCTCAATGCGACAGTGCTAGAAGTTCCGGATAAACCGATTCCTCTTGATATGTTTTACGGGTCAGATGACAATATGAATACAGCTTCTGATGCCGTGTTAGGATTTAGAGATTCCTTTTGCAGAGTGATGCAAAGTAGACCAGGGGCAAAGCAGCTTCAAAATATATCAGAATCCTTAAAACCACTATTCTCTTGTAAAAAAGAAATTTCATTACGTGATATAAAGGTACAAATTGATGATTTTTATCAAGCAAATGGATTGAATAAAGATATTGTAACATCTACTATTTATGATTTGAATGAACGTGAAATCTTTTCACCGGACTTTTCTCCTAAAGATTTTTTTTCAAAAAGCTGGATTATAACTTTTGCTAATGCAAGAGAAACAAGTAAAAATATTGCTACCTCGCTTTTGCTTGATGCTCTTAGTAATTTTTTAAAACGAAGCGAAGAAGCTCCTAGGGATGCTTCAGGGCATAGGGCAATAACCATTACACTTGCCATTGATGAGGCTAGAGATTTGCTTGCTCTCAAGCATAAGGCACTCTCTGAGAACATACGTTTGCACCGTTCAAAGGGACTTGTGACGATGCTCGCATCTCAAAGTCCTGATGATTATGATGGTAAAGCGGATGATTACCTTGAAAATATTGGACTACCTATTTGCTTTGCAACAAATGTCGCTAGTAATCAGGTACTTCAAAATATGTTCAAAGGAAAAACTAACTTTGCTTCATTGCAACCTGGAATTTGTATGACTCTTAGAAAAAATAAGATGGTTAAGGTTAAGGTATTTTAGCGTTGACCAGATGTTTCAGTTAGATACCAAATGGCACAAACAATATATTGGGTGATATCAAAGAGTTCAGATTTTAAGGGATGACTGATTTTTTTGAGTGCAACTTATGTCTACCCTCCCTCAGCAAAGCCAGTTTCTCATTTACCAGACCGAAGATGGCCGGATGAAAATCGATGTCCGATTTGAGGATGGATCCGTCTGGCTGACTCAGCAGAGAATGGCGGATTTGTTTCAAACGAGTCAGCAAAATATAAGCTTGCATATTAGCAATATTTACGAAGAGGGTGAACTCCAGCCAGAGACAACCCACAAGGAATACTTGTCAGTTCGCCAGGAAGGTTCTCGGCAGGTTCGGAGACGGCTCGACCACTACAACCTTGACATGATAATCTCTGTGGGCTATCGGGTCAAAAGTCATATTGCTACCCGTTTCCGTATATGGGCCACGCAGCAACTTCGAGAGTTTATCGTTAAAGGCTTTGTGCTGGATGATGAACGCTTGAAAAATCCCGATCAACCTTTTGATTATTTCGAAGAACTGCTCCGCCGCATTCAGGATATTCGAACCTCGGAGCGCCGTTTTTACCAGAAAATCACTGATATTTACGCCACTAGCGTGGATTATGACCCCACCACGGAAGAAAGCCTCGCTTTTTTCAGAACTGTGCAGAATAAGTTGCATTGGGCGGTTACTGGCATGACGGCGGCGGAAATCATTCACAGCCGTGCAGATAGCGCCAAGCCTTATATGGGACTTACCACATGGCGCGGAGCCAAGATTCGCAAACAGGATGTAGGTATCGCCAAAAATTATCTTAGCGAAGAAGAATTATCGGCACTGAATAACCTCGTCGAACAGTATCTGCTTTTTGCCGAACGACAGGCCCGTCGTCGTGCCCCCATGCACATGACCGACTGGATAAAGCGTCTGGACGCTTTTTTAGAGTTGAATGACGAAAATATTCTGGCCCATGCCGGAAAAATTTCGCACGATTTAGCTTTGACTCACGCGGAACAGGAATACGATAAGTTCCAGCGGCAGTGTCAGCTCGAAGCTGAAAAAAATGAAAATGACTTTGATAAGGCTATAAAAAAGCTGACCGGTGGGGAAAATAAATGTAGTTTTGGGAGCTGACTTACTTGTGCTTCTCAGTAAATAGATCTTGCAGTTTGTATTGAGGGAACAAAATTGTTCTCTATAAGTCTTTTTTGGGCAACTTTGCATTGTCAGGGCCGGGCAAAGGCGCTACTTTTTCTCATGCGCATCGTCATTGTCACTTCATCAAGCAATCGGAGCGGCGGCACGCGACAGGCCCTGTATCAGGCGCGCGGGCTGGCTGAGCGGGGGCATGACGTCACCCTGGCTCTGCCGGAAAATTCATCATTTTGGGAGCTTGCGCCTGATCCCTGGTGGCGTCCCCTGCCGGATGACGCGAAAGGGTGGCGCGCCGGCATGGAAGCGCTCCTTTTTCGGCAGGGCGAGGCGCGCGTTCCGGCCATTGTCCATGCCTTTCACAACCGGGCGGTCAAACGTGTCGCCCTGTGGGGGTTGTGGTGGCGGCGCAGAGGCGTGGCCTGCGTGGCGCACAGGGGGGTGCTGTACCGCCCCGGCAATCCGCTCCCCTATCTTTCGCCCGCCATGCGCGCGGTCATCGTCAATTCCGGGGCGTGCGCGAAGGCTCTCAGCCATTGCACGCCAAAACGCAAGATTCACCTTGTCGCCAACGCCGTGCCGGACGAGCGGATCACGCCGACCCTGCCGGCGGAGGAGGTTCGTCGCCGTCTCGGCCTTGGGGCGGCTGCCCCCTGTTTCGTCTATGTCGGCAATGACAGCAGGGTGAAGGGGGCGGAAGAACTCATTCGCGCCTTTGCCGCCGCCGATCTGCCCGACGTGCGGCTGATCATGCTTGGCGTAAGCCCGGAACGGTGGCGGCCCCTTGGCGAGAGCCTCGGGGCGGATCTCGTGCTCCCCGGTTCGGTGGAAAACGTCAGCGACTACATGCAGCTTGCCGACGCCTTTGTCTTCCCCACCAATCTTGATTCCGCGCCGAACACGCTGCTTGAGGCCATCCGGATGGGCCTGCCGGTGCTGGCCACCGCTGTCGGCGGCGTGCCGGAGATCATGGACGGCAACGGCCTGCTCGTGCCGCCGGGCGACGCGCGCGCCCTGACCGAGGCCTTGCGGGGCATGGCGAGCGATCCCGGGCGACGCGCGGTCTGGGGCCGGCGGAGCCTTGCGCTTGGCCGAAAATTCAGCGTCGAGGCGCGGTGCGCCGCTCTTGAAACCATCTACGAATCCGTGTTGTGAGGAGGGTGGGGAAGTGAGCTTTCTTGTGAGCGCCTGCCGCAGTCTGCCAGTTCTTATGTACCACTACATTTCCCGCTACAGGGGATCCATAGCCGTGTCGCCGGAGACTTTCGAGGCGCACTGCCGGGGCATGGCCGAAGCGGGCTGGCGCGGCGTCGGGCTGGATGAAGCGGAAGCGTTTTTTCTTGAAGGCGCGCCCCTGCCCGCACGATCGGCGCTCATCACCTTTGACGACGGCTTTCTGGACAATTACGTCTACGCCTGGCCGATTTTGAAGAAATACGGGCACAAGGGCGTCGTCTTCGCGGTGACGCGCCGGCTCGGCACGGACGGCGCCGTGCGCCCCACGCTGGAAGATGTGTGGAGCGGCAGGATTGCCGCGACGGATCTCCCGCCTGTGGATGCGCCGATGCGGCGGGACGAACTCGGTCATGAGCAACGCCATGATCTTTTTCTTTCCTGGGAGGAAGCCCGGCGCATGGAAGCCAGCGGCGTCATGGCTGTCGCGGCGCACACGGCCACGCACCACGCGATCTATGCCGCCCCGATTTTTCCCGGCCCGGGAGAGGGCGCGCGCGTGCGGACGCCCCGAGGGCACGGCAACACCTTTTACATAGTGGACGGCCCGACGCCCTGGGGACTGCCCCTGTTCCGGGAGCGGCCCGCCATGCACAGCCGGGCTTTTCTGCCCTCGCCCCGCCTTCTGGACCTTGTTCAATCCGTCGTGCCCCAGGGCGACGAGCGGCAGGCACATGCCTTTTTTCAGAATCCGGCCAACGTGGAGCGGCTCATGGCCCGCATCGACGCTCTTTCGCCCGAAGAGCTGGGCGCTATGGAGTCGGACGAGGCGCGCGAAGCCCGTATCCGTTCCGAATTGAGCGAGTGCGCCGCAACCCTTGCCCGCGAACTGGGGCATCCTGTGCGCTCGCTGTGCTGGCCGTGGGGGCGTGGTTCGGACGTGGCGCGCGCCGAAGCGCGCAAGCTCGGGTTTTCCGTCTTTTTTGAAACCCGCATGGGCGCGAACCCGCCCGGGGCTTCCGTAGCGGTGCGACGTTTCAAGGCGCGCGACAAGAGTTGGGCATGGCTTCGCCTGCGTCTTGCCCTGTATTCCCGCCCCTGGCTGGCCGGTCTGTACGCCAGGGCGCGGATATAGGGGCAGCCAGCATGAATCCGCCGCTGCATGGCCGCTTTTTGCGGACAACAGGAGCGGGCTGGTTTGAGATTTTTGCGGAGCCCGGGGCGTCTTGCCTTCGCTGGTCCGGCATATTATAAACGACGCCGTCGTCGCCTTGGGGCGTGTCGCCCTGCGCGGGCGAGATGCTGTGGGCGCGCCATTTCGGCACGGGGCGACGTGTGTTTTGCGGCTTGTATGTCCAGTACCTGGGAGGGGACGCTCATGGAACAGGGAACGCTTCGCGTCAAGACAGGCTTGGCGGAAATGCTCAAAGGCGGCGTGATCATGGATGTGACCACGCCCGAACAGGCGAAAATCGCGGAAGCCGCCGGGGCTTGCGCCGTCATGGCGCTGGAACGGGTGCCCGCGGATATTCGCGCCGCCGGCGGCGTGGCCCGCATGGCGGATCCGACGATCGTACAGCGGATCATGGATGCGGTGAGCATTCCGGTCATGGCCAAGGCGCGGATCGGTCATTTTGTGGAAGCGCGTATTCTGGAATCGCTCGGGGCGGATTATATTGACGAGAGCGAAGTGCTCACGCCGGCCGACGACAAGTTCCATATCGACAAGCACGCCTTTACCGTGCCTTTCGTGTGCGGAGCGCGCAACCTCGGGGAAGCTCTGCGGCGCATCGGGGAAGGCGCGGCCATGATCCGCACCAAGGGCGAACCCGGCACCGGCAATGTTGTGGAAGCCGTGCGCCATATCCGCATGGTGATGAGCGACATCCGCCGTCTGGTGAACCTGCCGGATGAGGAAGTTGCCGGCTTTGCGAAGGAAATCGGCGCGCCTCTTGAACTGGTGCTGATGACCCGCAAGGAAGGGCGTCTCCCGGTGGTCAATTTCGCCGCTGGCGGTATCGCCACCCCGGCGGACGCCGCGCTCATGATGCACCTTGGCTGCGACGGCATTTTTGTCGGCTCCGGCATCTTCAAGTCCGGCGATCCGGAAAAGCGGGCCAAGGCCATTGTGGCCGCCACCACGCATTACAAGGATGCCGCCATTCTGGCCGAAGTCTCCAAGGACTTGGGCGAAGCCATGGTGGGCATTGAAATCTCGGAAATTCCTTCCGCCGAGCGGATGCAGGAGCGGGGATGGTAGGCGCGGTCTCCACGGCACGGCCCCGTGTCGGCGTGCTCGCCCTGCAGGGCGCTTTTCGCGAACACCGGCGCTGCCTTGAGGCGTGCGGAGCGGAAGTCGTTGAAGTGCGCGTCCCCGCCGAACTTGACGGGATTGCGGGCCTTGTCATTCCTGGCGGCGAAAGCACCACCATCGGCAAGCTGCTGCTGGAATGGAAGATCATGGAGCCGTTGCGGGAACGGGCGCTGGCCGGCATGCCCATATGGGGAACATGCGCCGGGATGATCCTGCTGTGCAAGACGATTGCGGACAGCGAACAGCCCCGCCTCGGCCTGCTCGACGCGACGGTCCGACGCAATGCGTTCGGGCGGCAGCGCGAAAGCTTTGAGGCGGACTTGTCCCTTGCCCCGTGCGGCCCGGCGTTTGCCGCGTCTCCGTTCCGCGCGGTTTTTATCCGCGCGCCGCTGATCGAGAGGGTTGAAACCGGCGTCTCTGTGCTTGCCAGGGCGTACAAACCCGGAGAGGAAGAGGGGGAAGGGCGCATCGTCATGGCCCGTCAGGGCGGACTGCTGGCGACTTCCTTCCATCCGGAGCTGACCGGGGATCTGCGTGTCCATCAATACTTTCTTGACATGGTGGCGGAGCGCCAGGGTCAGCCCTCATGAAAACGCCGTCCGCGAAAAGCCGGGTTTTTCCGGACGGCAAGGGGCAAACATTGGCCGAAGCCGCCCCTAGAACAGATTCGCTTTGACTTTTCATAAAGTCAAAGCTGGAAAGCACGCTCG
>CAJUHZ010000004.1 GCA_910585945.1 uncultured Bilophila sp.
GGATTACAGGGGGTTGTTTTTGCGGGGGCATGGGAGCCAGGCGTCAAGTCATTATGGTGTGGTGACGCATCAGAGCGGGGGATTGGGGCAACTCCAGGGAGACGGGATACGGGAAATTCATGCCTCAATCTCTGGAACAGCAAACCGAGGTGTATTCGGGAGTAGCTACACAGGGGGATTTTCTGTTTCAGGCAGCGCACACGGTCCCTCTCGTGACGGAGACTGGTCACAAGGGAATACACTCACTTTTTATGCCTCGCGTGTTACTCCTGTGGTTGGTGAGGTCCGTCCCGTCAATAGAGCCGTCCGCTATCTGATCCGCGCCACACCCTGATCCGAAACAGTGCCATCTTGGAGTTCACCAGGATGGCACTATCATGTCATAGGTCTTCAGATCATGGCCGGGAACGAACGAGATATCTTACCGCGATATTGCGCGGACGGTTTTCTGTACCCTCGCCCACGTCGATAATTCTTGTATTGCAAACATACGCACGGCTATGCCCTGGAGTCGTTCTCTCAGAAGGTTCCTTGGGGTATCCGCCACCCTCAATTCCTGTCCAGCCGTGATTGTGACTTTGCATCGCGTGGTTTTGCCAGCTTCCTATAGTGCGTCCAGGGTCTATCCCGCGTCCCGCGTCCACGCCGCGCAAGAACTCTCCCCTGTAATCCGGCACCCTCGCCCCCACAAGCGCAAACAGTTCCGGATAGGCGCGCGCCGGCCCGGAAAAGCGTTGTGGAGCATGGGAAATCTGGATATAAGGAGCGGGCACGGTCACCCTTCCAAACTCTAACGCCCGGGCACGGCGGTAGCAGCAAAGGAGGGTATCACCATGCGAAAGCTGGTTTCTGCCGCGTTCATCGCGCTGATACTTGTCCTGCTGCTGGCCTTAGAGGCCAGATAGCGGTTGACCCCGTATCAGCAGCAACCTGATACGGGGTCTAAAACTAGTCTGTAGCCGGTGACCGTGTGACAAGGCGCTATGCGCCGTGCCCACCCCGGTTTCTGTGTCCAGCAGGAACCGGGGTTCCTTTTTCAAATAACCACTCACAAAGCTTCTGGCAAGTGGATGATCAGGGCAAAGCCCGGATCAGGTAGCGTACAGCCATATTGACAGGCCGGTTTTCATTGGCCGTAGGTACAACTCGACTGGTATTTAACCGGGCAAGATACCAACCAGACCCATTACGCAAATCGAATTCTGGTTGCGAGCTAACATATTCAATTGCTCCATTTCCACCATTTTTTGTCCAACCAATATCACCTGTAATATTTCGTGTCCCGTCTCCTTGAATTTGATTCAATGCCCCAGAGGAATGCGTAGTCGACGTAACGCCTACGGTGGAGCCGTTATTTTTTGAATGTGTTTGTGAACCATGCCCCCGCAAAAACAACCCCCTGTAATCCGGCACCCTCGCCCCCACAAGCGCAAACAGTTCCGGATAGGCCTGTGCCGGCCTGAAAAAGCGTTGTGGAGTGCGGGAAATCTGGATATAAGGAGCGGGCACGGTCATCCTTCCAAACTCTAACGCCTGGGCACGGCGGTAGCAGCAAAGGAGGGTATCACCATGCGAAAGCTGGTTTTTGCCGCGATCCTCGCACTGGTACTTGTCCTGTTGCTGGCTTCCGAGGCCAGATAGCAGTTGACCCCGTATCAGGTGCAAGCTGATACGGGGTTAAAATTGGCCCCTAGCAGGTGACCGTGTAAACTGGCGCTATGCGCCGTGCCCACCCCGGTTTCTGTGTCCGCAGGAACCGGGGTTCCCTTTTCAGATAACCGCTTACAAAGCTTCTGGCAAGTGGCTGATCAGGGCAATGCCCGGATCAGGTAGCGTACAGCCTTGTTGACGGGGCGTGTTTCCATGTCAAGGCCATCTCCCGCATAGTCGGTATAGGCTGTGCCGCTCAGAGGCAAATTGCCTCCCCCGCGTACACGCGGTCCATGATCGCTTTCATCCGTGCCGACTTCCATACTATGCCGGTGCGACTTAACGGTATCGCCCTGATAAACTCCCAAAGCTCCGCTTTTCCCACCTACTCCCCTCAGAAAAAGCCCCCTGTAATCCGGCACCCTCGCCCCCACAAGCGCAAACAGTTCCGGATAGGCTGTCTGCGATACGGCTTGTCCGTTACATTCCAGCCAGTTATCCATATCTTCCGGATTGCTTGCAACCGGCCATGCGACGATGGTTCCGACAGGGACGCCGCCACCCGCGTTTTTGGCCTCCACGGCGACAGTCATGGGGTTGAAGGCGACAGCGTCCGCACCAATGGCGGGCGACGGGATGAACGCCAGCAAAAGAAAAAAGAAAAGGAAATACAAGGAGAAAAAACGTCTTGTTCGCATACTCTCTCCCCTGGTGGAGAGCCGGGGCAAGCCGGCTCCCGCAGGATTACTTGCTCAGGGCTTCCACCACGGCGGCCACCCGCGCGCAGGCGTCGGCCTTCAGCAGAAATGTGGCGTCCGCCTCGTCGCCCTTTTCGCCTTTGGGAAGCTTGAGGCCGGCGATGCTCAGATCGTCCGCCAGCGAGAACGTCAGTTCCTGGTCATCTTCCGTGGCGATCAGGGCCATTTTGCTGATCCGCAGTCCGTCGGCCAGGGCTGTAGCCACGGCTCCCTGATTGTTGACCACAACCACTTGCGCCCTGTCTTCCTGATGTTCCGGCGTGACCAGGGTCACCGAAGATCCGGCGGCGATCTCCATGCCGTTCACCGACAGGCTTTCGCGGAAAACTCTGGCGAAGAAATCCGCCATGTCCACGCCCGGCGCAACCGGAACCGGCACGACGCCGAATGTTCTGTGAAACAGATCCAGCAGGATGTTCAGCACGGTCTCCGAGGCCGTGGAGACGTACAGGCGATCCGCATCCAGATCCCAGATGCAGTCAACCAGAGACGGCAGATAATCGGCTCTGGCCGTCACTTCATCGGTAATGCGCTCTTTCAGTTCCTTTTTCCGTTTGGCGGAAACCTTGCCGCCATTGGCAGCAGCTTCATCCCGGACAGCTTCAGCCAGACGGATTTTGATCGCCGCGCCGGAGGGCTTGCGTTCGTCGATTCGCAGGGAAAAGGCCAGAAAGCGACCGTGATCAATACCGAAATCAAACGCGAGATCCAGCGGATTGCCAAGACCGACCCACCCTACCCGTTTTCCGTCCGGGCCGGGCGTGGGCGAAAAGCCGTGCTCCCGCAGCCTGTCGGCATCCGGATTTTTGGCTGGAGCCTCGAAGATTTTCAGAGCGGTTGTGGAACTCATGAAACCGGACATGTGCACTCCTTTTACTTCGGAAGGTTTTCAAAATCAGGCGTTCCGTCTGCCTTGACCCAATAGCTTTGTCTGCATTTCGGATATCCCGTGCAGTTGAACTTCTTGTAGGGCTTGCCGCTTTGCTTCCCTATTCCTTCATAAAGCGTGAGGGGCTTGCCGCACTTTACGCATTTGTATTCCGTCACTTCGCGCGGCTTCCGGGCAACGGGTTTGCCGTCAACATTGTCATATGTCGCGCCGCATTCCTTGTCCGAGCAGGAGAAAAAGTCATAGGCGCGGCCGTTTTTTTCGCCTTTGACATGGTTCAACGGCTTGCCGCATGTATCACAGCAAAATTCGGTCTGAGCGGGCTTTTCCCGCTTGGCTCCAGGCCGACCCTGAGCATCAGCGAAAGACGCTCCGCAGGCTTTGCAACGCCAATAGTTGTAGCCTTTTTCCCTGGAGTACAGATGCGCGAACTGTTCCCTGTCGCCGCATTCAGGGCAAGGGACGACATGTTTCTCCTGAAAAACCGTCAATTCGCTGGAGAGCTTGTCATACATGGTTCCCAGGCAGGCCGCATACGTCAGTTTGCCGCTGGCCACATCGTCAAGCGCGTCCTCCATCGACCTGGTAAAATCCAGATCAAGGAAGCTGAAACAGGGCTGGAGGGCATCAACAAGCTTTTCACCGCGCGGAGTGGGGACAAGACAGCCCTTTTCTTCCCGCAGGTAGTCCCGCGAAGTGATGTTTTCCAGAATGGCCGCATAGGTGGCCGGACGCCCGATGCCGCGTTTTTCCATTTCTCTGACGAGCGTCGCTTCCTTGAAACGCGGCTTCGGCTTTGTCTTTTTCGTGGACACCAGGCCTTGCAGAGCGACAACTTGTCCGTTTGGCTTGAGTTCCGGCACGGCATTGCTCGGCTCTTCCTCTTTTTCTTCCGAGTCGTCCGAGGCCAGGACTTCTTTCCAGCCTTTTTCAAGGAGCGTCCGGCCTCTGGCCTCAAAGACGGCCGGTTTGCCGTCCACGTCCGCGCCGAGTCGACCGACACGAACGGCAAAAACGGCATCCGCCAGTTGCGAAGCCAGGGCGCGGATCCGGATCAACGAATATAACGCCTTTTCGTCGGCGCTTTCCCCGGCTGTTTCCACGTCAATATGTGTCGGCCGGATCGCCTCATGAGCCTCTTGCGCCCCGTCCTTGCTTTTCCATGTCCGGGGTTTTTCCGGGAGCGGCAGACCTTGCGCATCGGCATAGGCGCGGATTTCAACAATGGCGCTTTCGCTCAGGTTCGGGCTGTCCGTCCGCATGTAGGTGATGTGCCCGGCCTCATAGAGCTTTTGCGCCAGATCCATTGTCTTTTTTGGCTTGAACTTCAGGGCATTGCTCGCGGCCTGTTGCAGGCTGGACGTGGTGAACGGCGCGGGCGGCGCGGCCCGGCTTTCCTTTTCCTCAAAGGACAGCACGTCCAGAGTGCGGACAGCGGCCACCTTTTCGGCAACGGCCTTGTCCAGCACATAGTCCTGATCTTCGGCAAGCCAGCCCTCTTTCGGGAGCCAGACGGCTTTCCAGCCGTCCGAAATGTTCTCCACCCGCTCAAAAAGAAGCTCGACGCCGTAATGCGTGGTGGAGACAAACGCCTTTATTTCCCGCTCCCGCTCCACAATGAGCCGCACGGCCGGGCTTTGCACCCGCCCGGCGGACATCTTGTTTTCAGCCACAGCCCGGCACAGGGGGCCGGAAACCATGTACCCCACAAGGCGATCCAGGGCCCGGCGCGCTTCCTGGGCATGGACAAGCGCCATGTCAAGTTCGCGCGGGTTGGCAATGCCCGCTTCCACATCCGCCTTGGTGATCGCGGTATAGGTGACGCGCTTGTAGCTGGACAGGCCGAAAACATCCTTGAGGTGCCAGGCAATGGCTTCGCCCTCTCTGTCCGGGTCCGAAGCGAGATAGACTTCATCGGCTTGCTGAATAAGCGATTGCAGCCGGTTCACCACATCGGGCTTGGACACAACGTAGTTGGGCTTGAAGGCCGGAGGAATCAGCCCGTAATCCTGATCCGGCAGATCCCGGATATGGCCGACGCTGGCGGCAACCCGCCAGTCCTGATCCAAAAAGCTTTGCAGCTTCTTGATCTTGCCGGGACTTTCAACAATGAGCAGTTTCATTCTTTTGCTCCATATACAGTATGAAATGTTTGGTACTCTGCTATTTCTTCACGAAGTTGTAATAAAAGTTTTGTTGCCTCTTGAAGTTCTGAAATCGCATCACGAGCGATTTTTTGGAGTGTTACAGCATGTTCTTGTATGTCTTCCGCTTGAGCCATCAGCTCAAAAAGTTTTTCATCCACGCTCAAACTCCTTGCTTTTCTCCCTGATGCCAAGCTGTTTCCGAACAGTCTCAAGACCGCGCGACTGATGCAGATCGTTGAAGTCGGTCAGTCCTCTGGCTGTTTCCTCTTTGGTGAAAGTCGGAACGATAACCCTTCCGCCAACAGACTTTGCGGCCTTTTCCGCTTTTTCAACGCCGACATTATTCACGCGGCCATCCTGTTTCATGGCGTGATCGTTGTCCGCGCAAATGGTTATTTGCGCCTGTGGATACCGTTCACGGATTTTTTGGGCGACAGGCTCAAGATTGCCCGCGTCAAACGCCACGGCCACAGGTTTTTGTGACGCCATGTAAAGGCTCGCTCCTGTGGCGTAGCCTTCACACAGAACAATTTCAGATTGCGAGAGATCCTTGTCGCCGCCGATCAGATGGAAATTTCCTGTCTTCTCCATGCCGGAAGCGAACGACTTTTGCCCATCGGGGCCAATGGCCTGAATTCCCCGCAGTTCGCCGCCCACGTTGCGGAGCGGGACGATCAGATTGCCCTGATCCTGCCTGAGGCCAAAGGCGGCAACGCCTTTTTTCTCCAGGTAGGGATGCTCTCCGGCAGGCTCAAAGTTGTCCCACAAGCCCCGGCAGCGTTCGGCGGCCGCATCCCGCGCCTGAGCGCGTTCCCGTTCGGCCTGCTCGCGACGCGCGGCGTGTTCTGCTTTCTGGCGCTCTTGTTCGGCCGGGGAAAGCAGCACGCCCGAGGCCACCAGCTTGACCTTTTCGCCGGTGGAATGGTTTTGCGCCCATCCGGCCGGGCGGCCATCCGCATGGAGGCAATACGCGCCATCCAGGCCACGGCCATTTTTGGCCAAAAGCGGAACCCGGTGCGTTTTGCCGTCCATTTCCGGAAGCTGACCCTTCAGATCAAGGCCCAGATCTTCCAGCTTGCGGGCAAACTCATGCTGAGGATCAAGGCATTTTTGTGGCTGAATCCGCTTCTCCGGGGAGAGCCACTTGCGCAACGGCGCAAGATCAACGCCTTCCGGGGCATACCACTGTTTTTGTTTGCCGTCCCAACGCGCGCCATGCGCCTTGGCGGACTCTTTTTCCCGGTAAGGCACATGCAAATACGTCTTTGACAAAGCCGGATCTGTCGTCATTGCCTGATCCGACATGGCTTGCCGCTGTTCCCGTGCCGTCTCCTTGCCATGCTCTTTCCGCATTTCAAGCTCCAGAACATAATCCTTGATATGTTCGGCATCCCGGCAGGCACGCATGATCTCCATAGGCTCATCCCGAAGGTCCTTGATCCAGCTTTGCACATAGGCCGCGTGCTGGCCGGGATCATGGCCGACGCCGATATCCTGGCCGAGCATCCAGGACGCGATTTCCGCCCGCAGTTCCTCTCTGGCGTATGTCGTCGATCCAAAAGGGCCAAATTCCCGATTCATCCGCGAAGGATGCCCTGTCCAGTGTCCGAGTTCATGCAGGGCTGTCGCGTAATACTTGTCAGCAGCGTCAAAACTGCTTTTGGGCGTGAGATGGATTTCATCAGTTCCCGGACGGTAAAAGTTTCGATCCGGTTGATCGTGCCTGATGACCGCTCCGGATCGGGCAAGTATGGATTCCGCCTTTTCATGGGGATCCCATGCGTATTCAAGTTCCTTTTTTTCAAGCGGGGGAAGACCTTCAACCTGTGTCCCGTTGAAAACCTGAGAAAAGCGAATAACCGGCCTTTCCAGACGCACAGTTTCTTTTTCCGGATTTCCGTCCTCACCCAAAACAGGTTTTCCGTGTTCATCCCGTTTATCTTCTTCACGAGTGAACTGGTAAAAGACGATAGTTGTTGAATGACTACCCTTTTTTATTCTGTAGCCCGCATCATTGGCCTGCTTGAGCGTCATCCAGCGCGGATCGTCATACCCTGCCAGGGCCAGATTCAGCCGGTTGACGCCCTTGTACACCGTGCCGGAAACAGGATTGCGCGGAGCCAGATTCTCGGCGGGCGTCCAGGGCTTTTGCCAGGGAGCCGTTCCCGCTTCCAGCAGACCGATGATTTTTTCCGCAAACGCCTCATGAAAAGGCTTTTTGGGTTCAGTCTTCTTCATGAGTTGTTCCCGACGCTTCATCTTCAGCCAGATCGGCCAGGGAAACGGCATCCTCCGCAAATGCGCCCATAGCGTCCGCCAGTTCGGGATCAAGCTCCACGGCGAGCCCCTGTTCAGCTTGCAGAAAGACATCCGAGGCAATGGCGTTCAATGTTTCCTTGTTCATGATTCACTCCTGTGGGTTAATTGAATCTGATACGGAATGTTTTTCTTTCAAAATCATATGTGGCATCAAACAAGCTATACTGATATGCAACGTGTCTCCATTTGCCTCCTATGTCCAAAAAGGTTACTGAAATATTCAGGCTGATCTTTTCCAGGATTTCGAGCAATGTTTTGTCGCCTTTTTCAAAGGCTTTTTCAGTGACGATCCGGATCAATTCCTGAAAATGCGTCGGGAGCCTGACTTTGACGCCATGATCCATTCCCGGAAAAAGAAACCTGATATGAGCGCGACAGGGAATTGACATTGTGTAAGACGCAACGCCGCCGTCAGGAAGGCTTGTTTCAACGCACAAGACATCATGTTCCTTCCTGATCCGGATATGTTCTCCCGCCAGAGCCTCATTAAGCGGCGGCAGCACATTCAAAGGCACGTCAATGTCAACACGCGCGTCCCTGGCCGTGCCGAATCCCACATTGAAAATCGTCACCTCCGGCGTCTGTTCTTGTGGAGTGAAAACCGGAAGGGAACAGACTATGGCGGGCAGATAGGACGCTTCCCGCTGTTTCTGCATTTCCCTCACGGTTCTCCATGTGGCGAAGGCCGAAGCGCAAGCGCCAATCCCGGAAAACATGGCGGCGACAGAGGCGAACAGAGACCAGTCCATTGTTGACTGTCACTCCTGAAAAGTTTTTACGGTCCAGACCGGCTCCGCCTTGTGGAGCGCGGCCAGCGGCACAAAGCCGAAATAGCGGCTGTCGAAACTGCCGGGATGTTCGCCAAGCGCCAACGCCTGGCCAGGGGGAATCTCACCGGCGGTCAGCGCCGAAGGCACGGGCCTCCCCCGGCTGTCCACGTTCCTGATCCGACTGTGCGGCCAGAGGCGGGAGGCAGCCGCGCCACGCGGCAGGATGTGAATGCCTTCCGCGTCTATCAGCAGCGCATCGCCGGGCAACGCGGCCAGCTTTTTCAGGAGAGGACAGCGGGAGCCGGGGAGGTAGTGCCGATCGTCGGCCAGTCTGGAGAACGGGCCGTTCCCGTCCAGGCGAAAGGCCACCGGATCACCCCGATCCGGAAGCCCTTCCACAAGGCGGTACAGGCCCACGGGCATGGACGGCGTGACGTTGAAGCGCAGGCCCGCGTGGTGCGAAAGCGCCAGCAGAACAGCGCCAGCCATGATCAACGGCAGCGCCTTCATGCCTTGTCCTCCACGCCGGACAGAAAGGTCTCGAATGTGGCGCGGGGGCGCTCCGGGCTTTCCTCCCGGTTTTCCTCTGGAGCGGATCGGGGAAAGTACAGCGAATCCGTCACGCCGGCGGGGAACGCCGCCGACACGCCCGGCGCGGGTATTTTTGACCGCTCCGAAAACGTGGGATCTTTGAAGTAAAGGATCTGCATTCCGTAGATCGGCGCTTGCCCGGCGGTGAAAATCAGCATGTGGCCGGGCTTGGTGATCCGGCCCTCACTGTCCTTTTCCGCCCCTGGCAAACGGCCACACTCGTCCGGCGTGAGCAGCGGGCGGGCGGTCTCCGCAATATTGATGGATCGGGATCGCCCGCCCTTGCCGATGGAGATGGAGGTTTTCTTTTCCACCACCGTGGTTTTGCCGGTCATTCTGGACAGCAGATCCGCCGTTTCCGGATCGTTCGGCGCGTAGGCGATACGCACATGGCAGTTGGCCATGATCGCGTTGTCCTTGCCGTACACGCCGTTAAGCTGTTTGGTGTCCTGAACGATGATGTACATCTTGCCGCCGTAACCGGCGATGAAGGCGATGGCCCGCTCCACAATGGGCAGCTTGCCCAGGCTGGTGAACTCGTCCAGCATCAGCAGCAGGCGATGTCTGTAGCCGGCAACGCTTGTGCCGCCCTCGAATTTCATCTCCGCGCAGACGCGGCGGATGATCAGATCCGTCATAAGCCGCATGAGCGGCCGCACCCGATCCATGCCCGCCGGTCCCACCACCAGATACAGATCCACCGGCTGATCGCGGTTCATGAGATCATGAATATGGAAATCCGAGCGCGCCGTGTTGAGATCAATGATCGGATCTCGGTAGACGGCCATGTTGACCAGGGCCGAAGACAGCACGCCCGACGCCTCGTTGTCCGCCTTGGAAAGCATTTCCCGCGCGGAACTGGCAATAAAGACATGGCAGGCATCGCCCACGCGGCTGTCGGCGTCCGGAGCGAAGTCGTGAAACCACTTCGCATGTTCTGCGGCGATCATGTCCTCCAGCAGTTCCGCCGTGGTTCGATCCGGATCGGACATCATCAGCGTCAGTTCCCGCAGAGTGGGCATCCGGCCTTCCCGGCGCCGCACCACGACGCAACAATGCAGGATCAGACCGGCGAAAAAGGCGAACGCCGCTTTTGTCCAGTGATCCTCAAGCCCCTTGCCGTCCGGATCCACCAGCATCAGCGCAATGTTCTGCACGTCCTGCACGACCTCCAGGCTGGTCAGGCGGATTTCGTCCAGCGGATTGAAGGCGCAGCCGGAGCCGGAAGCGTCCGTGGGATCAAAGCGCAGTACCGTGTGCCCCTGTGACTTGCGCCAGCCGGACGTGAGCGCCCAGTTTTCGCCCTTGATGTCCAGCGTCAGACTGGAACCTGGCCAGGACAGCAGTGTGGGCAGAATCAGGCCGACCCCCTTGCCGGATCGCGTGGGCGCAAAGCACAGGATATGCTCCGGCCCGTTGTGCCGCAGATAGTGCAGCACGCCCTTTTTCTCGTCGAACCAGCCTCCGGTGTAGACGCCTTTTCCGCCGAAATAGCCCATGCGCTCGATCTCTTCCTCACGCGCCCATCGAGCCGACCCGTGCAGGTTCCGGTTGCCCTTTGGCCGCCGTAGAGCCATGGCGCAGAGCGCGCCGAAGAGGACAGGCAGGCCGAAGAATGCCTGCCCCACCGTCATGGCGTTGTCCCGGATCGGCTCGGAAAGATCCCAGACGAAAATGCTCCAGGGCGCGTACACCGGCACGCCGAACAGGGTGCACCACGGCTGACCGAGGGCCGGCTGAAAGCCGTAATCGGCGGCCGCCTTCAGCGTGGCCATGCCCATGCCGAGCAGCGCCAGCAGCGGGATCGCGGCAAGCAGCGCCCACAGCGCGGTTCTGCCGCGTTTTCTGGAACTGGAAGAGGTTTCCTGAAGGCCGTAGTTTTGTCGTGCCATGTTCTCTCCTACAGCTATTGTGGGGCGCTGCCCCACGCCCCGGCAGAGGCTCCGCCTCTGCGCTCCGCAAGGGGCATGATGCCCCTTGACCCTCAGTGGCAGTTTTGCCGAAGCAAAACAGCTTGTGAGGGGGTCCGGGGGGAATCATTCCCCCCGGCACAGGGGCCGGGGGCGGGAAGCCCCCGAAAAAATGCCCCTTATCGCCGCCAGCGGGTATAGGGTTCCCTGAAAATCACGTCTCTGGTGACGACAATGTTGAAACGGTAGCCCGGCCGGATTTCCAGCGTCGGCTTGATGTTCAGGTTGCGCTGGAGCAGCGTTGTGGCGGTCTGACCAAGTTGCGCGGCCAGGGCGGCGGTCATTTCGTCGCTCATGCGCGTGCCGTTGTCCGTCTCGGTGCTGTCGTTCATCCCGTCCATCGCGTAGGCCATGCCGCCGGAGACCAGGGACATCAGCAGCGCCGATCCGAAAATCCGCAGATAGTGATTGTTCACCCTGTCGTTGAAACCGGCCATGCCGGCCATGTCCGCGCCGGGCATGGCTCCCAGGGTGATGGACGAGCCGTCCGGGAAGATCAGACGGTTCCAGGCGATCAGCACGCGCTCCTGACCGTAAACAACGCGGGAGTCGTACACGCCGTACAGCCGCGCTCCGCGCGGAATGAGCAGGTGCCGCCCTGTGGCCGTGTCAAAGACGTTTTGCGAAACCTGGGCAATCATGTTGCCCGGCAGATCCGAATTGACGCCTGTGAGCATGATGCCGGGAATGACCGCGCCGGTTTTCAACTCCAGAGGAAGGCCGGCCGTGCGCTGTTCCTCAAGCCGCCAGGCTGTATCCGGCCGCGCGCGCTCGAAAAAGGCTTCCTTGTCCTGATCGGCGGCGGGATCGTAGGCATCGCTTGCCGAAGGCATGGAAAGATCGGAGCGCCGGGGAGCGTCACCCGATGCCGCCGGAACCGCCGAAGCAACACCGTCGCTTCCCGCCCGCTTCACCACCAGAGGCGCGGACAGCGCGCTCATGTACGCCTGGGTTTTGAGGCGGCGGACGTTTTCCGCCTGCTGATCCGGCTTCTCCTCCCGCTGCACCACAACCAGGGGTTCCGGCTTGTCCGACGCAGGATCGGGAACGACCGGACCGGCGGCGTCCTTGCGGGAATCAAGAGCCAGACCGCTTCCTTCCAGGGCGAAAAAGGGCTTTTCTTCTTCTCGCACGGCTACCTCCCTTGCGGGTTCGTCGGCGCGCCGTTGCGGATCGTGCACGAAGCTCACGCTGTAGATCAGCGCGGCCGCCATCAGGCCAAGCGCCGCAAGCAGCGCATACAGGGGCCAGCGGCCCATTCTGGCCACCAGCGGGCGGGGAGCAAGGAGCAGAGAGTTTGGGGAACTGTCGTTCATCATGCGGCCTTGCGGATGATCCGCACTTCTTCACGTTTGGAGCCGACGCCAAGCAGAAGCACGATTTCGTCAAACAGCCCGTCAACAATCAGGTTCTTGCCGTCCACACGATAGTTGACCAGGATGTTTTCCCCATGACCGCGCGCCAGCAGCACGGGCATTTCCGTCATGGCGCGCGGCAGGTGGATGTGGATCTTTTCGCCGTCGTCAAAGACGCGCTCCGGCTTCCATGCGGCCCTGCCCTTCACCTCGAAGTTGAAATTGAGGCCGGCGATGTTGATGCGCTCGCCTTCCATATCCGCCGTATTGCGTTCGATTTCCCGCTCTCTGGCGGCCTTTTGTTCGGCAAGCCGCACTTTCATGGCGTCGGCATACACAAAGCCCACATACGGCGTGTGGCCGGAGCGTTGCGAGACAAGCCGCAGATGGTACACGCGGCGATCCGTGGTGATCACCGCGCTTGTCTCAAGACCCGCGTCCACCGGCTTGATGAACAGGTGCGCGACGTTGCCGGCGTTGCCCGTTTCCACCATCCAGCGCGCGGAGTCGCCCACGATCACCTCATTGACCTTTTCCCCGGGCTGAAGTTCCACGTCGCAGACCTGCATGGGACTGGCCAGAATGGTAGGCTGAGACGCGCCGTGCACATAGATCAGCTTGCCGGAGGACGAGAGCACCGGCATGGGACCGCGCCCGGACCAGTCGCGCGTCAGCCTGAGCGCATCACGCTCGCGCCGACTGAGCGGCACAGTGTCGGGGCCGAGAAAGTCGGGCGCGTTCAGAAAGTCCGAAGGGAGCGGCGGAGCTTCCGGACTGTCGGGCGTCCCGCCGGGGGCCGCAGCCGCGATCCCCGGAACGCAGATCAGCAACAGCAAGACAGCGAATCTTTTCATGATGACTCCTTTTGCACTGGGGGGCGCTGCCCCACGCCCCGGCAGAGGCTCCGCCTCTGCACTCCGCAAGGGGCATGATGCCCCTTGACCCTCATGTTTGTGATGCGAACCGATTACTGCCGCGTGTCCCCAACCGAGGGGGTCCGGGGGGAATCATTCCCCCCGGCGGGGGTTCGGGGGCGGGCCGCCCCCGATGTAAAGATCCGGCCGGCCGACAGGCTGGTGATGTAGACGCCGCCAGGATTGCGCAGCAGCACGGCTTCCGAAGCGGGCGGATTGATCCGCACGCTGACCGTGGCTTCATAGGCATGGCTTTCCAGAGCCACGCCGGCATGTGAACGGACAGTCTCCGTCCATTCCACCCGGTAGGAGTCCGCGCTGACCGGCAGCGGCAGGCTCTTGATCTCCACATGAACCAGCTTGCCGGCCCTGGCGATTTCATAGGGGCTGTTGGCGGCGTACCACTCCTTGAGCACGCCCTTGGCGCTGCCTGCGATGAAGTAGCTGAGGCGCTGGATCATGTGCTTCTGGAGTTCGATGTCCGCCGTCACCGTGCGCCAGTCGCTGATGCAGGCGGCGATTTCCGCCTGAATCAGCCGCAACGGCGCGGCGCTGGCCTGATCCGCGCGAGCGGCCACGGCTGCCCTGCCCACCTTGTCCACTTCAATGATGTAGGGAATGGTTTTGACCTGACTCGCCTGGACGATGTTGCCCGCGATGGATCCGCCCAAAAGCAGCAGGCTCAGCAACGCCGTGATCCGCCATTGCGCCGCGCGGCTGATGTAGGAGCCATACCGCTCCAGCCACTCCCGCCGCGCGTTGAGATAGGGGTTGTGGCCTTCCGTGTTTGGCGTTGCCGTTTCTTTCGCCTCTTTTTTCCTGAACAGACTCATGATAGGTTCCTTTATATGTTTGAATCACAAGGGGGTGACGCCATGAGAAAAAGAAAACGTGTTTTCAACATGCGGAAAAAGATAAAAACAGACAACAATACTGTACCATATGAAAATACCAATTCAGATGTTATGGCAATTCATGCAAATGCAATAGATTTTGCAAAAGTGGCAATAAAATATATGTTTTTTGCAAATGCTGGAGCAATAACATCAGTTATATTCAAATTAAATATTATCAATTACATATTACCAATTATACTTTTTGGTTTAGGAACAATATATACAATTTTTTTTATCTCTATATATGTATTTTAGATGCACATCAGCAGTAAGTGCTTTTTTCACAATGGAAGAAAATCCAGTCTTTTTTTGGCATACAAGGTGGGAATACAAAATTTTATGTGGAGTATTCATGTATATTCCAGCAATTTTATTCTTTATAGGTGTTGTTTTTACAGTATTTACATTTAATTTTTATTTATAAAACATTGTATACGCCATATATAATGCAATTATACCTGGAATTATAACTAATATAAAAAGCATAAATAACATCTCAAATTCAAACTTGATACGGCAATCAAGATTTTTGAACCAAATTTTCAAATTATGTATATATTGTTTTATAGAATATATTTTCATTCTTTCATTCATCAATAAATTAGTATTGATATATTTATTTTTGTAGAGTGTATTTCTATACATTGGTGAAAGAATGTTTTTTTGGCACGGCTTCAGTGGGATAGCGATGCCCCAGTCCAGCCATTTTTGTGGAACGCCAAGCGCACACTTGCCAAACAAGCCACGTTTACGCAGTTCAGCATCTGATATGTCAGGATGGATCAAGCCCGCTGGCCAGGTAAGTTCCTTGCGGGTTAAGGTTATAAAGGCAGAACATCCAACACATGTCCGTATGTGTTTCTGTTTCTTGAAACAATTCATGATGTTCACTCCAAAATTACCTGTCCTGCCGCATTCTCGCGGCCTCGATCCGTTGCCGAAGCGCCGTGGAAACGGTATTGTGGCTGGCGTCCCGGTTGTGCATGGCTTCCCGGCTGGCGTTCCACAGATTCCCGGCCGTGGCTTTGGCCAGGCCGCCCATGCCGGAAGCGCCTTCCGCCCTGGCGACCTGAGCCGCGCGGCCGATGTTGACCATACCCGCCCCGGCGGCAACGCCGAGGCCGGCAAGCCCGGCTCCCATTGCCGTGACTGTGGACGTGAGGGCGTTGCCCGTGCTGACGTGTGATCCCTGGATGATGCCGGCCACAACATCCGGCAGGGTTTTGACAAGACAATAAAAGATGAGACAGAAAGAGATGGTGACGCCGATTGCCGGCCATGATAGCTCTTCTTGATCTTTGAGTTGCAGGATAAAATTTATCCCCACTCCAATAACAAGCTGCATGGTCATGAGCTTGAAGGCTACGGCAAATACATAGCGCAAGGCGTTTATTGCATACTCACGAAAGAATGATGTGGCCCCAAGACCAAGTAAAATAGATGAGGCGCACATAGCAACGATACACTCGCACTTGATAAGAATTATTTGCATTGTAATAAGTGCAAAGCAAAAAAGAATAGCCATAGCTGCTAAAATATATGCAATAAATTTTGCGGGATTGATACCATCAGCTTCGTCAAAAATACTCTGAGCGAGTTCAAGACCAACAGTAAATGGTCTATCAGACGCATCCATAATAGAGGTAGCTTCACCAGCGATGGATTTCAGTCCATTGATGAGATTCCAGGACCAAGTGTGATAGTTGTTGATAACCGCTAAAAAGAATCCACATGCCAGAAAAATAAGGCAGAGTTCTTTGAGCATATCCCCCATGTCAGAAGCGCCAAGAGCCTTTCTGATACTCATCCACGCCACTTCGAGGACAGCGCACCAGTAAAATAAAATTTTGGCATACTTGAGCATGACAGATTCGTATTTTGATAATTCGCTATGAAATTTTGTGACAATATCTGAAACCATTGTTTCCCCGCTTGGAGAGGCAAAAGCAGTGGATGAAAAGATAATTCCCCACAACACAAAGAGCATAACTATGAAAATAATTCGCTTGTTTATCGTGCTGTTATTCATTATTTCTTTTCCTAGCAATGTTTTTGCTCTTGACATTACTGGTTGGTGGAAAACTGAAACAAAACCATCAAAGATAATCCGAAAGCCTATTACTACACTCATAAAAATTACTGATACTAAAATTTATGGCGCTCAATACAAGGTGAAACTAAACACACAGAATAAAATTATACTTTTTATTGATAATAGTGACACTCCTTGTTCACTAGAAAAAGCTGACGAAAACTCCGTTATTTTTACTGATGGTTATGGTGAGAAAAAAAGATATGACCTTGTGACGCGTGATACCAAGCTTTCCAAGATGGAAGTAAAAAAACTTCTCGGTTTAGATTAGAATGGATCAGGTTTGGAGGAAGTTCCGATCTTTTTCAGGAGCATACGTCTCTCATGTTCTTGGTCAAATTGCCCTTCTTTCTCCCGTTTCTCCTGGCTCGCCAGATCCGATTGAACCTTTGTTGCGATAAGTTCACGGAGTTGGCGGGCCTCCTGGATTTGCAGGGCCGCAAGCTGATTCCCGGCCATGAGAGCTTTCTGTTGCCCGTCAGGGCTTGAAAGCAGTTCGTTGATGTAGCTTTCCAGTTCTCCGGATTCTTCCAGTTCCTGGAGTTGCCGGCCGGAAAGCTGGAACGTCGCGCGGGTGGAGTCGTCCACGCGCCGGCTCCAGTTGTCCCAACTGGTGCGGTAGCTCATGCCGCCTTCCGCAAGCAGGTTTCGGGGCAGACTGGCCAGATCTTTCAATTCGTCCTGAGTCTGGTACAGAGCGTCGAAAATCTTGCCGAGACCGGCCACATCATTCCGTATGGTGTTCAGGGCATTGGTGATCTTGCCGAAGCGCGACAACTCACAGGCGATCCGCTGAATGACGCTTGCCGGCAGCGCGGCCGTGTTCTGCACCATGTTGGCATACTGATCGATGTTCTGTTGCACCATTTGCAGTTGCGCGGCTGTTTGCTGAATGGATTCGTCGTACTCCCTGAGCAGCATCCTGAGTTGTTCGACACTGGTCGCCTTTTCGACAGCCTGCGTCATTTTCGTGCTGCAATTGGTGCAATAGACAGTCTTTGCGGACGCTTCCGCCGCAAGACAGAACAGGGCAAGGACAAGGCACAGCGTTTTCATCGGATATTCCCCTCAAGATTGCGTTCCCTGAGCCAGATACGCGGCCATTCCGCGCCATGTTGCGTCCGCAACGTCCGGATCCGGGCAATGCTGTCCTTGTCCGAGACGCCGACAAAGGACAACGCCACAGGGCCAAGCCCAAGCTGGAAAAGTCTGCGGCCGGATGGATTGACCATGTAATAGTCGCGCTTGGGCACGGCATGGGCCAGAATGCCGATCTGGCGGTCATTGAGACCGCAGCCGCGATAAAAGGCGTATTCGTCGTCATCGCGCGCCTGCCTGTTCGGCAGGTAGATTTTCGTAGGGCAGGACTGCATCAGCACGTCCATGATGCCGCTGTTTCGGGCGTCGGAAAGGCTTTGCGTGGCGAGCACAACAGCGCAGTTCGCCTTGCGGAAGACTTTCAGCCATTCGCGGATCTTGTCCCGGAAGACCGGATGGCCGAGCATCACCCAGGCTTCATCAAGGATCAGCAGCGCCGGTTTGCCGTCCAGCGCCTTTTCGATGCGGTGGAACAGATAGCTCAGCACAGGGATCAGGTTGCGGTCGCCCTTTTTCATCAGTTCCTCCATCTCAAAGACCACAAAACGGGAGGAGCCGAGGGCGTCTGTTCTGGCATCCAGCAAATCTCCCATCGCGCCGCGTTGCGTGTACCAGGCCAGAGCCTGACGGAGGGTGAGATCCTGTACGGTATCCATGAAATGCGAAAGCGTGCGCATGTGCTCCGGCTGGGTAGCCAACCCGGTCATGGCCTGGTGGATGGCCTCGCGGTGCGCGGGCAGCACGGTCAGGCCCTGGAGTTCCAGCAGGCTTTCGATCCAGGTTTCCGCCCAGGCCATTTCCGTGCTTCCCTCATCAATGCGCTGAAGCGGGGTGAAGCACAGGCTGTTTTCCGCGCCGATCTCGTAGTGATCGCCGCCCGTGGCGCTACAGAGCGGAAAAAGGGAATTGCCCTTGTCAAAAGCGAAGATCCGTCCCTGCTCATAGCGAAGGAACTGCGCGGCGATGGTGGCCAGAAGCGTGGATTTGCCGGAACCGGTGGGGCCGAAGATCAGCGTATGGCCAAGATCGCCGTCATGCAGATTGAACCAGAACGGGGTGGAGCCTTCCGTCAGAAAGACCGCCAGCGGCGGCGAATCCGGCGGATAATAGGGACAGGGACAGACGGGACTGCCTGTCCAGACCGATTGCAGGGGGAGCAGATCGGCCAGATTCAGCGTGGTGATCAGCGGACGGCGGATGTTGGCGTAGCTGTTGCCGGGCAGACTGCCGAGCCAGGCTTCCAGGGCATTGATGGATTCGATGCGGCAGCCGAAGCCTTGCGCCTGAATGACGCGGCGCAGTTCGCGGGCCTTGTCCTGGAGGACAGCAATATCCTCATCCATGAGCACGATGGTCGATGAAAGGTAGCCCGCGCCGATCTGCCCGGACTGCACTTCAGCCCTGGCGTCTTCCGCGTCCTCCCGCATCCGCAGGGCGTCCCGGTTGACCTTGGCGTTCGGGTTGTTGAAAAACTGATCCATGAAGCCGAAAACGCGCTGATTCCACCCCTTGGCGTACATGGTGATTTCTTTTTCGGCGTCGTACTGATCCAGGCAGATGAAGCGCGTGGAATACCGCAGTTCAAAGGGCATGGCGTCCAGCGCCGCGAACATGGCCGGGCAGGACTCTTGCGGCAGCCCGTCCAGGGAAAGCACGGCCAGATGCCTTTTCTCCCCGCCGTCTTCCAGGCGCGGGACAAGGCCGCCAATCAGATCCCGACTGCCGATCAGCGCATCCAGATACATGGGCGCGGCAGGCACGCGCAGGGGCTGAAACACGCCGGAAACACAGGCTTGCAAATAGGCCAGCAGATCCGAGTGCGGAAACGGACTGTCGGAACTGTCATACAACTCGTATTCTTCAAGCCTGGTCATGCCGAGCACGGCGGAGCAGCCATCTTCCAGTTCGAGCAGCGAATTTTTGAAGGTTTCCAGCCCCTTTTCCAGGGCGGACATGGTTTCCACACCCACTTTGGCCGCGCCGGCCATTTTGGTCATGGCGTAGTTGGGCAGCCATGTGGCGGTCAGATACGTGGAGGTGCTGTGGCAGACGCCCTTGGAACCGCTGAAGAACGCGCGACGTTCGTCCTCAATGGCCTGGGATACGGGATCGGAAAAGCGGGAGAGGGAAGCGTCCGGGTACGTCCGCTGTCTCATGCGGCAGGCGTCCACATGAAGCATCCAGCCTGTGCCGAGCCGGCATACGGCCTCACTGAACCGTTGCGAGACATAGGCAAGCTCGTCCGGCGTGGCGCTGGCCGTGTCCTCGCCGTGGATTTCCCAGGCGGCGAGAAAGGAGCCGTCCTTCTGGAGAATGATGCCCGGCTCGATCAACGCCGCATAGGTCAGCAGATCGGGCAGCCCCTTGGCGTGAGAACGGAAATCCCGTAAATTCAGCACGGCAAAACTCCATGAAAAGAGGCAAAAAATGAAAGATGCAGGCAGTCATAAAATGAGCAGTACCGATATGACAAAGCAGGATCGCCTTTCCTTTCTGCTTTCCATGTATTCTTTGACAAGTTCACAGATCCATTCCTCACTGAACATACTTGCATCTATTGTAATTGTAGCCAATTCTGCCCTTTCCTTTACAGCCATCTCTCGTGGCTGGATAGGAATGTTCTCTGGAAGTATTGGCATATTTGTATTATCTCTTATATTTTATTGTTGTGCTGTATATTCAAATTTTAAATCAAAAAATATATTACATATATATTAAAAAATGATAGTTTTGAACTAAATAAAATAATTGATGAAATTGAAAAACAATCAGATATTTTCTTGAAAAATATTTCATTATCTGTAATTTTATCAATTATGTTTTTTATTTTTATTGACATTACAATATATGAACATATTCTATAATTGTAAATAATGTTACTACTATAAATGAAAATATAAGAATTATGACAAATTTGAATTCAAAATCGATAGTATATCGCGCTTTATCTTTATAAGTTTTTATATTTGAAATTAGAAAAAATGAAATATATAACATTGCAATTGGAAACAATACATACATAAATATATATTTATAGTATATATAATTTAAAAAAAGCATTGATAATGTATATATAGCGATACAAAAAAGACATATCACGTGAGAAATAAAGTGTACTCTATTGAGTTTTTCGTCAGATATTTTGTCAGTAATGTTTAAAAACATGGTAGATACTCCCATTTTACTTCTCAGCCAGTATGTTCTTCACATGCCCGTATACAGTCCGCGCATAGACACGTCCGCGTTCCGGGTTCGGCGTGTGGTAGGAGGCCACGGCCTTCCAGTTCAGCCCGTGCCGGCGAATCTCCTGAGCCAGAATCCACACCCCGATTCGGACGTTGGTGGCCGGTTCCAGCACCTGTTCCAGCGGCCAACGGTATTTCCTGATCCAATAGGCATTGACCTGCATGATCCCCACATCGAAGGAACGGCCGCTGTGCAGGGCAGTCCGCGCCAGACGCAGAGCCTTTTCCCTGGAGTCCGGCCGCACGTCTCTGCCGGAGAGATTCAGTATCCAGGGCCGACAGCCGGACTCTGTGCGGGCAATGGCCAGCGCCAGAGCTTTCGGCACCTGATAGCGGGCGCACGGCGCATCAAAGAGATGTTCCACGGCTTGTTGACGTTCCCGCAGGGTGTCGGCATGAGCCGGCGTGCAGCAGCAGAGAAACGCCAGAAGAATCAAGAGCGTGCCGGACTTGCAAAGGCGCTTGTTCAATGAATACAATGTTTGCATGACCTGTTCCCGCATGGAGAAAATGTATGCGTTTTCGTGCCCCAAAAAGATTGAAATATATCCGTCATTCCCGTGCGCGCTCATCTTGTCTGAAACAAAAAAATGATGATTTTCAAAACAAAAAACTGTTTCTTGAATCTGAGAAAAATACTTTTGAATCTATAAAACCCATTGCTATTATTATATTCACATTGAATACAGGAACACTTTCCATTCTTTTCAATTCATCAGAAAAAGATATACTATCAATTATAATTCTTTGAATTGGAATATTTATATCATCAGTTTTATTTTTATTTTATGTATCATATCTTAGAAAATCTGTTAAACATATCAATTCAAATTTTAAATTATATATAAAATTTCGTGAAAAGGCTCTTTTAATATTTCAAGAATCAATATACTCTTGTATAGTAACATTTGAATTTGTCCTTGCTATCTGGTTATGTATTCATTTTTCAGAAATTTATTCAAAAGTAATATCTATTATTCCTAATCAAGTAATACAATTTTTTCTAAAATAGCATATATTATACATATACTAATAATTATAAAACATGTTATTAAAAGTAATATGCTGAATGTAATACAAAAAGATTCTACAAAATTAGAAATTTCTGTAAATATATCTGTATGTTCAAGTTCATTTTCCTGTATCGGTTCCACCCGCACGGGGATAAAGAGGATTAGAGAGCGACGTTTTCTATTCCGAGGACGAAACCAGCGATTATGATTGCGCATCTTCATTCCTGCTTCGCGCATGTGGTAAACACCATGATCCGGGCGTAATTGTCCGTTGGGTAGACCCAGCCGTCCGCGTCGCCCATGTTCTTGTCCGGCGTCTGCACGCGCAGATGCACCTGCCATTCGGCATCGGATACCGAAGTCGCCCAGGTCTGGAGAGAGGTCAGAGGCGGCGCTTGCGGCCCCGCTTCCGCAATGGACGGCGCGGTGTAAATGGCCGGGACAGTGCCGGTGGACGGCGCGCAAACCGGCTTCGGGATGCGTTCACCGTTGACGGCCACGGAGGCGCTTTTGAACAGGGCTGAATTGCCGGAATCGCCAATGATCTCCAGCGAATGATTGCGGCAGATGTAGAGGCCGTGCACGCGATCCAGGAACACGCGCCCCTGTTCTTCATCAGCGGTGCAGGCTTCCGTGCCGATCTCCCGCTCCGTGAACTGGAGTTCGCCCACGCCGGTGATGGCGTGATCCGTCATGTCCAGATTCGTTTGCATGGCGTTGAGGTCCGGGTTGCCCGGCACGGCCACGCGGTAGAGAAAATCCTGACCAAGCGCCGAGGCGTCGTAGGTGGACAACGCGCCAAGATGTCCCGCGCCGGGCGAGGCAATGCCCAGGGAGGCGAAGTTGACGGCCCATCCGCCGCCGGCTCCATGCAGCGTCTCATCGCTTTGGCCGGGAATATCGCCTGCAGGGACATAGCCGCCGGCTCCGCCAAGCAAGGCGGCTGTGTACGGGATCACCACATTGGCGAACTTGCTTCCCGCATCCGCGCCGCGTCCCCCTGTGGTCAGCACCACGCCCTGAAGCTGGCCAGCTTCGGGCTGGCGCACATGAATCTGATATTCCTGCCCCCAGACGTTGCGCCGACTGAATCCCTCATACAGAAAGCCTTCAGAGATCAGCGTCTCAATGGTCACGCCCGGCCCTGATGTGGCGCTGGTCTGGGACAACAGCGTGTCCTGGTGCCGGCTGACGTAGCCGCCGGCCGCCTGCGTCACATGCCGCAGATGATCGGCCGCAAGCCGTTGCTGTGTGGCCGTGTTGCCCTGCTCCCACAGGGAAACCATGCCGGGGATCATCAGGATGGTGATGATCAGCGCGCCGATGGAATTCAGAATGGTCATGCCGTTCTCCTTACGCTTCCGTTACGCTGACGATGGAGCCGTTCGGCACAAAGGCCGGAACGGGTACAGGATGCCTCAGTACCGGCACGATCCGCCCCTGGTCAGCCAGCCCTACGGCCAGGCTCTCCCGAAAAAGCTGGCGCACGGCTTCCGCCTCTTGTGGCGAAGCCTCGCCGTAGACGTAGCAGAATCCGTCCTGAACGCGGGATCTCCAGGGGCGAAGCGCGCGCCAGCTTGTCGGAAGAGTGAGTGACGCAAGCGGAATTTCGCCGGAAAAGCCCCTGTTGGCCTGCACAAAGGAAAGAGCGGCCTTTCTGTATACGGCGTAATTCATGGCCACGATGCGGCGCGCCGCTTCCTCCGCCGAGAAGTCCGCCGGACGCTGCAACAGGGCCATGACGCCAAGCAGAAGCACAAGAACAGCAAGGGCTTTCATTGGAGTTACCGCGCCGTATAAGTGATGGTGTTGGTGTCGCCGCAGGCACTGGTGACGGCTGTGGCGTCGGAGGGATCGATTTCCCCTCCGTTCACGCTGATTCCGGCCCAGGCGTCAGCCTGAAAGCGCGCCAGTTGCGTGCAGTCCGTCTGCGGAACATTCGTCAGTTCAATGGAGAACGTGCCGCTGCTGGTGTCGGAGGTCAGCGTGATGTCGCCGCCCCAGGGATTGCGCAAGGAATCTCCTTTTACAAAGCTTTCCGGTACAATGCCGGCCCGGATCGCAACCTCGTTGTTCAAACCGTCGTAATTGGTGCCCGCAAAGAATTGTTGGGTCTGCATCCGCAGGATGATCAGATTTTCTTCCGCACTGGCCACGTTGCTTTTGGAGAACGCGGAATAGATGCCACCCGCAGCCCCTGCCAGAACGATAAGCCCGATGAGGATGCCGCCGAGAGCGCCGAGAATGTGTCCCATGTTACATGCCTCCAAGGTGAAGCTGTGTCTCGAATGTGCTCGCGACCAGCGAGATCAGGATCAACTGGCCGATGATGAGCAGGTTGACGATGACGCCGATCTGTTGGGCGTAGCCCCTGATCCGTTCCACGCCGTCCTCAAGCCAGGTGTCCGCGATTTCCGCCATGCGATCCTGAAAGCCCGGCATCCGCGCGTACACGCGCAGATCGTCCACGATTTCCCGGCTGGGAAAGCCCATGCCCGAATCGCGCAACGCCGTGCCGAAGTCCTCGCCGTGACGGCTGTGCCGCAGGATCGCGGACACGATCTCCCGCAGATACGGCGTGGACGCCGTTTCCGTCATGCGGGAAAGTATCTGTGCAAGCTGATGCCCCGCCTGCATCCGGGTGGCGATGGTGTACAGCCAGACCGTGCCCACGGTGAGCCGGTAGATGGACCAGGGGAGCGCCCTGTCCGCCAGACGGCGGAACCGGCCGGTCCACAGGGGGAAGGAAATCAGCACGGCGATCAGCGCCAGCAGCAGGCCCACCCCGAAAGCCGCCCCGGCCCAGGAACCGATGAACGTGGACAGCACATGAAGCACGCGGGAGGGACCGGTCCAGCGCGAGGGATCCGACACCAGCGCCAGTTGCGGCATGACATGCAGGGCAATGATGACCATCATGGCCATGCACGCCAGAAACATCAGAAAGGGAGCCGTCAGGTTGGCCACAAGGCACTTGCGCATGGCGCTTTTGGCCTCCAGCACCCTGACGGCCAACCCCAGACCTTCCGCCAGTCTGCCGGACGCCTGAGCGGACGAAATCAGCATGACTTCCTCCGGCGTCGCCAGCCCTTCCAGGGCCACGTCCAGCGTGCGGCCCTCGCCGAGCGTGGCAAGGACATGCCCATAAATATCCTCCAGCGGCGATTTGCTTTCCCGCGCATGGCGCTGAAGCTGACGCAGGCTTTCCTCAAGCCGCATCCTGTTGCGCAACTGCGTCTGGAGTTTTTTCCAGACCCGTATCCGCTCGCGCGCGCCGAAAAACAGCAGAGCCAGCAGCCGGACTGTGCGCGAAGGCGCGTTCACAGCCATGTCGGACCTCCCGGCTTTCGGCTTTCGGGAGCGTCGTCGTAGTCAAGCGGCATGGAAAGCTGATCCTCGGCGGTGACGGGATCAATGACGCCGGCGGCAAGCAGATGCCGGGCGTGCTCCAGATACGTCATGCCGTGCAGTTCGTCGCGCCAGTAGGCGCGCGCCTCGCGCATCTCGCCCCCTCGCAGCAGGCCGAGCATGGTCGGATCAATGGCTGCAACCTCGGCCACCACGGTCTGGCGGAACAGACCGGGCTGCCCGACAGCCCTGCAATGCTCGCAGCCTTCCCCATTGCGCAGAAACAGGCCGTCGTGACGCGTGTCGCCGTAGATCAGTTCATGCGGCAGACAGCGTTCCAGACGTTCGGCAAGCTCTCTGGAGATCGCCTGCCGGTTTTCCCGCAACGGCTTGCGGCAGTGCGGGCAGAGCCTGGCGATCAGCCGCTGATACTCGACGCCTGAAAGCACTGTCGGATCACAGATGGTCCGCATGGGTTCGGCCATATGCCCGCGCAACATGACTTCAAGGCGGGTGAGAATGCCGAATGCGTCGCTGGCGTGGATGGTGGCCCATACCGCATGGCCGGATTGCGCCACTTCAATGGCCGCCAGGGCCGCGTCCGCATAGCGGATTTCACCAACCATGATCGTGTCGGCGTCGTCGCGGTTCGTGCCGGCAATCGCCAGGGTATAGGCGGACAGTCCTCCGGCGCGCTGCTGATCCTGCCTGGAGTTGACCCGGATCTGATACATGCCCAGAATGGGCTTTTCCGGCGGATCTTCCACGGAAATGAAGTTGTCGCCGGGGCGTTCCTGAATCAGCGCCTCCATCGTGTGCGCCAGAGCCGTGGACTTGCCGGAGCCGGTGCAGCCGGAAATGAGCACCATGCCGTTCTTGTTGGCGAGGCCGCGAAAAAGCCCTGTTTGCGCCCGCGCCAGACGCGTGCGGCCGTGGCGATCCGTCAGCGTCACGTCCGCATCG
Organism: uncultured Bilophila sp.; assembly: GCA_910585945.1. Lineage (GTDB taxonomy): Bacteria > Desulfobacterota > Desulfovibrionia > Desulfovibrionales > Desulfovibrionaceae > Bilophila. The sequence continues at coordinate 26,019 of CAJUHZ010000004.1, forward strand.
GTAAAGCCGAGCTTGGCAAGGCGCTCCTCCAGCGTCCCGGACGCGCCGCTGGTGTCATAGATGAGCCGGAGCGGCATGAATGTGCCCACGCCATTTTCCGCACCCGCGCATTCAATGGGTTCACAGTGAATCCGCACGGAATGAACTCCGCGCGGGAGGTAATCCTTGTTGGCGATGCGGCCGTCAAGCTGTGAAATCACGTCGAAGGTGGGCGAATCCTGCGAAGATCCCAGGTGTTCGTAAATGGCGCGGATCATGCGCCGGCCCGTGTCGCCATCCAGTTCCATGTCATCCCGCAACATGCCGAGGACGCGAAAGCGCGTCCGGCAAAAAGCGCCCATGTCCGCGATGTGAATGTCCGTCGCTCCCTGGTCGTAGGCGCGAGCGATCAGGTCAATGGCCATTTGCTGAATATCGGTGTCGCCCAGGCCGGAACGCGAGGCATAGCGGGCATAGTCCTCGTCAAACCTGCCCGGCGGAACAAAGAGGCTCTCCCTGATCCCGTGATCGTGCAGCTCCATGACCAGATTGACGATCTCCAGCTTGCCCCGATGTTCGTCGGAAATGTACAGCACCCCGTCCACCACGGCGACGCGGGATCGCAGATCGTCCGGCAACGCTCGAAGTTGCTTCATGGCCTACTCCTTGAACGGCACGGCGCGCGTGGATGCGCCCGTGCGGATCAGCACTCTGTCCCTGGTCACGCAGAGCACGCCGCCGCCGAAACGCCGGCCGTGTTCCACCGTCACCACCTCCCCGGTTGATGTGCGGATGGTCGCCGACAGCTTGCCCGCCACGCCCTGCACCGAGAGCACCACAGGCCCGGACGAAGGTTTGGGCTTTTTTTCGGCGGGAGGCTCCAGAGGCGGCAGCACGATTTCCGGCGCGGGCGCAGCAACGGGAATGACAGGATTGCGGGCTTCCTTGAGCTTTTGCTCAAGTTCCGCAATCTTGACCTGTTGCTCCAGCAGGTGTTTCTGGCCGCGCATCCGCGCCAGATCGCCCAGGCGGGTTTCCGAGTTGTTGAGGGCCACGCGAACCTGTTCGCCGGCCTTGTCCCGCTCAACAGGCATCGCCGGTCTGGCGGGCGGCACGGCCGTCGCGGGCTTCAGCGCGGGAGGCATGACCTTGCCCGACGAACCCGCCGAAATCGCGGGCCGGTTTTGTTGCTGCAACAGAAAAAAGCCGCCCGCAGCCGCCGCACAGACCACAATGCAGCCCCCCAGTGTGAACAATGCCTTCTTTTTAGTGAACGGCATAAATTTTCCCCTTCACGGACCAGCTTCCGTCATATTCGATGGATTCAACCGTCAGCCCCGGCACTTCCGCCAGCATTTCAAACAGGCCGCCCTCGCCCTCACTCATCAACAGATCCGGAACCGATCCGAGCGCCCATGATCCCGCATGCCACGGAGCCGTCACGGAAACCTTGTCGATGGTTTTGCTCGCCTGTGCCGCGAAACGAAGTTCCAGTCTGGTTCCGGTATCCTGGGCGATTTGGGACAGCAGGCCGGATGCGACATCCCGACGCGCCAGCATGGTATGGTCGGTGCCCGGCCCGTCCGGGCGCCTCGCGCGTTGCGTCAGCGGCGGCAAGGGTCGGGTGGAGTGAACAAGTCTGGAATCCTTGCCGTCCAGCTTGCCGTTGTCCGGCAGATGGATGAAATCGCCGCCGGCCTCATGCTTCCATTCCAGGGCGAGTCCCCTGCCGGAGCAGACAGCCTTCCTCAGATCCCAACCGTTTGACGCCAAAGGGAGAGCCATGAGCGCGGGCAGGCACTGCCGAGCCATGTCCGTGGCCGGCGGCGTTTTCTGCCACGCCATGTCAAAAAAACTTTCCGGGCGTTCCTTCAGGTCTTTATGGCGCTGTATTTTGGCTTGTTGCGCCTGCCTGGCGGCCTCGTATTCCGCGCGCCGGACATGATGGTTCACGCCGACGGCCGTACCGGCGACGCAGGCCGTCACCCCAAGAACCACTGCCGCACGAAACAGGGTCGCACTTGAAAACGTCTGGTGAAGGTTGAGCAGCCGTCCCTTGTCCCACACCCACAAATCTGACGTGGAGAGACGGCAATGCTCGCCAAGCCAGGCCGCGCCTGCTTCCGCCGAGTCCAGACGCACAGGCTCGATGCCGGACATGTGCTCCAGCAAGGCGCAGGCTTTCAGCGCGGCCTGTTCCGAACGGAAAACCTGATCGCCCTTTTTGGGGAAAAAGCCGTCCATGCGGCAATGCACCCACCAAATCGGCTCCCCTTGCGGCGTCACAAGCGGAAAGACCCCCAAAAACGACGCCGGCACGTCAAGGCAGACCGCCAGGGAACGCGCCCCGCGCCAATCCTTCCAGTGACCGCCGGACGCGCCGAAGCCTTCCTGACCAGCGATGCCGTTTCGCTTGCGGCGGCAACGCGCCAGCACATCCAGATCCGACCCGCCCTGTTCCAGGGCGTGTTCCAGCAGCGTCTTGCGGCTTGCCGCGAAATGCGGAAGCGGCGGCGACCACAACAGGCCAATGGCCCAGGGCCGTTTGTTCAGGACAATCAGCCGCATCTCAGTCCTCGCTCCCGCCCCCGGCGGCTTCCGCCTCAATGGTGATCACCAGCAGGGTTTTGGCGTACTGCGTCCCGCGCCCGCTGTTGAGCAGACCGAGCGCGTTGGAGAGCTTCCGCGTCTGATCCTGAAAGCCGGCCAGCACCAGCGTCTGGCCCATCTGCATGGAAGATCGCTGGCTGAACGCCCGCGTGCTGGTTTTGGGCAGTTGAATGGTCAGATCGTTGGCGGCGTACTCGCTCAACTCGTCCAGCGTGGAGAGGTTGATGTTGTACTGGAGCAGCACGCGCCGACGATCCAGAATGTGCGGGATCACGGTCATGGCGAAGCCCGTGGTCACTTCGCCGGGCGTGACTTCCGTGGTCTGGCCGTAGTCCGTGCTTGAAGTGGACGATCCCGCGATGTAGTTGATGCGCTGGATGGCCTGCGCCGGCAGGGGCTGGTTCGAGAGCACCAGACCGCCGGATTGCGTCACCTGCGTGGCGTTGCCCCACTGTCTGAGCGCCTTGAGCACGCCGGTGGAATCCTTCAGCCTGCCGGAAACAATGGTGGCCGACGCCGTGCCCGCGCCGCCCAGAGCCGACAGGCTGCCGGCCACAACGGAAACATCGTCATTGGCGAACAGCGCCTGGAAGTTCAGCCCCGCTTCGTTGTCGTCCGTCACTTCCAAAGCCCAGACATGGACCGTAAGCGCCACCTGACGCGACAGACGCTTGTTCGTGTCCGCGATATATGCGGCAATCTGCCGGACATTCTGCGCCCGATCCCGCACCGTGAGCGTGCCGGCCGCCTGATTGCCCACCACGCTCCCTTCAGGCGAAAGCAATGCCTTGACGGCTTTTTCCGTATCCGCCCAGACGTCGAACGTGTACCGCGTGGTATTCGACTGCGCCGTCTGGCTGGAGGTGTCCGCCGTGGCCACAGTCTGATTGATGTTCGACCCGCCGATGCCGGAACGGGAGTTTTCCTTGCTCTTGTTGGTAATCTGTTCCGTATAGCTCTTTTCGCCGGGCATCCCCAGCAGCGTGAACGTGCGCACGGTCAGCCGGGAAAAAACGACCGTGTCCGTTCCGGCATCGAAATCCCATCCATAGCCCGATGCGATGGCGATGTGGTCCAGCAGGCCCCGGAACGGCCCTTCATATGAAACGGCAAGCAGGGGGAAGCCGGGCACGGACAGAAGCGCCGGCAAATCCTTCTCGTCGGGAGCGGTCTGCCCCTGTTGGCCTGCATTGCCCTGGCCGGCGGAAGCCAGAGGGGCCGGGTCCGCGCCCACCTGAACCGTCAGCGGCGTCAGTTTCGAGACGGCGGCGGCAATGCCGGCCAGCGTGCCGCGTATGCGCAGGGTGACAGGCGTATCAAACGCCGCGTGCACATGCGCATCCGCGCGGATGGGTACGGCCCTGACCCCCACATAGGGTTCCGCCACCACTTCCACGGCTCTGGACCGCGAAAGCGTGGTGAACGCCTCGCCTCCGGCTTCAATGGCTTGTCGATCCGGGCCGGTATGAGCGCAACCGAACAGGATGACGGCAGAAAAAAGAAAGGCGACAGTGCGGAAAAGACGGTTGTTGAGCATCCTGACTCCGGGAGATACGCTTGAGATTATACGTTTGATGTGTTATCTGTTCAGTATGATCATGAGCTACAAAGACAGTCGGGCGGAACGCCTGTTCCACGGTTTCCGGGTTCCCGACTTGCCGCCGGATATCCAGCGTGCCGCCATGCGCAAGCTCAAAGTCCTGCACAACGCCGTTTCCCTGAACGATTTGCGCGTTCCGCCGGGAAACCGGCTGGAAGCCCTGAAAGGAAACCGTGCCGGCCAGTACAGCATCCGCATCAACGACCAATGGCGCATCTGTTTCATCTGGATCGAAAGTCATGCACATTTTGTTGAAATCATTGATTATCATTAGGATATTATGATGAATGACCGTATGCCGCCCGTACATCCGGGCGAAATCCTCAATGAGGAATTTCTGAAGCCCATGAACCTGAGCCAGACACGTCTGGCGCTGGATACAGGCATGCCCCAGAGTCGCATTCAAGGCATTATCGCGGGTAAGCGCGGCATTTCGGCCGATACCGCCGTGCGCCTTGCCGCCTATTTCGGCAACAGCCCGGAGTTCTGGCTCAACTGTCAGATGTCCTATGAACTGGACATGGTGGCCTATTCCGGAAAACGCGGTGAAATTCTGGCTCGCGTGCATCCCCATCGCTCCACGTTCAGTGTTCCGACACTTCCATGACCTTGTTGCCCTGATAGATGGTCACGCGCAGGGCCAGGCCATTGGCCTGAAGCGCCGCAAAAAAGGTTTTCACCGCATCAATGAACTCGCCCCGGAACGTGGCCGAGCCGCGCAGTTCGTAGTCGTTTTGCGCGTTCCACACGAGGGTGTAGTCCGCGCGGGCGGCCCAATCCGCCATTTGATCACGCAGCATCCGACCCTTGCCGACTTCCCAGATTGGAGACGTGACGACGTTTTTCGATTCGGCCGCGAGCGTTCCGGACAAGTCCGCCAGGGCGGTTTGTACGGGCGCGACCAGCGGCGGGGCTGAAAGCGGCGAAGACGGTCTCGGGGTGGGAGCGACTGGAGCGGGCTTTTCCAGAGGCGATGCCGGCACTGATGGCGAGAGAGGAGCGTGCGGCGTTTTTTCCGAAAGAACAGCCGGTTCGGCAACGACAGGCCGGGCGGACGGCTCCGCAAGGTACACCGGACGCCCCTTCTCCAGCATGGCGTCGGCATCCACCCTGTTCCAGCGACAGAACGCGCCGACAGGCACGCCGTTGCGCCGGGCGATGACGCCGGCCGTGGCCGTTTCCCTGACCGGATGCGTTGGTTCGGGCGGCACGACCGGCGCGATCTTCGACGTGGCGCTGGAAGAATGCGGCAAGGGAACCGATGAACGGGGTGCGGCAGCGGCTACGGGCAAAGCGCGGGAAGCATCCGGCAACGGCCGCTCATGCGGACGCCCGGATTCCGACGCGACGGCCTTCGGCGCTTCGCTCTTCGGCTGACCAAGCGGACGGGTGAAGCTGAAAAAGCGGTTGTCCGTGCAGCTTACCTGCACATAGGCCAACGACGGATCGCCATTGTTCCGGACAAGATCCACCGTATACCTCACCCCAAGGGGAGAGCCGGAATCCGTCAACGCGAAGCCTCTGGAACGCAGTTCCGCTTCCAGCGCCTCCCCGAACAGGCCCGGAGCGCGATGCAGCGCCAGGGGCGTATGCGCCGGAGCATGGCGCGCGCTCAACTCGTCCGCCGTTTGCGCCGCAAGGCTTCGGGCGTCCGCCGCGTGCGCCGCGCCAAGCGCGTCGAACGATCCGCCGTGCCGGGCGGGAACACAGCCGCCCGCGAGCAGACAACACAGGAAAAGAGTCCGGATCTTCATCGAATCACCCTGAAACCGCCCTGGGGCCGCCATGCCCCGGCCCTGGCGCTGTACATGTCCTGTTGCTTCACATGCCGCAGCCACACCTTGCTCAGCAGGGGATCGGCGCGAGCCATGCGCCGGAGCACGCAGATGGACACGATCCAGAAGATGAAGGCCGAGACGCCGGAAACCGCCGTCAACCCGCCGACGCCCACAAGCAGGGCGATCAGCGCACCGCTCATGGCCAGTTCCCGTTCCGCGCCGAGCACCAGATTGTGCCGATGCAGAGACTGATGAATAATGTTGCGGCTCTCCATCAGATCACCGCTCCGGTAAAGGAAAACATGGAGTTGACGATGCTCCCGGCAAACGCGACGCCGGAAATGCCCATGACGACCTGAAGCAGCATCTTGAAACTGCCGCTGATGTCTTCACGATTGAACATGTAGACCAGGAATGTGATGCCGAACGCGGCGATGGAAATGTACTTGCCGGCGGGACCGGTGATGGTGTTGACCACCTTTTCCAGCGGGCCGGAAAACTCCGTAATGCCGCCGCTGGCCAGGGCTTCGGGGCAAAACGACAGCATCAGCAGGGTCAGAAAAACAATCTTGCGAGACATGGTTCCCCCTCAGGCGGAATAGAGGAGCGCCGTTTCGTAACGGCCCTCGCTTTCACGATAGGCGTTGACAGCAATGATGGAGGCAAGGCGGCGCGTATTGTCGCGCGTCTTCTCCATATGAATGACAAGATCCACGGCCCGGCCGATAAGCTTCCGCTTCTGACCGACGCCGGCCTCTTCAACCAGTTCCTCAAGGCGCTCCAGAGCGTCCGCCGCGCTGTCGGCATGAAACGTCCCGATGCCGCCGGGGTGGCCGGTGTTCCACAGCTTGAGCAGTTCCAAAGCGGCCGCGTCGCGCACTTCGCCCACAAGGATGCGTTTGGGCGCGTAGCGCATGGCCACTTTGGCCAGTTGACGCATCCCGATGCCGGCAAGCTCTGACGTGAGGAAAAAAACCGCGTTGGGCGCGCAGGATTGCAGTTCCGCCGTGTCTTCCAGAATCAGCAGGCGGTCATGCGGACACAGGTCATCCAGTTCGTGAATGATCGCGTTGACAAAGGTCGTCTTGCCGCTGGACGTGCCGCCCACCACGACGATGTTTTTGCGATCCGCAATGGCCGAACGGATCAACGGCACGGCTTCGGGCTTGATCACTCCCTGTTCCAGATACTCGGCAAGCGTGATGATCCGGGATGCCTTCTTGCGGAGCGAGAACGACGCCCCCGGCCCCACCACGGGAGGAAACGCGCCCTCAAAGCGCGATCCGTCCAGGGGAAAACTCCCCTCCACCACCGGATGCCTGGCGTCCACCGTCACGTTCAGGGCGCTGGCCACCAGCGAGAGGATCAATTTGCCCTGAGCCAGAGGGAGTTCTCCGATCCGTTCCTGATCCTGAGCGTACCGCTCGATCCAGACAGCGCCGTCCGGGTTGAGCATGATCTCGATGACGCCGGGATCGCGTAGCGGTTCCATGATCAGCGGCCCGCAGTTGTATTCCAGGCTTTCCAGCAGACGATCATCCATGCCACACCGCCTCCAGGATAAAAACGGCCACGTTGAGCAGCGCGGACAGAGCCATGACAGCCGTGCACAGGTACATGGTTGACCGGTGCCCGGCCAGGTTCGCGGCCATGTCGCCCACCGCCTTGCCGATGCCCTCAACAGTCGCGCCGGACAGCGTTTTCGACAGGCCGGCCACGCTCTCCTCCACCCCCCGGACGTACGCCGTCGTCTGTTCGCTCATGAAGGCCGCCAGCGCCTTTTCATGCTTTTTCTGAAGTTCATCCTGTCTACCCAGAAAGGCGTTGAGGATCGTCACCACCATCAGAATCGGATCGTCTTTGGGAACGGAGGTCTCATGCTTCCGAGCCAGCAGAGCGCGCACATCTTCCACGGACAGACCGATGCCGTCAGGAAAAAGCTGATCCGGTTCGCGGGATTCGGTTTGGGGCGGATTGTCGCTCATATGCTTTCCTACAGTAGACCCGCCTGCTCGACGCAGGACAGAATTTGATTCCAGTACCGCCGCAGGCGCGACTGGACCGCGATAGAGGTGGAGCTTCCGTTGATTCCGGCATCAAAGCTCTGGCGCTTGGCGAAAAGCTCCTCCAGATCCCTGCCGATCAACGTCTTGTTGCCCTCCGGCAGACGGATCAGCGCATGGAAACGCGAGGCGTATTCCCGGTAGATCTTGAATTCTTCAAAGGTATTGCCGTCTATGGCGATCTCCCCGAAGTAGGGATTCAACCACACCACTATTGGCGACGCGGGAAAGCCCATAGCCAGTCTGGCCAGCCCCTGGATGGTGTCTCCAAGCGCCTGCCCGCCGGTGACGATGGAATGAAAGAAAACCTTGTGCCCCTGTTCTTCCAGCAGCGGCAAAAAGTCGTTTTCAAGCAGGTACGCGCCCAGGGCAATGAAAGATGACGCGCCGTTGTCCACAATGACGTGCGCTTCTTGCGGCGCGCTCACCAGCGCATCCAGCAGCACATCAAACTTGCGGGCGTCAATATTGCCGTCCCGCATGACTTCAATTGGCGTCACATTGAACTCTTTGAAAGAGGCAAGCGTGGCATTGACCGGATCGGTATCATAGGCTGAAACTTCTTTGCCGAAATGGCGCAATGCCTGATACAGCATGACGGCAATCATGCTTTTTCCAACACCACCCTTGCCTTGCAGAATGAAATGTATCGTTGCCATTTGTTCACCCTACTTCACGATTGAAGTCATATCAGAGACATTGATATTTTTTTCAAAAGCTTTTGCTGGAGATGAACCCCCATCTATTATTCGGGGACCTGCCTGCCGCTCCACATAAACAGCCGCCGGCGGCACGGTCTCTTCAGGAACGGGCAGCGGGACGCGCGGCTCTTGTTCCACCGGCCTGTCATGTCCCTTCGATGTCTTGCGCGAGGGGCGGCGAGTGCCGTTGGCATATTCTCGGAATGTCGCATAACACATGGTTATCTTGTTCTTTTTCTTCAGAATATCGTAGGCGCTCGCATAGGTGTGCCCAAGCCCGAGCAGGTGCGCGACATCTTCATGAATGGCGAGGTATTCCACTCTCGCCAGACCTGGTCTAAGCCGCGACATGACAGCCCCATTGCCAGTGCCGCAGAAAGGCGAGCACGCCCAGGTCGTCGCGCCCGGCCGCGTGCGTGGCCGTGGGCGCGTTGCCCTTGCGGTGCAGCAGACTCCACAGCCCCCAGGCCGGACCGCGCATCGCCTCTCCATCAGAAAACCGGGACAGAAACGCCTCAAAAGCGGGACGCGCGCTTTCCAGCGCCGGGTTCGGCTGACGCCGTTCCTGCAATCGTTTTTCCAGCATCTTCAGGCCGCAGCGGACCTGTTCGACGTCCGCCGCAGCCGACGCCGTATCCGAAACCGGAACGACAGGCGCTTCATCCAACCAGCGTTGACCGCGAAGCCAGTTGACGAGGTACGGCACAAAACGGCCGTGTTCCCGGCTCCAGTGTGGAGAGGCGCGGAAGGCGTCCAGGGCCGCCAGCAGGCGATCCGGAGCGGGCAGACTTCCGCTCCGCCAAAGCTGATGCCATGCGGATCGCGCGGCTTCCCTGGCTTCCTTGCGCGGATACGCCGCGTAAACCTGCTCAAAAGCGGCGTTGATCGCCTGAACCGACTTTTTCCCGTTTTTCCCGCAAGAAAAATCCCCCCACCCATCGGCTTGAGGAACCGCGCGGGATCGTGTGGCAGAGGAGCGAATCAGGGGTGTGGACTCGCCTTGTCCGTTTGCCGACGAGTGGGGGGAAAGGGGGGATCTCTTGTCTCTTTGATCTCTCTTTAAAAAAGACGCAGATTTTGCGCCCCCCTCACGCATATTTTGCGCGGGGGAGGCGCACCCTTGAGGAGCAGGAGTGAGGGGAGAGGCCGAGAGACCTGAGGCAGGGGAAACGGTCCCGCCGGCGACATCCATGCCGGCGCGCCGCGCGAAGAATCGCACGCGGGATGACAAAAGCAGCGTGTAGGTGTTCGGCCCGCCGGCTTCATCGCGTTCAATGGCAAGATACCCCAAACGCGCCAGCAGGCGCAGATGCGACTGGAGACTCCGAATGGAGCACTTGCAGTCCGCCGCAAGCATGGTCTGGGAAACCGTGCACCGATCCCGCTGGACCTCCGCGCATTGCTGGTAAATCCAGGTGTACACATAGGAAGGCCCGGCAGGCACTTCCTTGTCCAGACCGACGAACTTCGGACAATACTTGTCCTTCACCCGCAGAAAATAGCGAACAGGAAAAAAGGTCTCCATCTTTCACCCCGTATGCGAGGCGAAAAAAGACAAGAATCCAGCCCCCGGCTTGACGCCGGCCTTGAAACGGGGTAGAATTTCCTCACCTTTTTGTTGAGGAATGCTCCCTTCGGGGAGGATGGCCGGAGATTGTGTTGGCGCACAATTTCCGGTCTGTCTTTTTTTACGCCTGGTTCATGCGATCCCTTCCAAATCCGTCAGTTGTCATGCCGCCAAAATTGTTCAGGCGACAGCGCCGTGCCGCGCAAGCGAATTCCCCGCCGGCAGCAGGTGGACAAAACGCTCCGCCAGACGCTGAAGCGCCCGTTCGTTGGCTCGGGCATATTCCTCAGCCATGTACTGCGACAGACAGTGCTTCACTTCCGGGTCCGGAGAGTTCCAAAGGGCATCAAGACGCAATTCAACGTCAGACGCCGTTTCCCGCTTCTTTTTCATCGGATGCCTCCTTGTCTTGTTCGGCTGCTCGTCAGGCCGGAACCGCCACGTTCCGACGACCGCACAGGGCGGTTTCGCAAATCATGTCTTTTATTCAAAGTAAAGAATATCCTGTTCCAGTTCCTCAAGCGGGCGATCCTATCAAAATAAATGGTAGGTGGCTTTTGACCATGCGGGATGGAGCTACCCGTATTCAATGGCTTGCAGATCATGGAGCAACATCCTTTCCATTAGGCGTTTCCGCTACGGGAAGATCCATCATTGCCGCCACAGCCGGGGTAAAGTCCATATAGGCCCCTTCAATACAGGGGTCTCCCGGCCAGCGCCGGGGAAAACGAACGCCGAGGGCCAGAGGCGACTCCGGCAATTCCAGCAGTCGCAAAAGATTTATCAGAAAAATATCCTGGTTGCCGATCCAAATTTCAATGAATGGGAAACGATCCAACAAGGCCGGCGCGTGTTTTTGTAAAAATTCCAACAACTCCCGGTTTTCATCCACACGTTTCCATATACCGCGTTTTCCGTCCGTCTCTGTGCAAAGGGTTCGCACACGGACAAGGAGCACAGCTTGATTGTCCATATCGCAAGATTCAGGCATGGAATGCCTCCCTAATTCCAGCGAATTTGTTCCGTCTGAGGAGCAAGCTGATCCAGTGGGGGCAGTCCAACTTGCCGCCGTTTGTCCTCAAGCTCGAAAAGCGCGCGAAACACAGCCCGACGATCCCCAAAACATTCCTTGCCGTTTCTCTCTCCGCGAGGGCTTGCCAACAGCCCAAAAAGCCGTAACCATGCCGCATCCAGTTCCGTGATCATCTGATTCATGGCCATGTTCTCCATCAGCTAGCAAGGACATGACAAACAAGGAGGGTGTCATGCCGTTACGGCATAACACCCTCTTATCAATGGTAGTTTTTATTTTATATCCGTATGTTCAATACAGCTTCAGCCACGGTTTGCCTTGCGCCCTGACGGCCGGAAAAAAGCTTTTTGCGAACAGCGCTGTAATGGGATCTGACCCTACTTCACCGCTACCCGAACGGTATCGCCGGGCTTCAGCCGGGAATTCCGGTCCATGTTGTTGAGTTCCAGCAGGTCCGTGGGAGATACGTTGAATTTGCGGGCAATGGCCCAGAGGCTGTCGCCTTCCCGCACCTCATAGCGCACGATCCGGCCGTTCCCCTTTTTTGCGCCGCGATCCGAAGCGGCAGATTTTTTACTTTTGCCGGAGGAAGAAGCGGCGACTGTCTTGCCCGCGGGAGCGCCGCCCGGCACGGCAAGACGCTGGCCAAGCCGGATGCTGTCGCCCTTCAGGCCGTTGGCGCGCTTCAGCGCGTCGAGATCCACCCCGTGCAGACGCGCGATGGAGTACAGGGTTTCACCGGCGGCGACACGATGATGCGTTGCCGCGGGCTTGCGTGAACGAGCCGGGGCCGCCTTCGCCGCATTCCCGGCCGGGGCATTGTTCTGCGCAACGGCATAGGATTTCGGCCCGCCCGCAAAGCCCGGAATGCGCAATTTCTTTCCGGCCTGCAAGGGGCCGCTTATCTTGTTGATCCGTCGCAGTTCAGCGACAGGGATGCCAGTCTTGCGAGAAATACGGGACATGGTGTCGCCCCGCGCCACAGTATACATGCGCCATCCCGCCGTGACCTTGCCGGGCCGACGCAAATACTCGCGGGCCTGCGCCTCGGCGCTGGCCGGCACGTACACTGCCGTCGCGCGGCCGGAATGATTGATATACCGATGATAAGCCGGGTTGTGCGCCGAAAACTCCTCCCAGCTCAAGTCCAGGCTGCGGCACAGACCGAGCAGATCCGTCCCCGGGCCAGCCTCAAGACGGGCGATCTTCAGCGCGCGCCCCGAACCCGCTTCCGAAAAACCGAGGCTGTCCAGATTGCGCATGATTTTGCATACGGCCAGAAAACGCGGCAGATACTGCCGGTTTTCATCATTCAACCTGTCCCTGGGATCTCCGATCGCCGCATTGCGGTTCCGAAGCTCGAAAAAGGTTTTCGCTCCGGTCGCGGCAAGCCCGCGCGAGATCTTTCCTTCCCCGGCGTTGTAGGCGGTAATGGCCAGATGCCAGTCGTTGAACAGGGTATAAAGCCGGGAAAGGTAGGCGGCCGCGGCGCGCGTCGCCTGGTAGGGATCCTTCCGTTCGTCAAGCCACCAGTTCTGTTCCATGCCGTAAGCCTTGCCCGTGCTCGGGATGAACTGCCACATGCCGAGCGCCCCGCTGCGCGAACGCGCCAGGGGATTGTAGCCGCTTTCGACAAAGGCGAGATAGGCAAGCTCGGCGGGCAATTGCTCCTCTCTGAGAACCTGGTGGATGTGTTCCAGGTACAATTGATAGCGCTCAAGGTTCTTTTCCACTGTAATGCGGCCCGAACCGTGCACAAGGCTCTTGAAATGGAGCACCACGTCGCGCATGTCCTCAGACGTAAGCCCCCTGTCAAGTTCTCCTTCCGAAAGCAGCGCCGCGCGCTCGGCCTCGCTCAGGGGCTTGCCGTCATCGTCCGGAAGAACAAGCGGCGGCTGTTCGACTTCAACCGCAATGCTTTCCTCCACGACAAGAGGTTCCTCGTTCGGCACGTTCCTTGATCCGCATCCGGGAAGAAGCAGGGCGAGAAACATGAGAAGGATCGGGATGACCGGCGGCAGGCCGCAAGTTCGTGAACATATGAAAGCGCGGGAAACGGGGAGAAAACGGCTCATGGACTCGAACACGACAACAGGGTACACTGTTTTCACCTCAACGTCCGGGGGGCGGACGTCACGTTTGTTTCATGAAAAAGGCGTTCCCGGCAACGTACCAGCCCGCTGGACGCTTGGCAATCTTTCATTACGCAGGTTCTCATGACCAGATTTCTTCCCGATTCCCGCCGTTCAAGCGCCGTTTCGGTCAATCCGGGAGGCGCGGGCACGCCTCCCCGCATCCCGGATCAGACGGGAGATCCCGGCAGTTCGTCGGACGTCTGTGGGGACGACAGCCCTGTCCTGTGCGGCCTCAAGCCCGTGCTCGAACTGCTGGAAAAACATCCGGAACGCATTGACGCGCTCTGGTTGCGCAAGGGGCGGCGCTCGCCCGAGACGCAGCGGATTCTGGATCTCTGCCGCGCCGCGGGCATCCGTTTTTCCCTGACCGATGCGGCCTCGCTTGAGCGGATGCTGGGAGAGCCGGCGCAGCATCAGGGGGTTGCAGCGCGGCTTTTCCCGAAAGGCTTTGCGGATTTTTCCCACTTGCTCGCCGCTGGAGCGGACGCTCCCCTGCCCCTGATTGTGGCGCTCGATCAGGTGCAGGATCCCGGCAACGCGGGAACCCTTGCCAGAACCCTGCACGCCCTGGGCGGGGCCGGTCTGGCGATCCCGCGGCACAACGGCGTTTATCTGGGGGCTGCCGCACGCCGCGCCGCCGCCGGCGCGCTGGAAGAACTGCCCGTGGCCAAGGTCATGAACCTGGGGCGCGCCATGACCGAAGCGCGCCGGGCAGGCTGGCACGTCTACGGCGCGGCTGCGGAAACGGCTGATGGCGAGGCGGGAGCCAACGCGCTGGCCGCTTCCCTCCACCTGCCGGCGCTGCTTGTGCTCGGCGGCGAAGAAAAAGGGCTTCGGCCGCACGTTCGCGAAAAGTGCGATGAAATTCTGCGCATTCCCATGCTGCGGCCTTTCGACTCACTCAATGTGGCCCAGGCAGGCGCCATTCTCATCGCCTGTCTTGCCCGCTCCCTTCCGGCCTTCATGCGCGCCTGAGCGCGGTACAGGAGTCCCCATGCTCAATCCCTGCAACAGCGATATTCCCGTCAGCGAAGTCCCTGTCGTCGCGCTCGGCGCAACAAAAATTCCGTCGCCATTGCCCTATGGATCCATGATGGAAAACGGCCGGGCCACGCTGTGCCTTGATCAGGAACACAGCGAGGAACTGGCGTCCTCCCATACTCTCGTTCTTGAATCCGCCGGGCCGCGTCCCCTCCTCTACTTTGATCCCTCCAAAACAAAATGCGCCATTGTCACCTGCGGGGGGTTGTGTCCGGGACTCAACGACGTGATCCGATCCATCGTGCTCACCTGCCATCACGCCTACCATACACCCTCGGTTCTCGGCATCCGCTACGGACTGGAAGGCTTTATCCCCGCGTACGGTCATGCGGTGATGGAACTGACGCCGGAAAGCGTCGAACATATCGATCAATTCGGCGGAACGCTGCTCGGATCATCGCGCGGCCCGCAGTCGCCGTCCGAAATTGTCGATGCGCTGGAGCGGCTCAACATCAGCGTGCTCTTTGTCATCGGCGGAGACGGCTCGATGAAGGCCGCCCAGGCCATCGGCACGGAAATCCGGGAGCGCGCCATGCGTCTTTCGGTCATCGGCATTCCGAAAACCATCGACAACGATATCAGTTTCGTGCCCCAGTCCTTCGGCTTCGACACCGCCGTGGACAAGGCGACGGAGTCGATCCGTTGCGCCCATGTGGAAGCGGTGGGCGTCCCCAACGGCATCGGGATCGTCAAGCTTATGGGCCGGGAGTCGGGCTTTATCGCGGCACAGGCGGCGCTGGCCCTGCGGGAGGCCAATTTTGTGCTCATTCCCGAAGCGCCCTTCCGCCTGGAAGGAAAGGGCGGCCTGCTGCCCGCTCTGGAAAAGCGCCTCAAGGATCGCTCCCATGCCGTGATCATTGCGGCGGAAGGCGCTGGCCAGCATCTGTTGCAGGGGTCCGGCAAGGTGGACCTTTCCGGCAATCCGGTGCTGGGCGATGTGGGGCTTCTCCTGCGCGAAGCCATTGCGGGACACTTTGCGGCGCGCGGCATTGCCGTAAACATCAAGTACATCGATCCGAGCTATATCATCCGCTCCGTGCCGGCCAACCCGAACGACAAGGTCTATTGCGGCTTTCTCGGCCAACATGCCGTGCATGCCGCCATGGCCGGGCGCACGGACATGGTGGTGGCGAAAATCATGGACCGCTATGTGCATGTGCCCCTGGAACTTGTGACGCGCAAACGGCGCAAGGTGAACATCCGTTCCGGGCTGTGGCGGGCCGTTCTCGAATCGACCGGTCAGGGAGAACTTGCGGGCATGTTGCCCGAAAATGACCCAGCAACCCCGCACGGCTCGGCCGGAAGCCCCCGTTCATGAACAACGCCGCCGCGCGCAACGCCCCGCCCGGCAACGCATGGCCGTCGTTCCGCCAGATCCGGGCCTCGGCCGGATCCGGCAAAACCTACGAGCTGACCACAAGCTTTCTGCTTCTTCTTGCAGGCGCGGGCGATCCGCCGGATCAGGAAGGCTGCCGGGGGGGCTTGAAGACAGGCGCGTGGCCGGAAATCACGGCCATCACCTTTACCAACCGCGCCGCCGCGGAAATGCGCGAGCGCATCATCGGGCGGCTGAAGGACATGGCCCTTGTCTCCCCGCGCGGCGGGGGGGAAGGCCCCGCGGCGCACAGGGCATCGTCCGGCGCGATCCCCGAGGAGCTTGCCGCGGCCGGCTGGACGCCTGCGCTGGCGCGGCAGCGCGTCACAGGCATCCTGCGCCGCATGAGTTCGCTCAATGTGCGAACCATCGACAGCCTGCTCCACCTTGTTGTGCGACTTTCCGCCCTGGATCTGGATCTGCCGCCGGACTTCGATCCCGTATTCGCCATGGATGAGGCGCTGGCCCCCCTTATGGACGCCGTGCTGGAAAACGCACGCCCCGGCGAGGATCAGGACGAAGACCTGACCGCCCTGCTTGAGGAAGCCTGCCGCCACGTTTTTTTGCATACGCGCTACACCGGTTTTCTGGCCGGTTCCCTGCTGCGAAACGAAGTCATCGAAGTGCTTTCGGCCCTGCTTTCCGTGCCGGCAGATCGTCTGGCTTCTCCGGAGCAGGCGGCCGCCCGCCTCGGAATGCGATACGGCGAGGCATGCGCCGCCGGGCGAGCCATGCTGGCTTGTCTTGAAGAGGAACAGCTTGCCCCTGCCGCCAACTTCGTCAAGGCGCTTCGCGCGCTGGCCGGCCTTGGCGACAATTTCGCCGCCACGGGGCGTTGGGGCGAACTGCCTTCCTCAAAATTTCTGCGCGAAAAGGCGCTGCTGGACGACTGCCTGCTCAAGAAAGGAAAGGGACAGGCCAGCGAACAGGCCGAAATCGCCTTTGCCCGCCTGCGGCGCGCCGTCAGGCGTATGGATACGGACGGCGCCATCCTGCGCCAGGCGCTGTCCGTCCTGCCCTATGTGCGCCTGGCCACAACCCTGAAAGAGAAGCTCCCCGATTTTCTGCACGAAGCCGCGGCGATTCCGGCCCAGCTTGTGCCGCGCCTGGCCGTGGGCATCCTGATGCGGAATCACGGCGTGTCCGACGCGATATGTCGCCTTGGATCAGGTTTGACGCACATTCTGGTGGACGAATTTCAGGACACCAGCCGGGAACAATGGCTGGCCCTGCACCCGCTCGTGCTGGAAGCCCTGAGCAAGGGCGGTTCGTTCACCTGGGTCGGAGACGTCAAGCAGGCCATTTACGGTTGGCGCGGTGGCGACGCCGCCCTGTTTGACGAAGCCCTGGCCGATGCCTCCCTGCTGGCCGTGGCGCAACATGCGAAAAGGGATAGCCTGCTGACCAACTGGCGAAGTTGCCGCGCAATCGTCACGACGAACAACGCCATTTTCAGCCGCCTGGCCGAAAAGGAAACCGCCAGGGCGGTTCTCGCCGCCATGCTGCCCTCTGCTGTTCCCGCGGCCGTGGCCGAAAGCGTCCTGGAAGAAGGCTGCCGCCTTGTGCAAAACGGCTTCGCCAGCGCGAGCCAGATCCTGCTGGAAGACAGACCCGAAGGGTGCGTCCGTCTGCTGGAACTGGAAGGCGCAACCGGCGAGGAAATGGAAGAAAGCGTCCGGCTCAAGCTCCTTTCCGTGCTTCAGGACGTAGGGACGCGGCGCGCCTGGGGCGACGTGGCCGTGCTTGTCCGCTCGAACGCCCGGGCGGGGCTTGCGGCCGCCTGGCTGATGGATGAAGGCATCCCGGTAGTGACCGAGAACAGCTTCCTGCTGGCGGAACACCCGCTCATCATGCAGCTTGTAGGATTGCTCCGCTTCCTCGACTGCCCGGAGGACGATCCCGCTTTTCTCGGCCTTGTTTCCGGCAGTCTTTTCCAGCCCCTTCTCGGCCTCTCGGACGCGCGGATCACAGCCTGGGCGACAGGGCGGAACAAGGTGCGGCGCGAGCCGCTGTATCTGTCCTTCAGGCGGACGTTCCCCCGGGTATGGGCGGACTGGCTGGAGCCGTTCCACTCCGGGGCCGGGCTGCTCACGCCCTACGACGCCACGCGCGAGGCGCTGAACCGGCTTGCCGTCAGCCGGCGTTTTCCGGAACACGTCGCCTTTGTGCAACGCTTTCTGGAAGTGCTGCACCTTGCGGAAGGGGCCGGCCACAGTTCCTTTTCCACCTTTCTGGAACAATGGCGAAAAAGCGGGGGCAATGAAAAGGCTCCCATGCCCGAAAACCTTGACGCCGTGCGGGTGATGACCATCCACAAGGCCAAGGGGCTGCAGTTTCCCGTCGTCATTGTCCCGTGGAACGATTTTACGCCGCATGCCTGCACGGATATGGTGGAAGTGCAGGTTGACGACCTTGCCTTGCTGACAAGACGCAGCCCGGCACTGGGCGAGGAATACTACCGCTCGCTTCTTGCCGACGGGCGGGAAATGCTGCACCTCCTGTATGTGGCGTGGACCAGACCGGAAGAGGAACTGTACGCCTTTCTCCCCCGCGAGGGGCGTTCCTCCTTCATCCCCGCGCTGGATGTCCTTCTCGCGCCCCTGCCCCGGCCAAACGGCGTATACGCGCTGGGCGCTTCGCCCTCCTCCCCGTCGCCCGACACGCCCCCCGTCCCGACGGCTTCCTCTGCCCCATTGGACATGGACAGCGAGGACGATCTCCCTCACGGCATGGAGGCAAACCCGTTCCCCCCCCAGACCGCAGCCGTGTGGCGTCCCATGCAGTGGCTGCCGCGTCTGCGCATTTTCCGCGCTCCGCTTGCCGATCTTGCCTTGCACGGAAAACGACGCGGGCTTTTCGTGCACCACTGTCTGTCGTGTCTTCGCCTGCCCCTCCAGAGCAGTCGCAGTCCGGCCGAAGCAGCCCGGCAGGCCGTGGAGTGGGGCTTGCGGAGTTTTCCCTTTCCGGTGCATGCTCCGGAAGTGGACATACGGACGATCGTCGATCGGCTCGCCTGGTACGCGGGCAGGCCGGAGGCGGCCCACTGGCTGCAATACGGCACGCCGGAGCAATCCATCGTGGACGAAAGCGGAGAAATCCACCGCGCGGACATGGTGGTGGACGACGGAAGCCGCATCACTGTCGTGGAGTACAAAACGGGCGCTCCTGCCCCCTCTCATGCCCGGCAGCTTCTGGGCTACATGCGCCTTGCGCAGCAAACGCAAAACGCGGAGGAAGCGGCCGTGCCAGTGGAGGGAGCGCTGGTATATCTGGATGAAAAGACTATCTCGTTTCTGACGTTGTCCTGACGGGAATGGCGCGATGCGTACCGGGATCTCTCTTTTTCTTCTGCTGCTGTGGGGCGTTGTGCTCTGCCTTGGCGTCGTCTGGTACGGCATGGGCGGCGGGCGTGCGGCACGGGAGATCGGGGAGCGGCTTTCTTCTCCGGAAAACGGGGTTCGCGTCAGCGTTGAGCGTGCGGGTCTGGCTCTTCTGCCTGTTCCGGGCCTCCGTCTCTCGGGGATCATCGTGCGCCTTGCTCCCGCTCAGGGAAGGGCTGGAGTATCCGTGTATGCCGAAACCTGCGTTGTTCGCCCGGCCTGGAAAGAACTTTTTTCGGGAACGCTTCGCCTGGCTTCGATCCGTCTTGTCCGCCCGACCGTCCTTGTGACGCCCGCAAGCTCCACAAGTTCCCTTCCCAAAGAAAACGCCTCCCCCGAGGCCGCATCATCAGGCGGCATCCCGGAACTGTTTTCCGGACTGCGCGTAGAAATCACGGACGGCCGGCTTGAAACACGCGGGCACGATATCGTCCGCCTGGAGGGGCTGAACGGAGAAGCGGTTCTGCCGGAATTCGACGGAGAAACGTTCGGAGGAGGCCGGTCCGGGACGCGCCTGAGCCTCGGCCTGAAGGCTGTCGACTGGATCCGCATCGCCGGGGAAGGGACGGCGAACGTTCCCGACGGAGCGGAGAGCGCCCGCGCCGCTCGTAACGAAAACGGCCAGACCAGAATCGCCTTGCGCGATCTGCATCTGGATGTGGATGACGTCTCGTTTGCCGCGCCATCCGACGACAACAGCGGCGTCCCCCCCGATTCACTGTCCGGCGTTCCGGGTTCGATAGCGCGGGCGAGGTTGCGCCTCTCGCTTGATGTGGCCTCTCTGCTTGCCCCCGGCGGAGATGACGCGCCTCAGACCGATCCATGCCGCCTGCTGTGCGCCGCGCGCCTTGGACTCGGCGCGCAAGGCCCGACCCTGGTAGGCGAAATCACTTTGCGCGGGGATCTGCCGCTCAAGGGTCATCCAACGCCGGCGAACCTTCGTATCCCGTTCACGCTGGAACCTGCCGTGCCGGATCCCACGGCTTCCCTGTCGGGCGCGCTCACGGAGGCCCTGAACGACGCGCTGCCCGAGGCCGCCGGGAACGCGACAGGGCCGGGGAACGGGGGGCACGAAGAAACGGACGCCCAACCCGTACAGCCGATTGTACGCATTGACGCGGCCAGCCTCACTCTTGACGGCAATGCCGCCGTCTTTACCGGCCGCTTTCTGCCCGGCGGAATCGCCGCCTTTCTTCCGGCCTTCAGGGGCGCAACGGGCAGTCCGCGTCTGGAAGGCGAGGCGGAGGTGCGGCGCTTCAGCCTGCCCCGCTGGTTCGGTTTCGCGCGCGTTCTGCCGGCCGGCCTGCAAAACGCGCTTGACGAGATGCAGGGCGAGCTGAAGTTCACCCTCACGCCGGACGCGCTTGATATCACCAGTCTGCATGCTTCGGCCGCAGGCATGACGTTTGCGGGCGTCGCCGGCGTGTCGGATATGGCAAAGCCGATCCTCACCCTGAACGCGCGCGCCCCTGAAGTGGATCTTGAAGCCCTGTTCCCGGAGCTTTCAGGCCGCGCGCCCCAGCCCCGTACATATGCCATACCCCCTCTCGTCGATACCGCCCCGGAGAACGATCCGGAGAAGGGACAAAAGGCGGCTGCGGCCAGGACGGACGACCCGGCAGGCATGGGCTTTGATATCCGCCTCGCCGGGGATCGCGTCCGCTGGCGACGCCTTTCGGCCCGCGGCCTGAACTTCCGCGCCACACCGGCAAGCGTGCCGGAAGATAGCGTCAAACTCGCTTTCGGCCTCGAATCATTCTACAACGGCACCGTGAAAGCCGAGCTGCTGCTCGGAAACGAAATCAGGCTGTCATGCTCCCTGCACGATGTGGATTCGGAAAAACCGGTCACCCTGCTTGCGGGAACGCAACGCTTCGGCGGCGTCCTGTCGGGCAGTCTCGACCTTCGCCGGAACGGAGAATTCGGCGGCAGTCTGGCGGATTTCATCCGCAACTCGCGCGCAACTTTTGAAATCATGGCGCAGAACGGATTCTGGACACGTCTGCAGGGCCGCACGTCGGAAAAGGCTAAAGGAAACGCGCGTGCGACAAGCGCCGGGGCACGCCAGCCGTTTGAAAAAATCGTCCTCGCCTTTGAGGGACAGGGAACAGAATCAACAGCTTCCGGGCAACAGCCGGACATGGCGACCTGCTCCGGAAACTGGCGTCTGGAAATGAACACGGCGGATTGGCAGGCCGCCCTGCGGCTGAACGGCCCCGTGACCCTGTCAACGCGGACGGGATTGCCCCTTTCCGTCCCGGCAGGCCGGGCGCGTCTGTCCGCCGTGCTGGAGGCCTGCCAGGTGACGGCTTCCGGAAACATTTCCTTCAATACGGCAAAGCGCACATTCACCTGTACCGACATGCGCGGCGATCTCCGGCCGGCCGGCGTGCCGTCCGCCGTGCCCGCCGCCCTGTCCGGAGACCTGGAAATGCTCCCGGCAAAGGACGCTCCCGGCGAGGTTTTCTCCGGGAGGCTCAGCGTGTCCGCCCCTGCCCTGCGTCCACTTCTGTGGGGCAAACTTCCCGCTGAAACGCTTGCGCGCCTGCCGCAGGAAGCCTTGCGCACGCTGAACGCGTCCGGCTCCTTCAGCTTTTCGGAAAAAGAGCTTCGACTGGAGAATGTCCGGGGGCGTCTGGACGCCACGACCTTTTCCGGAACAGCAACACGCCGGGCAGGTGCGGGGCGCGGCGAACTCCCGCGCTGGACTCTGGACGCGCAGATCGGCGAGATTGACCTTGACCGCTACATGCCGGCCGCTCCCGCAACGCGCCGGCGCACAGGGGATATCGCGCGGGCAACCGGCTTCACGCGCTTTCTGGAAAACCTGCAAACCGTGGAGGCCGGCGGCCGCCTGAGTTTTGACCAATGCTCTCTGTACAAGATTCGCCATGACAAGCTGACCCTGCCGTTCACCCTGCGTCAGGGCGTGTTCACCGCTGATCCTGTGCGAGCGCGCGTGTTCGGCGGGCAGATGGGAGCGGGCTTCAGGGCCGAAGTTCTCCCCCGGTCCGCGCAAGGCGGCACGCCTGGAAGCGCCGCCGGGGTCCGGCTGCGCCTCCGGTACACGCTGGCCGACATGGACATGATCGGCCTCTGTCGCGCGAGAAAAATGGATACTTCTCTCTCGGGCATCGCCTCTTTTGAAGGAGATTTCCACGGTGTCGCCCGGAATCCGGACGACATTCCGGGCGCATTCAGCGGGACCTGCGCTTTCAGGGTGAGAAACGGCGCCATTCGTTCGTCAGCAGACGCGACAAGCGCGCCGGTGACAACCTTCTCGTCGTTGTCCGCATCCGGGCAACTGACCAATGGGGTGTTGTCCAACAACGATCTGCTTTTGACAGGCGACACGGTTTCGGCCACGGGCCGCGGCGCGATGCATCTGGGGAAACAGACGCTTGATTATCGTCTCAATATCTCTTTGCCGGGAGTTCCCGATATCCCCGTCCACTACTACGGCAGTCTCGACAAGCCGGAACGCACGGTCAATGCGGCGCGCGCCATCACCGGGACATTGACGAATATCGGCAGCGGCGTTCTCCATCTGCTCGAAGGCGCGGTCAGCACTCCCTTGCGGCTGATGCGCCCATGACGGCCGGCCCGGCCGGGGGTTCCGGCGTGTTCTCGCTGTCAGGCAGGCCATACAAGAGCGATCGCCAGATCCATCACATTGGTCCGTGTCGGCCCCGTGCGGATCAGGCATCCGGCACGCTCGAGAAAGGTATAACTGTCGTTATCTTCCAGGGCGGATCGCGCGGCCGTCGCCATGCCTAGAGCCTCCCTTTCAAGTCGGGCAAGTTCTCCGGCCGGGGCAAAGCCGCCTGCCGCATCCGTAGGTCCGTCACTGCCGTCCGTTCCCACAAACGCCATGTGAACGCCGCATGCGCCTTCCAGGGCAATCAACGCCGCCAGGGCCATTTCCTGATTCCGCCCGCCCCGGCCCTGACCGCGCAGGGTCACTGTGGTTTCACCTCCGGCCAGCAGACACAGAGGGCTGTCCTCCGGCCCGAGTTCGGCTTGCGCCCGCAAGGCCGCGGCAGCGAACCGGCGGGCCTGCTCCCGCGCTTCCCCCTGCATCTCCGACGTCAGCACCCGCGGCGCGAACCCCAGGCGGCGGGCTTCTTCCGCCGCCGCATCCAACGCCTGACGGTTCGTGGCCACAAGAACATTCCTGACGCCGGCGAATACGGGATCGCCCGGCTTGGGCGTTTCCGACATCAGGCCGGCCGCCCCCTCCTGAAGATGACGGAGCACGGCGGCGGGCGGCCTGGCGTCAAGCTTCCCGGCTTCCAGCACCCGCAGGGCGTCGGCGTAGCTTGTGGGATCAGGAACAGTGGGGCCGGAGGCTATGACATGAAGATCGTCCCCCACCACATCCGACACAATCAGGGCAAGCACGGGGGCCGGCCAAGCCGCCCTGGCCAGATTGCCTCCGCTGAAAGCGGACAGATGCTTGCGTACCGCATTGATCTCGTGAATATCCGCTCCGCAACGCAAAAGACTCGCGGTCAGCGTCTGCACATCGGAGAGGGAAACGCCGGGAGCCAGGGCCGGGGTCAGCGCGCTGGCTCCGCCCGTGAAAACGCAAATCAGCAAATCGGACGCTTCCGCCCGCCGCGCCATGTCGAGCAGCTCCCGCGCGGCCGCGGCTCCGGCCGCATCCGGGACAGGGTGCCCCGCCTCCCGTTGCCGCACACGGCGAGAGGCCGCCCCATGCCCGTATTTGACAATCACAAGCCCGTCGGCAACGCGATCGCCGAGCAGATCTTCGACCGCCCCGCTCATGGGAGCCGCCCCCTTGCCCGCCCCAAGCACAAAAATACGCCGGAAGCCGCCAAGATCATACGCGCCCTCTTCGCCGGCGGAACGCACCTTCAAGGTGTTCCCTTCCAGGGACACATGCCGCAACACGGCCGCGTCCGGCGCTGCCGCCGCAAGCCCCGCCCGAACAATAGCCAAAAGCGCCTCACGGCCGGCATCTTTCTCGGTCATCAAAAAGCTCCCCTCCTGTGCGCCCGCTTATTGATGCCCAGGGCGGGTTCACACTATAAAACCCGTAAGGATTTTGCGGCGGCGTAGCCGGGTTCATTCGCGAAAAACCACGTTTTTTCGCAAACGATCCTGCAAAAATTCCTTGCATGATTATGCGAAGGATTTTTGCAATCAGACACCGGATCGAAAATGAAGCGTTTCGACAGGCGAAGATCGCCGCGCCGAAAACAACGCCCATTGACAATCCGGGGCAATCGGGCTTTGTTGAAACATGGCTCGGGGCGTGACACGCCCGAAGTTTCATACGGCTATGACATTCAAACGTGCAAAAGGGAAGGCTTCCCCGAGAATCGCACCAGGGCGATCACGCCCGGGGCGGCCCTGCCAGGACAACCATGTCAGGATGTGTCCGCGCTGGCGAACACACGCAGTAAACGCGCCCTTGCACCAACCCGGAAGGCTCCGCGCGGCCGGCCGGCATTCGGAAACCTGTCGTGCGTTTTCAACATGAAAAGTTCCCCCGGGAAACAAGACCGATCCCCTGCCCGGTCTGGGGACCTGTCCCCACCCCGCCCCGCGGCCGTACATGGGAAGGGCTGATGTGTATGGCCCTTGCCGAAGGGCGCCGCGCCGCCCACGCGGGAGAAGTTCCTGTAGGGGCCGTGGTCGTAGCGCCGGACGGCGCTGTCCTGTCGGCCGCCCACAACCGGACGATCCAGACCTCCGATCCGTCCGCTCACGCCGAAATCCTGGCCTTGCGGGCCGCCGGCGGCGTTCGCGGCAACTATCGCCTGAACGGATGCGTCCTTGTCGTCACGCTGGAACCCTGCCTGATGTGCGCGGGGGCGCTGGTCCATGCGCGTCTCTCCGGCGTCGTCTACGGCGCGGCGGACGACAAGGCGGGAGCTGTGGAATCCTGCCTGAACGCGCTGGATCTTCCCTTTCTCAACCACAGGGTCTGGCATATGGGCGGCATTGCTTCCGCCGAGTGCACATCGCTGCTGCGCGCTTTTTTTGAAAATGCCCGAAGCCCCTCCACGCCCGAAATCGGGATTGACGATCAAGACGAATCCGCCCCGCTGAAACAGAAAGCCTGACCCGCTCCCCACGGGGGCAGAACCTTGCGCACGGCATGGAAAACGGCTACAATTCTTTTCATAAATCCCCCTTTGGGCGATTTAGAAGTCATTTCATAATTCGTATGAAATGACTTCTAACGCCAGAGGAAAGTCTGGCGCGGCGCGAAAAGCGCCGTGAATGAGCCAAAAACAACGTTTTTTGGCGAATGATCTTTATAATTCAGCCCAAAGGCTGAATTATGAAATGAGTTCTAGTCACTCCGCCGAAAACATGGTTTTCGGCTCGTTCACGGCGCTTTTCGCGCCGCGCCAGACTGCCCCGCCTGACGGCAGAAGTCATTTATGAAATGACTTCTGTTTTTATCTGGTTCTAACCTGCTACTGGGAACGGAAGCCGACGCATGAGCACCACTCCGGAAGACATTACCATTGAGTATGAAGAAGCCGGCCAGATCCTGATCAAGGAACTGGACAAGGTCATTCTTTCCAAAGGCGCCTGGACAACGCTGCTTTTTCGATACCAGGAACTGATCCCCGAGACCGGCGAATACGGCCCGGACAAGTATGCTATCCGACGGTATCAGAAGGTTGGGGGAGAATACCGGCAGAAATCCAAATTCAACATTTCCAGCGCCGATCAGGCCCAAAAAATCGTGGATACCCTTTCCCGCTGGCTGGGAGACCTCTGATGCGCCGTATCTTCGGCGGGTGGGCCGCCCTGGTGGCGGCCCTTTTCTTTCTTGCTCCAAACCTTCTCGCGCGCGAGCAGTTTGAGGAAACCGCGCGCATCGCCGCATGGCCTGACGGCGATACGGCGGTGCTTCGAGACGGCCGGCGGATTCGCCTCATGGGCGTGGACACGCCCGAAATGGCAAGACAGAACCAGCCGGGCGGCTACTTCGCCCGTGAGGCGCGCAATTTTGTCCGGCGCTTGACGAAAGACGCTTCCATACGCATCGTTTTTTGTGAAGATGAGGAAAAACCAGGAAGACGTCTGCGAGATCGATACGGCCGCCTGCTCGGAGAATTCTTTCTGCCGGATGGGCGTTCGCTGAACGAGCAACTGCTGTATGCGGGCATGGCCTTTTATTTCCCGCACGCGGATATTCCCGCCCGAGCAGGAGAACGCCTGCTTGCCGCGCAAAAACTCGCCCTGAAAAACCGCGCCGGATGCTGGCAGGGCGTGCTGGCTCGGCCTGAAGCGCAGGCCGTGCATATCGGCAACCGGAAAAGCCGGCGCTTTTTCTCCCGTGCCTGCCTTGTCCAGGCGCGCGTGGCCAAGCGCAACCAGGTGCGTTTTTCCGATCTCGAAGCGGCGTTCGCGGCGGGCTACGCCCCGGCCCGCCCTTGCGGAATCTGGCCCCTCGAATCCGCCATGCCGCCGA
This sequence comes from uncultured Bilophila sp., assembly GCA_910585945.1. GTDB lineage: Bacteria > Desulfobacterota > Desulfovibrionia > Desulfovibrionales > Desulfovibrionaceae > Bilophila. The sequence goes on from CAJUHZ010000004.1 coordinate 52,740, forward strand.
CGCAAAGCGAACCACACTGACGACAAGACCGTGAGACGCCATGTGGAATGAGGAAACCGTCGCCCGATTGAACGCGTGGTACAAGTCCCCTCCGGGGGCCTTCGCCCTGCTGCAGGAACATGCCCTGTTCCAGAACCTTGTTTCCGCCTGGCCGCGGCGCGGGCGCACATTGCTTGATGTCGGCTGCGGAACAGGCGTATTCCTGAAAATGTTTTGGGAGTACGGTTTCGAGATCACCGGCGTGGACGTTACGGAGACCCTGCTCGCGGAGGCCAGAACGCATCTCGACAAGGCGGATTTCAGACTCGGACCTCTGGATCATCTGCCGTTTGACGACGGTGAATTCGACTATGTCGCCCTGCTCTCCGTCCTTGAATACGCCGACGATCCCGGCGCCATTCTGGCGGAAGCCCTCCGCGTGGCGGCACGCGGCGTCGTTCTCGGCTTCATGAACGCCTGGTCGCTGTACCGGATAAGCGCCGCCCTGCCGTGGCAAGCGGCTCAGAACCGCCGCAACGGCCGCTGGATGAGCGCGCCGCAGGTCGTCCGCATTTTGCGCGCCATGTGTCCCGATTGCCGGATCACGACGCGATCCGCACTTTTTGGCCCGCCGGGAACCTGGAAAAACGCACGCTGGGCCGAAAAGCTGAACCGGCTTGTTCCCCACCTGCCCGTGGGGGCATACATGGGCCTTCGCGTTGATACGGAAACGCAACGCCCGTTGACGCCGCTCCTGCTCAAGGCGCGGGAACAGGCTCTGGCCGTCTGTTCCCGCCTGCGCCCACAGCCGGGCGAAGGCGCTGTTACGCGCTCGCTGACGCACAGGAGACGATCCCGTTAGAACATTTTGACTCTCAAAATGCTCTGCCAGTCGCGCGAGCGGGCAGCCGCTATGAAAACGCGCAAGGTATTTGCGCTGTCAGTTGCCGAAGCAGGCGTGACAGTATGCTCTAAAAAACGTCTCCATACACCTTGCGAACAGGATGCCCGCAAGGCAACGCCCCAAATGAAGGGTCAGACCTCATGAATCCGTCGTCTGCAAAAGCCGGTTTTTCCGGCCGGAAGGGGCAACATTGGGCGAAGCTGTCTCGAACATGCAGCCAATGTTCGCCTTGCAACGCCGCTGGAGGCAAAAAGGCTTTGCAACAGGCGGATTCATGAGGTCTGACCTAAAAAATTTGCTAAAACAACTGCTTGAGCAGGTCTTCCCCCCGCTCCGCCGCGGCCGCGTCCGGTGTGGTCGCGCCGCCTCTTCCTGGCTGTGACCCTGTATAAAAGGGCAGGGTCAGGGCGCGGGCGGAGTCCGGGCCGGCAAGGTAGCCGCTTTGCGCGTCCACCCGGGCAAAGGTGATGCCCTCCGGCGCTTCAAAGTCGTCCGGCGGGTAGGCGGAAAACGCCTCCTTGGCGTAGCTCACGAAAATGGGCAGGGCGGCAGAACTCCCGCTCCCGTCGCGGCCCATGGCGCGCACCTGATCATAGCCCACATAGACGCCTGTCGCCAGATACGGCGTAAAACCGATGAACCAGGCATCCTTTTCCTCATTGCTCGTGCCGGTCTTCCCGGCCACGGGGCGACCGAGCACCCTGGCCTTGCTCCCGGTGCCGGAGTTGACCACATCCTTGAGCATACTGGCCATGATGAAGGCGTTCTGCGCGGAAATGGCGTCGCGCAAATCCGGATGGGCCTCGTAGAGGGGCGCTCCCCAAAAATCATGCACCGAAAGGATAAACCGCGCCTTGCTCACCTGTCCGCCATTGGCGAAGCCCGTATAGGCCTGCGTCAGGTTGAGCGGCGTAAGCGCGACGGCTCCGAGGCTGACAGCCAGAACTTCCGGAAAATCCGCTTCCAGTTCCAGATCTCTGGCCCGTTCGATCACTTTCAGGATGCCCATCTCCTGCGCGACGCGGATGGTCACAAGGTTGCGCGACAGCGCAAGGGCTGTACGCAACAGCATCGGTCCCTTGAAGCTTTTCTCGTAGTTTCCGGGACGCCACACATCGCCGCTGTCCATGAACTCGACGACAGGGCCGTCCAGCACGACGGAAGCCGCGGTGAAGCCGTTGTCCAGCGCCGCGGAATACACCACAGGCTTGAAGGAGGATCCGGGCTGGCGGTGCGCCTGCGTCGCCCGGTTGAACTGGCTCTCCCGAAAATCGTAGCCGCCGCTCATGGCCACCACGTCGCCGGTTTGCGTTTCAATGGAAACAAGCGCCCCCTGCACTTCCGGCTTCTGCCGCAAGGCAAGCGGAATGATCGTGTCCGGCTGTATCGCCGCGGGATCGTAGGGTGTTTCCGCATTCGGGCCGAGAGCCTGCACCCATACCACATCGCCGACTTCAAGCACCTTGCGCGCGTCCTTCACAGCCGGGGCATACGCCGATCCGACGCGGAGATTGGGCTTGCGCGCCCAACGCATGGTCGAGACGTCGATGCTTCCCCTGTACGCCCCAAGCCGGACGGAAGCGCTCTTTTCAGTCACGTCGGTCACAATGGCCCTGCTCCACGCGCCGTCGGCCAGACGGGCGGGAGTGAAGGTTTCCTGGGCAAGACGTTTTTCGAGTTCTCCGGCGGGAATTTTTTCCACCGGTCCCCGCCAGCCAAGCCGGCGATCAAACAGTTCCAGTCCCTGTTTCAGAGCCTTGTCGGCATCGCGTTGCAATTTGGGTTCCATTGCGGTGCGCACGGTGAAGCCAAGTTCGTACACCGCATCTTCTCCGTACAGGGGCAGATTCAGCCCAAGCCTTGCGGCGTTTTCCTCGCTGAAAAGCGTGATGAGCCGGCGGCGCACTTCTTCAAGATACCAGTCGCCCTCCTCGCCGCTGTCGGGCTGAAGGGTTTTGTAGACGAGCGGTTCCTCCGCCGCCGCACGGTACTCTTCATCGCTGATCCAGCCGACTTCATGCAGGCGGCCGAGCACATACATCTGGCGTTTTTTCGCCGCCTCGGGGCGACGGTGAGGATTGTAGGCCGAGGGAGCCTGCGGAAGCCCGGCCAGCAGCGCGCATTCCGCCAGAGTGAGATCCCTGGCGTGCTTGGCAAAAAATGTTCTCGCCGCCGCCTCGACACCGTAGGCGTTCGGGCCGAGAAAGGTCTGATTGAGATAAATGGTGAGGATCTCGTCCTTGGTCAGGTAGCGCTCCAGCCGATAGGCCAGGATCGCCTCCTTGAGCTTGCGCTCGTAGGTGCGCTCCGGAGTCAGCAGCAACCGCTTGATCAACTGCTGCGTGATGGTGCTGCCGCCCTGCGTTTCCTTGCCGCTCTTCATGTTTACGAGAAAGGCGCGAAAAATGGCGATGAGATCCACGCCCTTGTGCTGATAAAAACCGGCGTCTTCCGCCGCGAGAAAGGCCAGCGGCAACATCTTCGGCATCTCGTCGAGAGACAGGAGAAAACGGTTTTCCCGGTAAAAATGGCCGAGAACGCTTCCGTCCCTGGCCAGAACCGTGGTGGTGAGCGCCGGCCGGTAATCGGCAATGCGGGTAAATCCGGGCAGATCCCTGACCGCCCACATGTAGAGGCCGACAGCCCCGCCTACGCCAATCAACGCCAAAAAACCGAATACTATCCCGAGAATGCACAATGTTTTTTTCATTTGCCTGCCGTTATCCTGTTTCGCCCCGAACGTAAAGCGGGCCGCGAAAATGCGGCCCGCACAGCAACAAGAAGCCGCCCGCCGACAGATCCGGCAAGCCGGCAAGCGCCGCCTCAGCGCTTCAGCTCAAGCGCTTTCTGCAGCATGGTGTCTGCCGTGGTGAGAACCTTGCTGTTCATCTGAAAACCGCGTTGAACAGTGATCATGGTAACCATTTCCCGGCTCATGTCCACATTGGAAGATTCAAGCTGATTGGCCACGATCGTCCCGTAATTGGAGGTTCCGGCATCGCCGTATTCCGCAACGCCCGAATCCGGCGTGGCGGAATAATGATTCATGCCCTCGTTGCGCAGTCCGTCCTCGCTGGTGAAGCGAAAAACCGGGATGGAATACAGCGAAGCCGTGGTGTTGTTGCTGTACTGGGCTTCCACGATCCCGTCCTGCGTGATGTTGAGATTTACGATTCTGCCGCTCGGGTAGCCGTCCTGCCTGGAGGAATACAGGGCCGAACCGCCGCTCCGGGCCGTGGTGACGCTGACGTCGCGCTCCACAGGCACGAGGGTCGGCAGGTTTTCTCCCGCCGCTCCCACAGCCGCGGCCGAGACGGGCGCGCCGGTCCAGGAATTGTTCACGCACTGCACCCCGAGATCGAGCGTGACGTTCTGCGTGCCGCCGCCAGCAAAGGAAGCCGTAAACTGGGGGAGACCATTCGCCAGGGTCGCCGGCGTCCAGGAGGCAAGATTCGTCTTGTCCGCGCCGTCAGGCGTGAAGGCGGACATATCCACCAGCTCGCCCTTGCTGTTGAAGGTCAGGGTGCCGGCCATGAGCAATCCCGCGCCGGCCGTCCCCGCCGCGGCGCTTCCATCTTCGCCGGGATTCATGCCGAGCACATATTCGTATGTGGTCTTGCCCTGCGTCACGGTGGGCGCTCCATCAAAATAGATCTGCACCGTGTGGGCCTTGCCGGAGGCGTCATACACGGTCAACCCCTGGGAAGAACTGTAATTGCCCTCGCCCAAAGGCGGGGTGGACAGCCCGTTCCAGCTCTTCAGCAGGGAAAAATACGGATCGGATGCCGTGGTGCTGCGATCATCGCTGGAGCCGATATTCATGACGGCCGTGATCTGTGATGTGACCTTGGCCGGAACAGTAGCGATGGCGTCGTCGTACATATCGATTCGGATGGGAGAAGGCGTCCCGCTCTTCTGCCCGTTCGTCATCTTGATTCCGCTGAGCGTGTAGCCGGCAGGATCGCGCAGATAGCCTTGCTCGTCAAAGCGGAAGTTGCCGGCGCGCGTGTAGTGCTCCACGCCATCGTCGCTCACGACCTGAAAAAAGCCCTTGCCGCTCAGGGCAAGATCGGTCATCGAACTGCCGGGTTCAAAAGGTCCCTGCGTGAACACCGTCCGCACGTCTCCCACAGCCGAACCCATGCCGAGCTGGCTTAAGCCCTGCGTGGGAGCCAGGGGCGAAGCGAGGTTCTGGCTCATGAGATCCTGAAACAGGGCGGATTGCTGCTTGTAGCCAATCGTATTCACGTTCGCCAGGTTGTTCGCGACAGTGGAAAGCCCTTCACCATGGGTTTTGATTCCGGTCGCGCCGGCATAAAGACAATGCATCATGATCACGTCCTCCCCTGGGACAAAACAGAGCCGAAACCACGCACCAACGTGCATATCCTGCCTCAAAACACACGCCAGATGCCGCCGGCGTATGCGGACTGCACGACAATATACATTTTTTCGACTGCTTATGCTGTATGCCGGAGGGTAAAATCTGCCGCCCCGCCGGCGTTTCCCACAATCAAGCATAAGTCGTGCCAAAAGCGTTTCCGGAAGGCGCGCCCCGGCATCCGATCCGGATCGTGCGCTACACAGGGACGGATGCGCCCTGCCAGCCTGTCCTGAAGGCGGAAACCGCCGCCACTTCCCCCCGGCGACGAAATGCGCTACGCTCTTTCCACGCCAACATCGTATTGAGGACGCCATGCAGACAACCATCCTGATCCGTTCCGACGAAATGCCGGGGGTCATCGACGGGCTTGCCTCCGAAATCATCGCGCGCCATCCCTCGGGGGAACACCTTGTCCTCCTCGGCATTCAACGGCGGGGCGTGGACATCGCCGCAAGGCTTGCCGCCGCGCTTGAGGCCCGGCTCGGACGCAGCATCCCCCTCGGCTCGCTTGATATCAATCTGTACAGGGACGACTGGACCAGCCCGCGCGCCCGCCCTGTCATCGGCACGTCCCACATGCCCGTGCCGCTGGAAGCCAGGGACGTCATCCTGGTTGACGACGTGCTGTTCACAGGCCGGACCGTACGGGCCGCGCTCGAAGCCATTCTTGATTATGGCCGCCCGTGCAAGGTCGAACTGCTTGTGCTTGTGGATCGCGGGCATCGCGAACTGCCGATCCACGCCGACTATGCCGGCCGCGTCATCCCCACCAGCCGGGAGGATCAAGTCAACGTGCTCGTGCGCGAACGCGACGGCCGCGACGAAGTGCTGCTGCAACGCGGAAACCGGGGCGGAAGCGCATGACTCTCTGCCAGCCGCTGCCGGAACGCATGCGCCCCACGGAACTGGCCTCATTTGTCGGCCAGACGCATTTGAGCGAGCGCCTGCAAACGCTCATGGCCGCTCCCCGTTTGCCAAGCCTGCTGCTCTTCGGTCCGCCGGGCTGCGGCAAATCCACACTGGCTCTGCTGCTTGCCCGTGCGCGCGGCGGCGTGGTCCTCCGCCTGAGCGCTCCCGAAGCCGGTCTGCAACAACTCAGACGCCGCCTTTCCGGGGTGGATGTGCTTGTGCTGGACGAGCTTCACCGCTTTTCCAAGGCGCAACAGGATTTCTTCCTCCCTCTCCTGGAAAGCGGCGAACTGACCATGATCGCCACCACCACGGAAAATCCTTCCTTCAGCGTGACGCGCCAGCTCCTGTCGCGACTGCACGTCTTGCGCCTGCGCCCGCTCGGGCGGCAAGAACTGACGGATCTCGGCAAACGCGGAGCGGGCGAACTCGGAGCCAACCTGCCGGACGAGGTTCTCGACTTTCTGGCCACGGCCGCGCACGGCGACGCGCGGACCATGCTCAACCTGGTGGAACACGCAGCCTCCCTGCCCGAAGACAAACGCTCCCTGGATCATGTCCGCGCCGTACTGCCCGAAATTCTCTCCCGCCACGACAAGGACGGCGACAGCCATTACGAGTACGCTTCCGCCCTTATCAAATCCATCCGGGGGAGCGATCCTGACGCGGCCCTGTATTATCTGGCCTGTCTCCTGGAAGGCGGAGAAGACCCGCGCTTTATCTGCCGTCGCCTCATTCTCTCCGCATCCGAGGATGTGGGTCTGGCCGACCCGGCGGCCCTGCCGCTGGCCGTGGCGTGCCAGCAGGCGGTAGAATTTGTCGGCATGCCCGAGGGGTACATTCCTTTGGCGGAAACCGCCGTCTATCTGGCGTTGGCGCGCAAGAGCAATTCCACCTACGCGGCTTATGCGAATGCCGCGCGCGAAGTCAAAGTCAACGGGCCGCAGGCGGTCCCCCTGCACCTGCGCAACGCCTCGACAAAGCTCCAGCGCGAATGGGGTTACGGCAAGGATTATAAATACCCGCACAATTTTCCCAATGCCTGGGTGGAACAGGAATATCTGCCCCCCTCGGTCAAAACGCGGATTTTTTACCAGCCCAAAGACAACGGCGAAGAACCCCGCCTGACCCAGTGGACCCGCCGACTGAAAAAAAACATGGGCTAGCCGGGTGTTGCGCAACAACGGATTCGTACGGCGTGAACCAGAGCCAGGACTCGTAGACCGTCTGCTGAAAGCCAGTCTTTTCGCAGGCGGCGTTTTCATGAGTTCTTGATCCTACAGGGATGATACATGCGGGAAAAACTCACCTACGCGCAACAGGTCTGTTTGAAAAGCGCCGGCAGGGCCATGCAAAGAACAGGCATGATCTGCCCGGGTGCGCGTATCGGCGTGGCCGTGTCAGGCGGCGTGGACAGTTGGACGCTGCTGGAAGTGCTCCGCCGGCGGCAACGGGTAGTGCCCTTTCGATTTGAAATCATGGCGATCCACCTCAACCCGGGCTTTGATCCGACCAGCCACAAGCCCCTTCTCGACTACCTTGCCCACCACGGCGTGCCGGGTCATGTGGAAGTGACGGATTTCGGCCCGCGCGGCCATTCCGCGGAAAACCGCAAAAAATCCCCCTGCTTCTACTGCGCTCTCTTGCGCCGCACGCGGCTGTTTGAACTGTGCGCCCGCTACTCGTTGAGTCATCTCGCCTTCGGCCACAACGCCGACGATCTTGTCGTCACCTTTTTCATGAATCTCGTGCAGAACGGCCGGGTGGAAGGCATGCGCATGAAAGACGCATTCTTCCGCGGTGAGCTTACCGTCATCCGTCCGCTGCTGCTCGTGGAAAAAGCGGATATCATCCGTGCGGCGCGCCAGTGGGATCTCCAGGTGTGGAGCAACCCCTGCCCCTCGGCAGGCCAAAGCCGCAGGGCGGACTTCGCCGAAAAAGTCCGCGCCCTGCACGGCGGCGACAAGATGCTGAAAAAGAATCTTTTCAACGGCCTGACAAAATGGCAGTTGGGATTGACAGAAACGGAATCATCCGGCTAAACTTAGAGCGGTAGTATTCTACCTGACAGGAAACCATTCCGTGAACGACTTCCTGTCGTCAGACAAAAACCGACATTGGTGGCGGAACCGCCGTGGACGAACCGGAAGACCGTGCTATTCGACAAAACGATCCTCTTGAGAACAGGCTGTTCCACGGGCGCGTCATGCCGCTCGCAACAGCACGCTGAAAACTCCATTTCAGCCCGGCGCTTTTCCCTGATCCAGGGCGAGCCGCGTTAGCACAACGAACTCATTCCTTGCAGAGGACGAAACGGCGCCACGCCCCACCGCAACCGAGGGCAGAGCATGTTGTTCGGAAAATATCATCTCGTTATCTTTAAAGAAAAATGTGGTTCCACCTGCAATTTCCGCTTCCGCGGCGGTTTTGGGCTGCTTGCGGCGGCGCTTGTCGTGGCTCTGGCCGCCGGCAACGGCTGGCTGTGGATCGAACGCCAGCAGGCCAGACACGCGCAAGCGCGACTGGAAGCCGCGGAACAAACCATTGAAGAACAAAACAGCCAAATCCTTGCGCTGACAACACGCATTGATGAAGTACGGAGCGATCTGGACAGGGTACGGCAGTTCGACGCCAAACTCCGCCTGATGATGAACATGGAGCGGGATCCGGAGACAACATCGGTAGGCGGCTCCCGCGATGAAACCTTCGCCCGGGAATACCTGCCCCTGCGCCGCCAGGATCTCATGGTTCGCAAGATGAACAGCTTCCTCAAACAGCTTTCCGGCGATATCCGGCTTGAGGAGGTGCGGCAGCAGGAGTTGCTGGAAAAGTTGCGCGCCAACCGTGAAGTTCTGGCTTCCGTTCCCTCAATCTGGCCGATTGAGGGCTTCATCACCTCGCGTTTCGGCGGGCGGGCCGATCCGTTCACCGGCCGTAACGAGCAGCACAAGGGCCTTGACATCAGCGCCCGCACCGGGACGCCCATTTATGCGCCCGGCAAAGGCACGGTCATCTTTTCGGGTGTGGAAAACGGGTACGGCAACAGCATCCTCCTGCAACACGGGGGCGGCATCACAACCCGGTACGCCCACATGTCGCGCCGGGCCGTCAGCGAAGGGCAAACAGTCCAGCGAGGCGACGTCATCGGCTATGTGGGGAGCACGGGGCGCAGTTCCGGTCCGCACCTGCATTATGAAGTGCGACTCAACGGCGTCAACGTGGACCCTCTCCGCTACATCCTCAATTAGGGCGTCCCACTATGGCCTTTGTCCTCTGCCTGCGTCAAAAAGGCTTTTTATTCCGGGCAAGTACCATAAGAGTATATTCCCTTCATAAAAAGTCTTTTTTCCCTGGCGGAGAACAACATTTCTCGTGGTGTGCACACGCCCTGGAGGCAGCCCTCATGAAAACGCCGGCCGCGAAAAGCTTTTTTCCGGCCGGCAAGACGCATATTGGCGTGGCGGAGGACGCAGCCTCTGGACGCGTTAAACGCGCTTCGCCTGATCATGCCATATCTTTAGAGCATTTTGCGATTAAAAGTATCCATTTTTCAACCGCAACATTGCCGTCACTTCCCTGCGGAGCGGGACAGGCGCGGCAAAACGCGGTTTGCCCGCTTGTTCGGCACGGGCGTCCGCTCTCGCGGCCACCGAGCGTTTGCCCACAATTCATTGGGAAAACGCTTTAGGGCATATTAACCTTGAGTTTGTACAAACTCAAAGGAACAGTTTTTACCCTGCCCCTTTGCATGATACAATGCCCGATCTGCTGTCGCATACACTTCCGCAAAAATATGCTTTTTTGAGGATGCCACGCCGATACTACAAGAGATGCCGTCTGGGCGGACTCTCGAATTCGTCAGATAAGGCGATCGAAAATGACTGTGTAGGTATTGCGGATAAGCAAGGCAAGCTTGAGACTGCGCGACGCCGTCTCCTGCTCCTTTTGCTTGAACAGCCCGACAATATGCGAGCTGGCCACCATAAAATCGGTATCGCCCTTTTCGCGCAAGAGTTCCACATACCCCCGCGCCAGTTGAATGAAATCCAGCGCCCGTTGCGCTTCCCGCGAGTGAGCAGGGGCTTCGGCAAGCCGGGCGAGGAACATTTCAAACATCGTTTCCCCATCCTGTGGGAAGGAACGGTGCAGAGCCAGCCGCCACAGGCCGATGCTCAGGGCGCGCAATTCGCGTATCAGGCGTTCCCTGCGTCTGAAATGCAACCGCTTGACTCCGAGCACGGCAAGTTCCCGCGCGAAATCCATGCTGTCAAGCACAGCCGAAAAATTCGCGAGCACTTCATCGGCTGTATAAGGAGCTTGCGCGGACACAGACAATTCCTCAATCATTCTTCGGAAGTGGCGGAAAGCGGACGCTCTTCCGCCGGCTTTCCGGAACGACGGCGTCCACGGCGACGTCTGGAGGGCGTTTTTTCCTGCCCTTCCGCGGGAACCGACGCGGACACGGCATCCGGATTTTGAGAGGCAGCTTCGATGCCGGCGGGATGCGCTTCGGCCTTCCTGCCGCCGGAGCGACGCTTGCCGCGTCTTGAAGGGCGTTCCCCTCCGTCCCCGCCCGGTGCGGACTTTGGACGGCGTTTGCTCCCAATCGGGAAGAATCCCGCCGGATTCATGTTCTTCTGGTAACAATCGTCCAAAAGAAGCGCCAAAAGGGGGAGCTGCTCCGGATCCTCCGCAAGTTCACGCGCAAGCGGCTCGAAACGAGCCAGACGTTCCCGCTCCAATCCGCTCAACTGCCGGTTGCGCGCCTCCAGGATGGCGGTTACCCGCAGACCGGCGGCACGCGCCGCTTCCTCTTCGCTCGGCAGGGCGAGATTGAGCAGAGAAATCTTGTAAAATCGCGCGATGCGCTGCAATTCCATCTTTTCCATGATATCCACAAGGGAGATGACCACTCCGGCGGCCCCTGCCCGGCCGGTGCGCCCTGCCCTGTGGATATAGGATTCCCTGTCTTCAGGCGGCGTATACAGCACAACGTGCGAAAGATCCGGAATGTCGATGCCCCGGGCCGCGACATCCGTCGCGACCAGAAAACGAACCTCACCCGCGCGCAGACGACCGAGCACGTTCTCCCTCTTGTTCTGCGAGAGATCAGCCGACAGTTCATCCGCATTGAAGCCGAACCCCTGCAACACCGCGGTAACATAATGCACATCGGACTTTGTATTGCAGAAGATAATAGCCGAAGCGGGGTTTTCCACCTCAAGCACGCGCAGAAGGGCCCGATCCTTGTCCATGCGCTTGCACTCGCAATAAAGATGCTGCACTTCGGCCACATGAACCTGATCGGCGGAGAGGGACAGAAGTTGCGGATCCTGGAGAAATTCCCCGGCCAGCCGCAGGACATGGGGCGGATATGTGGCGGAAAAGAGCGTCGCGTGAAGTTCCCGCTGCGGAAGATAGCGCTGGATTTCCTTCATGTCGGGGTAAAAACCGATAGAGAGCATTCTGTCGGCTTCATCAAAGACAAGTTCCCGCACATGATCAAGGCTCAATGTCCGGCGAATCAAATGGTCAAGAACGCGGCCCGGAGTTCCCACAACGACGGCCACGCCGTTCTTGAGCGCATCCATCTGCCTGCCGTAGGATACGCCTCCGTACACAGCGCATACGTCAAGGCCGCTCCCGCCGAAGAGGGCAGCCGCTTCACGCTCCACCTGCACGGCAAGCTCGCGCGTCGGCGTGAGAATCAGCGCCTGCACGGCACGCTTTGCCGGGTCAAGACGGGCGAGCAGGGGCAACAGGTACGCGCCGGTCTTGCCGCTTCCGGTACGGGACTGCACCATGATGTCGCGCCCTTCCAGCATATAGGGAAGCGCTCGCGCCTGAACGGGCATGAGAGAATTCCAGCCGGCTCTCGCGCATGCGTCCTGCAGATCCGGCGGCAACGAGGCGAGATCCACAGGGGGCAGGGCGTCCTCCGGTTCGTCCCCGGCATGGCTCCCGGCGGCATCCTTCGCCGCTCCGCCTGCCGGGAAAGGCGCAACATCTTCCCCCATGTCGGATGCCGGCGCTTGCGCGCCCGGCATGTCCCCGGCGTTGTCCGCCGGGTTTGCCGTCATCGGGTGATTCTGGACGGCCTGTCGTGGTTCGGCGTCCAGAGTGGAGAGCGTTTCGGCCGGACTTGCGGCATCTTCAGCCGGTAGATGTTCAGTCATGAGAATTCCGGATGTAAAAATGTGATCATCGACAGCAGAACAGTATGTCACACTCTGACAAGAATGCAAGAGTCGATAGCGAGAGGTCATACGGCCCTGGGGGCTTGTCCCCTGTGAACTGCCCGGGCGCGCCCCTGCCGCCGCATGGGTGCGGAAAATGTGTGGATCTCATCCGAACGGCGCGGAACGCCCTCTCCTGCAATGCCGGCCTGCCCTGTTCCTGAAGTGTGAACCGTATCTTTGCGGCGGGACAAAAATGAAAGGGCAATCTATTTATTTATATTTATAGATTAACTTTTTAACCACCTTCATTTCCAGAATTGGAACAGTTCCACACAAGAGTCCCCTTCTCCGCCGTCCAGATTACTCTGGCGGGATCCACGCCCAACGACTTCCACCGCGGGCGGAGCGTCCCCTGGTGGCCGAAAAAAAAGCCCTGGCAACGCTTCGGAAGCATCACCACGTCCGGAGCGCGGCCAACGGAACGGATATGTTCGGCCAGTGTCGTGAAAAGGGCTTCACCTTGAATGATCGCTCCCAACGCCGGGTGACGGGGGCCGGCCAGAACCGCCGCGTCAAGAGCCGGCTCTGGCGCGAGGCTCAGGCGGATAACCGGTATTCCGGCGCGCCACGCGGCGGCAAGCCCCCGGCCCAGCGTCTGCACGGCGCAGTCTGTCTCCCAGGGGGCATAGCGGCCCTGCCTCCACAGTTCCGCCAAAGGCGTGTCGCGGATGACAAGGCACGGGTAAAAGCGCAGGCAGGCAGGGCCAAGAGCGAGCGATGTGGCGACGTCGGCAAGAAAACTTTCAGGCGTGGAACCGGGCATTCCGGGCAAAAGCTGAATGCCGAGTTCAAGCCCCGCGGCCTTCACCGCTTCGCAGCCGATCAATGCCTGCTCACCGGTATAACCGCGCCGGGAAGCGGCCAGCGAGCCGTCCGCAAAACTCTGCACGCCCACCTCTACACGATCCAGCCCCGCTTGCCCGAGCCGCTCCAGATGGGCGGGATCAAGCGCATCGGGGCGGGTGGAGCAACGCACCCGGTTGACAAGCCCGCGCGCTTTGCATGCCGCGGCCAGACGCAGGCAGGCCATCTGCCGCTCGACAGGAAGCAGCGTGAAGGTGCCTCCGTAAAAACCCAGATCCGCCGGCTCGTTGCCCGACGCCGTGTCTTCTTTTCTTTTCCGCGCGGAAATGTTGAAGAACAGCTTGGCAAGAGATTCGGAGAATGATAGAGTATCAACCTTGGCGTTCCGCCCTGTCTGCTTGTCCTGATCGCAAAAGAGACAGCGATGCGGACAGCCGGCAAAAGGAAGAAAAAAAGGAATAACCGCGTGCCTTTCCTTCAGGGGAAGGTGTGGGACAATGCGGATCGACTCCGTTGCGTCAGAAAACTTTGTAAAGTGGTTTGACATGGTTACAGGTGAAATATATACAGTTGTCACGCGTTTTTTTCCTGTGCCGCCTCCGGTAGCCTTGCACACGGCGGAAAAAAAATCCAGTGTAACCGCACTTGCACACCGGGCAATCGCGTGAGCTATGACGACCACTTGAAACAAAAAATATTTTATTTTGAACCTGAAAATTTTATCAATTATTTCAGAATGTTATTTGTACTCACGATTGCCCTGCACTTGCACAGGACGGCTGCTGTCTTCGCATATCCCGTTAGCCCAGGAGTAAAGTCATGAGCGCCCACAACGACGACTGTCTTTTTTGCCGGCTGATCCGGGGGGAAATCCCGAGCGCTGTCGTATATGAAAACGAACAGGTCTACGCGTTTCTGGATATCAATCCGGTCTCCAGGGGGCATGTGCTGATCGTGCCCCGGGATCATGCGGAAACCCTTTTCGATATGCGCCCCGGGGCGGACGCGGCCCTGCTTGACGCAATGCGCAAGGTGGGCCGGGCGGTCATGCTGGCCACCGGGGCCGAAGGGCTTAACGTCGTCCAGAACAATTACAAGGCCGCCGGGCAGGAAGTGCCCCACGTCCATTGGCACCTTATCCCCAGACATGCCGGCGACGGGCATTCGCCCTGGCCGCACGGGAACTATGCCGATACGGAAGAAATGGGCGCCGTGGCGGCCGCTATCAAAAGCGCGTTGTGAGATCGCGCGGGACGCAAAAAGACATTTCGCCTGCCCCCTGACAGGGCGGGGAGCGGCGAGAACAAAAGAATATTCCGCGCTGACCTGGAATTTTTGGGAGGGAACATGAACGGAGCGCTCACCAAGGCCGACATAGTCGAAGCCATTTATGAGAAGACTGAAAAAAACCGCACTGATGTGAAAAACACCGTGGAGACGCTGCTCTTGCTCATGAAGCAGGCGATCAAGAAGGATCATGCGCTCCTTGTCAGCGGTTTCGGCAAGTTTGAAGCGTACAGCAAGCAGGCCCGCAAGGGGCGCAACCCCCAGACGGACGAATCCATCACCCTGCCTCCGCGAAAGGTTGTGGTTTTTCGTCTTTCCCGCAAGTTCCGGGCGGAACTCAACGGCGAGGAAGATCTGGCGGAATAGATATGACGCCTGTCTATTTTGTCATTCCTGAAACGCAACGAAAAAAATGGCCCGCCCAACTGCATGAAGCAGCGCTGGGGCAGTATTCCGTTGATGAAATCGCAGCCTTTTTCACGGCCGGCGTTGATGTTCATATTCTCCAGACATGGTTATTGCTGAAAGAGCGGGAAAGAGAATTTTCCTTTCATCTTGTCTCTCATGCCGTGAAAGATGAAATATGCGTTTTCCACTATGACAACGCAAAACCCCGTCACGGTCTGCTTGACTGTTTTTCCATTGTGGTGCGGGCGGATCGCCCACCTGTTCCGTATGCGGACATTGTGCTTGAGCAGAACCCTCTCGCGTCGGGCGCGGCGTGGCATATGCCGCACTGGGTTCAGCCGGGGCTTATCCCGCGGGATGAAAGCCGGGCAGATCGTCTTGAACGGATAGCCCTTGTGGGCAGCAGGCAATACCAGCCCTCCTGGGTTTTCGAGAGCGCATTCCTGAAACGCATGAGCGATCTGGGGATCGAACTCACGTTGATGGATGCGGGCAACTGGTGCGATTACAGCCGCATTGATGCGATTGTCGCCTTGCGGCCGGGGTTGTCGCTTCGCGTGCTGCAAACCAAGCCCGCCTCCAAACTCATCAACGCCTGGGCGGCGGGAACGCCCGCGCTGCTCGGCGTCGAGCCGGCCTATCAGGCGTTGCGTTCGCACCCGCTGGATTACCTTGAGATCACCGGTCCGGAAAGCCTGTTGTGCAACCTCCGCCGGATCAAGCAAACGCCGGGTCTGTACGCCGCGTTGCGACAGCGTTGCGCGTTGCGCGCCCCGGAGGGGGATCGTGCGCGCGTCTGCGCAAGGTGGCTCGATCTTTTCACCCATGCGGCGGAAATGAAAAAGCGCAATGCCCCACACTGCCGCGCCCGCAAAATGGTCCTCTATACAGGAGGGCGGCTCCATACCGCCTTTCTGAAGCGCTCCGGATTGTGGAAAGATTGATCGCTCCGCTCATGCGGCAACGATGAGGCTCCGGAAGGTCTTCGAGCGGACTTGACGCGCCTTTCCAAGGCCGGCACAATGTTTCATGCATTTTTCCGCCGGCCCTGCAGGGGCAGCCCGCGTTTGAAACACTCCGCATGACGAGGCAGCCATGTCCGACGCTTCTTCCAGCCCTGACGCCAATTCCTGTTCTTCTCCCCTCTCTCCGGCAGCCGACGCGCGCCGCGACAATGCCGACGCCGCTCCGGAAGTTTCGACACATTCCGCCCGGCCGGATGATCCTGCCCGCGATCACGTCCCGAACGGCATGGATGAAGAAAGCCGGCAGGAGCCGAACACCCCGGACGCAAGGAATGCCCCGGACGCGACGAATGTTCAGGACGCCGACGCATCCACAGTCACTGCCCCATATGCGCAAGACGCACAGGAAACGCCGTCCGCGCCCCTTCCGAACAAAGCGGGTGAACTGCCGAATGAAACAGGTGAAGCGGACAAGACGGCCAAGGCGGAGCCGAACGCCGTTTCCGAAGCAGTGCGCACGCCAAGCTTTGGTCAACGCTGTTTCAGCGCCTTCGCTGCAGGAGCGCCAGTTTTTCTTGTGCTGGTATGGCTGATCCAGTCCATTCCCGGCCTGGTCGCCAGACAGACGCACGGGCTGTACTCTCTGGCCGAACATGTTCGAGAAAGCGTGGGGAGCCTTGACGGAGCCACTACGGCGGGCGAGGCCGGAACCGGAGGCTTTTTTTCCTCCGTCCAGCCGGTGTACGATCTTTTTCTGAACGGCCTTGCTCGAAGCGGTCTGATGGAAGCTCTGAGCAATCTTGCTTCCGCTTCCGACGGGCTTTTCACCCTGGCGACGGGGACCGGAGGGCTGACCGCGACAGGGGCCGCCCTGGCAACGCTTCTCCTGTTGCTGGCCACATGGGTGCTGGCCCTGGCCGCCGGCTACGGGAAGCGCGGAGCGCTGGCCGCGGCGTGCGCCCTGTTCGTCATGCTGGCGCTTGCCGGCCTGCCGTCATCCGCGGGAGAAAGCCTCCTGACGGCGACGATTGTCACCACAGCCATGATCTGCCTGTACAGCGGCTGGATACGCCCCTTCGCGCCGTTCCGGCTTGGCGCGGGGTTTGCGCTCACGGCCCTGGCCGCCCTTTCGGCCGGCATCACCGGGCTTGTTCTCCCGTTGCTCGCCAGTCTGCTCTTTCTCGCATGGCGCGGGAGCTTCCGTCGGGCAGGCGCGCTTGACGGCGCGCTGGGATTCGGCCTTCTCCTTGTTCTCCTCCTCGGACGCGCAGCCTTCCTCGCCCTGTGGGGAAACGAAGACGGTGGGATGAACGGAAGAGAAGAGCTTCTCCTGTTCATCGACAGCGCGTTTTTGAGACCTCTTTCCCTTGCCTGGGAAGCCCGGGGCGGCGACTGGTGGCGCGTCTTTCCGCCCCTGCTGGCGCTGTGTCTGCCCTTTGTGCTGCTGCTCCCCTTCCTGAAATGGGAAAAAATCGGCGGCGTGCTCGCGGCCTTTGTGAAAAACCGCAGGGATTGCCCCGGCCACGGCTGGATCTGGACGTTCCTCGCAAGCGCGCTGCTTCTCTTTTGCCTGCTTGGCGTGGACGCGCCGGCCGTACTGCCGACAGTGCTGGTTCCGCTGGCGGTGCTGATCGGGCAGGCTGTTCTGTCTCTCACGCCGGGCCGCAGTCGCGCTTTTTATCTGGCGCTGGCTCTGCTGCTGCTTGCGGGGGGAATCTATCTCGGCGTCGGCGGGGTGTACACGCTGATCGCCGGGGCTGTCGACCCGCTCTTCGCGCCGCTTTACCCTGTTGCCGCGCCGGATGGGGCCATGCAATGGGGAGTGCTGATCCAAGCCGGCCTGTGCCTGATCTTCGCCTTGTTACTGTGCAGGAGCGCCGGACGCGGCTTCCCTGGCGGCAGTCTGTTGACGCTGACACTGTTCGCGGCCTGCATCGCCCTGCCTCTGGCCTGGCGTCCCACTACGCCTGTTGTTGCGCCTGCCGTCTCGCCCTCTGTCCCGCCGGCTGCGGAGCCTACTCCGTCCGACATGCGGGCAACGCCGGAACCTTCGGCCCCCAAACAGGAGATTGCACCGGCCGAAACAGCGCCCGCCGAACGTACGGAACCGACACAGGCAGCGCCAGTGCAGACGGAACCGACGCAAGCGATTCCAGTTCCGGAAGAAACTCAGCACGATCCGGTTGTGGGAACAGCTCCTTCGGCGCTTCCCGCACCCGATCCGAAAGAAAACGCCGAACCCGCGCCGACGGAAGAAGCCGCCCCTCGGCAGCAGCAAGACATTCCGCAAAGCCTGCCGGCAGACGAATCCGCTCCTTCTTCCGAACCGCAAACCCGCCTGCCGGAGGAAGCTCCGGAACCATCGGCCGACGCGGTTCAGGGCACGACGCCGTCGCTCTCACCTTCACCCGATGCGGAGCGCCAGGAATGATAGAGCCAGTCTCATGGATGCCCCAGGCGGTGCGCGTCCTCCGCGAACGCTTTGGCGCACGGCTTCTTTTTGTCGGCCTGCAGGGCAGTTACCGACGCGGCGAGGCTACGGAAGAAAGCGATATCGATATCCTGACCGTCCTGGACACGCTGGATCTTGCCGATCTGGCCGCGTACCGGGACTTGTTGCGCACGCTGCCCGAAGGAGAAAAGGCCGCCGGCTTCACCTGCGGCCAGCGTCAATTGCTCTCCTGGCCGGCATTCGAGTTGTTCCAGTTCTCGCAGGATACCGACGCATGGTACGGCGATCTCGCCCCCCTGCTCCCCGTCATACGGCGCGAAGATACAGTGACCGGTGCTCTCGCAAACGTATCCGGCCTGTATCATCAAGCGGCCCACACCTTTCTTGCCGGCGATCCGGCAAGGCGTGCGGCCGAACTGAAAGGGTTGCACAAAGGGCTGTTCTTTGCCATGCAGATAACGGAATATATCCGGCATGGCGTCTATGCCCGGTCCAGGCGCGAGCTTCTTTCGCTCCTTTCCGAAACCGAGGCCGACTTGCTGCGCCAGGGCATGGATGCCGCGCCCGCCGAAGCGCGCACGCGCAACGACGCGGACATGCAGTTTCAAGCCCTGTTGCAGTGGTGCGGCGACGCGATGGTCGAACTCGCGCGCGCCAAACAGACAGCATCCCGCTGAACTGGCAGTGTATTCGGAGTTGCCGGTACAGAATCCGCGGGCAGCAATTGAGATCGCATATGGGTCATGCCGGGGTCAGTCTTCATTGGGGTCATGGTGCATACGCCGTCCGCCAGAAACCGGCATTTTCCGGCCGACAAGGGCGGGCGCTGAACATGCCGCGCTACCCATAGTTTGCCTGCAACGCCGCCGGACACCCAAAGACGGCGTTGCGGCAGACGCAGCAAGAGAAGTCATTAAGGATCTGTGGTGAAGACCACACGGTATAACCAGAAACAAGCGGAGCGGCGGATGCGTCCCTTCCTGCGAAAACGACTTTCGACAGCAATCTGCCTTGGGATGTGTGCGGCCCTGCTCGGTTGCGCCACCGGGCGGTACGGCGATCAAATCACTCGCGTCAACTACTACCCTGCCTGTTATGCGCCGCTGCACGAGCTGCGTCAGGCGGACAAATCCTTCAACAGGACAATAGCCGTTTCAAGCTCTCTCGGGGCGATCGCGGGCGCGGTGATCGGCCTGCTTGCCAGCGACGGAAAACCCCAGGGCGCGCTTGTGGGCGCGGCCGCCGGCGGGGCGCTGGGAGCCGGAGTCGGTTACGCCAAGGCGAAACAGGATCGCATTGCGGACGACAATCAACGCATGGCGAGCTATCTCAGAGACATACAGGGCGACATTTCCGGGCTGGATCGGGCTTCCGCCGCCGCACGCGCGGCCCGTGACTGCTATAACCGGGAATTTGTCTCCGCCCTCGCGGCGTACAAGGCGGGCGTCATGAGCCGGGCGGAATTGCAGAGCCGCTATGAGGAAATCCGCGACGGCTGCACCGAAGCTTCCGCCATTCTGGGGACGATTCTTGATTCGGCCGCGGACAGGGAGCGGGAATACCGCGAGGCCATTGCGCAGGAAAGCCAGAGGACAAACGGCAGGCAATCGACTGCCGGCCGCGCTTCCGCAACCCCTGGTCAGAAAAAGACCGCCGCGCCGCGTGCGACGGCCCCCAAAACAGGCTCGTCCCGAAGCAGTGCGGCTTCTCTCGACAGGGTGACCCGTTCGGCGGATCAACTCAATCGCTCAAGGCGGACTGTGGAAGACGAACGGGAAACACTGAAAAAAATGCAGGAAGAAATGGACGGCGAACTGGCCGCGATCATGGCCTGAACGCATCATCATCCAGGGCACTGTTTCAAGGAACGCTTTGATGAAGAAAACTTCGCGGCGCGGCGTTGCGACGGCATGGATGCTGGTTTTGCTCCTGGCGCTGTGCGTCGGCGCGGCCGTCTGGGGCGTTGAACGAAAATGGCGCGCCCAAACAGAACGCCGACAGGAAGAGATCGCCAGACTGCGGAAGGAAACGGCGCGTCTTTCCGCACTTCGCGACAATTTGCAGCGGCTTATGGACGTCGCGCCCTGCGCCATTCCGGACGAAGTGGACGGTTTGCCCCTGTCATCGGCGCTTCCCGCTCCCCGCGCCGATCAGACGGAACCGCACGGAGCATCGCAAGCGGGCGGAGACGCCCCCGCCGGCACGCAGGAAAACCCTCCGGCGACACGCATCTGACCCCTGCCCCGCAACAGCCATGAACGGAACACTGATCACAACCACGCCGCGCGGCGACATGCACCCTCTGGCAGTGCAGGGCATCCTTGCCCTTGATCGCCATGCCCAGCTCACCGCCCTTTTGCGTTCGCGCCTCGGGGAAAGATACGCTCTGCTGTTCGCCGAGCCTGTTTTTGACCCGGACCGCGGCGTGGTGGACTGGTACACGCCGGCAAACGCCCGTCCCGTACACCTGGCGTCGCTTGACGACGCTACACGCGACGCCGTGCGCGAACGCCTTGGCGACATGGCCGGGGAAATCCGCGCGCTTGCTGAAAACCTCGGGAACGAAACGGAAAAGGGGCATGGCATTGCCGGCGAAATTCTGGCCGCCGCCCTGTCCTTCCCGAATGAAGACGCCCTGTATCTTGTCGGGGAACAGCCTGTGGCGATCCTTTGGGGATGCGGACCAGCCACCCCGGGCGTGGAGCCGGGAGACCTTTCCCGTCTGGCTCGCCTGCCCCGCCGGACACAGATCCCCACCACACCGGGAACACGAGGAGAGCCGGGCCAGACGCCCGCTCCCGTCGTATCCAAGGAACGCGGCGGCCTCCTCCCCTGGCTCGCCGCTCTGGCTCTCCTGCTGCTTTTGCTGGCGCTTGCGTACGCCCTGTGGTTTACGGATGAAGTCCCTTCCCTGTACCCGCGCATGAAAAACCTGAATGCGGAGCAGGAACGGGAGACCGGCCTCCAGGCCGAACTCTCGGACGAGATCGCCGCACTCCGCCGCAAGGTTGCGAAACGCAAGGCCCTGTGCGTCAAAAGCGAAAAAAAACGTGCGGAGCAGACCCTCAGCCTGCCGGAACAACCGCAGGCCCAGCCCGACATGGGCTTTCTGGCCGGAACCTGGGTCTGCGACACAGGTCTTGCCGATTCGTCCGGCGTGCCTGTAGTCGTTGTATACGCCTTCAACGGACAGGGCGAGGGCGTCGTCAGCATCACCGGCGCAACAGGCGTCGGACCTTGCCGGGGCAAGGCCACAAGCACACTGGATGTAAACGGCGTGTTGACCATTGAAACCGCGCCCTCCATCGCCTGCCCTGGCGGACAATCCTTTCGGGGGCAGTCTGTGGAATGCCGGCGGATCGGCGCGGACACGCAATGCCGGGGCCGCAACGCCGGCAGCGAAACCACCTGGGAAGCCGTTTTCATCAAACAGTAACCCGTGCTTCGCCATGAACGACGGCCACCCGGATATGCAAGGATATGAAGGGACACGCCCGGACACAAACAATGCGGACAGGCTTTATGATCAACCGTTCTTTCTTCAACGCCGCGCTCTTCCTGACGCTTCTGTCCCCCATTCCATACGGTGAAGTTCTGGCCGCGGAGTCCTTGGAACTGCGCAATCTTCCGACAACGCGCCCCTCTCCCGCGGACGAACCCCTTGGCCGCTCCGACAGTCCGGTTGTCCATCCCGCCCTTCCTGTACCCACCGCCCCCTCTGGCGGAACCGTGACCGTGCCCTCTTCATCCCGGACAGCCCCGCCGCCGCTTCCCTCCGTGCCTGTGCCGCAGGAACGGATCATCATCCTTGAAGACGCGCCCCGTTCGCCCCTTCCTCCAAACAAAACGGATGAAGTCGGTACAACCGGCTCCGCCCCGGCTGCTCCGGAGGTAGTCGTACCTCTGGTCAGGGAAACACCCCGGCAGGAGACGCCCCCGTCAAAACCCGATCCGATCCCTGAACAGATCCAGGGCAAGAACACGCCGGAACCCGCGCCGGCAGCTTCCCCAGCCGCGCAAACGCCGGTGACGCTGGAACAGTTTCTGGTGAAGACCCCAGAAAAGCAGATCCCTCAAAAAGAAAACGCCGTGCCGAAGCCTGCCGAAAAAAAACAGGAGGCGCGGCAGAAAGACGCCGCCCCGGCGCACGCCGAAGCAAAGGATACAAAAACGCCCGCGCCGAAAGAAGCCAAAAAGGAAACGCCTCCCGCGAAAGGCCAGCCCCTGCGCATCCCCGAAGGGGCCAGGGAAAAGGGAGACGTGAGCTTTCTCAACGGCTGCTGGGTCGGCGTACGGCCGGAATACCATACCAAGCGCATGGTCAGGGAAAAATTCTGCTTTGATGAAAACGGCGTGGGCAAGCGCTTTCTTTCCGATCCTGCCTACGCCGGAGAATGCGTGGGAGCGACGCGCGCCCTGCTCAACCGCAACGGCGTGCTGCACATGCGCTCGGATCGCATGTACTGCACGAACATCAAGGATCTGTGGGGCGCTGCCGAAATGACCTGCCAGGGCGAAGGCGATCAGACCCCCTGCACCTGGATCTTTCGGGACGCCGGCGGCGGGAGACAGTCATACAAAATCCGTTTTGTACGAGAATAACCTTATTCCGGGAGAATCGTCATGCGCACCCTGCCGGCGTATAAAAATCCGGTCAGCCTCATTCCCGGCGGCTGCCCGCAATTTCTTGACTTCCGGCTGGAAAAGGCGGCCATTGGCCGGATTCGCCGCTATTTTCGCGAAGATCGCGCGGAGTCGGGCGCACGGGCTGTCCTGCGCTGCCTTGCCCCGACGGAAGACGGGCGCTTTCTGGACATGGTCAGCGGCGAGGCCGGCGACTACGATTACGAACTTGACGCCCGCCGCATTCTCGACGACTGGCTGGATCTCTGGCTTCCCCTGCCCGTGCCGCGCCTGCGCGGCCAGAAATGGCCGGACGGCGGAGAACGCTTTGAATACGGCCCCTCCAACTGGGCGCGCGGCCGTCTGATGCCCGCGGACGATGATCCGGAAGCCCTGCACCTGACTCTGGTCTTTGACATGACAGTGGAAGATCCGCCCGTTGACAACGCGGAAAACGACGCGCCGGATCTCCCCGTTGTTGCGGCGCTCACGCCAGAGGCCGTGGCCGCCCACGCGACATTCCGGCTGGCCGCCCATGTCCGCGACAATGCCTGGTTCCTCAACCTCGCCTGGGTGGATGAATGGCTGGCCGCGCTCTGGGAAAAACGCGCCGGCAAACGACGCCGCGACGACGGCCGGGAACTTGAGTACCTCGCCTCGTACCTGACCCTGCTTGACGTGCTCCGCCTCGCCACGGGCGACATTACCATGCGCGTGGTCAACCCCGCGCGCGACAATCCCGTGGATGTGGATCTCGTGCTTGATATCGGCAATTCGCGCACAACCGGCATTCTGGTTGAAACGCTCCCGCAGCGCGTCACCAACCTGAACGACAGCTACCTGCTCCAATTGCGCGATCTTGACCAGCCCCAGAAGATCCACACCGAACCTTTTGAAACGCGTGTGGAATTCGCGGAAGCCTCCTTCGGCAACGAGGCACTCAGCCGGCGATCCGGCCGGCGCACGCCCGCCTTTGCCTGGCCCTCGGCCGCGCGCGTCGGGCCGGAGGCGGTCCGGCTTTCCGCCCTGGCCGTCAACGCCGAAGGCACGACAGGCATGTCCAGCCCCAAACGCTACCTGTGGGACGAGCGCCCCTGGCGGCAAAGCTGGCGTTCAAACACGGGGGGCGGGCCGGAGCCTCTGGTCACGCACGGGCCGCTTGCCCGGCGCGTCAACGAGGAAGGAACGCCCCTCTCCTGCCTTGATCTGCCCGAAGCGCGGCGCAACCCGAACCTGCGCGCGCAAAGCCGGGAAGCGGCCTTCGAATCGCTGTTCACCCGCAGTTCGCTGATGCTGTTCATGATGGCGGAAATTCTGCTCCAGGCGCTCACCACCATCAATTCTCCCGGCCAGCGTTGCCGCATGGAACTCCCGGACGTGCCGCGCCGCCTGCGCCGTGTGGTCTTCACTGTCCCGCCGGGCATGCCTGTGGCCGAGCAACGCATCTACCGCCGCTGGGTGAACTTCGCGGCGCGCGTGCTCTGGGACGCCCTCGGCTGGAGCGACGCCTGGCAGGACGGCCACGGCCCCAGGGCCGATTACCGCGCCAATCCGCAAATCCGCTGCAATTGGGACGAGGCGACATGCACCCAGCTCGTCTACCTGTACAATGAACTGACCCGCAAATTTCAGGGCGACGCCTACCACCTTTTCCGTCTCATGGGGCGCCAGCGCGACGACAGCGGCAAACCCTCCCTGCGCGTGGCCACCATTGATATCGGCGGCGGCACCACGGACCTGAGCATCACCACCTTCTTCCTTGACAATGAGGAAGGCGCAAGCGCGCGCATCCGCCCCCGCCAGGAATTTCGCGACGGCTTCACCATTGCCGGCGACGATATCGTGAAGGAAGTCATCAACAGCCATATCCTGCCCGCGCTGGGCGAAGCCGTCGCCGGCGCGGACACAAGCGCGAAAAACCGGCTCCTCGGTCAATTGTGCGGCCGGGAACTCATGGAAAACTCGCAGTTGAAGCGCAACCGCCGCGCCCAGTTCGTGCGGCAGGCGGCCGTGCCCGCGGCGCTCGGCCTGCTTGAAGTCTACGAGCGCACGGATCTGACCGCCGGCCCCGGGGAAGTCGCCTGCCGCATGCGCGATTTTTTCCTGCCCCCGACAGGAGAAAATGAAGAAGCGCCCGCCGGCCCCGTCCCGCATTCCCGATCCGGAAACGCTGCCGAAAGCGGGCCGAACAAGGAACCCGAAGGGGAATCCAGCGGCACGCCGGACACTGGATCCGGAGCGACAGCCGCCCTTCCCCTTTCCCTGTCCCGTCGCCCCCACCCCGGGCGAAACGCCGTGGCCCACGCCGAGGAAACAGCGCGCGAGATTGTCCCGGGATCGGACTTCCGTTTGATGGACATGCCCATCCGGATCAGCCCCCGACTTGTCGACGCCACCGTGCGCGACGTGCTGCACGATGTGCTGTCCGATCTGTGCGAAGTGGTCCAGGCCTACGACTGCGACGTGCTCCTGCTCACCGGCCGGCCGAGCCGGTGGCCGGGCGTCCTCTCTTCGGTGCTGGCGGCCTCGCCCCTGCCGCCCTCGCGCATCGTGCCCATGAGCGCTTTCAAGGTTGGCAGTTGGTATCCTTTCTCCGACAGCCTCGGCAATATCACGGACCCGAAAACAACCGTGGTTGTCGGCGCGATCCTGTGCGCGCTGGCGGAAGCCCGGCTGGAGGGCTTTTCATTTGACGCAGGCAGCCTGACGCCCCGCTCCACGGCCTGCTTTATCGGTGAAATGGATATCGCCGGCCAGATCAGGACAAACTCCGTCTGGTTCCATGTGGATGTGGACGACACAGGCAGACAGGAGCTTGTCAAGCGCGATGTCCAGCTCAACGGCCCCATCGCTGTCGGCTTCCGGCAACTGGAAGCGGAACGCTGGCCCACAAGCCGCTTCTACTATGTGGATTTCACTTCCGAGGAAGCGCGCCGCCGCGCCGCAGGCCGGCTGCCCTACACGCTCTCCCTGACGTTCGCCGTGAGCGAAGACAACGACGAAAACCGCCCCGATGAAGAACGCCGGGACGAAGGCACGCTGATCATTGAAGAAATAACCGATCGCTTCGGCGATGCGGTCAGATCCGCCGATGTGGAAGCGCGCCTGCAAACCCTGCCCGGAGACGAAGGCCACTGGCTGGACAGCGGCATCGTGTACCGCGCGGTGTGAGGAGAACGCTCCAGAGCGCCATGCCCCGTGAATATTGGGGAGTGGATCATTTGCATGGAATTGAAGACGCTGCAAAAGGTGTTGTATGTCCGATATGCCCGGCACAGTGGCCGAACAGTGTTCGGCGCTCATTGACGATGCGGCTCGCGCCTCGGCGTGGCTGAACGACAACCGCGCCCTTGCGGGCGGCGAGTTTGACGGCCTTCAGGCCGATCTGCGCCGGGCCGCCCGTTTCTTCGGCAAATGCCGCACGGCGGCGGCGCGCAAAATGTGCGTGGGCGTTTTCGGTCCGAGCCAGGCCGGCAAATCCTACCTCATCTCGGCGCTGGCGCGCGATGCGGACGGCGCGCTCATGGCGGACTTTGCCGGAACCTCCCACGACTTCCTGGGTGAGATCAACCCGGAGGGCGGCAAGGAATCCACCGGCCTTGTCACCCGCTTCACCCTGACCAGGGAAGCGACGCCGCCCGGCTTTCCCGTGCGCGTCCGGCTGCTGACGGAAACGGATCTCGTCAGGATCCTCGCCAACACCTATTATGCCGACTGCGAACACCGCGACGCGCCGGACGGCAAAGCCATCGCCGCAAAACTCGCGGAACTGGAAAAGGAGGCGAACCGCGCCCCGGCCCAAACCGCACCCGCTCCGGGCGTGGATGACTTTGAGGAACTGTGGGAATATCTGGAGAACAATTTTCAGGCCAAACCGCGCGTTCAGGAATTGCGGCGCAACTACCGGGATCGCGCTCCGGCGATCGGCCCGCGCCTGTCCCTTGACGGCCGCATCCGGCTCTACAGCCTGATCTGGAACGAAACGCCCGCCTTTACCCGCGTGCTGCGCCGTCTGGCCGAAGCCCTGGAGGCTTTGGGCTTCCCCGACGCCGCATACTGCCCGCTTGCCGTGCTCATCCCGCGCGAACACAGCATCATTGATGTGGCCGCCCTGGCCGCCCTCTCCGAAGAAACGGAACAGGAAAAACGGGTGGAGGTTCTCGCGAAAAACGGCCGGAGCGTCCGCATGTCCCGGGCAATGCTCGCGGCCCTGACCGCCGAACTCGCCATCACCATGCGGCACAAGCCCGACGCCTACTTTGAACACACGGATCTGCTTGACTTCCCGGGGTACCGTTCACGCTATAAACTGAACGATCTCGCGCGGGAACTGGAAAAGCCGGGGATGCTCAAGGAGCTTTTCCTGCGCGGCAAAGTCGCCTACCTCTTTCAGCGCTACGCCGCCGAACGGGAACTCTCCGCCATGCTCCTGTGCATCGGCCCCAGCAATCAGGAAGTCCAGGATCTCCCCGGCGTGATCAACGAATGGATCAATCTGACGCACGGCGAAAAACCGGAAAACAGGGCAGGCAAGACAACGGCGCTCTTTTTTGTTCTGACCAAATTCGACATGGAGTTTGAGCAGAAGCGGGGCGCGCCTTCGGTAGACAGCCGGTGGGACAACCGCCTGCACGCCTCGCTCCTGGATTTCTTCGGCAAGCAGCACGAATGGCCCACAAACTGGGACGGCCGCCAGCCGTTCAACAACCTGTTTCTCCTGCGCAATCCGAATTTCCGCTTTGACTCCATGCTGGAAATCGACGAAAACGGCGTGGAACAGCGCGTCCGGCCGGATCAGCAAAAAAACGTGGACGCGCTGAAAAACGCCTTCCTCTCAAGCCCGCTTGTCGCGGCGCATTTCGCCGCCCCGGGCGCAAGCTGGGAAGCGGCCATGCGCCTCAACGACGGCGGCATCGCCCTTATCCGCGAACGCCTGCGTCCGGTCTGTGACCCGCGGATCAAACGCCGCCAGCTTGCCCTTACCCTGCGCGAACGGGTGGAACGGCTGGCGGCGCGGCTCGCCCCCTTCTGGAAAAGCGACGACAGGGAAGAAGAACGCAAACGCAAAACGCTTTTCGCCTACCACCTCCTGCGCGACGTCTTCGGGCGCATGCGCGATCCGAGTCACCTTGCCGACCTCGCTCGGCGCATGGGCGTAAGCGATCAGGAGGTCCATGACCTGTGCGTGGAGGCACGGGCAAGGATGCTGCGCGAACGCGCCGCCGATGACCACGAAGCCATTGTGGGCGATCGTCTGAATGTGGACGATCTGCTCAAGGATCTGTTCGGGGATGATGTTGCGCCGCCGGAGCCGGAGCGGAAGCAGGAGGCAACAGCCGCCCGCTTCCGCGACGAGGCGGCCTACCTCGCCGCCGCTGTTGAAAGCTGGTGGCTGGATCGTCTGCACGCGCTGGCGGAAAACCCGACCCTGCAACAACGCTACGGCTTTCCCGCTGGCGACTTCGCCGCCTTCATCAATGAAGCGGCCCTGGGCGCAACGCGGATCGGCCTGCGCCGCCATATGGAAGACGCCCTGCGCGCCGCCTCGGAATACGCCAATATCGACGCGGAACGTCTGGTTTGGAAACAGGCCAGCCTTGCCGCCGCGCGCATCAATGCCTATGTCGATTTTCTGGGATACGATCCGCAAACCGCCAGTGAGGAAGAACGTTCCATCCGGGGCAGGGAACGAACCGCCGTTCTTTTCGCCCCGCCGCCCCCGGTGCGCGGCTTCCCTGTTCTGGCCGAAACACGCAACGCCAACGTCAGCGCCTGGAAAAGCGACTGGCTGCGCGCCGTGGCCAGCCTGATCGCCGCCAACGCGCGCTTTGAAGACGGGCAAGCCATTGATCCGACGCAAAACAACATCATCGGCGGAATCCTGCGCCGCTTGCAGGCGTTTGCGGCAGATGCCGACGCCCCCGCGCGGGAGGAGCAGGCATGAACGCACGGTATGAAAACGATCCGTCCCGCCCCGGTTACGGCATCTTTGTTGTGAACGGTGTGGAGACAAGCGGTTCCGAAACCATCCGCTACACCCTCCAGCGCGCCCGCGATCACAAAAGTCTCCACCCGCACGGTTGGGAAGACAGCGCGTGCGCTCTGGAACCCGATGCCGTCGCAGTCGAAAACAACGCCCTGCGCCTGTTTGTGGGGCCGAATGTTGTCGCCCAGCTCGACGAACTTGATACCTACCGTTTTCTTGTGCATGCCTCCGACGGCACGCAACGCGCCACGCTGGAACTGGCGGGCATTGTGTACCCCTCGCACGTCAGAAGCGGGAGCGTAGCCGCGCCGGAAGTAATCCGCACGTCTCCGCCCGTGGTGGAACCTGCCCCGACGCAGGAAAGCCGCCCGCCTGAGGAAGAAGAAACCGCCCCGGCAAGCCTTCCCGAACGTCTTGAGCTTGATTCGGGCCTATCGCCCAGTCTTGCAGAAACCACGGCGAACGCGGCGCGCCCGCGTCATTCCCGAATCCTGCTCGCGGCGCTTCTCGTCGCCCTGCTTGCGATCGCGGGCGGCGCGGCGCTCTGGAGCTTCATGCAGGACAACGCGCCTGAGAGCGCCCTGACCGCCGGCCCGGACACCACGCCCGCAACGCCTCAGGACGAAAAGGCCGCACCCGGGGATCCGACTTCGCCGCTCGGCCAGCCAGGCCAGACGCCGCAAGAGAGCCTGCCGCCACACGAAGCGCCAGGCTCCGGCCATGCGGCCGAAGGAGGGGCAGAGCCGCTGCCGGCAGATCCGGTTCGGCCACCTTCTCCGCTGGATCAGGCCCGCGCCCTGCTGCGCGACAACGCAAGCCCCGCACAGGCTCTGGATCTCGCCCGGCGTCTGGTAAACGACGCCGAAGCGGACGGCACGGCCGGGGATGCGGCTTTCCTTCTTTTTGAGACGGCGGCGGAAGGCGGTCAGCCCGAGGCCATGCTCAGACTCGGCGGCTTTTACGATCCGGGTGAAACCGCCCCCAGGGGAAGCATTCTGCCGGACGCCGAGCAGGCGTGGTTCTGGTACGGCAAGGCGCACGAGGCGGGCCTGAGCGAAGCCGCTCAACGCAAGGCCGCCCTGCGCGCCCGCCTGGAGACGGAAGCCGCCGCCGGATCGACCGAGGCCCGCGCCCTGCTGGAACGGCTTCACTGAAAGACGGGGGCGCGCCCCCTTTCCGAAAGGAGAAATCATGTTCATCGCCTGCCGCCTGTCTGATCCCCTCCGCAAAAAAGCCGTCCTCACAGCGTGCCTCGCGCTGGCCGCCCTGCTCTGTCTGCCGCCCGCGCTTTCCGGCGCGCCCGCTCCGGCCGGGACAACATCAGCGCCGGCGGAACGGCGTCCCCTGCTCCAGCCGGGCAAAAAAACGCTCTATCAGCGGGTCATTTCCCATCCCGGAGCCAGACTGTACAGCGGACCGGGGCAGGACGCCGCCCCGCTTCCAGATGCGGTGAGAACCTTCACCGCCTTCTACGTCTACGGGAGGGAAGGCGCGCGCCTGGAAGCCGGCGTGAGCACGACAGGCCCGGACGGCTGGATCGACGCGAACAAGACTACGGAATGGCCGCAGGCCATCACCATGCTCTTCACCGAACGCTCTTCCCGTATGCCCGTGCTCTTTTTCAAGGATCACGAAGCACTGGTGCAAACCTGCACTGACGAACATCTGGATCGGCGCATGGCCGCTTATCGCGCGGCCGCCGAAGCGGCGCGAACAGACGAACAGGAAAGCGCAAGGCAAAACGATCCGACGCTTCCCGTCATTGCAATGGAACCGCCGGACAGGGAGGGCGCGGTATCGCGCGACCGCTTCTATCTCATGCCCGTCCTGAACATGGACAATCAGTTTCAGGCCACCAAACTCATTGAAGTGGCGTCCATCGATCCCGGTCTTGATCCGCTGAACACGGCGGCGGGGGAAGCCGGGCGAACGCCCCCGGCCGAACTGCGCACAGCCATCGCCTTTGTCATCGACACCACCATTTCCATGCGCCCGTACATTGAACAGAGCCTCAGCGTGGTGCGCGACATTTACGACAAGCTGGAAAAAAGCCCCAACGGCGACAAGGTGGCCTTTGCCGTTGTGGCGTACCGCAGCAATGTGGCGCTGACCCCCGGCCTCGAATACTCAAGCAGGGTCATCAGCGATTTCAAAACCGTCAGGGATCGCGCCAGCCTGGAACATGCCCTGGCCGCGGTGCGCGAGGCGTCCGTTTCCAGCCACTCCGTGGACGAGGACGCCATGGACGGCGTGAAAACAGCCGCGGACAAACTCTCCTGGGAGGGGTACTCCTCGCGCGTCATGCTCGTGGTAAGCGACGCCGGCGCGCTGAAAGGGAGCGATCCGCACGCCGCCACCGGCATGGACCCGACGGAAATGGCCGACTACCTCCGCGCGAACAAAATCTGGCCTACGGTCATGCACATCAAGTCCCCAAAAAACAGGGCCAACCACGCGCCGGCGGAACAGGCGCACCGGGAACTCTCCCGCCTTTCCGACGGCAACGCCAGCTACATCGCCATCAACGCCTCCACGCCCGCAGCCGGGGCGGCGGCCTTTGACAAGGCAGGGAAGGCTCTGGCCGACAGCTACAGCCAACTGGCCGAAGCGACGGCCGCCGGAAAGCTCCTGACCAAGCCCGCCGCGCGCGCCCTGTCTTCGGACCCGGAACAGCGCGCACGGCAACTCGCCGAAATCACAGGGTATGCGATGCAGCTTGAGTTTCTCGGCTCACACCGCCGCAACAAGGCTCCGAGCGTGGTGCGCGCCTGGATTGCCGACGCCGATCTGGAACAACTGGGCGCAACGCCGCCAACTCAGATCATGGCTGTGGAACCCGCCGTGCTGTTGACCAAAAATCAGTTGAGCGATCTTTCCGCTCAGGTGAAACTGCTGATCGATCAGGCCACGCGGGCGCAACGCCTGGGCGGCTCGGACTTTTTCCAGAACCTCGTTTCCGTGGCCGCACAGGTGACGCGCGATCCTTCCCGCTTCAGCTACGCGCCCGGTCAGAACCTGGCCCGCACCGGCGTTCTCTCCGAATTCCTGGAGGGTCTGCCCTACAAAAGCGACGTGCTCGGCATGACCGAGGACGAGTGGTACAACAAGAGCGTGGGCGAACAGACGCAGTTCATCAACCGTCTGAAATCACGCCTTGCCCGTTATGAGGAATACGACAGGGATCGCGCCAACTGGGAAAGCTTCGGCTCGCCCAACGCCGGCGACTGGGTGTACCGGGTGCCGCTGTCCATGCTGCCATAAGCCTCAGGGACTTCCTTTTCCCTGCATCGTCAAGCTCCCCTGCACCATGAACATGGTGTCGACGTCGCAGACGGATAACAGATCTGCCCCTCACACAGACGTGGGAAGACCTCTCGTCGGCGCGGAGCCATTTGATGATCCCGGAAACACCCCCACGGGCGTGGGGAAGACCACCTCGCCCCCGCCGCCCGCTTTGCCTTTCGCCGGCAAAAGGTATATGCAAGCAGGGCGTGCAGACGCGGCAGGCCCCCGGCCGGGGGAAAGCCCATCCACCCGTCATGGGCCTACCATGCGGCAAAAATAAAAGCGAATCCGTTTCGCGAGGTATCTTCATGCGCTGGAGCCATTCCTACATTCCCACTCTGAAAGAAGCCCCCGGCGACGCCGAAATCATCAGCCACAAGCTGCTTGTCCGCGCGGGCATGATCCGCAAGCTGACCAGCGGCGTTTACACCTGGCTTCCCCTGGGTCTGCGCACCCTGAACAAGGCCGCCGGCATCGTGCGGGCGGAGATGAATCGGGCCGGCGCGCAGGAAGTGCTCATGCCCATGGTCATCCCCGCCGATCTGTGGCGCGAATCCGGCCGCTGGGATCACTACGGCAAGGATCTGCTCCGGATCAGGGACCGGCACGATCGCGATTTCTGCCTCGGCCCCACGCATGAAGAAGTGGTGACGGATCTGATCCGCGGCGAAGTCCGCTCCTACCGCCAGCTCCCCCTCAATCTGTACCAGATCCAGACCAAATTCCGGGACGAGATTCGTCCCCGCTTCGGCCTGATGCGCGGGCGCGAATTCATGATGAAGGACGCGTATTCCTTTGATCGGGACGACGCCGGCGCGGACGAAAGCTACCGGAACATGTTCGAGGCCTACAAACGCATCTTCAAACGCATGGCCCTGCGCTTCCGGCCCGTGGAGGCCGACTCCGGCGCCATCGGCGGCAATTTTTCCCATGAATTCATGGTGCTGGCGGAGACAGGCGAAGACACCATCGCCTACTGCACCGCGTGTGAATGGTCGGCCAACGTGGAACGGGCCGCGGTGCGCGCGCCCGCGGCCGGCGGCAATCCGGCGGAGAATCCCTCCTGCCCCGCTCCGGAAGAAGTCTCCACCCCCGGGCAGCACAGCATTGAGGAAGTATGCGCCTTCCTCAAGGTTCCGGCTGAAAAATTGATCAAAACCCTCATTTATGTCGTGGACGGCAAACCCGTGGCCGCGCTGGTGCGGGGAGACCGTGAACTCAATGAAATCAAACTCAAAAACCTCCTTGACGCGGACAGCGTGGAAATGGCCTCTCCCGAACAGGTTGAAGCCTGGACCGGAGCGCCGGTGGGCTTTGCCGGCCCTGTGGGCTTTGCGGCGCGATCCGGGGGAGTGGTCGTCGCGGATCACGGCCTGATCGGCGGAACCGACTGGATCGTGGGCGCGAACAAGGCGGACGCCCACCTGCTGCATGTTGATCTGACCCGCGACGCCGGCGAACTGCAATACGCCGATCTCGCTCTGATCACCGAATCGGATGTCTGCCCCCATTGCGGCGGCGCGATCAGGTTGGCCAAGGGCATCGAAGTCGGCCATGTCTTCAAGCTGGGCGTCAAATACTCCAAACCGCTGAACGCCGTCTTTCTGGATGAAAACGGCAAGGAACAGCCCATTGTCATGGGGTGTTACGGCATCGGGGTTTCCCGCGTGGTGG
Organism: uncultured Bilophila sp.; assembly: GCA_910585945.1. GTDB lineage: Bacteria > Desulfobacterota > Desulfovibrionia > Desulfovibrionales > Desulfovibrionaceae > Bilophila. The sequence goes on from CAJUHZ010000004.1 coordinate 86,639, forward strand.
CCGCCTGCATCGAGCAGAACAATGACGAAGGCGGCATCCTCTTCCCGCCGCCGCTCGCGCCCTTTGACCTTGAAGTGCTCAACCTCGATCCGAAAAATCCTGAAGCCGCGGCCAAGGCGGAAGAGATCTACCGCCTGCTTGGTGAGGAAGGACTGGACGTGCTCCTTGACGATCGGGAAGAACGGCCGGGCGTCAAATTCAAGGATGCGGATCTGCTTGGTCTGCCCATGCAGATCGTGATCGGCGGCAAAAGCCTCGGGCGAGGCGTTGTTGAAGTCAAAAACCGCAAAACCGGCGAAAAGGGCGAACTGCCCGCCGACACGGCCAATGACGGATTCCTGGCCGCTTTCCGGGCATGGCGCGCGAACGTCATGGCCGCCTGGGGCCTTGAGGCGTGTCCGCCATTCTGAGCGTCCGGGAGCTGACGGAAGCGATCCGGCACAATCTGGAAGGGCGCTTTCCCTATGTCTGGGTGCGCGGCGAGGTGACGAACGTCTCCCGTCCCACATCCGGGCATCTGTACTTCGGGCTGAAGGATGAGGACGCGCTCCTGCGTTGCGTCTGGTTTCGGAACAGCCAGCGGGATCAGGAAGCCTTCGATCCCCTGACCGGCGAGGTGTTTGCAGGCGGTCCCCGTCCTAGTCTGGCAAAAGAACTGCGCAACGGCCGGCGGATCATCTGCGCCGGCCGGCTCGGCGTGTACGCGCCCCGCGGCGAATACCAGCTCATTGTGGAACTGGGGCAGGACAGCGGCGAGGGCGCGCTGTTCCTGGCCCTGGAGGAACTGAAACGCAAGCTGGCGGCCAAAGGCTACTTCAGCCTGGAACGCAAGCGCCCCCTGCCCCCGCATCCTGTGCGCGTGAGCGTGATCACCGCTCCCACCGGGGCGGCCATCCATGACTTTCTCCGGGTGTCAAGCCGGCGCGGGACCGGTTTTGAAGTGCGCCTGCGCCCGGTCCCCGTACAGGGCGATGACGCGCCGCCGCGCATTGTTGAAGCGATCCGGCGGGAAAACGAAGCCGGGTGGGCCGAAGTGCTGGTGATCATCCGGGGTGGCGGCTCCCTGCAAGACCTCCAGGCGTTCAATGACGAACGGGTGGCGGAGGCCGTGTTCGGTTCGGCCATTCCCGTGCTGGCCGGGATCGGGCATGAAGTGGACACCTCCCTCTCCGACATGACGGCCGACGTGCGTGCGGCCACGCCGAGCCACGCCGCACAGCTTCTTTGGCCGGAGCGCCAATGGTACATTCAGCGCGCGGATGAACTGGAAATGAACCTGCACGCCGCGTTTGCCCGCCGGACACGGGATTTTGCCGAAGCTCTTGATCGCATGGAGCGTTCCCTCGCCTGGTTTTCACCCCAACGCGGTTTTGTCCGGCAACGGGAACGCCTTGCGAACCTTGCCGAACGCCTGGATTCGGCATGGGAACGCCGACTGAACACGCTCAGCAACCGCCTGTGCAATCTGGAAAATGCCGTGCGCCGCAATGGAACCTTCCCGCGTCACCCCCTGCTCGCGGAACGGGCGGCCGAGCTTTCCCGACGTCTCGCCCCCGCCCAGGAACGATTCCTCCTGCTTCAACAGGAGGCCGTACGCAAGGCGGAAGCTGGACTTGCCGCGGCATGGCCGCGCATGTTCACATTGGCGGAACATCGTCTGGATCGCCTTGAACTCCGACTCGCCGCCCGAAATCCGGAAGCCCCCCTGGAGAGAGGTTACGCTCTTGCTGTGGGCAAGGACGGCCGCTTTATCCGCAGCGTGCGCGAACTTGCGCCCGGTTCGACGCTGACGCTCAAAATCCGTGACGGCGAAGCGGACGCCCGCGTCTTCGCCCTGCGTCCCACAGGAGAATAACGTGCGCGTTGTCCCACTCTTTGCAAGTTGTCTGGCCATTCTTGCCCTGCTCGCCCTGCCAGACGCGCGGGCGGCGGATCCCGAGCGGGAACTCCGCCTGCAAGCCCCGGCAAACGCCCGGCAGGGAACAGCCGTGCGCGTCACGGCTTTCATAGACGCGTTTGCGCCCGGCGAGGAGCCGGAAATTCTTTTTTCCTGGCTGAAAAAACGTGTTCGGGCGCGCGCCGTGCGTGACGGCACGCGCTGGCGCGCCGAAACCCTGGTGCCGGTGGGCGTCAATGCGGGGAAAAAACTGGTCGTCCATGCGAGCACGCCGACAGGAGCAGCCAAGGCGGACGCCAGGCTCTCCGTCGCCGCCGTGGCCTGGCCGGAGCAACGCATCAGCGTGAACAAAAACTATGTCACCCCGCCCAAGGACGTTCTGAGCCGCATCAAGGCCGAGCGCGCCCGATCCGCCCAAGCCGTCGCGCGCGTCACCCCCGAGCGTCTGTGGGAAGACGGCTTTGTCCGCCCCGTGCCCGGCGTGGTCACCAGCGCCTTTGGCGGCAAACGGATGTTCAACGGCAAGATGCGCTCCTATCACCGGGGCGTGGATCTGCGCGGGGCGCAAGGCACGCCCATCAGGGCGCTGGCCGGCGGCGAAGTTGTACTGGCCGAAAACATGTATTATTCTGGCAATGTAGTGTACCTGGATCATGGACAGGGCGTGATCAGCCTCTATTGCCATATGTCCTCCATGAACGTCCAGCCGGGGGATCGGGTTCGCGCCGGGCAGGTTCTCGGCAAGGTGGGCGCGACAGGCCGGGTGACCGGTCCGCATCTTCACCTCGGCCTGCTCATTCTTGGAGAGGCCGTGGACCCGCTCTCGCTCCTTGCGGAAAGCAAGTGACGATCCCCGAGCAAGAGATTCCCTGTACACGGCCCGCTTTTCTCCGTTTTGTGAGGAGACCCATGCCGCCCAAAAAACAGATGACCTTTGAAGATCGTCTCCGCCGTCTGCAACAGATCGTCCTGCTTCTGGAAAACGGAAGCGACGGAAAAGACGACGAGCTTTCCCTGGAACAGAGCGTGGCCCTGTACAAGGAAGGCGTCGCCCTGTCCCGCGCCTGCCGGGAACAACTGGAAAAAGTGCGCAATGAAGTGCGTCTTGTGGCCGAAGACGGCGGCCTGGAGCCGTTCCCCTTCCGGGACGACGCGCGACGCGACGAAGACGACGGCGAGAACGAAACCAACGGGGAGGAAGACGCATGAGCCATGCCCCCATGAATCACATGCGGGTGAAAGAAACGCTGGCGCGACGCGCCGGACAGGTGGAGCGGCATCTTGCGTCCCTCCTGGACGAAAGCCCGGCAACAGACGCGGGAAGAGGCGCGGACGGAGCGCTGCACGCCTCAATCATCCCCGAACGCCTGCGCGCCGCCATGAAGTACAGTCTGCTGGCCGGCGGCAAGCGCCTGCGCCCCGTGCTGTGCCTCAGTTCCGCCGCTCTGTGCGGCCTGGATGCGGAGAGGATTCTGCCCTTTGCGGCGGCCCTCGAATGCATCCATACCTATTCGCTCATTCACGATGATCTCCCGGCCATGGACGATGACGATCTGCGCCGGGGGCGGCCCTCGTGCCACAAGGCCTTTGACGAGGCGACGGCCATTCTGGCCGGCGACGCCCTGCTGACCGACGCCTTCGCACTGATGGCGTCGGTGGGCACGGCGTCCTCATCCCCCATTCCGCCGGATCGGGTGCTCGCCTCCGTGGCGGAAGCGGCGCGCGCCGCCGGAAGCAGCGGCATGGTGGGCGGGCAAATCATGGATATGGACTGCACCGGCAAAATCGATGTCCCCCCCGAAACCCTGCGCCGTCTGGACGCGCTCAAGACAGGCGCTCTCTTTCGCGCCGCCTGCTCCACCGGCGCGATCCTGGCGGGCGCGGACGCCGACGCCGTCACAGCCCTGCGAGGCTACGGGGAAGCCCTCGGAGCCGCCTTTCAGATCGTGGATGATATCCTGGACGCCACGGCCGACACGGCAACCCTGGGCAAACCCGCCGGCAGTGACGCCGACATGGGCAAGGCGACCTACCCGGCGATCCTCGGTCTGGAACAAAGCCGCGAACTGGCGCGCGAAGCGGCCCTGACGGCCGTGGGACGGATCGATCATTTCGACGCTTCGCCCCTTCCGGGGACAGGGGAAGAAGCCGCCTTTCTCAAGGGCCTCGCCCTCGTTCTGCTGGACCGCGTGAAGTAGGGAAGTTTGCCCGCTCCCCACCGGACATGAGTCCGGCGCGCCTCTCGCGGCCGCCGAAAAAATCATAACCCTGCCAAGGATACACGCTGATGCCTCTGCTGCAACAAAAACACGCCTCCATGCCCCTCTCCCTGGACAACCCCGAAACGCCCCGGCTCTACCGGGACGTCTTTCCGTACCGCCAGATCAGCCGGATCGAGTTTGACGACACCTTTGTGCTCCCCCGCCCGGCGGATCCCATGTTCATCACCGACACCACCTTCCGGGACGGTCAGCAGGCCCGGCCGCCCTATACGGTCAAGCAGATCGCGCGCATCTACGACCTGCTGCACAAGCTCGGCGGCAAGAGCGGGTTGATCCAGGCCTCGGAATTTTTCATGTATTCGGCCAAGGACCGCAAGGCGATCGAAACCTGCCGATCCCGCGGGTATCGCTTCCCCCGCATCACGGGATGGATACGGGCGAACATGAACGATCTCAAAATCGCCCGGGACATGGAATTTGACGAAGTGGGAATGCTCACCAGCATTTCCGACTACCATGTCTTCCTCAAGCTGGGCAAAACCCGCGCCCAGGCCATGAGCGACTACCTCAAGATCGTGACGCAGGCGCTGGAATGGGGCATTGTGCCGCGCTGCCATTTTGAGGACGTCACCCGGGCCGACATCTACGGCTTTTGCCTGCCCTTTGCCCGCAAGCTCATGGAACTGTCCGCCCAGGCGTCCATGCCGGTCAAAATCCGCCTGTGCGACACCATGGGCTACGGCGTGCCCTTCCCCGGCGCGGCCCTGCCCCGCTCTGTCCAGGGCATTGTGCGCGCCTTCACCGACGAGGCGGGCGTGCCCGGAAACTGGCTGGAATGGCACGGACACAACGATTTCCATAAAGTGCTCGTCAACGGCGTAACAGCCTGGCTTTACGGCTGCGGCGGCGTCAACGGCACGCTCATGGGCTTTGGCGAGCGCACGGGGAACGCGCCGCTGGAAGCTCTGGTCATCGACTACATTTCGCTCACCGGCGACGACGAAGCCGCCGACACCACGGTCATCACCGAAATTGCCGAGTATTTCCAAAAGGAACTGGACTACCGCATTCCCGACAATTACCCCTTCGCCGGCAAGGACTTCAACGCGACCAGCGCGGGCATTCATGTGGACGGACTGTCCAAGAACGAGGAAATCTACAATATCTTCGACACGACCAGGCTGCTCAACCGGCCCGTGCCCATCATCATCAACGACAAGGCCGGCAAGGCCGGCGTGGCGTACTGGATCAATCAAACCTTCTCCCTGTCGCCGGATCGGCAGGTGTCGAAAAACCACCCGGCTGTCGGCCAGATCCACGCCAGGATCATGAAAGCGTATGAAGACGGCCGCACCACCTCCTTTTCCAACAAGGAAATGAACGCGCTGGCCCGCCGCTTCATGCCGGAACTTTTCGACAGCGAATTCGATCAGATCAAGCGTCTCGCCGGCCACCTGGCCGCGAACCTTGTGGAACATCTGGCGCAAGATTGCAGCAAGGCCGCGGATCTGGACGCCGTGAACGAACGCCTTGGAAGCTTTCTCGACGAATACCCCTTCATCCAATACGTTTACCTCACGGACGACAAGGGCAAATCCGTCGCCGCGCGCATCATCGATCCGGCTTACAAGGACAAATACGAGGCCCAACCCCTGGGGTACGACTTCTCGAACCGCGAATGGTTCCGCCTGCCCATGCGCACGGGCAAACTCCACATCACCGACGTGCATCAATCCCAATTCACCGGACAGTTGATCATCACCGTGTCCACGGTGGTCACCAACGCCCGGGAAGATGTGAGCGGCGTGATCGGGGCGGATATCCAGCTTGAGCAGATCATGCGCCGCGCGGAAGCTCTGGAGGAGGAAGCGCACCAGGCGGAAGAAGAGTGATTTCCCGGGGGAAACATCCCCCAAAGCATTTTACAAAAGCCCCTCGCCTGGCGGGGGGCTTTCTTCATGCAAAAGCGATTCCACATTGTCTGTGGAATCGCTTTTTCATCAGGCGCGGGACGAACCCGGAACAGCCCGGTTTACAGGAAGAACAGCACGGTCAGCAGGGCGAAGCAGGGATACAGGATGCCCACGGACCACACCATGTAGCCAAAGAAGCTCGGCATGGGCACGCCCTGCTCTTCGGCAATGGAGCGCACCATGAAGTTCGGAGCGTTGCCGATGTAGGTGACCGCGCCCATGAACACGGAGCCGGCGGAAATGGCCGAAAGCGTCCCGGCCCATTCGCCCATCAGGTGAACAGGATCGCCCGTGGCCGTATTGAAGAACACAAGATACGTCGGCGCGTTGTCAAGGAAGGACGAAAGAATGCCCGACAGCCAGAAGAACATGGCGTTCACCGGCTGGCCGTCATGGAACACCATCTGGATGACCGGGGCAAGAGCGCCGTTCTCCCCGGCGCGGAGAATGGCGATAGCCGGGATCATGCTGATGAAGATCCCGATAAAGAGCTTGGCCACTTCTTCAATGGGCCCCCAGGTGAAGCCGTTGAGATTGCGGCATTCCCGGCTGGTGACCTTCCAGGAAATCCCGGCGATCACGAGGAGGGCGATATCGCGGGCCAGGTTTTGCAGTTCAACCTCGGTGCCGAAGATATTGAAGCTGACGCCCGGCTTCCACATGCCCGAGAACAACACCGCGGCCACGATGCACAGAATGAGCACGAGGTTGAACGAACCGTCCAGCCCGAGCTTTTCGGAGGAAGCGGCGCTCGCCGGCTGAACCGGCCGGCCTTCCTTGTTGTACAGCACAGTGTCAAGAATAAAGAACACAATAAGCAGAATGGCGGAAAGCAGACAGGTCTTCACGAAAAGATGAACAGTCGTCCAGAAAAAGGAAACCCCTTTCAGAAAACCGAGGAAAAGCGGCGGATCGCCGAGCGGGGTAAGGGAGCCGCCGATATTGGCGACAAGAAAGATAAAGAACACAACTGAATGCATACGGAACTTGCGGTGCGCGTTGGCCCGGAGCAGCGGCCGGATAAGCAGCATGGCCGCTCCGGTCGTGCCCATCCAGCTTGCCAGCACGGTTCCGATCAGCAAAATCCCGGTATTGACGGCAGGCGTACCCACAAGCTGACCCTTGAGCCGCACGCCGCCCGCAACCGTGAACAGGGCGAAAAGCAGGATGATGAAAGGAACGTATTCGCCAAGGAACACATGCACGAGCTGCGCGAACGCCAGAGGAAAGCCGTACACGAGCGCGCACGGAATGAGGAAGGCAAGCCCCCAGAACGCCGCCACCTTGCCGAAATGGTGATGCCAGAAATGCGGCACAACCAGCGGACAGATGGCGATCGACAGCAGCATGCACACAAAGGGGATCACCCATACGATGGAAAGGCTGGCTCCGTCGAGCGCATGCCCGTCTCCGGCGGCCTGGGCTGAAAACGGCAGCAGAAAAAGGGTGAACAGAACGGGTAAAACAAGGCGCAGTGTTTTCATGTCGGGCCGACTCCTTACGAAAAAGGTTTTGAGCATGATAGCTTTTTCACCTTGTTCCGTAAATAGCAAACATCTGTTTCTTCTCTGCAACGCGGCCGTCGCCCTTCTTTTGAACCAGCCGGTTCACCTGCCGGCAAATCCCCATGAGCATGTCCATTTCATGCCGCCGAATCGTCGATTTGCCGAGGAAACGCCGCACAGGCATGAGAAAATACTCCGGATTGTCCGGGCGCAGAAAATCAATGGCGAGCAGCGTTTCGCGCAGGCGGGCGTACAGAAGATCCCGCTCGGCCTGAGTGATGCGCCGTGATCCCTCAGCGGGATCGCCCGCCGGGACTCCAGATGGAGCGCTCGTCACCCGAAGAACGGCCTTTCGGCATTCGTACGCCAGCAGCAGGACGGCCTGAGCGACATTGAGCGAGGAGGCGTCCCCGCTTGTGGGGATGGTGACGAGCCGTTGGCAGGACTCAATCTCCGCGTTGTTCAGCCCCCGGTCCTCCGGGCCGAACACCAGCGCTGTCGGGCAGTCTTCCAGCAGCAGGGGAGCCAGTTCCTCCGCCGCCTGCTCCGGGGTCAGGACGCTCTGTCTCCATCCGCCGGTGCGCGCTGTCGTGCCGTAGACCCGCACCTTGTCGCGCACAGCGGCGGAAAGGGAATCGACAACCCGCACGGCCTCAAGCCGCTGCATGCCCTTTGCCGTGGCCAGAGGGCGCGCCTTTTCCACATCCCACCGTTCGGGCGCGGCCAGGATCACCCCGCCACATCCCATGTTGGCGCAGGCGCGCACAGCCATGCCCACGTTTTCCGGAAAGCGCGTTCCCACCATGACGATCTCAAGGTAAGCGAGGGGGATATCCCGAAGATGCGGCATTATCTCTCCTTGGGCGGCAGGGTGGCCAGGGCCGCTTCCAGTTGGCGGATGGTGTACAGATCCCGCAGAACAAGGGGGCTTTTCGCCAGAAACCCCCTGGGGAAAATGGCTGTCACCGGGATGCTGACGCTCCCCAGCGCCCGCAGCAGGGCCTCGCCGTCAGGGTCCGGCCTTGTCAGATCCACCCTGACAAGACGCAGCCCGTAACGAGCCGCCAGAGCATCAAGGCGCTCCGGCGTAAGGACGGTGCGCTCCAGCACCTTGCACGAAGGGCACCAGTCCGCGGTAAATTCCACAAGCAGCGCTTCCTTGCCGAGAGCCGCCTGAAAGCCTTGCGCGCTGAACGGCGTCCACACGGCGACAGGCTCCGGCCGCAGGCTCCACCACGCGCCTCCCGTGATAAGCGCCACGGCCGCAAGGCCGACAAGCGCGCGCTGCACAGGCGGGGCGGCAAGCCCCCCCCACCGGCCCCATATCCAGGCCGCGAATGCAGCCAGCAGCAGCACGGCCAACGCGCCAAGGCGGAGCGAGCCGGGAAGGATGGAAAGCAGATACAGCGCCGTCCCCATGAGAAAAAAGCCGACAATCCGCTCCATGACAAGCATCCATGCTCCCGGTCGCGGAAGAAAACGGATCGCATCCGGCCACCCCGCCAAAAGCAGATGTGGAAGCGCCATGCCCAGGCCGGCAGCCGCAAAAACCATGAAAAGCACGGGCAACGGCTGCAACACCGCCCAGCCGAGCACTCCGCCGAGCAAGGGTCCGCCGCACGGCGTAGCCAGAAGCGTGGCCATAAGCCCGGCGCTGTACGCGCGCATCTTCGGATTGCCGGAAGAAACGCCCTTGAAATCAAGGACCGGCAGGGTAAACACGTCAAACATGGACAACGCGAGCAGAAAAACGACGATCATCAAACCATACACCACGCCGATTTTCTGAAAAAGCCCGCCCCAGGCCATGCCAAAACCGCCCACGCACAACGCCAGCCCCACAAACCAGGTCATGACTCCGGCAGCGAAAAACAGCGAGTGTTCCCGCAGGCGCATCCGCCGCCTCGCCTGATCTTCATGGCCGGAAACAGCGAGCAGGCCGGAAAACTTGATGGCAAGAACCGGCAAGACGCACGGCATGAAATTGAGCAGAAGCCCGGCCGCCAGACCGAACAAAACGGCGCTTCCCAACGCCTCCGGCTCCAGATCCGCCTGAAAAAACCGGGGGACGAACGTGTCGAACGCCGTCTTTGCGGCAGTCTCCACCGCCGGAGCGCTGTCAGACGCCGCGCTGCTTTCCGCCGGCCGTACGGCAACCTGCCCGGAAGGAACAGGGGAAAGACTCCCCTCTGTCTGCCGCATGGCGGCACGGTAGGCGTCCCCCCACGCGACGTCCGCCAGAGCAGGCGGTTGGGACGGCGCTTTGAGTCGCGTCTCCACATGCGCCGGCATGCAATTGCGGGCGGAACACAGCAGAAGGGAAAGCTTCGCCCGCACGCTCCCTTCTCGCGCCGCGCTTGCGGGGAGCGTCACCCATACAGAGAAACGCCCCTCATACACCAGAACGCGACGAGAAGGATCCAGGGCGTCCTGTCGGGCGACGCCCGGCGGATACGCCACAAGGAAAGCAAGTGGTTCCCCCCGGTCATCCAAAAGCTCAAGGCGAGTGGGCAAAGCGCCCGTGTCGTCATGGGCATAGGCATGGTAGCCGGGCGGAAGGGTGACCAGGAGCGCCGCCGCCACTGCTCCCCCTTCCATTCCGGCATATTCCACGGCCACGTCCGGCAAGGGCGTTTGATCCGCCCGCACGGACTCCGCACGGGGAAAAATCGCCCCCATCGCCACAAAACACAGCAAAATAAAAAAGATACGAAAACGCATGTCCGGAAGGTACACTTTTTTTTCATTCGGAGCAAAAAAAATCTTGACTCCAATCCCGGATGCGGCTAAACGTCTTTTCACGCCGCGAGGCACGGGTCATTAGCTCAATTGGTAGAGCAGCTGACTCTTAATCAGTTGGTTCGGTGTTCAAGTCACCGATGGCCCACCAGACAAACGATAAAGCCCACCAGATGGTGGGCTTTTTCTTTACCTCAAATACAAATCGGGCGGAAAACATGAAAAAAGTGGGAATCATCAGATGCCGGCAAACGGAAGATCTCTGCCCCGGCACAACAGATTTGATCTGCGCCAGCGAGGGCAAGAGCGCTTTTGCCGAGCTTGGCCCCTGCACCGTGATCGGTTTTGTCTCATGCGGCGGCTGCCCGGGCAAACAGGCGGCGGCGCGGGCCAAAGTCCTGAAGGATCGCGGCGCGGAAGCGATTTTTCTGGCCTCCTGCATCGGCAAGGGATCGCCCATGGGCTTTCCCTGCCCCAACGCGGAAAAGATGCTGGAGACGGTTCGCAAGGCTGTTGAAGGCGTGCCCGTTTACGATCACACGCATTAGTCATCTTTATTAATGATAATACTTTGTACCGCCAGACGCGAACCTGACGCGGCGCGAAAAGCGCCATGAATGAGTCCAAAACCACGTTTTTTGGCGGATGATCTTCGTCATTCAGCCCCGGGGCTGAATGACGAGCGGGACAAGCGCGGAAAAAACGTGGTTTGTGTGACTGTTGATGCCCGGAATTCAAGCGGGGGGGGGTGAGCAGATCCCAGCATTTCACAATGCCCCGCTCTACCCTTGGCTTGCGCTATCCGCCGTCCCCAGCGTATAAAATGTGCATGACGCCGATTTATTTTGTGTTTCCCGCCTCTCACCGCGCGGGGTGGTCCGAACCTCTGAAGGAAGCCGCGTGCGGGCGATGCTCCGTGAACGAGGCTGCTCCCTATTTCAAAGACGGCAAGGACGTTTTTTTGCTCCAGGCGTGGATGCTCCTGCGCGGGGAAGAAACGCCTTTTTCCTTTCATTTGGTCGAAAGGGCCGTGCCAAAACAGATCTGCGTGTTCCATTATGACACGGCACGCATCAAACACGGACTGTTCGACTGCTTTTCCATCGTCATTCGTGTGGACCGGCCGGCTGTGCCGTATGCAGATATCATTGCGGAACAACACCCTGTACTGGACAATCCGGTACGCTATCTTCCGCACTGGGTTCAGCCGGGCATCACGCGCCGGGAAGCGGCGCGGGAAAATCGGCTTGAACGTGTGGCTCTGGTGGGAAACCGTCAGTACCACCCTGCCTTTGTGTCCGATCCCTATTTTCTGGAGCGGCTTGCTAAGCTGGGGATCAAGCTTGTGGCTCTCGGGCCGGACGCGTGGACGAACTTTGCGGACATTGATGCCGTTGTCGCGTTGCGCCCGTGGATCGCGCCACGCGTCTTGCGGACAAAGCCGCCTGTGAAGCTGCTCAATGCCTGGGCGGCGGGCACGCCGGCCCTGCTCGGGCCGGAACCGGCGTATCGCGCTCTGCGCCTTGACCCGTTGGACTACCTGGAAGTGACGGGGCCGGAAAGCGTGCTGAGCGCGCTGCGGCAGTTGAAGGAGACGCCAGGACTATACGCCGCCATGCGTGAGCGGTGCCAGGCACGGGCTGACGAATACGCGTGGGAAAACGTAAAGGGAAAATGGCTTGATCTCTTTACGTATGCCGTCAGCCGCAAAAATGCTCCCACTCCAGGCATTGTGTGCAAGTTTGCGCGTTATCAGGCCGTGCGGGCGTACAACAGCGTGCTGCGACGTACAGGATTGTGGAACGACTAGGGGCAGCCCTCATGAAAGCCCGCCCGCTGCAAAGCTGTTTTTGACCCTGCGGCGTTGCGGGGCAAACATTGACTGGCGTGCAAGACAGCTTCCCCGATGTTTGCCCCTTGCCGGCCGGAAAATCCCGGCTTTTCGCGGACGGCGTTTTCATGAGGGCTGACACTGGATCCTCTTGCCCTCCCATGCGGCATGGGCTATAAAGTCTGGCATGTCCGCCGTTTTGTCTCCTTCACTCGTCTCCTCGCCGGCTGCGCCTCCCCTGCTTGATGTGCGGGATCTTGTCGTCCGCTTCGATGCCATGACCGGCGGTTTCGACGTGGTGCGCCACGTCTCCTTCAGCCTGGAGGCGGGGCGGACGCTCTGTCTTGTGGGAGAATCGGGAAGCGGCAAAAGCATGACGGCCCTGGCCCTGTTGCGGCTCATTCCGCCCCCCGGCCGGATCGCCGGCGGCTCCGTGCTGCTTGCCGGGGAAGACCTCGCGACGCTGGGCGAAGCGGAGATGCGCCGGATTCGCGGCGGGCGTGTGGGGATGATTTTTCAGGAACCCATGACCTCGTTGAATCCGGTTCTGCGTGTAGGGGATCAGGCGGCGGAACCGCTCATATGGCACTGGAAGCTCCCCCGCCGTCAGGCACTGGAGCGCGTGGAGGACTTGTTCCGCCAGGTCGGCATTCCCGCTCCCCGCGCCCGTCTCCGTGAATACCCGCACCAGCTTTCGGGCGGCATGCGCCAGCGCGTGATGATCGCCATGGCCCTGGCGTGCGAGCCGGCCGTGCTGCTGGCCGACGAGCCGACAACAGCTCTCGACGTCACCATTCAGGGACAGATCCTGGCCCTGCTCAAGCGCCTGAGCGCCGAACGCGGCCTGGGCCTTGTCCTTATCACGCACGATCTCGGGGTGGTAGCGGAAACGGCTGACGAGGTGTGCGTGATGTACGCCGGCGGCATTGTGGAGCGCGCGTCGGCAGCGGATCTCTTTGCCCGTCCCCTTCACCCGTATACGGAAGGATTGATGCGTTGCGCGCCGGCTCTGGACGATCCCGGCAAGTCTGACGCGACGGAAAACGGAACGCCGCGCGTCCGTCTGGATGCGATTCCGGGCGCGCCGCCCTCTGCGGATGCCCTGCCCGAGGGCTGTCCTTTCCGCCCCCGCTGTCGATCCGCGCACGAACGCTGCCTTGATCCGCCGCCGGATGTGACCATACAGGGCGGGCGCGGGCCGCGTCGCGTCCGGTGCTGGCTGCACGCCCCCTCAGCGTGAGGGGAACCCGGAATACGGGAGTTGCGCACTCCGCGCTTCTTCCTATAGTATAAAAAAATTCATCGTGATCCGCGGGACAAATCATGAGCCGGCGGCAAACGCCGCCGGGTCTGCCGGTTCCACAGCTCCCACAGGATCAAGGAGTGCTCCATGACAAACCGCACCGACTCCGACTGTTTCCCCCAACAGGACGCCCCTGACGTTGAAGCCGCGCAACGCGCCCGGATCGACGAAGACGCCGCGCAAAATCTTGAAGAACAATGCCGCGCCGTGGTCTGCCCCGCGTGCGAGGTCAAACGCGAAGCCGACGACGTGCGCTTGCGCGCTCTGGCGGAGATGGAAAATTTCAAGAAACGCCTCCAGCGCGAGCACGACGAACAGATCCGCTACGCGACGGAAAACGTCCTGGCGGATCTGCTGCCCGCGCTGGACAGCCTTGATCTGGCCATCCGCTACGGAAGCCGCGAGGCCGCCTGCAAAGACATGCTGACCGGCGTGACCATGACGCGCAAGCTCCTGCTGGATTCGCTCAAGCCGTACGGCTTCGCGCCCGTGGGCGAGGTCGGTGAACCCTTTGATCCCGAAATCCACGAAGCGATGAGTTACGAAGACAGCGACGATCTGCCGGCCAACCATGTCAGTTCGCTGATGCAGAAAGGATACACGCTGAAAGGCCGCCTGCTCCGGCCGGCCAAAGTGGCGGTAAGCCGTTCCCCCCAATGAATTCTTGCGGAAAGCCGACGCCCGGCCCGGAAAAAGGGCCGCTTGCCGCAATGGGCGGGCGGCCGCCACGAGTGCGCCTTGAACGCCGCGGGAGCGCCCTGCGCGCTGTTTTCAGCGGCGACTGGCGACTTGGCGTCGAGCCGGAGGGGCTTTGTGAAGACGCCTCCCTGTCTGTTCCGCTCGCTTCCGCGTCGACGCTGGAACTGACGGCCGACGATCTCGGCGCATGGGACAGCAGCCTGCTGGCTGTCTGCGTCCGCTTCCGCCGGGCGGCCGACGCGCGCGGCATTTCCGTCAGCGATGCGGGGCTTCCCGAAGGCGCGCGCAACCTGGTGAGGCTGGCGCTGACAGTGCCGCCCACCGCCGGCGCAAAGTCGAAGGAGCAGTCTGTCCCCATTCTCGCGGTTATCGGCGGCATGGCCCTGGCTGTGCCGGAAACGGGGAAAAATATCCTCGCCTTTCTTGGAGAAACGGTTCTCGGCCTGGGACGCCTGCTGCGGGGCAAATCGGCCTGCACGGCGGACAACGTGTGGCTCTGCCTGCAGGAAGCAAGCATCGAAGCGCTGCCCATCGTCTCGTTGATCAGCCTGCTGGTCGGGTTCATCCTGGCGTTTGTCGGCGTGGTCCAACTGAGGATGTTCGGGGCCGAAATCTACGTTTCAAGCCTCGTCGCCATTGGCATGACGCGCATCATGGGCGCCATCATGACCGGGATCATCCTTGCCGGACGCACGGGCGCTTCCTACGCGGCGGTCATCGGAACCATGCAGGTGAACGAGGAGCTTGACGCGCTGACCACGCTCGGCGTCTCGCCTTCCGATTATCTGCTTCTGCCGCGTCTGCTGGCGCTCACGGCCATGACGCCGCTCCTGGTGCTGTACGCCGACCTCATGGGCATTTTGGGCGGCTTTGTGGTTGGCGCGGGCATCCTTGGCCTGGACCCCATGGAGTATTACACATTCACCCGAAAGGGCTTTGGCCTCAGCAACCTGTGGGTAGGCATCCTGCACGGAACCGTTTTCGGGATGGTCATCGCCCTTACGGGCTGTTACCAGGGCCTCCGGTGCGGACGCAGCGCGGAGGCGGTAGGCACGGCCACCACGCGGGCCGTGGTGTTTTCCATTGTCGGCATTGTGCTGTCCACCGCGGCGCTCACGCTGCTTTGCAACATTTTAGAGCTATGAAGATCGTCCCCGGTTCGCCTCTCATCACTGTTCGCGGCCTGACCATCGCCTATGGCGATTTTGCCGTGCAGCGCAATCTGACGTTCACCATCAACCGGGGGGATGTCTACATCATCATGGGGCCGAGCGGTTGTGGAAAGAGTTCGCTCCTGCGCGTGCTGACAGGGCTGCAAGCGCCCGCCGCCGGGCAGGTTTTGTACGGCGACAGGGATTTTTGGGCCGAAACGGAGCAGGGCCGCCTTGATATCCTTTCCCGCACGGGAGTGCTCTTTCAAAGCGGGGCGCTATGGAGTTCCATGACGCTGGCCGAAAACGTGGCCCTGCCCCTGGAACGCCGCACCGGCCTCTCCCCGGCGGCCGTCCGCGAACAGGCGTCGCTCAAGCTGGCCCTGGTGGGCCTGGCCGGTTTCGAGGATTTCTACCCCTCGGAAATCAGCGGCGGCATGCGCAAGCGGGCCGGCCTGGCCAGAGCCTTGGCGCTGGATCCGGAGATCGTGTTCTTTGACGAGCCATCCGCCGGCCTTGATCCGCTGAGCGCCGCGCTGCTGGACGAACTCATTCTCCAGCTCAAGGAAAACCTCGGCATGACCGTGGTGGTGGTGACGCACGATCTGGACAGCATCTTCACCATCGCCACCAACAGTCTTTTTCTGGATACGGCAACGCACACCATGATCGCGCAGGGCGATCCGCGCGTGCTGCGCGAAGATGCCTCTCTCCCCGAAGCGGTTCGTTTTCTGAACCGCGGCAAGGAAGGGGGAAACCGCCCTTCGGAAGTTTTCGGATCGCGGAGATCCTGACAAGGCAGGCCATCACCATGAGCAAAACCGCCAACAAAACGCTTATCGGCGCGTTTGCCGTCGGCGCGGCCGCATTGCTGCTGCTGGCCGTGGCCGTCTTCGGTTCCGGAATGCTGTTCAAGGAAACAGCGCGCTTTGTTCTTTTCTTTGACCGATCCGTCAGCGGCTTGTCGGTGGGATCGCCCGTGGTTTTCCAGGGCGTGCCCGTCGGGCGCGTGACGGACATCCGGCTTGTCGGCAATCTGGACAAACTCTCGTTTGCCGCGCCGGTGTTCATTGAACTCGACCTCGAAAACCAGCGTTTCATGAGCGAAGGGAACGAGGATCTGGAGCGCAAGGACTACCTGGACGAACTCATCCGACACGGCTTGCGCGCCAATCTCGCCACCCAGAGCCTGCTCACCGGGCAGCTTATGGTGGAACTGAGCTTCGTCCGCGGAGGCGACCCTGCCGACGCGCAGGTGACGGAAGCCTTCGGAGTGCCGCGCATTCCCACCATTCCCTCCAAACTGGACAGCATCTGGCACAAGCTGACCACGCTCCCCATCGAGCAGATCGCCGCCAATATCCTGTCCGTGTCGCAAGGGCTTGACAGGGCGGTCAACGGCGGCCACTTTCAGCGCATGATCGCGGGCATGGACGAACTGCTTGCCCAGGTGCGCGAACTTTCCGTCCATGTGGACGCCACGCTCAAATCCGTCCATACTCTGGCGGATGCGTGCGCGGATCTGGCCGACAAGGCCACGCCGGGCCTTACCCGCGCGCTTGACGAAACGGCCAGAACGCTCGTGTCGGTTTCCACCGCCGCAAAACAGGCGGAAAAAACAATGCTCGCGGCCAACGGCATCGTGGACGGGAACAGCCTGACCGTCATTGAACTGACCAGGGCGTTGCGTGAAATTTCAGACGCCGCGCGCGCCGTGCGCGTACTGGCCAACACGCTTGAACGCAATCCGGAAATCCTCCTGAGGGGCAAGGGAGCCAGACAATGATCGCTCGCTCTTTCCTGTGCGCGGCGGTGCTCGCCGCAACACTCCCGCTGGCGGGTTGCGGCCGCAGCCCGGCCACGAATTTTTACATGTTTTCGCCGCTGATGCCGGTCACGGCTCCGCTGTCGTCCGCCGCCCCGGTTTCCACCCTTGCGGCGGACACGGAGCCGGGACCGCAAGTGGCGGTGATCGTCGGGGTTCCGGCGTATCTGGATCGCCCGCAGATGGTGGTTCGCGGCGGCAACGGCGTGAGCGTCCGCCTTGGCGACTACCACCAGTGGAGCGAACCCGTGGCTGACGGCGTGACCCGCGTGTTGTGCGACCGTCTCTGCGCCGCACTCGCTCCAGCCCGGGGGCTGGCCTTCCCCCTGCGCGCGGCCTTGCCGGCCGAGTGGCGCATCTCCGTGGATATCGCCCGGCTGGACGGTTCTCCCGACGGAGAGGCGACGCTTGAAGCCCTGTGGACCCTTGGCCCCGCTCAGGGCGCGGCGGAAACAGCCGCGGGACGTTTCACATCGCGTATTCCGGTAGGGAGCGACATGGCGGCGCTGGCCGAAGCGGAAAGCGTTCTGCTCGTCCGTCTTGCGGAAACGCTGGCCACGGAGCTGGCAAACGTCATGCGCCGGTAATGTGCTCCGGGGCGTTCTCCGCGACGTCCCCCACAGACGCGCCTGTTTCATCCGCCCCGCAACCCCTGCCTCACGCCGCGGCCAGGCGCTCCGGCCCCCGAGGCGTCCCCGCATGGTCAACAAGGGCGGGGAGATACAGTTGAAAAAGGAGAAGCCATGCGCCTTGTCGTGCTTGACGGCCATGTTCTGAACCCCGGCGACAATTCGTGGGAACCTCTGGCCGAAATCGGCTCCCTGCAAGTCTACGACCGCACGCCGCCCGATCTTGTGGCCGAACGCGCGCGTGAGGCCGATATCCTGATCAACGGCAAGGTGCGCATCGGTTCTGCCGAACTTGACGCCATGCCCTCGGTACGCTGCATCGGAATGATGTCCACCGGCTACGATGTGGTGGATATCCGCGAAGCCGGCCGCCGCGGCATCCCCGTCATCAATGTGGAAGCCTACGCGGCGGACGCTGTGGCGCAGCAGGCACTTGCCCTGCTCATGGAGCTTTGCCGCCATACGGCCGTTCATGACGCCAGCATCCGGCGCGGCGACTGGACCCGCAACCCGGACTGGTGCTACTGGCTGACCCCGCAGATCGATCTTTCGGGCAAAACCCTCGGCATCCTCGGCTTCGGCGCGATCGGACGCAAGTTTGCGGAAATCGGCCATGCGCTCGGCATGCGAGTGCTCGCCCACTCCCGCTCCCGACACACGCCGCCCGGCTACGAGCCTTTCGCCTTCACGGATCTTGACACGCTTTTCTCCGATTCCGACGTGCTTTCCCTGCACTGTCCGCTGACGGACGAAACACGTTGCATCGTCAATGCCGAACGGCTTTCCCGCATGCGTGACGGTTCCTTCCTCATCAATACCGGACGCGGCGGTCTGGTGGATGAACAGGCGGCGGCGGACGCATTGCGGGCGGGCAAGCTGGCCGGGCTTGGATCCGACGTGGCCGGCGTGGAGCCAATCAGGCCGGAAAATCCCCTGCTTCATGCCCCCAATGTGCTGCTCACCCCGCACATTGCGGCGGCCACGCTGACGGCCCGGCGCGCCATTCTCCGCATTCTGGCGGAAAACCTCAAATCCTTCCTGGCGGGAACGCCGCGCAGCGTGGTGAACACGGCCTGGCTTCCGCCTTCCGCAGGAGAATCGTCATGCGGCTTCTGAACAGCATCGGCAGAACGCCGCTCGTGAGGCTGGAGCGGCTGACGCAGGGCATGGACTGCGAAATTCTGGTCAAAATCGAAGCGCGCAATCCTGGCGGATCCATCAAGGATCGCCCGGCGCTGAACATGATCGAAACAGCGTTGCGCCAGGGCGTTCTCTCCCCTGAGGGAACGCTGGTGGAGCCGACCAGCGGCAACATGGGCATCGGCCTGGCCCTTGTGGCCGCGTGCATGGGCCTCAAACTTGTTCTGACCATGCCCGAATCCATGAGCGACGAGCGCAAGGCCCTGCTGCGCGGCTTTGGCGCGCAACTGCGTCTGACGCCGGCGGCGGCCGGCATGGGCGGCGCGGTGGAAGAAGCGAAACGGCTGGCCGCAAGCAAGGGGTACATCCTGCTTGACCAGTTTTCCAACCCGGCCAATGCCGAAGCCCATTTCAACGCCACGGGGCCGGAACTGCTCGCCGCGGCCGGCCACTTTGACGCCTTTGTCGCCGGAGTCGGAACCGGCGGAACCCTGACCGGCACGGGACGCCGTCTGCGGGAGCGCCTGCCCTCCGTGGGCCTGTACGCCGTGGAGCCGGCGGAATCTCCCCTGCTCTCCGGCGGAAAAGCCGGGCCGCACGCCATCCAGGGCATCGGCGCCAACTTTGTTCCGGCGCTGCTGGATCGTTCCCTGCTGAACGACGTGCTGCCCGTTTCAGGCGAAACGGCGCTGTACACCGCCCGCCGGCTGATGCGCGAAGAAGGAATCTCCTGCGGCATTTCTTCCGGCGCCAATGTGGCGGCCGCGCTCAAACTCGCAGCCAGCGCCGACTTCCGGGGCAAACGCATCGTCACCGTGCTTCCCGATACGGGAGAACGCTACCTTTCCACCCCCCTGTTCACACAGGGCGATACGCCTGCCTGATGCGGATGCATGAAACCTGTGCAACCGTCACTGTTTTTGCCCCGGATCAGTGGCTGAGGCGGGATCAGCGGCGGGCGCGCTGTTGCCCGGCGCGCCTGCCTGCCGCCGGGGCCGTTTCTGGATCAGGCGCACGACGAGATTTGACGCCAGCACCCAGACGCAGGCGCTCACGGTATCAATAAGCCGCCAGCGCAACAGATTAAAATCTCCGCCCTGAAGGAACATGGCAATGTCAATGAGCAGCAGCACCGCACAGGTGATCGCAAAGCTGAACGCCATGTAGCGCGTTTTGCCCGCCACCGGGATGAAAAAGGCGGAGACGGCCACGCCAAACGTGATCGCAAGCAGGCTTGTCGTGCTGTAAAGCAGTGCGGAAGAAGCCAGCACGCCCAAAAAGGTTCCGAGAACACGGTCGCGGATATGGTGAAGCTCTGTAGCGCCGTCCGTATGCATGACAAAAAGCACGGTCAGACCTACCCAGGCCGGATGACCGAAAGCAAAATATCTGGCCGTGAGCGTGGCCGCAAGAACCGTGACAGGCACGGCCAGGCCGAAGAGCCGATCGTTGGTGTCGCCGTGCAAAACAGCCCGGAATTCGTCCAGCGGCTCGGAGCCGCCGTCGTCCTTTTCTTCATACAACATGCCGACAAGCGAAAGGCAAATTCCCAGCGTAATGCCGCCGAGAAAGGCAAACGCCAGATCCCACGAGGCGTGAAAGCCGAAGGAAGCCAGCAAAACAGCCACAGCCGCATATTTGACGAGCAAGCCGAGGTAGGCATGTTCGGGCTTGGGCTGCGCCGCCAGCCAACTGAGCAAAAACAGCAGCGCCAGGGAAAGCCAGTGGTGGCCATGCACCAGCACGCCAAGCGCCGCCGCCGCCACCACAAGCGCTCCGCCCGCGCCTATGGCGATGACCCGAAGCAGGAGGCCGCGTTTGGGATCGATAAGCAGCGCGAACATCGCCCCGAGAGCGCCCGAAGAAACGAGCGGAAACGCCTGGAAAAAAAAGCCGAGAGCAATCGGTATCACCAGGGCCAGGGAAAACAGCACGCCCCGGACAAGAACCGGGCGTCCCACCTGCAATGAACTCATGCTCCCTCCTTTCTCCCGGGCCGCCCCCGCCGGGCATGGGCATACGCCAGAATGGAGTCTCCCCCGCGGAGCGGCCGGGCGCAATGATTTTCCGGAGCGGCCGATCCTGCCCTGCCCCCCGGATCAGCCGGGATGCGTCCGCCTGCATATTTCCTGTTGACAGAGACCGTGAAGTTCCGTATTCCTCTTTTCCGCACCATCTTGCCGCCTTGGCTCAGCTGGTAGAGCGACTGATTCGTAATCAGTAGATCGTCAGTTCAAATCTGACAGGCGGCTCCAGCAAAAAATAAGGACTTGGGGTAAACCCGAGTCCTTTTTTGCATCCCGCTCCGGCTGCGTCAGCCCTGGAGCGAAAGGAGGACTCATGCGCTACTGGTTGTTCAAAAGCGAACCTGACTGTTACTCCATCTCGGATTTGGCCGCCGCGCCGGATCAGACTACCGGCTGGGACGGCGTGCGCAACTATCAGGCCCGTAATTTCATGCGTGACGACATGAAAAAGGGCGATCTGGGCTTCTTCTACCACAGCGGCAAAAATCCGGCCATTGCGGGTGTGGTGGAAGTCGTCCACGAAAGCCGTCCGGACCCGACGGCGACAGATCCAGACAACCGCCATTTTGATCCTGCCGCCACGGAAGACAATCCCCGCTGGTACATGGTGGATGTCCGCCTTGTCCGGCGCTTCGATCCGCCGCTTTCCCGCGCGCGCCTGCGCGCCGTGCCCGAGCTTGCCGGCATGGAACTGCTCAAGCAGGGGAGCCGGCTTTCGGTGCAACCTGTGGAGGCCGAAGCGTTCAAGACAATACTCGCCCTGGCGGAACCCTCCGCCCCCGAAGCGGAAAAGGGAGAAAGCGCATGACCGTGCCGCCCGCCGCGCATCCGGACGATCTGGAACAAAGGCTGGTTCGTCTGGAAGAACTGGCCGTTTTTCAGGATCAGACCATCGCGCAGCTTGATGAAGCTCTGGCCCGCCAACAGGCGCAACTGGACGCCCGGGAAAAACAGATCGAACGCCTTGAGGCGCGCATGCGCATCCTCTGGCTGCACTTTGCGGAAACAGGGGGCGAACATGCCCTGCCGCCGCATTATGCCTCTCTGGATTGACTCCCCTTCCGTCCGGGAGCGCGTCCCTGTCACAGCAGGGGGCAGACGTGAAATCAGCGCAAAACCGGCATGGATCCGGCGAGGCGCGCGGGGCTTCCTATGGCCGGGGATCCCGTGTTAGAATGCCGGAATGAACGACGCCGCCAGCCTCGCGCTTTTCCAACAGGCCATTCTGAAGTGGTTTGCCATCCATCGCCGCCCCCTGCCCTGGCGTGAGGATTACACCCCCTACCGCACCTGGATTGCGGAAGTGATGATGCAGCAAACCCAGATGGATCGCGGCGTCGTCTATTTTCAGCGCTGGATGGAGCGCTTTCCCGATATCGCTTCCGTGGCCGCCGCTCCGGAAGAGGATTTGCTGAAGGCGTGGGAAGGTCTTGGCTATTACCGGCGCGTCCGCAACATTCAGGCGGCGGCGCGGGCTGTCATGGAACGGCACGGCGGCGTTTTTCCAGAGGATCACGCCGCCATTCTGGCCCTTCCCGGCATTGGCCCGTACACGGCCGGGGCAATCGCCAGCACGGCGTTCAATCAGGAAATTCCCTGCGTGGACGGCAATGTGGAGCGAGTGCTCTCCCGTGTGTTCAACATCGCCACTCCGGTTCGGCAGGAACCGGCCCGAGGCCGGATTCTCCGGTTGGCGCGGGATCTGATCCCGACCGGCCAGGCGCGTGACTTCAATCAGGCGCTCATGGAGCTGGGAGCGCTTGTTTGCCGCAAGACGCCGGCCTGCCCGGACTGTCCGCTCCGCGAAACATGCGAGTCGCGCCGCCTTGGCATTGCGGAAACGCGGCCGGTTCCCCCGCCCAGGGCCGCGATCATCCGCGTGGATATGGCTGCCGGCGTCCTGACGTGCGGCGGCCGCGTCTTTGTGCAGCGTCGCAAACAGGGGGATGTCTGGGGCGGGCTGTGGGAATTTCCGGGCGGCTGCGTGGAACCGGGCGAAAAGCCGGAACAGGCCGTAGTTCGCGAATGGCGGGAAGAAACCGGCTTTGCGACGCGCGTGGTCAAGCCCCTGGAAGTCATCCGCCACGCCTACACCAACCACCGCGTCACCCTGCACGCCTTCCTCCTGGAACTGGAGGATTCGGCTGAGTGGCCGCCGCCTCCGGTTCTGACCGAGGCCGAAGCCTGGCAGTGGCTCCCTATCGAAAACATTGCGGATATTCCCCTCCCCGCGCCGCACCGCAAACTGGCCGAAGCCTGCCCCGTTCTGGGAGGAAGCACGGACGAGGCGCCCCGCAAGCACCCGCCGGGACGCAAAACGGCAAAAAGCCCCCATGCTCAGTTCCCCCTGCCGGGGCTTGCGTAACCGGGCAAGCCAAACCTTTTTTTGGAGACGATCGTGCGCAAGACAATCTATTGGATCGAAGGGGACGGCATCGGCCCCGATGTATGGAAAGCGGCACGTCCGGTCATTGACGCGGCCGTGCGCCACGCCTACGGCGAGGAACGCGCCCTGGAGTGGAAAGAACTGCTGGCCGGCGAAAAGGCGCTGAAAGAAACCGGAACCCTGCTCCCCGACGACACGCTGGAAGCCTTGCGCCACGCCGAACTGGCGATCAAGGGTCCCCTCGGCACCCCGGTGGGAACGGGCTTTCGCAGTCTCAATGTGACCCTGCGGCAAACGCTCGATCTGTACGCCTGCATCCGGCCCATCCGGGCTTTCCCCGGCATCGCCTCTCCGGTCAAGCACCCCGAACGGGTCAATATGATTGTCTTCCGGGAAAATACCGAGGACGTCTACGCCGGCATCGAATACGAGGCAGGCACGCCGGAAGCCAAACGCCTTGTCGCCTTTCTGCGGGACGAACTGGGCGCGGACGTCAACGCCGCTGCCGCCGTCGGCATCAAGCCCATGACCGAACGGGCTTCCAAACGTCTGACGCGCGCCGCAATCCGCCACGCTCTTGAACACGGGCTTCCCAGCGTGACGCTGGTGCACAAGGGCAATATCATGAAGTATACGGAAGGCGCATTCCGCCGATACGGCTACGACGTGGCCGCCACGGAATTTGCGGACAGGACGGTTACGGAAGCGGATCTGCGCGCCGGCAAGGCGAATGCCGCCGGCAAGGTGATCGTCAGGGACCGTATCGCGGACGCCATGTTTCAGGAAGCGTTGCTCCACCCCGAGACGTACAGCGTGCTCGCCACGCCCAACCTCAACGGCGACTATCTTTCCGACGCCCTGGCCGCGCAGGTCGGCGGGCTTGGGCTTGCTCCGGGAGTGAACCGATCCGACACGCTCGCCTTTTTCGAGGCGACGCACGGAACCGCGCCAAACCTCGCCGGCACGGACCGCGCCAACCCCGGCAGTCTCATTCTCTGCGGCGCGCTCATGCTGGAGCACATGGGCTGGAACGAGGCGGCGAACCGTCTGAACAACGCCATGAACACCATTCTCGCCGCCGGAAGCCTGACCGAAGATCTCGCCGCGCAAACCGCCGGCGCACGCACCGTGGGCTGCACCGAATTCGGTGAACTTGTGCAGCAGGCGTTGTGAGCCGGCCCCGCACTCAACAAACGGACACGATGGAGACGCCATGAACGCAATCAGCAGTCAAATGAGCAAAAGCATCGAAGGGGGATCGTGGATCCGGCGCATGTTTGAAGCCGGCATCCAGCTCAAACGGCAATTCGGAGACGACGCCGTCTGCGACTTCAGCCTCGGCAATCCCGATCTGCCGCCTCCGCCGGCTGTGGGCGAAGCGCTCCGCGCTTTTGCGGCCCATGTGGACGAACCCTTCAGCCTCGGCTATATGCCAAACGCCGGTTTCGAATGGGCGCGCGCGTTGCTGGCCGAACACCTTTCCAAAGAACAGGGCGTACAGCTTGGCAGTGGGGACGTGCTCCTTTCATGCGGCGCGGCCGGCGCGCTGAACGCCCTGTTCAAGGCCATTCTTGATCCCGGCGATGAAGTCCTGACTATCGCGCCCTACTTTGTGGAATACGGGTCCTACGTTTCCAATCACGGCGGCGTCTTGCGCACGGTTCCCTCGCTCCCCGGAACCTTCGCGCCGGATCTTCCGGCCATGCGGGCGGCCATCACGCCGAAAACCCGTGCGGTGCTCATCAATTCGCCGCACAATCCCACCGGGGCCGTGTACAGCCGGGAAGACCTCGCAGATCTGGCCGGTATTCTGGAAAAAGCGTCCGAAGAACACGGACGTCCCATCTATCTGGTGGCGGACGAGCCTTACCGCTTCCTCACCTTTGACGGGGCCGAAACAGCGGCGTTGCTGCCGCTCTACCGTCATGCCGTGATCGTCAGTTCCTTTTCCAAAAACCTCTCCCTGGCCGGGGAACGCCTGGGGTACCTCGCGCTTTCCCCGCTTTTCGCTGATCGGGCGACGCTCATGGTCGCGGCGATCATGGCCAACCGCGTTCTCGGCTATGTGAACCCGCCGGTGATCGGGCAATGGATTCTGAAGGGGGCGCTTGGATCGCAGGTGGACGTGAGCGTTTACGCGCGGCGTCGGCAACTCATGGGCGAGGTGCTGCGCGAGGCCGGCTACGAATTCCAGATGCCCAGGGGGGCGTTTTACTTCTTCCCCAAAGCTCCGGGCGGAGACGACGTCGCCTTTGTCAACGCGCTGGTGGAAGAACGGATTCTGGCCGTGCCCGGCCGGGGATTCGGCGGGCCGGGGCATTTCCGTCTCGCCTTCTGCGTGGGCGACGACGTCATCCTCCGTTCCGCCGCGGGGTTCAAGCGCGCGCGGGAAAAATTCGCCTGAACAAGGACAAGCGCCGGCGGCGCGGGGCGGTTCTGCCGGGAGCATCGCCCCGCGTCTTGCGCAAGGCTGAGAGGCAAGCCGCGCCTGCCCGCATTGACAGTTCTCACATTCACGGGTAAGGAAGGCAATTCACGAGGATGATATGTCGGAAACACGCATAGCCGTGAAAACGCTTGGGGCGGAAGGCGGAAGCTTCGTTGTGGACGATCCCGCCGTCTGGGCGCGCCCCATGGCCGAATGCGGCATGAACTGCCGGGTGACGCGCCCGCTTTCGGGTCAGGTGGAAGTGCTCCCACAGGAGGACGGATGCCTGGCGCGCGGCCGCCTGACCGGCGAAATTGTCGTACCGTGCGATCGATGCGCGGAGGATGCGGTTGTCGTCATCGATCATCGCTTTGAAAGTTTTGAGCCTTTCCCCGGCGTGACCCGCGAGGGCGAAACGGAACACGACGGCGAAACGGACGAACTGGTCATTCATGTCACGGAAAACGGCGACATGGAGTTTGATCTTGGCGGCCTTCTGTGGGAAGAGTTCGCCCTGTGCGTGCCGTTCAAGCCGTTGTGCAGGCCGGACTGCCGGGGCGTATGCCCCGTGTGCGGCCAAAACCGCAATGAAGGCGACTGCGACTGCGCGGAGGAGAGGGGCGATCCGCGCCTGGCCGCTCTGCGCGGCCTGCGTGTAGAAAAATGAATACCGTGCGACACGGGTGAGCCTGCCCCGCACCGTGCCCGCTTTTACAATCAGCATCTCGGCGCGGCCGAGTCTTCCAAGGAGTCCTGTCATGGCTGTTCAGCAGAACAAGAAATCCCGTTCCAGAAAGGGAATGCGTCGCTCCCATGATCGCGTGGCGCTGCCTACCGTCGTCTACTGCTCGTGCGGCGAACCCACTGTTCCCCATGCCGTTTGCCCGAGCTGCGGCGCTTACCGCGGTCGGCAGGTTGTTGAACTGAAGTCCGCCGATGAGCAGCAATAGCCCGATTCTCGCCATCGACGCCATGGGAGGCGATCACGGGCCGTCCGTGATCCTTCCCGGCGCGCTTGAAGCGGCCCGGCAAACCGGGGCCAGACTTCTCCTTGTGGGGGAAAAAAATCTCCTTGAGGAGCTTCTGCCGGGGCTTGACACGCAAGGGGCCGACTTTGAAATCGTCCATGCGTCCGAAGTGGCGGGGATGGACGAAAAGCCTTCCGATATTTTGCGCCGCAAAAAGGACGCCTCCATTCAGGTCGCCTGCCGTCTGGTGCGCGACGGCAGGGCCGACGGCGTGGTCAGCGCCGGGCATTCCGGGGCGTCCGTAGCGTGCGGCATGTTCATTATGGGGCGGGTCGCCGGTGTCGAACGCCCTGCCCTGGCTTCCATTCTTCCCACGGAAAAGGCCCCTGTGGTTCTGCTTGACGTGGGCGCCACGGTGGATTGCAAACCATACCACCTCTTCCAGTTCGGGCTTATGGGGCACGCGCTCGCGCGCGACTTGCTGGGCCGTGAAACTCCCCGCATCGGGCTTGTCAGCATCGGCGAGGAAGAAGGCAAGGGCAACTGCCAGGTCAAGGAAGCCTACGATCTCCTCAAAATGGCCACCCAGATTCATTTTGCGGGCAACATTGAAGGGCGCGATCTCTTTACGGGAAATGTGGACGTGGCCGTGTGCGACGGCTTTGTCGGCAACGTGGCGCTCAAGCTGAGCGAGGGCCTGAGCATGTCGCTCAGCCGCGTGCTCAAGCGGGAATTGCTCAGTTCCGGCGTACTGCCGAAAATAGGAACGCTGCTTGCCAAATCGGCGTTCAAACGCTTCGCCAAGGTTGTGGACTACGCGGAATACGGCGGCGCACCGCTCATCGGCCTCCAGGGCGTATCCATCGTCTGCCACGGGGCGTCGAATTCCAAGGCGATCACGAGCGCCACGCGCATGGCCGCGCTCTTTGTGGAAAAAGAAACCAACAAGCGGCTTGTGGAAGCCATTTGCGCCAACGAGGAACTGACCCGCTACGGACGTTCCTGCTGACGCGCTTCCCGCCGCCCTGCACGTCAAACGCGGACTTGCCCATGACTTCACATCTCAGCATCCAGGGTTTTGGCGCGTATGTTCCCGCCCGTCGCCTTTCCAACGCCGATCTGGAACGTCTTGTCGACACCAGCGATGAATGGATCGTCACCCGAACCGGCATCAGGAACAGGCATGTGCTCGCGGATGACGAAAGCGGCGCCGACGCGGGGACAATCGCCGCCCGCCGCGCGCTGGAAGCGGCCGGGCTTGCTCCCGAAGACATAACGCATGTCATAACGGCCACATGCACGCCGGATTTTCTCTGCCCGAACACAGCCTGCCTGATCAGCGCCAACCTCGGCATCCACGGCCCCATGGCCTTTGACCTCAGCTCGGCCTGCTCCGGCTTTGTGTACGGGCTGGAGACGGCCCGGGGGCTTGTTCTGGCGCACCCGGACGCAAAGATCCTGCTTGTCAGCACCGAGGCCCTGACCCGGCGCATCAACTGGAAGGATCGGGGAACAAGCGTCGTCTTTGGCGACGGCGCGGGCGCGACAGTGGTTTCAGCCTGCGCGGAGGGCAAGGCCCCGGCCGGCGGCGCGCTGATCGAGGATGTGGTCTGCCATGCCGACGGCGGCCAATGGAAGCTGCTTACCGTGGGCGGCGGCACAAAACAGCGCTATGAAGCGGGCGATCCTGTTGACGAAGCCTTTTATATTCATATGGAAGGGCGGGAAATTTACAAAAACGCGGTGCGCACGCTGACGAACGTGTGCCATGAAATTGTGGAGCGCAACGGGTACACGCTGGACGATATCGACGTGCTTGTGCCGCATCAGGCGAACCTGCGGATCATCGAAGCCGTGGGCGAGCGCCTCGGCATGGGCGAGGATCGCGTTTTCGTCAATATTCAGGATTACGGCAATACATCAGCGGCTTCCATCCCCCTCGCGCTCAACGACGCATGGCGAGCGGGCGTGTTCAAACCCGGAATGCTGGCTCTGCTCACCACCTTCGGGGGCGGCTTCACCTGGGGCGCGGCGCTTCTGCGGTTTTAGCGCTCGGGCGTGACCGCGGTTGAGTTCCCTCTTTTTTTGGGCTAGAATGCAATGTTGCGTCTCTGACGTTCGGCCCGACAGGCGCGTATGCGCTCTGTGCGGCGCGACGATCCGCCTGAAGCCGCGTCCAGGCGCGGCGAAAAGCCGGAACCGGCATACCCCATGAGGACACATGCATGAGTGAACTTCTTTCCACAGCGCTGGTTACAGGCGGTTCGCGCGGCATTGGCAAGGCCGTGGCCGAAACGCTCGCCCGGGCCGGGCATCAGGTATACCTGACCTATGTGAGCAAGCCCGTTGAGGCCGAAACTGTGGTCGAGGGCATCCGCGCGGCCGGCGGCAAGGCCGCCGCCTTTCAACTGGATGTCGGGGACAGCGAGGCCGTGGCCGACTTTTTCCATACCGAGATCAGGGACAAGGTGGCGCTTGACGTGCTTGTGAACAACGCCGGCATCACCAAGGACGGCCTGATGCTCCGCATGAAAGATGCGGACTTTGACCAGGTTGTGCAGATCAACCTGCGCGGCGCATTCCTGTGCCTGCGGGAAGCGGCCAAAATCATGACGAAGCAGCGCCGGGGGCGGATTGTCAACATCACGTCGGTGGTCGGGCAAATGGGCAATGCCGGGCAGGTCAACTACTCGGCCGCCAAGGCAGGGCTTATCGGTCTGACCAAGTCCGCGGCAAAGGAACTGGCGGCAAGATCGATCACGGTCAATGCCGTGGCTCCGGGTTTTGTGGAAACAGACATGACCGCGGGGCTTTCCGACGAGGTGCGCAAGGCCTATGCCGAAGCCATTCCGCTCCGCCGTCTGGGCACAGCGCAGGATATTGCCGAAGCCGTGGCCTTCCTGGCGTCCCCGGGAGCAAGCTACATCACGGGGCAGATTCTGGGCGTCAACGGCGGCATGTATTGCTGAACGTTCGCTCTGGGCTGCAACTCGTTTCATGAATCCCCTTCGGGCGATTTGTGAAGATCACTTCGCCGAAAACGTGTTTTCGGCTCGTTCACGACGGCATCGCCGCCGCGCCGGGCTACTCGCCTGACAGTGGAAGTCATTTTATGAAATGCCTTCCGCCTAAACGGAAACAAGCAACCAAAAGGGAGCGACATCATGTCCGTGGAAGAACAGGTCAAAAAAATCATCATGGATCAGCTCGGCGTTTCCGCCGAAGAAGTGAAACCCGAAGCTTCTTTCGTTGAAGATCTCGGCGCGGACTCGCTGGATCTGACCGAACTCATCATGGCGATGGAAGAAGCCTTCAATGTGGAAATCGCCGATGAGGACGCGCAAAAAATCCTCAAGGTCCAGGACGCCATTTCGTACGTGCAGAACCACACGAAATAACGATTGCCAACCGCACGGGCGGACGGCCCTCCGCTGAACCCGCCGGGGCGTTTTGCAGCGGAGGAAAGCATCAAGGCCGAGGCGGGGCCGCCTGTACAGGGTTCCGATGTACCGGGCGTCTTGTGATTTGGTCACGGGACGCTCGATCACTTTTTGTCGCGAGGAAGTCAACCATGGAGCGCAAACGCGTCGTTGTCACCGGTATTTCCGCTCTGACGCCGCTGGGCGGCACCATTGCCGAAACCTGGACAAACCTTTTGGCCGGGAAATCGGGCATCGCCCCCATCACTTTGTTCGACACTACGGGCTACGACGCCCGCATCGCCGGTGAAGTGAAAGATTTTTCGCCGGATCGGTACAACGTGGCGGCCAAACAGGCCCGGCGCATGGATCGCTTCGTGCAGTTCGCCGTTTCGGCAGGCAACATGCTCATGGAGGATTCGGGGCTTGTCATCAATGACGACAACGCGCGCCGGGTCAGCGTCGTTCTTGGCGTGGGGCTTGGCGGCCTGCACACCATCGAGGTGTTCCACAGCAAGCTTGTGGAGGCCGGGCCGAACAAAATTTCCCCCTTCATGATCCCGATGCTCATTTCCAACATGGCGCCGGGGCAGGTCGCCATAGCCACCGGAGCCAAGGGCGCAAACATGGTGCTGACAAGCGCATGCGCCTCGGGCACGCACGCCATTGGTCAGGGATATGCCGAAATCCTGCTTGGCCGGTGCGACGCCTGCATCACGGGCGGGGTGGAAGCCACGATCACCCCGATGGGGGTTTCCGGATTCACCGCGCTGAAGGCGCTGTCCACCTCCCGCAATGACGATCCCGAACACGCCTCCCGTCCTTTCGACCAGGATCGCGACGGCTTCGTCATGGGCGAGGGAGCCGGCCTGATCATGCTGGAAAGCCTTGAGCATGCGCTGGCGCGCGGCGCGAAAATCTACGCCGAAGTCGCGGGCGTGGGGTCTTCGGACGACGCCTACCACATGACCGCCCCGCGGGAAGACGCGGAAGGCATGATAGCGGCCATGCGCCGCGCCATTGAAGATGCGGGCGTGCGCTTCGAGGAAATCGATCACATCAATCCGCACGCCACCTCCACCCATATCGGAGACATTGCGGAAACCAGGGCCATCAAGCAGGTTTTCGGGGAACACGCGCGGGATATCTCCATCTCGGCCACCAAGTCGCAGATCGGGCATCTGCTCGGCGCGGCCGGCGGCGTGGAAGCCATTTTCGCCGTGCTCGCCCTGCACACGGGCGTAGTGCCCGGCACCATCAACTGCGACAGACCCGACCCGGAATGTGACCTCAACTACATGCGCGAAGGCGCGAAAAAACTCGATCCGAACTATGCGCTTTCCAACTCCTTCGGTTTTGGCGGCACCAACGGATCGATCCTGTTCAAAAAATATGTGGCGTGACCATCCACGCCGGGGATAAGACCGAACAGCGACGCCAACGTCCAACTTCAACGTCAGGAGCCTTTTCATGGATCAGCTTCTTCTTCAGGATCCCGAACTCGCGCGCGCCATCATTCAGGAAGGCGACCGCCAGATGAGCAAGCTTGAGCTTATCGCTTCGGAAAACTTCGTTTCCGCAGCCGTGCGCGAGGCACAAGGAAGCATCCTGACGCACAAATACGCGGAAGGGTATCCCGGCAAGCGCTACTATGGCGGCTGCGAATATGTGGATATCGCGGAAAACCTCGCCATAGACCGCGCGAAAAAGCTGTTCGGCTGCGGCTATGCCAATGTCCAGCCCCATTCGGGGAGTCAGGCCAACATGGCGGCCTACTTCTCCCTGATCAATCCGGGCGACACGATCCTCGGCATGAATCTGGCGCACGGCGGGCACCTGACGCACGGCAGTCCGGTGAACTTCTCCGGCCGTCTGTACAACATCGTCGCGTACGGGGTGGAAAAGGAAACGGGCGTCATCAATTACGACGAGGTGGAACGCCTCGCCAAGGAACATCGCCCCGCGCTGATCGTGGCCGGGGCGAGCGCCTACCCGCGCGTGCTTGATTTTGCCCGCTTCCGCGCCATTGCCGATGCCGTGGGCGCCAAACTCATGGTCGACATGGCGCACATCGCCGGCCTTGTGGCGGCGGGCCTGCATCCAAGCCCCGTGGGTCAGGCGCATGTCGCCACCTCGACTACGCACAAGACATTGCGCGGCCCGCGCGGCGGCATCATCCTGGCGGACGAGGAACTCGGCAAGACCATCAACAGCCAGATCTTTCCCGGAATGCAGGGCGGCCCGCTCATGCATGTCATCGCCGCCAAGGCGGCGGCTTTCGGCGAGGCGCTGCAACCGCGCTTCAAGGCATACCAGGAACAGGTGCTTCGCAATGCGGCCAGCCTGGCGGCGGCGCTCCAGGAAGCCGGGTTCGAGCTTGTTTCCGGCGGCACGGACAATCATTTGCTGCTTGTGGATCTCAGCAACAAAAACATTACGGGCAAGGATGCCGAACACGCGCTGGACGCCGCCGGCATCACCGTCAACAAAAACGCCATTCCGTTTGACGCCCGTTCTCCGTTCGTGACTTCGGGCATCCGCCTGGGCACGCCCGCCCTGACGACGCGGGGGCTGAAAGAAGACGACATGCGGCGGGTGGCCGGCTGGATCGCGGATGCCCTGCAACACACGGAAAACCAGACGCGCCTGAAGGAAATCAGCGGGGAAATCGCGCGCTTCGCGCGGGAATTCCCGCTTTTCGCCTGGTAAACGCCCACGGAGGAACATGTTCATGACCCGCATGGCCTGGCCCGATTATTTCATGAGCATCGCTCATCTGGTGGCGGAACGCTCCACCTGCCTCCGTCGCAAGGTAGGGGCCATTGCGGTCAAGGACAAACGCATTCTCGCCACAGGCTACAACGGCGCGCCTTCAAAAATCCGCCATTGTCTTGAAACGGGTTGCCTGCGCGAGCGGCTCGGCATTCCTTCAGGGCAGCGTCATGAAATCTGCCAGGGTCTCCACGCCGAGCAGAACGTGATTATCCAGGCGGCCACGCACGGCATTTCACTGGCGGGAGCGGAACTGTACTGCACGCACCAGCCGTGCCTCATCTGCTCAAAAATGATCATCAACTGCGGCATCACGATAATCCGGCACGCCGCCGAATACCCCGACGAACTGGCGCAATGCATGTTGGCGGAAGCCGGAATTACGACGGAGCGTCTTCCTTTCCACGGGACAATCCTGTCCCCCGGGGAAGCGGCAAATGCCGCATCGAAGAACAAAAGCGAGGCGGACGCATGACACACCCCTTTGCGCCCTTCATGGCCGAAGCGATCCGGCTGGCCGAACAGGGTCGCTGGTCAACCGCTCCCAACCCGACTGTCGGCGCTGTGCTTGTGCGCGACGGCGTTGTCGTGGCCCGCGGCTGGCACAAGGCCTGCGGCGGTCCCCATGCCGAAATCGAATGCCTGACGGACGCCGCCGCCAAAGGCGTCAACCCGGCGGACTGTACGCTGGTGGTCACGCTCGAACCCTGCAACCACCAGGGCAAGACGCCGCCGTGCGCCGAAGCCGTGCTGCAGGCGGGCATTCGTCATGTGGTGATCGGCCTTGCCGATCCGAATCCGCTGGCGGCCGGCGGCGCCGCCCGGCTTGCCGCAGCGGGCGTCCAGATTGAAACAGGCGTGCTTGAGGCTGAATGCCGGGATCTTGCGGCGGATTTCCTCGTCTGGCAAACGACACGACGGCCCTATGTCATTCTGAAACTGGCCTCCACGCTGGACGGCCGTATCGCCACCCGCACGGGGCATTCCCGCTGGATCACGGGAGAGGCGTCCCGCCGCAAGGTGCATGAACTCAGGGCCGCGGTGGGGAAAAACGGCGGGGCCGTCCTGGTTGGAGGCAACACGTTGTATGCGGACAACCCGGTTCTGACGGCGCGGCTTGCGCATACGGAACGCCAGCCCCTGGCCGTGGCCATCACCTCGCGCGTGTCAGGCACGGAGATGCTTCGCCTGTTCAGGGAGCGGCCGAGCGAAACCGTCCTGTTCACAACCGCGTCCGGAGCGGCCACGCCGCGGGCCGCGGCGTTGCGCGAACTCGGGGCGCGCGTCTTTGGTCTCGGGCAGTGGAAGCAGGACAGCGGCCGTGATCTGCGCGAAACGCTCGAGCACCTGCGACAGGAAGAAGGCTGCCCCTATGTCCTGTGCGAAGGCGGGGGCCGCCTCGGGCTGGCGCTGCTTGAGGCCGGGCTTGTCGATGAATTCCATCTCCATCTGGCGCCCAGGGTTCTTGGCGACAATGAAGCCCGCCCCCTCTTTGCCGGGCGAAGCCCTCTTGATTTGGGAGAGGCGCTCAACCTCCGTCTTGATCGGATAGAGCGCGCGGACCCCGACTGCCATCTCATCTTCAGGCCGTTGCGCTGACATGTTTACCGGCATCATCAACGGGAGCGGCCTTGTCGTCGCCGTGGAAAACATGGGGAACGAGGCGCGTCTGAGCATCCAGGCGCGTTTTCACCTGCCCGATATCGTGACAGGCGAATCCATCGCGGTGAACGGAACCTGCCTCAGCGTGGAAAAGGGCGCGGCCGGGCGTTTCACCGCCTACGCTTCCGGCGAAACCATGACTCGAACCACGCTGGCGGCGCTCAAACCCGGCAGTCGAGTCAATCTGGAGCGGGCGCTGGCTCTGGGAGACCGCCTCGGCGGGCATATTGTCAGCGGGCATGTGGATTGCGTGGCCCGGGTGGAACGGATCTCCCGGCATGGAGAATCCCGCCGGATCCGCCTCTCCTTTCCCTCCGCCTTCGGCCCCGAAGTCATCGCAAAGGGGTCGGTGGCTCTTGACGGCGTCAGCCTGACAGTGAATGATTGCGGGCCGGATTTTCTCGAAGTGAACGTCATCCCCGAAACCTGGCGGGAAACGACTGTTGCGGACTGGACGCCGGGAAGGGCCGTCAACATGGAAACGGATCTCCTCGGCAAATATGTGCGCCGTATGCTCGCCCCGCACCTGAACAGTCTTGCCGGCAATGTGGCCTCTTCCGGATCACGGGGGCGGCCGGAGGAAGAAAAACAGCGGGAAGGCGGCCTTTCACTCGATTTTTTACGGGAAAACGGCTTTTTCTGAACCAGAGCCGGGAGAGTGACCCGATTCGGTTGCAGGGAAGCTGTTTCACAATGGCTCCACCGTCTCACAGAGGCTTTCCGTCAAATAAGAGGCTTTCCGTCAAATAAGTTGTAGGGATACCATGTCCATATGCACTGTTGAAGAAGCGGTTGAGGAAATCCGTCAGGGGCGGATGATCATTCTCGTGGACGATGAAGATCGCGAGAACGAAGGCGATATCACCATCGCGGCCCAGCATGTCACGCCCGAAGCGATCAACTTCATGGCCCGACACGCGCGCGGGCTTATCTGTCTGCCGCTTGCCCCGGAATGGGCGGACAAACTGGATCTGCCGCTCATGACCCAGCGCAACGGTTCCAAATTCGGCACCAACTTCACGGTGTCCATTGAGGCCCGGCGCGGCGTCACCACCGGCATTTCCGCCGCCGACCGCGCCCATACCGTGCTCACGGCCGTGCGGGACGACGCGCGGCCCGACGACCTGGTCACGCCCGGTCATGTCTTTCCCCTGCGGGCCAAGGCGGGCGGCGTTCTCACCCGGGCCGGACAAACCGAAGGCAGTGTGGATCTCGCGCGCCTCGCCGGGCTGAAGCCCGCCGCCGTCATCTGCGAAATCATGAAGGAAGACGGAACCATGGCCCGTCTGCCCGATCTTGAGATCTTCGCCGCAGAACACAAGCTGAAAATCGCTACGGTGCGCGATATCATCCGCTACCGGATGCGCATGGGGCAGCTTGCCGTGCGCCGCGCCGCCGAGGCGGATCTGCCAACCAGATACGGGCACTTCCGGGTGATCGCGTACGAAAACGATATCAGTTCCGACACCCACCTGGCCGTGGTCAAGGGCGATGTCAGCGCACGGGAAGGCGGCACGCCTCCTCTGGTTCGCGTGCACAGCGAGTGTCTGACCGGCGACGTGCTGGGATCGCAACGGTGCGACTGCGGGGATCAGATCGCGGCCGCGCTCCGCCAGATCGAGCGGGAAGGCCGGGGCGTCGTCGTGTACAT
The DNA here is from genome assembly GCA_910585945.1 of uncultured Bilophila sp. GTDB lineage: Bacteria > Desulfobacterota > Desulfovibrionia > Desulfovibrionales > Desulfovibrionaceae > Bilophila. The sequence continues at coordinate 122,866 of CAJUHZ010000004.1, forward strand.
GCGCCAGGAAGGCCGCGGCATCGGGCTGGCCAACAAGATCAAGGCCTATGCCCTGCAGGATCAGGGCTATGATACGGTGGAAGCCAACCAGAAGCTCGGTTTCAAGCCCGACTTGCGCGATTACGGCGTGGGCGCGCAGATTCTTGTGGATCTCGGCATCCGCGAAATGCGGATTCTCACCAACAATCCGCGCAAAATCATCGGGCTTGAAGGCTACGGCATCCATATCACCGAGCGCGTGCCGCTGGAAATCGCGTCGTGCGCCGACAATGAAGACTACCTGCGCACCAAGCAGGAAAAAATGGGACACATGCTGCACATAGCGCCCCGCGCGTAGGGCCCGCGAAAGGCACGGCGCGGCCGCCGGGGTTCCCGAAACGCGCGGTCGCGCGGCCGGCACATCCAACCAACGAGTGTACGTCATGAACCAGATCACAGTCATTGAAGGCATGTTGAACGCGGAGGATCTCAAGTTCGCCATACTTGCCGCCCGCTTCAACGATTTCATCGTGGATCGCCTGATAAGCGGAGCGACGGATTACCTCCGCCGACACGGGGCCGCGGAAGAAAACATGACGCTGATACGCATCCCCGGAGCGTTTGAAATGCCGGTGGTGTGCAAAAAGCTGGCGGCATCGGGAAAATACGACGGCATTCTCGCCCTTGGAGCGGTCATTCGCGGCGGCACCCCGCATTTTGACTTTGTGGCCGGCGAAGCCACAAAGGGACTGGCGCAAGCGGCTCTGGAAAGCGGCGTGCCCGTGGGCTTCGGCCTGCTGACCACGGACAGCATCGAACAGGCCATTGAACGGGCAGGCACAAAGGCAGGCAACAAGGGCGTCGAAGCGGCCGCGGCCCTGCTGGAAACCATCCGCGTGCTCAAACAGTTGTAAGGGCTTCCGCATGTCCAAAGCAAAACCCCATGCGCGCCGCGCGGCCCGCTCCCGCGCCTTTCAGGTGCTGTACAGTTTCGAGTTTTCGCCTTCAGCCTCGCTGGGGGCGTTGCGGGCCGCCTATATGGCCATGCCGGAGCCGGCCGACATGGAGCCGAACCGCGACGAACCAGCCCGCCCGCCTTGCGGCTTCGCCTGGGAACTGGTTGAAGGCGTATGGAAGCACGCGGCGGCGCTTGACGAGACCATCGGCCGCTTTTCCCAGAACTGGCGCGTGGATCGGCTCGGCAAAATCGAGCTGACGTTGTTGCGTCTGGCGCTTTTTGAAATGCTGCACCGCCCCGACGTGCCGCCCAAAGTGGCCTTGAACGAAGCGCTCGAACTGGCCTCCCGCTTTGGGGACGACAAGGCCCGACGCTTCGTCAACGGCATCCTTGACGCGGTCATCAAGGCGGCGGACAACGGATCGCTCTCTCCCGCAACGCAGGCGTGAGGCGGACGCCTTCTCCGCTCTGACCGGCATTGTCCATAATTCTGCAAGCAAGACAAGGACTTACGCCATGACTATCCCCATGCGCTATTCCCCTTCCGACATAGAACACAAATGGCAGCACCGTTGGGAAACCGAAAAAACATACGCCTGCCAGCCGGAAGCGGGGCGAAAGAAATATTATGTTCTTGAAATGTTTCCCTATCCTTCAGGGAACCTTCACATGGGGCATGTGCGCAACTATTCCATAGGCGATGTGGTGGCGCGCTTCAGACGGATGCAGGGCTTCAACGTCCTTCATCCCATAGGGTGGGACGCTTTCGGCCTTCCCGCCGAAAACGCGGCCATCAAGCACGGCATCCATCCGGCCAAATGGACGCATTCCAACATCGCCAATATGCGCGCCCAACTCAAGCGGCTCGGCTATTCCTACGACTGGGATCGGGAGCTTGCCACCTGCGACGCCCCCTACTACCGCTGGGAGCAACTCTTCTTCCTTCGCTGGCTGGAAAAGGGGCTTGTCTACAGAAAAAAGGCGGCGCAAAACTGGTGCCCCACATGCAACACCGTACTGGCCAACGAACAGGTGGTGGACGGCGTGTGCTGGCGTTGCGACACGCCGGTCGTGCAAAAGGAACTCACGCAATGGTTCCTCAAGATCACGGCCTATGCCGACGAACTGCTGGCCGATCTGCACAAGCTGGAAGGCGGCTGGCCCGAGCGCGTGCTGAACATGCAACGCAACTGGATCGGCAAATCGACAGGCGCGGAAATCGTCTTCCCGCTTGAAGACGCCGGCAGGGACGGATCGACGGGCGAAGGCATCACCGTGTTCACCACGCGGCCGGATACGGTTTTCGGCGTGACCTTCATGACGCTCGCTCCGGAACATCCGCTGGTGGAATCCCTGATTGCGGGCAAACCCGGGGAAGCGGAAGCGCGAGCCTTCATTGAGCGTGCCCGGAACATGGATCGGCTGGATCGGCAGTCTGAAGCGCTGGAAAAGGAAGGCGTTTTCACCGGTTCCTACTGCCTGCATCCGTTCACCGGCCGGCGGATTCCCATCTGGATCGGCAATTTCGTTCTGGCCGGCTATGGAACGGGGGCGGTCATGGCCGTGCCCGCGCACGATCAGCGCGACTTCGACTTTTCCGCCAAATACGGCCTGCCGCGCATTCTGGTCATCCAGCCAGAAGGGGAAGACATTGATCCCGCGGCGTTGACCGAAGCCTGGGAAGGCGCGGGGCATCTTGTCAATTCCGGCGAATTCGACGGACTCGCCAACGAGGAAGCCAAACAGCGTATCGCCGATCGTCTGGAAGCGTCAGGCAAGGGCAAACGCACCACCAACTGGCGTCTGCGGGACTGGAACATCTCGCGCCAGCGTTATTGGGGCGCGCCCATTCCCGTGGTCTACTGCGACACATGCGGGATGGTTCCTGTGCCGGAAAAGGATCTCCCGGTGCGCCTGCCCCTGAATGTGCAGGTGCGCGACGACGGACGCTCTCCCCTGCCGGACACGCCGGACTTCGTCAACTGCGTTTGCCCGCGTTGCGGCGGGCCGGCCCGGCGGGAAACCGACACCATGGACACCTTTGTGGAATCGTCCTGGTACTTCGCCCGCTATACGGACGCCGCCAAAAACGACGCCCCCTTCGACATGGACGCCCTCCGCTACTGGCTCCCCACGGATCAATACATCGGCGGCGTCGAACACGCCATCCTGCATCTGCTCTACGCCCGTTTCTTCACCAAGGTGCTGCGCGATCTCGGTTACTTCCCGCCGGATCTGGACGAACCGTTCACCAACCTGCTCACGCAGGGCATGGTGCTCAAGGACGGCTCGAAGATGTCCAAATCCAAGGGAAATACCGTTGATCCCACGGAGATGATCACAAAATACGGCGCGGATACCGTCCGCCTCTTCTGCCTTTTCGCCGCGCCTCCGGAACGGGATTTCGACTGGAGCGACAGCGGCATTGAAGGGGCCTCGCGCTTCCTCAACCGCGTGTGGCGTCTGTTTGCGGAAATCCGCCCCCACCTTGCCGCGGTTTCCGCCTGTTCCAGCACGGCCGGGCAGGCGCTCACGCCGGCGGCGCGGGAAATTCGGCTCAAGGAGCACGCCACCGTCAGGAAAGTCAGCGAGGATATCGGCAACCGGTACCAGTTCAACACGGGCATTGCCGCGGTCATGGAACTGGTCAACGCCCTTTACCTGGCCAAAGACGAGCTGGCGGGCGACGAAAACGGACGCGCGGTTCTCTCTTCGGCCATGGCGACAGTGCTCACCCTGCTTTCGCCCATCACCCCGCACCTCTGCGAAGAACTGTGGGAAAATTCCGGCCACGCCACGCCCGTCTCAAGCGAAGTCTGGCCCGCATGGTCCGGGGAAGCGCTGGAACGCGACATGGTGACCGTCGTCATCCAGCTCAACGGCAAATTGAGGAGCAAAATGGAAGTGCCGGCAAACGCCCCGAAAGAAGATGTGGAACGGATGGCTCTGGCCGATCCGAACATCACCCCCCGGCTTTCCGGGCTGACGGTGCGCAAAATCGTGGTTATTCCCGGCAAACTCGTCAATGTGGTGGCGAACTGACATGCCCGCGCTGATCCGCCCGAGCCGTCGCTCGTTCCTTGTGGGTCTGGCGGCCTGCCTGCTGCTGGCCGGCTGCGGGTACACCTGGCGCGGGCAGGAAGGCTCCCTTTCCGAGGACAGCGTTCTCGGAAAGGGGGACAAAACCCTGCGCATCCGGGACATAGATCAAACCACGCTGTACCCGTGGCTGCCGTACATGATCCGCTCCCAGATCCGCGACGATATCAACGCGCGCGGCCTTGCCGTATGGAAAGACAGCGGCGAGACCGACTTTACCCTGACCGTGCGCGTGCCGTCCTTTCAAATCCGCAGCTATGGGGAATACAAAAACCAGACCTTGCTGTTCACCGCGACGATCCGGATGGAGTTCATCGTCTTTGACGGCAAAACAAACACCGAAGTCTGGCGTTCCGGCCTGAACAGCTACAGCGAACAGTACGAAAACGCCAATGAGGAACAGGCCATTCGGGAAACCGTCCGCATGGCGATCCGTCGTTGCATGGACAATCTGCAACAACGCTTTTAGGGGCGCGCCCTCATTATGGCAGTGCAACCGGGCTTCACTTTCTGCATTTGCCCCGACAGCGCCCTGCTCCGGCAGCACATCGACGCCCTGTACGATGAAGCGGCTGCCGGAGCGGCATGGGAGCAACATATATTCTGGGGCGACGAGGATCTTTCCCGTCAGTTCTGGGATCACTTGACGCTGCAGGGGCTTTTTTCCACCGCGCGCTTTCTTGTGGTCCGCCATGCTCAAAACCTGCCCGCCGAAAGCTGGAAACGCCTGTCCTCCGCGCTCGCCCGCCCCAATCCGCAAGTCTGGCCGGTGCTTTGCCTGGAAGGCCCCTGGGAAAAGGGGCAACCCAAACTGCCTGCCGCCATCGCCAAACTGCCCTGTCTGAGCTTTGCCGACAAAAAGGGCTGGGTGTGGCGCGCGCCGGGGCTGGACGCGCGTTCTCTCCGCCGCCATGTCCAGGCGCGCGCCGCCGCCCTCGGGCTTGTCTTCGAGGGGGACAGCCTTGACGCGCTCTGTGCCGGGCTTCCCGCCGAAGCGGCAGCCGTGGAATCGGAACTGAACAAACTCCTCCTGCTTACGGACGAAGGAGGCAAACGCCGGCCTGTCGTCACGGGGGATCTGCGCACGCTGGCCGGCGTGCCGGAATTCAACGTGTTCGCCCTGCTCGGGGACATTCTCTCCGGCCAGAGCCGCAAGGTCTGGCGGGCTGTCCTGACGGAGCAGGCCAAGGGAGAAGAGCCTCTCTTCTACCTGCTCGTCATGCTGCAACGCGAGGCCCGGCAATTGTGGCAACTTTTGGCAGGCGAGCAGACCTATGTGCGCCCGGCTGACCTCCCCGCAAAAAGGCAGGCGGCGGCCCGACTTGGCGCAGCCGGCCTTGCCGCGCTGTGGGACGCCATGCACGCCGCGGAACTCGGCGTCAAATCGGGCCGCGTCTCTCCGGGGCAAGCTCTGGACGATCTGATCGGCGGACTCACCCTGCTCTTTTCCAAAGAAAGCTCTCTTCCCCGACACAGGAGATGATCCGCAGCAGAAAAAATTTCTCCCCTGAAGCGATTGCATCGACGTTGATTCATTCAAAAAGCGATGATTATATCGCCATAGTTGTTCTATTCTCCATAAAAATGCAACATTTTTTCTATATACTTCTCCTGAAATAATGTTGGCCTGATATATTTGCAGTTTTTTGCATCAAAAAATTGTCCATTTACAGGTTCATCACTATTGGTGTCAAAACGAAACTCAACAAATTCCCACACCAAAAGCGAAAATGATTTTTTTATATTGCCTTCACAGACAAAAAAACTTCCTGCTTCCGCACTTGGGCCATATTTTCCCAAATCATTTCCATCTTGGAAAACCCTGATCGTTTTGCCTTTGTAACATTCTCTGTCTGGAGAGATATCTACAATAAGAAATGGAGGGCATTCCAGACAAGCCCATAAGGGGTTATAAAAATATGCTACACAGGTTTTGGAAATATTCCATTCATATTTAATTTTGGATGAACTCCAAATTAAAAATGTACTTGTTGCTCCTGTCAAATATAAAGTAAATACTGTTAAGCACAGTAGTATGGAGAGAAGAAATACTTTCATATAACTGAATTTGATTATTTTCCTTTCCGGCAAGCTCTCTGTGGAGCAGTATTCCTCGATTTTTCTCAAATTTCTTGTGTGCAGAACATTCCTCCATAAGTTATACCTTTATTTAACTTACAGTTTCCAAAATGGCAAGCAGGCTTCGATGTTGCACGCTTGGCGTTCGGTACGGCTCAGGGTCAACCCTCATTGACCCGCCTGCTGCAAGGCCGCCTTTTTGCGTCCGGCGGCGTTGCAAGACCAACATTGACCTTGCTGCATGTCCAATACAGATTCGTCCAATGTTTGCCCCTTGCCGGCCGAAAAAAACGCCTTTTCGTGGCCGGCGTTTTAATGAGGGCTGCCCCCAGAGCATTTCGACTTTCAAAATGAGTTGTCGACTGTGTGAGCAGGTGGGCAATGACTTCTCATCAGACGAACAGCCCGTCGCGGCGACGCCGTCATTTCCCCGCGGAACGGGACAAGCATTGTTCCTCTCCTCCTTCCTCGTCTTTTTTCTTGACCTCTGGACGGGGGCATATATGCTCCACACGGCGCGCCTCCCGGAAAAACGCCGTTTTCGTGCAGACAGACAAGACGTGTGCCCCGGCGATAACGCCCGCGCCAGGCATGAAATCCGGCTCTCCAATCACAAGCCCTTGCATAGCCTTGAGGACTGCTTATTATGACAGAGAACCAGAGCGCTCCCCCGGAATCACGGCGGGACAAGGCAAAAGATCCGAATGCAGGGCATCGGGAACGCTTGCGAAAGCGCTTCCTCCATGACAGTGCGGGAATGGAAGATTATGAAATTCTTGAACTCCTGCTCGGCTACGCCCTTCCCCGGCGGGATACTCGCCTGCTGGCCAAGGAACTGTTGGGGCGTTTCGGCGGTATCGACGGCATTTTGAGTGCGGCGGCGGAGTCTCTGCAAGACGTGCCGGGAGCGGGACCGGGGGTGGCCCTGTACTGCCGCCTCTTGCGCGAAATTCAGGCACGTTGCATGGAATCTCCGGCACGGCGGCGGGAAGTGTTCTGCACGCCGCAAGCCGTCATGGAGTTCGCCCGGCTTCGCCTCGGCTCCTGCCCGCATGAAGAATTGTGGATAGCCACGGTAGACACGGGCAACCGTCTGATCAGCTGGGAGCGCATGTACAGGGGGACGGTGAACGCCTCGCCCCTGTACCCGCGGGATGTTGTGGAAGTGGCGTTGCGCCGCAAGGCCACCGGCTTTTTCCTGGTGCACAATCACCCCGGCGGCGGCGCGCGGGCGTCCCGGCTGGATGCGGATGTGACGCGAAACCTGGAGCGCATTGCCAAAAGCCTTGATATCCGGTTCATGGATCATATCATTGTAACGGAAAGAATGTGCTGCAGTCTGCGGGAGGACGGCCTGCTGGGAGAATTGTGACGTTTCCGCCCCCGCAACGGGATATACGACAGACAAAACCGAGGACAAATCATATGACCAGTGATTCCAGCGACGACAGCAAGAAGGAAGAAATCCCCCTGCGGCGGCGCAGGCGCACGCCACGCCGCCGCGTGGCCGCCCAGATTCAGGACAGCCAGATGGACGCCGCCGCTCCCGAGGAAGCGGTCATTCAGGAAATTCCGCCTGTCATGCCCCTGCTGCCTCTGCGCGACGTGGTCGTGTTCAACTATATGATCGTGCCGCTCTTTGTGGGCCGCGATCGTTCGGTCCAGGCTGTGGAAGCCGCCGCAACGCAAGGGCGGCACATCTTTCTCTGCGCCCAGAAAGACGGGCAGGTGGAAGACCCCACAGTCAATGACCTCTATCCCGTGGGGACAGTGGCGCTTATCCTGCGCATCCTCAAAACGCCGGACGGACGCGTCAAGGCGCTGGTCCAGGGGGTGTCGCGCGGGCGGCTTGTGCGCCTTCAGGACAGCGGTTCGCATGTGTCCGCGCAGGTGGAGCCTTTGTCCGAGCCGGAGACCAAAGCGCCTGAAGCCGAACAGGAAGCCCTGATCCGTTTTGCGCGCGAACAGTGCGAGCGCATCCTCTCGTTGCGCGGCATTCCCACCGGGGAGATCATGAGCGTGCTCGGCAACGTCAACGAACCGGGCCGGCTTTCGGATCTCATCGCGGCCAACCTGCGGCTCAAGATGGAAGAAGCGCAGGAGATCCTCCAGTGCCTGGACCCGATGGAACGCTTGCGGCTCATTCTGACGCACCTCATGCATGAAGCCGAAGTCGCCACCATGCAGATCAAAATCCAGACCTCGGCGCGCGAAGGCATGGACAAGGCGCAAAAAGACTATTTTCTGCGGGAACAGCTCAAGGCGATCCGCAAGGAGCTTGGCGACGCCACGGATACGGACGAGGAAGTTGAAGAGGTCGCCAAGGCGCTGAACAAGGCCGGGCTTCCCGCCGACGTCCGCAAGGAGGCCGACAAGCAGTTGCGCCGCCTGGCGTCCATGCACGGCGACTCCGCCGAAGCGGGGATCATCCGCACCTATCTGGACTGGCTGGCGGAATTGCCCTGGAAAAAAACCTCCAGGGATCAGCTTGACATTGCCAAGGCGAAACAGGTGCTGGACGAAGATCACTACGGCCTGACCAAGATCAAGGACCGTATCCTTGAATATCTGAGCGTGCGCAAGCTGAACCCCGATTCCAAAGGGCCGATTCTGTGCTTTGCCGGCCCTCCCGGCGTGGGCAAGACTTCGCTCGGCCGCTCCATCGCGCGGGCGCTTGGCCGCAAATTCCAGCGCATCTCGCTTGGCGGCATGCGGGACGAGGCGGAAATCAGAGGCCACAGGCGCACCTACATCGGCGCGCTCCCCGGGCGCGTCATCCAGGCCATGAAACAGGCCGGAACGCGCAACCCCGTGATCGTGCTTGACGAAATCGACAAGCTCGGCAACGACTTCCGCGGCGATCCCTCCTCTGCCCTGCTTGAAGTGCTTGATCCGGAACAGAACTGCAATTTCAGCGATCATTACCTGAACGTGCCTTTTGATCTCTCCAAGGTGCTGTTCATCTGCACGGCCAACCATCTGGAAACAATTCCCGGCCCGCTCAGGGATCGCCTTGAGATCATCACGCTGGCCGGGTACACGCAACAGGAAAAGCTGGCCATTGCGCGGCGCTACATCCTCCCCAAACAGATTCGGGAAAACGGTCTGGAGGAAGGCGAACTGCTTTTGCCCGATCAGGCCATCAACCGGATCATCCACGAGTACACGCGCGAAGCCGGCCTGCGCAACCTGGAGCGGGAAATAGGATCGGTCTGCCGCAAGATCGCCCGGCGCAAGGCGGAAGGAGAAAAAGCGCCATTCAAGGTGACGGCCGCGCATATCGCCCGGCTGCTCGGCGCGCCCCGCTTTGTGGACGAGGATTCGGAAAAGGAATTGATGCCGGGCGTGGCTCTCGGGCTTGCCTGGACGCCGGCGGGCGGAGAAATCCTGCACATTGAGGTCTCCACCATCAAGGGCAAGGGCGGTCTCACGCTCACCGGCCAGCTTGGCGACGTCATGAAGGAGAGCGCCCAGGCGGCCCTGACCTACGCGAAAGCGCGCGCCAGGGATTTTGATATCGATCCCGACTTTGCCGAACACACGGATATCCATATCCATGTGCCTGCCGGGGCAACCCCCAAGGACGGCCCTTCGGCCGGCATCACCCTTGTCACGGCACTTATCTCGGCCCTTTCGGGCAAATCGGTGCGGGGCGATTTGTGCATGACGGGTGAAATCACCCTGCGTGGCCGGGTTCTCCCCGTGGGCGGCATCAAGGAAAAAGTGCTCGCCGGCGTGGCACGCGGCCTCAAGCACGCGATCATCCCCGCCAAGAACGCCAAGGATCTTGAGGAAATCCCCCAGGAATTGCGCCGCAGGATCACCATCCATACCGTCAAGTCCATTGACGAGGCGCTCCCCCTGGCCTTTGACCGCAACTCCGCGTCCGACGCTACTCCCCAAAGCCAGGCAGAAACAGCCTGCCCCCATCAGGAGTGATACGGCGAAATCGACGTTGCGTGATCACATCTTCCGCACCGGGGAAATCGCACAACAGCGGCGATCCGGGATCGTACGCCGCGGCCTTGCGCACGGCCGCGGCGTGCGAATGATTGGCATAACAATAGGCACAGCCGTTGACGCATGTCTGGTAGGTCCCCACGTCCACACTTTCCACGCACAGACAGTTCCTGCGCTGGCCCGCGTCCCTTTTCATGTGCAGCGGCCTCCCGACAAGGCGCTCAACCAGCTTCCCGTCAATGCAGCCGGCCGCGGACACGCCGGCCGCCTCCAGATCCGGCGCCCCGCACGCGCTGACGTGAATGCCCCGCGCCGCGTCGGACAAACGCCGGGCCAGGGCCAAAGCGTGCGGCGGAGCTGCGGGTTCCACCCCAAGATCGCGCATGCGCCGCGCTATTTTGGGATAGATATCAAGAAACGCCAGCTTGCATTCCCGGGTAAAGCCGGAAAGCTGTTCCGCCAAAAAACCGAACTGCTCCGCGTGGAAGTCGGCACTGTAACGACGGCTCAGCAGAATCGGGCTGTAGCGCCAGACAACGCGCTCGCTCCCGATCCGATCCGCCAGTTTCCGGAACGCGTCCACCCGCTGCTGCAGGGGAGGCAGGGCCGACTCCATTTCCCGCCCGTAGGGATTCAGCGTGACCTGAACGAAGTACGGCCACGGCCGCAATGCTTCCAGACAGGCAAGCATCGGCCGGGGATTCTTGGTCCAGAACACGATGCATTCCACAGAACCGGGATCGAGCGGGATCCGACTGACGTGCGTGTGGCGGAAAGGATTGCGAACCAGGAGCCAGCCGGCCTGCAATCGATTCACAAACCAGTCCATGTACAGGGCGGGAATATCGGTGCGTCTGCTGACGCTCAAAATCATCCGCGGTTCCCCTTGCGAATATCCGTCAGGATACCCGCTCCGCGCGCCGGAGCGCTTCCCTGTGCGGGAATGCTCCGGGCGGGAAAACGGCCCCGCCGCAACGGTCTGGTTCGGCAGAGCCAACCGGGCCATTCCCGATCAGCCCAACCGCTCCGGCAGGGCGTGCAAAGGCACGGAAGATATCCGCGTCAACGCCTTTGGGGTCAAGAATCATCAAAACGTCTGTCGCGTCCGGATCAGTATGCGCATACCGGGACGGCTTGTCAACAAACAGTATTGATAGTATTTATCATTTTTTGCTCATCTCCCTGTCAGGCTGTTGCTCCGGCAAGGCTCTTCTGATATGGGAAACACATAAAAGAGAGCAGAAACAACATCTTCCCGGCTGCCCGGCAAAGCCTGACGGCCGAACACGGAGCTTTGATCACATGGCAAAAAAGCCAAGCATTTCTCCCGAGGACGCCCGCCGCGAAGCCCTGAAAACCGCTCTGGACAGCATCGAGCGGAAATTTGGCCAGGGTGCGGTGATGAAACTTTCCGACGACGTGCATGTCAATGTCCCGGTGATCCCCACAGGTTCCATCGGCCTTGACCTGGCCCTTGGCGTCGGGGGCATCCCCAAGGGGCGCGTTACGGAAATCTACGGGCCGGAATCTTCCGGCAAAACCACGCTCACTCTGCATGTCATCGCGGAATGCCAGAAAATGGGCGGCACGGCCGCGTTCATTGATGCGGAGCACGCCCTGGACGTCAGCTACGCCAAACGGCTTGGCGTAAAAACGGACGAACTGCTCATCTCCCAGCCCGATCATGGAGAACAGGCGCTTGAAATCGCTGACATGCTGGTTCGATCCGGCGCTGTCGATCTTGTGGTCATCGACTCTGTCGCCGCGCTTATTCCACAGGCGGAACTGGAAGGCGCCATGGGAGAAACGCAGGTTGGAGGCCACGCGCGCCTGATGTCCCACGCTCTGCGCAAACTCACCGGCACCATCCACAAATCCCGCACGGCCGTCATCTTCATCAACCAGATCCGCATGAAGATCGGCGTGACCGGCTACGGAAGCCCGGAAACCACGACAGGCGGCAACGCCCTCAAGTTCTACTGCTCGGTTCGCCTGGATATCCGCAAAATCCAGACCCTCAAGGACAAGGACGAGGCGTACGGCTCCCTGACGCGGGTCAAGGTGGTCAAAAACAAGATGGCCCCGCCCTTCCGGGAGGCCAAATTCGATATCATCTGGGGCCTCGGCATTTCCCGCGCGGGCGAACTCATCGATCTCGGCGTGGAAGCGGGCATTGTGGACAAGAGCGGGGCCTGGTTCGCCTTCGGCTCGGAAAAGCTCGGTCAGGGCAAGGAAAAAGTCCGCGCGCTGCTTGATGAAACCCCTGAACTGCGCCAGGCCATTGAAGAAAAACTGGTGGAACACCTCGGCATGAACCCCAAGGTCTTCACCCCGTCGGACGAAGATCTGCTTGCTGCCCAGGACAGCGAAGATCCGGCCGATCTGGTCGGTTCCATCCTGTCGCCGCGCCCCGCCTCCTTCGGGTCCGACGACCTGTAAGCCGCTTTTTTCCGCCGGCGTCGGCCCCACAGTCGACGCCGCATCCCATCTTCTCCCGGAGATCCCATGCTCACCGCTACCGAAATTCGCCGCCGCTTCCTCAGGTTCTTCACCAGCCACATGCATACGGAGGCGCCCTCCTCCTCTCTTGTTCCCAGGGACGATCCTTCCCTGCTGTTCACAAACGCGGGCATGGTGCAGTTCAAAAAGGTCTTTCTCGGTCAGGAAAAACGCCCGTACGTCCGGGCCACGACGGCGCAAAAATGTTTGCGCGTCGGCGGCAAGCATAACGACCTCGACAATGTGGGGCGCACGGCCCGGCACCATACCTTCTTTGAAATGCTGGGCAATTTCTCCTTTGGCGACTACTTCAAGAAAGACGCGATCCGCTTCGCCTGGACCTTCATCACCGAAGACCTGAAACTGCCCAGGGAAAAGCTCTACATCACCATCTACAAGGACGATGACGAGGCGTTCGCCCTGTGGCGCGATGTGGCGGGCGTGGACCCTTCCCGCATCTACCGCCTGGGCGAGAAGGACAATTTCTGGTCCATGGGCGACACGGGGCCGTGCGGGCCGTGTTCGGAAATTCATTTTGACCAGGGCGAAGCCATGTCCTGCGGCCCCGACTGCGGGATCGGAACCTGCGACTGCGATCGCTTCCTCGAAATCTGGAACCTGGTCTTCATGCAGTACGATCAACTGCCGTCGGGCGAACGTGTGCCGCTGCCGCATCCCTCCATCGACACGGGCATGGGCCTCGAACGCATCGCGGCCGTCTGCCAGGGCGTACGCTCCAATTACGACACGGATCTTTTCCAGACATTCATCTCGCATATGGCCGAACTGGCTGGCGTCGCCTACGGCGAGGACGCCGATACGGACACCGCCCTGCGCGTCATCGCCGATCACAGCCGGGCCATCGCCTTCATGGGGGCCGACGGCATCCTGCCCTCCAATGAAGGGCGCGGCTATGTGCTCCGCCGGCTTGTCCGCCGCGCGTATCGCTTCGGGCGGCTCATCGGCATGTCGGAACCCTTTCTGTACAAAACGGCGCTCAAAGTTGTCGAAGTCATGGGCGACCAGTATCCCGAACTCCGCGAACGCGCCGACTTCATGGCCCGCGTCACCCGCGAGGAGGAAGAACGCTTCTCCCTCACCCTGGACAAGGGCCTCGCCATGCTTGAACTTGAAATGGACAAGGCGGCCGCGAGCGCAAGCCCCATTCCGGGAGAAATAGCCTTCAAGCTGTACGACACCTACGGCTTTCCCCTGGATATCGTCAACGACATTGCCGAAAAACGCGGTCTGCGGGTTGACGAGGCAGGTTTCAACGCCTGCATGCAGGAGCAGAAACAGCGGGCGCGCGCGGCCTGGAAAGGCTCGGGAGAAAAGGATCTGGCCACCCGCTTCCAGAGCCTGCTCAAGGACGGTCTGAAAAGCGAATTCTTCGGCTACACGGATCTTCGCGGCACAGGCCGCATTGTGGCCGTCCTTGACGAGGACGCCCTGCCGATCGACGGAACAAACGGCCTTGCCGCCGGAAGCAAAGGCTACCTTGTGACGGATCGGACGCCTTTTTATGGCGCTTCGGGCGGACAGACCGGCGATACGGGAAGCATCGCCACCGCAACAGGCGTCGCTCGCGTAACGGACACGCTGAAGCCGGCCACGGATCTGACGGTCCACGCCATTACGGTGGACAGCGGCGAACTGCTCCCCGACCAGGAAGCGACCCTCAACGTCGAGGAATCGTGCCGGCTCGCCACAGCCCGCAACCATACCTGCACGCACCTGTTGCACGCGGCCTTGCGCCGCCGGCTGGGCGATCATGTGCGTCAGGCCGGCTCCCTTGTCTCCGCCGACAGACTACGCTTTGACTTCACGCACATTGCCCCGCTGACGCCCGAAGATCTGGCCGCTGTCGAGCGCGACGTCAACAGCGCGATCCTCCGCGATCTCCCCCTCTCCGTGCGCCTCATGGACAGGGAAGCCGCCCGGGAAGCGGGCGCGATGGCCCTTTTCAATGAAAAATACGGAGAAACCGTGCGCGTCGTGAGCGTAGGGGATCACAGCGACAACCAGTCCATCGAACTCTGCGGCGGCACGCATCTGCGTTCCACAGGCGAGGCGGGAAGCTTCGCCATTCTCTCCGAAACAGGTGTGGCCGCCGGCGTGCGACGGATTGAAGCCGTGACCGGGTGGAACACCCTGAAGCTTTTTGAAGAAATGCGGACAGAACTTGCCCGTGCGGCGTCCGTGCTCAAATCCCGCCCCGGCGAACTTCCCGCAAAGGTGGAAGCCCTGGTCAAAGAGAACCGGACCCTGCGCAAGGAGCTGGAAAAATCCCGGTCCGCTTGCGATCAGGAGCGCGATCTTGCGTCCGAGGCCGTTACCCTCGGCGGAGTCCGGGTAGTCGGGGCCACGTTGCCGGCGATCGGCCTCAAGGCACTGCGCGAACTCATGGACGACACGCGCTCGAAGCTTCCTTCGGGTGTGGCGTGTCTTGTCGCGCCCGACATTGACAAGGCCGGCAAAGTCAACCTGCTCCTCTACGTCTCCAAGGATCTGCACGACAGGTTCACCGCCCCGGCCCTGATCAAGGCGGTGGCCGCGCCCATTGCCGGATCCGGCGGCGGACGCCCGGATCTGGCTCAGGCCGGGGGAACGCGCCCGGAAGGCATGGACGAGGCTCTGGCTGTTCTGCGCGCAAACATCGCCGGTTAAACCGGGAAAATAGCAGGGTTGCCCGCCCCCAACCCGCGGCAGTGGGATCATTCCCCTGCCCCCTCGAAGCCGGCCGGCAAACGAGGGTCCGGGGGGCACCATGCCCCCGACGGGGCGTGGGGCAACGCCCCACATGAGGAATGAACATGCGCATCCGATTGCAACTGCTCGTCACCTTGGCGATATCCGCCTGTTTTTTGAGCCTGGCAGGCTGCGGCACGCGGCAGACGCCCCCAGCGCCGGACAACACTTTGGGCATGGTGGCGGATCTGACTGTTCTGCCCCAGGATCTGACGGTCTACGCGGCGCGGGCCGGCATGGAACGACGCCTGTTGGACGCCGAAGCGCAAGCGCGGCAAAACGCTCGATACGACAAACTGTTCTTCGCCCCGTGGGACGCCGCCAAGCCCTCGGTCAAGGCCGAGGACGCGTTCGCCATTTTCGGCTTGAAGGCGGAGAGCCGCCCGCGCGGCTGGGCTGAAAATCTCTTGCCGTGGTCGGCGCGAAACTGGGCGAAACTGGCCGCCAACGCCAATCGTCACGCCTACCCCTCCCGGCTGGACAAGGCGATCACCGTCGCCCCCACTCCCCTGCGAGAGGCCCCTACCCATCAGCCCCGCTTCGGCAATCCGCTGAGCGCCGGCGAGGGCTTTCCCTTTGATCTCTTCATGTACGCCACCCTGCCGACGGGGATGCCGCTGCTTGTGACCCATGCCTCGGCCGACGGCGCGTGGCTCTTTGTGGAAAACGCGCTTGTGGCGGGCTGGGTTCCCGCCGACAACGTGGCCGTGACGGATGAAGCGTTCCGCTCCCGCTATCGGAATGGAAACCGCGCCGCGATCCTGCGCGATAATGTGCCCTTGCGGGATGCTTCAGGCGGGTTCAGGGGCACGGCCGGCCTTGGCGCGCTGCTTCCCCTGGAACGGACCATGCCGTCCGGCTTCGTGCTGCTGGCTCCTTGTCGCAACGCCCAGGGGCGCGCCACGCTTGTGCCCGTGCAGGTCTCCAGAGAAGACGCCGCGCCCAAGCCTCTGCCCGTGACCCCGGAAGCCCTGGCCCGCATCGGGAACAGACTGATGGGACAGCCCTACGGCTGGGGAGGTCTGTACGGCAACCGCGACTGCTCCATGCTGCTGCGGGATCTCTTCACCCCGTTCGGCATCTGGCTCCCGCGCAATTCCGCGGCACAGGCCCGCACCTGGGAATACGTCGATTTTGCAAATAAAGATACTGCGGCCAAAGAACAATACATCCTTGATGAAGGCGAACCCTTCGCAACCCTTCTCTGGCTCAAGGGACATATCGCCCTGTATGTGGGCGCGTACGACGGCAAGGCCGTCATGTTCCACTCCCTGTGGGGCATCCGTACCGAGCAGAACGGCCAGGAAGGACGTCATGTGATCGGGCGCGCCGTCGTCACCACAACCCGCCCCGGCGTAGAACTCCCCTTTGTGCAGGATCGTGAGGGCCTGTTGAACAGAATGCGTGGCATGAGCCGCTTGCGCTGACCATGACCAACTTCCGGACAAACAGTTTGGCGACCAGGTAAAGCAACGGAACAGGCTGAGTAGAAGTCATTTCATGATTCATATGAAATGACTTCTACTTTTCAAATAAGCAGGAGTCGAAAACATGATTTTTGGCTAACATATCATAAAATATCTATGATAACTTCATATTTATCATCAATCAATATATAATTGCAGTTGTTTTTTTGACATTCTTCAAGATAGTATTGATTTTCTCTAATCAAATGCTCTTGTGTGCACCATAAATCATCCATCCTCTTTTCGATTATGTCAGATTTCATCTTAATAAGATCATAATTGTTCAGGATATATTTTTTACTCATAACAAGGCAATAAAACTTTATTTTTTGCGCATATTCATTATTAAAATCATTTTTCCAATCAAATGGTATATACCCTCCCTCAATAATAAGATTTTGATTGTTTTCGATAGCTGTCTTGACTGTTTCTCGAATTATGGGCCAAAGATATCCTTGAAGTTCAACATCATCTTCAGCAGTCAATTCTGTATTTCCACTTCTGATGAGGCCCATCTTGATCAAATCTATGGATAAATATGGAAACCCGTATTTATTCAGCAAGTTTTGAGCAAGGAATGTTTTTCCCGTATGAGTCGCCCCGGATATCAGGATAATCATGCTGCTATCCTTTGCCTCCGATTGCCCAGCACTGTCATGTTATGCAGCCCCCACGGCGATGTATGAGGTTCAGTTTGCTGAAAAAGCATGGTTTCGACATGTTCGGCGGCATTATCACCCGTCAGACTCCCCTCGAGGAGAAAAATCAAATGTATAGGATATTTCTAGACATTGAAAAATTCATCCGGATACCGCACCGTGCCATGAACGCCTTTGAGAGCATTTGGGTATAATTCTTTTGCCATACAACATTCCTGAGGGACAGCAAAGGGAAATTTGATGCCAAAATCGCTCGCCTTGCGATATCCAAACCGCGGGTAATACTCCTTGTGACCAATCAAAACCACAGAGCCGTACCCAAGTCGGGCGGCTCTTTTATGAGCCTCTTCAAGCAACATCCCGCCTATGCCCTGCTTCTGGAACTCCGGCAAAACAGCAAGAGGGGCAACGCCCAATGAAACAATACTACGTTTTTCCGATATAATTTTTAATTTTGTAAGTAAAATATATCCAACTAACATATTGTTATCGTTTTCTGCTGCCAATGAAAGTTGTGGGATAAAATCCTTCGATTTTTGTAATGACTTGACCAAATGTTCTTCCCTGTGATCACTTTCTTGAATATCCTTGAAGGCAGACTTTATCAAATCATATATTATTCCATAATCATTATGCTGTACTTCTCTGATTTTACTATTCATGTTCACCTCAAATTAATATAAGTTTAACATCGTTATTTTTGAATGAATCATTTTGTGCTTCTATCCTGAAATGATTCATCCGTCAATTATCAAAGACAAGTAGAATCCAGGCATCTGCGAGGGGGTTCCATTTCTGAAGTGAATTGTAAAATCTCAAGTTCCAGTCTGGTATGCTTCAACCGTCCATACACAAGAGAGCCTTGCGCTCCGTCCCCATGACAGCGGGGAACCAGCATAACTTCAGTTCGCTTCCCCTACATATACGACGAGAGCAAGGGAATAAGATAGCGGGATATTGGAACCTTGGGCTGACGAACCGGAAAGGGCATGGGTATGGCTTGTTGAAGAACCTGCACCGGGTCAATCGGCCCGACAAAGCCGCCTCCTCCTGACTCGGCACGTCTGGTTCCGAAGGCTTGCACGCGACATGCTCGCTCCCGCCGCTGCCGAGCACATGCCAGCCGACAAGATAGTTGAGGCCGGGAAAATCCGTCGCAGTATCGGCTCCATACCAGGGATAGAGGCCGACGGACGTGGCGATATTGCCGCCGGAATCGAGCATAAAATCCCACTCGTTCAGGTCCAGAGTGAGGGTATGGTCGATAGGCATGAGGTCACTTTCCCTGTCAGGTGCGCTTTGACAAGCCGCCCGAACGTGCGTAGTTGAAGCCATACAAGAGGCCGTCATGACCGCCATTACCTTTGATACGTTGGCTATTTTGAGAAACTGAAGGCCGCCGGAATGCCTGAAGAGCAGGCCAAGGTGCAGGCGGAGACGCAGGCCGCCGCCCTGCAAAAGGCGCTGGATAAAGATGAGGCCAGCCGCAAGGATCTTGCCGCCAAAGGCGATATCCAAGACGTATGCACGGAAATTCAGGATGTACGCCTTGAACTCAAGCAGGAAATTCAGGACGTGCGCCTTGAGATGAAATCCATGGAGATGCGGCTGCTGAAGCGGCAACTGGGTATTGGGGCCGCCCTTGGCTCCTTTATGTTTGCCGGTTTTGGAACCCTGGCCGTGGTCATGGCCAAGGGCTTCGGTTGGCTCGGATTTTAGGCGTCGCTTCATGACGTTTTCCCTGCCCCGCTCCGGCGGGGCTTTTTCGTTTGCGGCACGAAATATGACAAATTTCTGTACAGAAAGGAGAGTGTTCCAAATACTCCGAGGCGTCGGGCAAGGCGGCGCGGTTCTGCCAGCCGCGCACGATGTGCTCCGGCAACGGCGAAATGTGC